>MFNK01000012.1 GCA_001782045.1 Candidatus Levybacteria bacterium RIFCSPHIGHO2_01_FULL_36_15b | reverse complement strand
AGGGATCAGCAATTCGGCAGAATTGAACCCCATAAAATACATAATTTTACAATTAGAAATTTACAACCAGTTTCAAAATATTATTTTGTAATTGTAAGCGGTAAAGGAAATTACACTAACAATTCTCTTCCGTTTGAAGTTACTACCGGACCACTTCTTTCGACAGATCCACCAGCAGAAGACCCAACAAGTGGAAAAGTCATTACTCCAAATGGAATTTCACCTGAAGAATCAATTATCTACGTGGTTGCAGAAGGATCTCAAGTTGTATCAACTCTTACTAAGCCTGACGGTACTTTTGTACTTCCACTTAATTCATTAAGGTCAGCTGATTTAAGTTCATATTTTTCTTTGAATTTAGACACATCGCTCAAGCTGCTTGCTATTGGTGAAGGAATGTTCTCGAATGTTAAGCTATCTAGCTTACAGGCGCATCCCGTTCCAGTTATTACTTTATCTAATGACTATGACTTTACGATTGAGACGTCTCCTACTTCATCTTCTTCCGCAGAGCTTTCGGGATTTCCCCCACTTGAGACAAGACAAGGCACTAAAGAGGAACCTAAAATTTTATCTCCAGAGAAAGACCAAGAATTTACCGATCAAAAGCCGCAATTTAAAGGTACAGCTTTGCCAAATGAGGAAGTACAAATAACAATAAATTCAGATGAGCAAATAAAAACCACAGTAATTGCCGACTCAAAGGGTAATTGGACATATCGACCACAAAGTGATCTTACAGCTGGAAACCATACAATAACAATTACCACCAAGGACTCAACGGGTATTGTTAAAACGATTAAACAATCATTTACGGTTTTTGCATCTGGTACTCAAGTTTCGGGCGAAAAAGGGTCACCTACCCCTACTCCAATACCTAGCTTAACAATAACCGTATCTCCTACCCCTACCCCTACTCCTACTCTTACGAATGTTCAGCCTACAGAAACTCCTGTTTTTATCTCCCCAACAGTTAGTCCAATTGACTCTTTAATAATTACAGCTACACCAAGTCTTCCACCTACAGGAAGTTCTAGTATAATGACAGTAACAATTATTGGACTCCTGTTCACACTTTTTGGAGGCTTGATCTTCCTTCTGACCCGGGGAGCAATTTAGATAATATGAAAATCGCAATAATAGGAGCTGGATTCACGGGACTTTCTGCAGCTTACGAATTAGTAAAAAGAAATCATAAGGTTACAGTCTTCGAAAAGGACTCAAATCCGGGAGGACTTGCAATAGGCTATAAGGAAAAGGATTGGAACTGGTCATTGGAAAAACACTATCACCATTGGTTTACAAACGACCGAAGTATTTTAGAATTAGCTAAAGAAATTAATTACGAGGTTATTGTTAAACGACCCAAAACTTCAGTCTATATTAAAGAAAAAATTTTTCAACTTGATTCTCCAATGCTGGTTTTAAATTTTCCACTTCTTTCTTTTTTAGAAAGATTAAGAATGAGTGCGGTAATTGCATTCTTTAAGATCTATCCATTTTGGAAGAGTCTTGAAAAATACAAGGCGTCGGAAATTTTACCAAAGCTTATGGGAAAAAAATCTTACTCTCTTATATGGGAGCCGTTGTTTGTAAACAAATTTGGAGATTTTATAGACAATATTTCACTTGCATGGTTTTGGGCTAGAATCAAAAAACGCACTCCTTCACTTGCATATCCTAAAGGTGGATTTTTAAATTTTGCAAACTACCTTGTTGAAAAAATAAAACAAAAGGAAGGAATTTTCTATTTCAATACCGAAATTGTAGAACTTACATCAACCGGGCAACCACAAATAAAATTTAAAATTGGAGAAAAATTGCAAACCGAAAAATACGATGCCGTAATAGTAACTGCACCTTCTTTTCTATTTCTTAAAATTGCTCCTGAACTTCCGGAAGAATATAAAAATAGTCTGGGCAAGCTTAAAGGACTGGGCGCGACTAATTTAGTTCTTAGAATGAAAGACGTTTTCTTCAAAGACGGGACTTATTGGCTTAGTGTTTGTGATAAAAGTTCTCCTGTTATGGCAATTGTTGAGCATACAAATTTTATGGATAAAAAAAACTATCACAATGAACACCTTTTATATTTAGGGAATTATAAAGAACAAACTAGCGAATACTTCTCTTTTTCTAAAGAAGAAATGCTTGCAAGATTTGATGATTATTTAAGAAAAATTAATCCCGAATACAAAAAAAATATTATAGGAATGGAACTTTTTAAAGCACCATTTGCACAACCTATTATCCCTACCAACTATTCAAAGATTTTACCCTCTTTTAAAACTCCACTAAATGGTGTTTATCTTGCAAATATAGAACAGGTTTATCCGTGGGATAGAGGAACAAATTATGCGGTTGAGCTAGGACAGAAAGTTGCAGATATTGTTTTAAAAGATGAATAAATGGATAGAGTTTTTAAAAAAATACATATTTGGAATTCTAATTATTCTATTTTCTTTGATTTTTTCCTCGTGGCTAATGTTTTCAACTTTTTCCTATAAGGATAGCGATATGCTAATTGCCGGAAAAGCATGGAGTGATTTTGGAAGTCATATTCCGCTTATACGAAGCTTTTCCTTGGGAGATAACTTTCCGCCACAATACCCTTTATTTTCCGACGCTCCTATAAAATATCATTTTCTTTTTTATGCCCTAACCGGGGTTCTTGAGAAAGCGGGACTAAGAATAGATTTTGCCTTAAACGTTCCTTCGATATTTGGATTTTCTTTTCTAATTATCATGATTTATGTTTTCGCAAAAAAAATTTTCAAATCTGCTGCAGTTGGAATTTTGAGTGTAATATTATTTCTATTTAATGGCTCTTTGAGTTTTTTAAATTTTTTTTCAAAGCACCCTCTCTCGATTAATAGTTTTAATGAGGTATTAACAAATCAAACATTTCCTTCTTTTGGCCCTTATGATCACACCAGTACAGTATCTGCTTTTTGGAATTTAAATATTTATACAAATCAAAGACATCTTGCAATATCTTATGGGCTTTCTCTTTTTATCATCTATTTATTTTTAAATTTAAAAGATGGAAAACGGAAGGAAAACTTGTTAAAAGCAGTATTAATTGGCATAATTTTTGGAATTTCTTTTTTTCTTAATATGGCGGTGTTTTTAATGACTATCGTTATTTTGTTTTGCCTTTTTCTATTCTTAAAAAAACAAAGAATTTATATTTTTATTACACTTTCAACGGCTTTAATTTTTGCACTTCCCTCTTATTTTTATATTAATAAAGTTCCGTCTGTTTTTAGCATAACTACACATTTTGGATATCTTGTTGAAAAATTGAATATCCAAAGCTTTCTAAGTTATTGGTTTCAAAACTTGGGTTTACACACGATATTAATTTTAATCTCCTTAATAATTGCTACAAAATTTCAAAGGAAAGTATTTTTGTCTTTTTTTGTTTTGTTTATTATAGGCAACCTAATCCAGTTCTCTCCGGAAATTTCAGCAAATCATAAATTTTTTAATTATTTTATGATAATTGGCGTAATGTTTTCTTCATATTTTTTGGTGTATTTATGGAATAAAAGAAATATTTTAAAACCCTTCGTGATGGTTTTAATTTTCTTTTTAACGCTCTCCGGGATTATTGATTTTTTCCCAATTTTAAACGATGGGAAAATTGCTTTGGCGGATTATAAAAAAGATAAAGACATCGAATGGATAGTAAAGAACACTCCAAAAAATTCTATTTTTTTGAATACGGATTATTTTATGGACAAAGCAAACATTGCTGGAAGAAAAATATTTTTAGGGTGGCCTTATTTTGCATGGAGTCAGGGATATGATACTAATTCAAGGGATATTATAAGAAAAGAGATGCTTAACTCGAAAATTTTAAATGATTTTTGCACAGAGTCTAGAAATTATAAATTAGACTTTTTAGAAACTAATGTGCTAAATAAATATGATTTCCCAATAAACTACGATTTATTTAAAAATAACTTAAAACTTCTATACAGTAGTGATGATAAAAGCTATGCAATATATGACATAAAGAAATCGTGCAGATGAGATTGAAAAGCATAAAAGATTACATTTTTAAATATAAAGAACAGTTCTTTTTGTTTTTTGTATCTATTTTATATCTTTCTCTCTTGTATTTTTTTTCTACATATAAATTTCATTATCAAGAAGATGAATTTATTACAGCTTTTATTTCATTTTCGTTACCGCCAATTAATCAGATCGACTGGTTTTCGGTTGTACCGGGTAAAGGTGATTGGGTTGCCCAGTTTCCTGTTCTATATTTTGCAATTCAAAAGTTATTTATTGAATTTCTTAAACCGAGTATTGAAAGCATACGTATTTCAACTTGGCCATACCAATTATTAAGCTTAGTTTATTTATATTTAATTGGTAAGGAATATTTTAGTGAAAGAAAAATGCAAGTTTTGCTACCATTAATTTACATTTTCCTTGCTCCTAATTTATATTTATCTAGTCTGGGACTTCACTTCATCAGTAGTACTGCATTTTTCATAGCTTCTTATTATTATTTCCTGCTTATTATTAAAAGATCAAAAATTAAATACGCTATATTATGTGGCATCTTTCTTTTTCTATGCTACATGACATATGCATCTTCATATATAGCATTCCCATTATTATTATTATTTATAATACTAGAGTCGATTAGAAATAGGACATTAAAATTTATCAAGCTATTTGTTGTTTCTACTACTATTTTTTTAATTTTACTTTCTCCATTAATATTACATGCCATAAGAGTTGATAATTTTTTTATACAAAGAATTGACCAAGTAACAATTTTTAACTCCAGTGACGTTCAACAACAAGTTAGCAATGGGGTAAGCTTTATTTCAATCATATTAAACCAAGTTAAATTTAATTTTCTTTCACTATTTTTAGATGACATTGGCGGAGTTAACGAATATTATTTTGGACATCAGGCTCTTTTTAACAGTATGACATTTTTGCTAATCGTAATTGGTACGTTTATTGGAATATTAAAATCATTGAAGAACACTTTTTTCTTATATCCTATTTTTATACTAATTGTCAGCTTTATTATGGGAATGGTACTAACAGTGCCTGTGGGAGCATTTCATAGAATTTATATTTCGTTTCCCTTTATCGCAATAATAATTGCTACTGCAATACAATATATTCCTAAAGTTAAAAACCATAATCACATAATTTTAGGGGTTTTTATTATTTATGCCATATATAATTTGGGCTCTACAGAAAGAATGATAAATAAAGATAAAAATATTAGTATACTCACGGACAGTGTTTACATTGAAAACTACATAAAAAGTAACGCAAATTTTAACACAAAAATATTTGTATCGTCTTATCCCGCTTATCACCTTGGCAAGGAGCTTTTGTTCAGAACAAAAAATTTACTTCCTATAGAAAGTAACTATTTTGACACTATTCTTCCTAAAGTAGACAAAAACAGTATAGTTTTGCTTCACTACCCCAACGAAGAGCAATTAAATATTTTATATCAAAAATTTCCAAATGGATTATACGTCAACAAAATGGGAGACTATGTTTTTAAATTCCATTCTATATTTAATACAAAGCCATAGTTAATTTAATATAATCTAATAATGGAAATGTTTGAAATACTAAAGTGGTGGGTCGTACTTTTTCTTACTGGAGTTATTTTTTTACCTCTAACTTTTTTTATTTTTAGCAATTTTAAAGATAAAGGATATATTTTTTCAAAAATCATTGGGATCGCTTTTATTTCTTATGCTGTATTTATTATTTCGTGGTTAAAAATATTGCCCTTCTCTTTTGCTGAAATTCTTTTGGTATGCTTTGGGTTTTTGATGCTTAATATTTATATTGCAAAAAAAATAAATTTAGTAAAAATCTTAAAACAAAACATCAAATTAATTATTTTTGAGGAATTATTGTTTGCAATTGGGCTTCTGTTTTGGACTTTTGTCAGAGGAAACTTACCGGATATAAGTGGGCTTGAAAAATTTATGGATTTTGGATTCGTTAATTCAATTCTACGAAGTACTTATTTCCCTCCTCTTGATATGTGGTATCCTCCGTTTCCAATTAATTACTACTATTTTGGGCATTTAGTAACTGCCGTAATAATTAGGGCATCATTTATTCCCTCATCAATCGGCTATAACCTTATGCTTGCAAGCTTATTCTCTTTAACCTTTCTAATAGTTTTCTCGCTTGTTATGAATTTATTCGAGCAATTTAAATCTGATGCTAAGACAGTTTTTGCAGGATTATTATCTGCTGCTCTTGTTACATTCGGAGGTAATTTAACGACAATTTACACATTTTTTAAGGCGTATATGCCACTTGATAAGCCTGTTCCTTTTTGGACTTTGCCGTTTCAACCCGTTAATTTTCCTAACGATTATTGGTATCCAAATGCCACTAGGTTTATCGAATATACAATTCATGAGTTTCCAATGTACTCTTTTGTAGTGTCTGATTTACATGGGCATGTGCTAGATATACCATTTGTACTTTTAACAATTGCGATATTGTTTTCGATGTTTATAGGTTTTAAAAGCCACAATAAAGTTAGACTTTTATTTACGGGCTTAATAAGTTTTTTACTTGCAATAATGTATATGACCAATGCATGGGACGGCTTAATATATCTAATACTTACAATTTTAGTTTTAACATTACTTGCAAGAAAAGAGAAGAAACTTAAGGATTTTATTGTTAATATTGCAATAATTTTTATAGGATTTTTTATATTTTCTTTACCATTTAGTCTACATTTTAAACCTTTTGCATCCGGAATCGGAGTAATATGTGCACCCGAATTTTTAACATCATTGACTAAGCTTGGCCCGTTTCTTTTTGAAGCAAATCACTGTCAGAGATCACCGATTTGGCAACTTTTTATTTTATATGGATTTTTCTACTTTTTTGTAATTTCATTTATTGTTTTTTTAAAAACAAGACAAAAAAATATAACAGCACCAGATAAGTTTGTTGGTTTATTAATAACTGTCTCAACCATGCTTTTAATAGTACCGGAGTTTATTTATCTTAAGGACATTTATCCTGCCCACTATAGAGCAAATACAATGTTTAAGCTTTCATATGAAGCATTTATAATGCTTTCCGCATCCTGTGGTTATATAATTTTTAGAATATTAACCAGTCTTAAATCAAAAAGAAATATTACCTTATTTTTTATCCCAACATTTATTCTGGTTTATATGATACTCACTTACAGTATTTTTGCTATTAATTCTTTTTATGCAGACCTAAAAATTTATAAAGGACTTGACGGGCTTACATATTTAAAAAGCCTCTATCCAGGCGATTACGCAGCAATAAAATGGATAAATTCCAATATTAAAGGCCAGCCGGTTATATTGGAGGCAAACGGAGATTCATATACTAATTATGCAAGAATTTCCTCAAATACAGGACTTCCAACTGTTGCGGGATGGCCGGTACACGAGTGGCTTTGGAGAGGAACATATGATGTTGTTTCACCAAGAATAGATGACGTTCAAACTTTATATACTACAAATAATTTAGCCCTCACGAAAGAATTATTAAAGAAATATAAAATTGATTATGTTTTTATTTCATCGCTTGAAAAAGAGAAATATCCGGACTTAAAAGATGACAAGTTTAAAAATCTAGGGAGATTGGTTTTTAGCTATAACGAAACTAAGCTTTATAAAATCAGTTTTTAGGTGTTGGAGTAACCCTGCAATTTCCCTGCTCTATTTCGCAAGCAATATATTTAGAAATTTCAGAAAAATTACCATTTCCCACCCTTGGAACTAGAACTGATAAGTAATTATACTCTTCTGAAATAGGTGCTTCCAAAAGTAATCCGTCTCTTTGACTTGATTCATCTCCATAATCTATTACAACGCTTTCAACTTTTGATTTGCTCATTTTTTGGGCAAGTTTTACAAAATCATCTAATTCTTCATATTTAATATCAGTATCAATACTAGATTTAATCGTGTTATATAAATTAATTAGCTTAACCGGATTGACTAAGGTTTCGGCCGAAAAAACTTTATTCTTAAAAGCAGAGATTATTTGTTGCTGTCTTCTGCTTCGTGCAAAATCACTTCCCTCAAGTCCTAAAGCGTGTCTTGAACGCACAAATTTTAAGGCAGTTTCGCCATCCATATGAGTTGGCCCTTTATCGAAATGAAGACGTGTATATCTACAAGAAAACTTTTCTTGTATTTCAAGTTCTGCCGGACCTGTTGCTATAAATTCTTTGATATTTTCATCGCTATTTCCGCAAGTATCATCTTCCTTACCGCTTAATGGATAAGCATAATCATCCAAAGTATTTTCCACATTTATATCTAAACCCCCAATAATATCTACTGCAGCAACAAATCCCGAGAAATCAATTTTTATTCCATAATCTATATTTTGTCCGGTAACTTTTCTTACAACTGCCTCTGTAAGCTTTAAACCTCCACCTTTTCTTTTTAATTCCCCGTAAGAATAAGCCGTATTGATTTTTTTATTACTCCCCGAAAGCTCTGGAATCCATAGATCTCGAGGCAGTGATGTTAAAGTAAGTTTATTTTTCTCCTCATCAATACTGGCAAGCATTATTGTGTCTGTTAGGTTGGGACCTTCGTGGTTTCCGCCTCCTACTCCTAAAATAAGTATGTTTAATTTATGAGGATTAACTTGTTTAAGATTTATGTCCTTATTAAAAAGAAGATTAAATAGGAAAGGATAAAAATTAGCAGTTTTTGCTATAACAAATATTGCTGCAAATATAACTAGTATTCCCAAAACAATAAAGCGGGGATTTTTTTTAAGCATTTTTAATAACTTTAATAAATTCATCTGCTTCAAGACTTGCTCCCCCAACTAAAACTCCACTTATATTATCTACCCTACTAAATTCTTTTACATTCTCCGAATTTACGCTTCCGCCATAAAGAACCCTATAATCACCTTTTTTCTTTATGACACTTGCGATCGCAGAAGCATTGTCGGGGGTATCGGGTATTCCGCTGCCTATGGCAAAAACGGGTTCATAAGCTATTATTTCAACTCCTTTTGGAATATTATCTTTTTCTGATTGAACTAAGAAAATTGGCACAAGCCCATTTTTTAACGCAACCTCACATTTTTTATCAAGTACATTATCGTCTTCCTTAAAATTTACTCTTCTTTCACTATGTCCAATTAATACATAATCCGCGAATTCTTTTATCTGCTTGGCATTTTCTTCTCCTGTATATGGCCCTTCATCAAAAGGGGAAATATTCTGTGATCCAAGTAAAAGTTGAAGTGAGTTTTCTTTTATAAAACTTTTAAACAAAGGGAGTAGTGTAAATGGAGGACAGACAATTACTTTCTTGTCTTCTTCAATTTTAAGGCTCTTGAATTTCTCTAGCCAGTTTTCTGCGTCCACTTGTGTTTTGTATGACTTAAAATTGGCTACAATGTAAAACATACTTTGGCTTGAGTCGCCTACTACGCGATGGTATTATTATACGGTATGAATAAAGACTTTCTCAAGGAACTCAATAAAGAGCAAGTTGCTGCCGTAGAACAACTTAATGGTCCAATAATAATTTTGGCTGGAGCAGGCTCCGGAAAAACACGCGTCTTGACCTTTAAAGTAGTGAATTTAATTGCAAATGAAGTATCTCCATTTAATATTTTGATGGTTACTTTTACAAACAAAGCAGCTAATGAAATGAAAGAAAGAGTTCAAGAGATTTTAAAAAGTGGGGGTGTTAGTTACAGTGAAATTCCAACAATTGCAACTTTTCACGCATTATGCGCCAAGATTCTTAGAATTGATGGAGAAATTATCGGAATTCCAAAGAATTTTATAATCTATGATACTGAAGACCAAAAGGATGCAATAAAAGAAGCATTCAATCTTTTAGGATTATCTACTAAAGAATATAAACCAGCAAGCATTTTGTCATTAATATCACAAGCAAAAAATGAATTAATCGATGACAAAGATTATCCTACGTATGCCAGGGGTCATTACCAAGAAGTAGCCGCACGTGTTTATGTAATTTATCAAAAACTGTTGAAAGAAAATGGTGCGCTTGATTTTGACGACTTAATTCTTAAAACCGTAGAGCTTTTTAGAAAAGAGCCACGAGTTCTTGAGAAATACCAAGATAAATTCCGATATATTATGGTCGATGAATATCAGGATACCAACCATTCTCAATATCTTTTAACTAAGATGCTTGCGGAAAAGTGGAAAAATGTTTGCGTAGTCGGAGATTTTTCTCAAAGCATCTATAGTTTTAGGGGTGCTGATTTTCAAAATCTTTCGAAGTTTAAAGATGATTTTGAAAATGTTAAAACTTTTTCGTTATCTCAAAATTATAGATCTACTCAAAATATTTTAGATGCGGCATCAAGTGTAATTTCTAAAAACAATACTCATCCTGTATTGTCTCTTTGGACCGAAAATGAAAAAGGAGAGGACTTATTTGTATACGAAGCAATTAATGAACAGAAGGAAGCAGAATTTATAATAGAGCAAATGGAAAAAATTAAGTACCAGAACACACATTTAAAATATTCCGATTTTGCCGTACTTTATAGAACCAATGCTCAATCAAGAAGCATTGAGGAGGTTTTTATACATAGAGGCATTCCTTATATTTTAATCGGAGGGACAAGATTTTATGAAAGAAAAGAAATAAAAGATGTTCTAGCTTATATAAAGATTCTTGCAAATCCTAAAGATAGAATTTCTATAAAGCGAATTGAAAAACTTGGAAAAAAAAGATTTGACAAGTTTTTAGAATTTCAAAGCAATTTATCTGACACACATTTGCAAGAGGGAGAAACATTAAAATTAATGGATTTGGTATTACGTGCTACCGAGTATCTTTCTGTTTACGACGAGAAGGATGAGGATGACAGAGCAAGACTTGAAAACATAAAAGAACTTCGCTCTGTTGCCTTAACTTTTCCTAATTTAGATAATTTTTTGGAAAATGTTTCTTTAGTAGAACAGGAATATATGCCAGATCATGTTAAGGATGAGGTAGGTAAAAAAAACGCAGTCAACCTTATGACTTTACATGCAGCAAAAGGCCTGGAGTTTCCTGTCGTATTTATGGTAGGGATGGAGGAGGGGCTTTTCCCGCACTCTCGCAGTCTAATGGAAAAGGCAGAACTTGAAGAGGAAAGAAGACTTTGCTATGTTGGAATGACAAGAGCTAAAGACAGACTTTTTCTTTCATTCGCAAGAAAAAGACTTTTCTTTGGACAAAAAACGTCTAATATTGTTTCGAGATTTATATTAGAATTACCCGATAATAGTTTTGAAAGAAATTTATCTCGTGACAATGATGTTCCTGAATATTTATGAGTACTCATCCTCTACAATCTAAAAAATGGGCGAAATTTAGAATAAAAACGGGTATAAAAGTCGTGGAACAAAATGATTTTATTGTTACTATTCACCCGGTTCCTTTAACAGGGCGCACAATCGGATATTTTCCAAAAGGGCAACTTCCTGTAAAAAAAATGATCGATGAGCTTAAAAAAATTGGCAGACTTGAGAAATCTATTTATATACAACTTGAGCCAAATGTTGAAAACAGTCAAACCATAGAGCAAAAATTGCTTAATTTGGGATTAAAAAAAGCTGCTCACCCGCTTTTTACAAAATATACTTTTATTCTTGATTTAACTAAAAGTGAGGAGGAATTATTAAAGAACATGAGTCAGAAAACTAGATATAATATTAGGCTTGCAGAAAAGAAAGGAGTAAAAGTTACAGAGGATAATTCTGACAAGGCGTTTAGTGAATATTTAAAACTTTCAAAAGAAACTACAAAAAGACAAAAATTTTACGCACACACAGAAAAATATCACAAACTGATGTGGGAAACATTAAAGTTTCAAAAATCTAATAAAGATGAATTATCAGCCCATTTATTAAAAGCAGATTTTAATGGGGAAACAATTGTAGCCTGGATACTTTTTGTTTTAGGTGACACGCTGTATTACCCATATGGTGCATCAAGCACAAAATACAAAGAAACAATGGCTTCCAACTTAATAATGTGGGAAACAATTAAATTTGGAAAAAATCTTGGTTTAAAAAAATTTGATATGTGGGGTTCTTTAGGAGAAAATCCGGATCCAAATGATCCATGGTTTGGATTTCATAAATTTAAGCAGGGGTATGGAGCAAGACTCGTTGAATTTGTGGGAAGTTACGATTTAGTTATAAATCCATTTCTTTATTCTGTTTTTAAAATTGCAGACAAAATTCGATGGCTTATTCTAAAATTCAAATAATATAAAGAAATATATCTTCGTCTTTATTAATCAATTTAAGATTCATCTTATATTTATAACTTATTACTCTTGTTCCCTTTTTTAATTCTTTTTTAAACTTAGGTATTAATTTTTCCAGTGTTTTAGGAACTAAATACAAAAAAACTACATCGGCGTTGGAAAGATTAACGGTAAAAAAATTCTGTCTTTTTATTTTAATTTTGTCTTCAAGATTATTTTTCTTTATAAGAAATCTTGAAATTAAAGCTCTAGTTGGTTCTATTTCTATTCCAACTCCTTTTGCGCCAAAATCTTTTGCTGCAACAATTAATGCGGTGCCATCTCCAGACCCTAAATCATAGATTAAATCGTCTTTTTTAATATTTGCGAGTTTGCAGATTCTTATTGCGGTTGATTTTGATGTTCTCCACCATGGAGCCCAAGGACTATCCGGTGGCCAAACAAAAGAAAGAATTAGAAGAAGAAATAAAATTACTCCTATTATTAATAAATTCTCCATTATATTTTATAAATAACTTCAGCAATAATTTGATTTTGCACAATACTCCCAAATTGTTTACTATCTAAACTATCTTTCTTATTATCCCCTTTAACAATATATTTATTATCTTTTATTTCTTTAATTCTTTTAATAAAAAACTTATCTTTAATCTTGAACACTATAATATCACCTATATTTGGCTTATGAAATAAATAAGGCACAAAGCTTGCCAATACAATATCGCCCTCCTTCAACATAGGCTCCATTGAATGGCCTATTATTTTAAATTTGGAAAGAAAGAGCATTATTTGTAGGTTACGATTTCGCCTTCTGTAGGATAAACTGATTTAACCCTAACTAGGGTAACATTTTTTGTTTTAAAAAATATCTCTGAAATTTCTAAAACTTTTTCTAACGTGTTTTGCGCTGCCTCCATATCGATGCCTTGTCTTGCCTTAGAGGAAAACTTTAATGCGTCTTTAAATAGCAGCTCTAGTTGCGGATATTCTTTAAAATGCTCCTCCTTAAAATAATCATTTTGTAAAGTATCCAATTCCTCTTCCAAGATGTTTGCGTGTTTTTCTTTTACATGAGTTACCCTTGCAATATCATGCTCTGCTTTAGTTTCATCTTCTCTTTTTATATCTTTTAAAAACTGAGTCATTCTTATGATTGTATGTGCTGCCATTTGAGCATTATGTGGATCATAAATTCCACAAGGAATATCGCAGTGCGCAAAAGCCGTTTGTTCTTTGAGATTTCTTGTTAAGAGTGTAAGAATTTTATTCATACAGAACTTATAATAAACCTTGAACTCTAAGTTGTAAAGCTACGCCTGAGAATTAAATTAAGTGAACCTGTAATTAGGTTTTCTACTCTTTTTGGGAGGTTTATTATAGGGCACCCAAAATGACTCTTCACCTAACTGAACTTTAACGTATAATCCTCTTCCTTTAATTGTCACTCTATTCTTTTCGTCTGGATTATTGGGGTCTGTTTCTTTTAATGTTAGGAATCTACCATTTTGATCAAGTTCTATGTGATGAAAATTTGCTCCTTCTGAATGAGCTTTATGCTCAGCGCGATTTGGTACCATTCGAAGATTATTAAGAGATGTGTAATAAAGAACACCTTTGGGGATATAAACGAAAGCAGTTTCTTGAGCTACCTCTCTATTTGTTGATGACTGCTCTGCTGCTTCCATTAATAATATTATACCAAATTGTTGAAGCCAACTTATATTTACTGTAACATTAAATTATGCTCGATATCTTGTGTATTGGTGATGCTAAAATTGATATCTTTTTAAACATACCCGACGATGATCCCCATTTTAATCTAGACAGTTCTAAAGAACACCTTCTTTTAGATTTTGGCCAAAAAATTAATGTTAAAGATTATAAAAAGGATATAGGAGGAAATGCAGCAAACACAGCTGTTGGATTAACAAAGTTAGGAAAAAATGTTGGCTTGTGTGCGGAAATTGGTACCGATGAATTTTCAAACTTCTTAATAAAAACTTTAGAGAAGGAGAATTTAAATACTAATTTTTTAAAACAGGATGAAAATAAACCTACATCATTTTCTGTTTGCATAAATTATAAAAGTGAAAGAACGATATTAAGCGAACACGTAGAAAGAACTCATTCATTTAATTTTTTACATACTACTGCCCCGTTTATTTATTTGACAAGTTTGGGAGAAGAATGGAAAAGTCCATATGAACAGGCTTTAAAACTTATAAAAAATAAGGAAATAAAATTAGCTTTTAATCCCGGTACTTTACAAATTGAAGATAGGGGTAAATTGGTAATGGACTTGATTGAGATGTCTGATTATTTATTCGTTAACAAAGAAGAGGCTGAAAGTTTGCTTTATGGAAAAGATTCGGGTCTGTCAGATGAGAAAAAAGAAATTAAAAAAATTCTTTTTGGATTAAAAAGTTTAGGTGCGAAAAATATCATAATTACAGATTCTGAAAAGGGTTCTTTTGCAATGGATGAGTATAGTAAATATTTTCAACTAGAAGCCATAAAAGTTGATGTTGTTGAAAAAACTGGTGCGGGCGATGCTTTTAATGCAGGATTTATTGCGGCTATTTTAGAGAATAAAAATATTCAAGAAGCACTTGTATGGGGCTCATTAGACGCGTCTTTTGTAATACAGCAAGTTGGGGCACAAAAAGGACTTCTTAAAAAAGAAGGGATGATTGATAATTTAGGCAGGATTGGAAGTTATAAAACTTCACCGCTTTAAATTATTTCTTCATTAAGCCCAATTGAAGAGCTGCTTGATATAAGGCAGACAATCCAACTAGTACATAGACTAACATTTCAACTGTTGACCATGTTCCTAAAAGCATATGTACAACATTCCAGCTTGCATTTAAGCCGACTAATCCCCAGTTTAAGCCTCCGATTACAAGTAACCACCAGCTAAGTTGATTTAACGTTTTCATGTAATTCATTTATTTCACCTCCTTTCTGAATTATTTTGGTAAAAAATTGTTAACTACTGTGTTTGCAATTGAAAGAACTAATCCAAAAACAAGTGCCCAAATAAATCCGTCCACCGAAAAACCGGGAACAACACTTGCTGCAAGTAAAATTAGCAATGCATTTAAAACAAGTGCAAAAAGGCCTAATGTAAGAATAGTTATAGGAAGAGTAAGAATAAGTAGAATGGGTTTGAGAATGGCATTTATTATACCTAACACTAAAGCTAAAACAATTGCTGATGTAAAATTGGCAACGTGTACGCCCGGTAGGATATAGGCCACGCTAAATATGACCATTGCGCTCACTACCCAATTGAGCAGGATTGCTACCATAGACTAATTAAACATATCTTTTTTTAAGAATGCAATATCCTGTAAGTATTTGTGGTTTTTGTATTAAAAAGGGCATGTTTGTGCTATATAATATAATTTATGGAAATCGCAACGTTTGCAGGGGGTTGTTTTTGGTGCACAGAGGCCATTTTTAAGAGGCTAAAAGGGGTAGAAAGAGTTGAGTCAGGCTATAGCGGTGGAGAAATGGATAACCCTAATTACTCTGCTGTATCTGAGGGAAATACTGGTCATGCCGAAGCCGTACAAATATCTTTTGATGCTAAAATAATACCTTATGGAAAACTTCTTGAGGTTTTTTGGGCAACACACGATCCTACTACTTTAAACATGCAAGGAAATGATATCGGAACCCAATACAGATCTGCCATTTTTTTTCATTCTAACAAACAGAAAGAGATAGCAGAAAAATCGTTTTTAATACACCAAAGAAGTTATAAAGATAAAATTGTTACAGAAATTAAACCCTTTGAAAAATTTTATAAAGCAGAAGATTATCACCAAAATTATTATGACAATAATCAGAGTTATCCTTATTGTTCTTTTGTGATTGCTCCTAAGGTTAAAAAACTTTTAGAAAAATTTGGGAAAGAAGTTAAAGAGGAATATAAAAAGAACTAGTGTGCATATATTAATTTCTCTTGAATCATTTGAGACGCTTCTCCGCTTAAGTAATTATCATTATTTTCATCTGTAGATTTTTTCTGATCTTCTAATTCTTCTTGTTTTTTAATTTGTTCTTTGGTCAATTGTTCAGCTAGTGTTCTTGCTCCGAATATAATGATTCCCGCTCCGAATGCTGTAGCTACGCTTGTGGCTACATCTTTCTTTGAGATACGAGGAAGTTTTAATTACGGACTCATTAGCTCAATAGTTTCATAAACAAAATGGCTTGTCAACTAAACATAACCAGGAAAAAAGTCCTTTTTAACCTGTGATGAATTTACTCCCATTTTTAATAAGGTGTCTTCAAATCCCACAACCATTGCATGTGGCCCAGAAAGATAAAAAATTGAATTTTTATATTCGGGGGATTCTTTTTTTATAATTTCTTCATTTAATCTTCCTTTATATCCCCTCCATTGAGCACCTATGTTATTTATGTCTGTTAGATTGTAAACAGTTTTAATATTCAATTTCCTTTCCGCTTCATCAAATATATCCTTATAAACTATCTCATCTTCATTCTTGTTTGAATAATAAAGGACTATTTGACGTTTAATGTTTTTATCAAGAAGGTATTTAATCATACTTCTAAAGGGTGTTATACCTATTCCTCCTGCTACAAAAATTAGACTTTTTGTTTCTTTTGGAAGAACGAAATCTCCTGCAAGATTTCCAGCAAGCGCTTTATCCCCAAGCTTAAGGCTCATTAAGGTATTTTTAAAGCTGCTTGGTCTATCATAAACTTTGATCCCTATTTTTAAGTCTTTTTCTGTAGGAGATGATGCTATCGTAAAAAACCTTCTGTTACCCCGTCTGTCTATTTTTTTAGTTTCTATTGTCCATTCCAAATACTGGCCAGGCTCATAAAGAAAACCTTGTTCTTTTGAAAACACGAATTCGTAGGTATCATTTGTTAGCTTTATTCTTTCCTTGAGTTTTAGCATAAGTTTTTCTTTGTGGCTGAAAATATATGAAAAAATGTTTCCAACAATAAGTGCAAGTTCAAAGGTCTGGAAAAAGGAAAGCATACCTATTACTCCCGCGTAGAAAACACGAAATTTTCTTGCAGGGGGTGTAGTTGATGGCTCGGTAAGCATAACAGAAGCAAAAAATAAAATTGATGAGGTAGCAAATGACGTCATTAAAAGGCTAGCAATATCCATTGGATTAACTACTGAAAGAAAAATAATTGTTAGCGCATGGAATAATAAGAAGCTTAATACTAAATCAAATCTTTGTATTTTTCTAACTATTAATACTCCCCCCAAAAGAACTGCAATATTCATTAAAGGTGCGCCAGCCCACCAGCTAGCACCACCAAAAGAAAACAAAGAGGGAATCAAAACCCCAATTGCGGCAGGATTGAAAATATGTTTTTTATTAAGTGCAAGAATATACTTGGATGCCATTGATATGATTCCTGCTGCTATAGCAAACTGAATATTTTGCGCATTAATTGAGGGGGTTATGATTAAAGTTAAAATTAGAGCTGAAATGTAAGTGGATTCAAAATTTGTTATGGCCCTGAAAACTTTTTCAAAAAATATATTTGATATATAACAAGTAAGTAGTATTAATACTGTACTAAAAATTAATGCAACGGGTGTAAATGGTAATAGGTTTAAAAAACTTAAAGCTAAGGCTAAGAACCATAAAATTATCAAGTAATACAGCATTAGCCTGTACATTGTGACAAAATTTAAAAAATCATCGAGTGGTTTAAATAATTTATCTATCACTCTTTAATGATAGCTTAAAGGGAGAAATTTTCAATTATATTTACAATCTCTTTAGCCAATTTTTTGGGGTGGTGTCTTATAATACTTCTTCTTCTTGCATCAACTGGGTTTTGTACAATAATAAAATCTTTCAACAAGTCTTTCCGAATAACTTTATATCTATTATCCTCCAAGTCATCTTCGACCGGATGCTCTTCGAATTCTTCGTACCATGAATGGGTAATTTTTTTTGGTTTTTTTGAATTTACCAATACATAATCAATTACGTTTTTACCTAAATATTTTTCTATTTCTTCAACGTGTTTTTTTGCTCCATAGCCAGTCGTATGTCCATATTTTGTCATTATATTAACAACGAAAATCTTTTTAGCTTTAGAGTGTTTAATTATCTCTGTAACGCCGGTTACTAGAATGTTTGGCAATACGCTTGTAAATAAATCTCCTGGCCCTATTAAAATAAAATCTGCTTTTTCAAGAGCTATTTTTGCGTCTGCATTTAGTTCTGCTTTTGGTTTTAAATAAACCTTTTTAATTGGGGCTCTGTGTTCTTTAGCCTCAACTTCATCAATATGAGTTTCTCCTACAATGGTTTTACCGTCCTCAAGGTCTACACATAAATTTGTTTTTTTTGTAAATGTAATAGGAACTACATGGCCTTTAATATTTAATATTTTACCAACTTCTGCTATTGCTTTTTTCATGCTTCCGGTTTGCTTTTCAAGCGTTGAAAGAAAAATATTGCCAAAACTATGCCCCTTTAATCCTCCGTCTTCAAATCTGTAATTAAACATATCCCGCAATAATTTTGACGATTCTGCTAAAGCAACTAAGCACTGCCTTACGTCACCCGGCGGGAGTACGCCAAGTTCGTCTCGTAATCTTCCACTCGAACCTCCATCGTCTACCATATTAACAATTGCAGTAAGCTTTAGTGGGTATTTTTTAAGACCATAGAGAGCAGTATAACTGCCTGTGCCTCCTCCTATGGTTACAATGTTAGGCATTCTTACCATATTTAGACTTGTATTTTATCATTTGGTGCATTTAAATGAAACAGAGGGTTGTAGGAAAATCTGATAACTTATAACGTGGAACTACTTGCGTCTTTTTTTCTTTAAAGAAAGCATTAGTTTTTTTGCTTCTCGTCTTTTTTTTGTTTTATAAGAACGGGACTTTTTTTTCTTTCCAACTCCTGTATCTCTTTTTGCCATAACAGTATTATTATACCTTATTTTATTGAATAATTTGTACGGCAACTTGTGCTCTGTGGATTAGACAAGTTTAGAATCTATTTTACCAATCCTGCATTATAACCAGTTTTATTAACTTGCTCTAGAACTTCTTCAATTGTTACCTTGTTCTCATCAAATTCTACTTCACATTTTTGCTTAGCATAACTTGTTTTAGCAGTTTTTACACCATTCAAGTCTTCCAAATCAAAGTCTATATTCATAGCGCAGCTTGAGCAATGCATCCCTTCAATATTTAATTGTATTTTTTTCATAGAACTTCAATAATTCCCGTATACATGCCCATGGAGCAGCTAAAAGAAATTTCTCCTGTCTTTTGCGGTACGAATGTAATTTTTTGAATATCGTTTGCTGATTTTAAATTTACTCCTATTCCCAAGGATGGGATTCTAAAAGCAGAAGCACAGCTATATGCGTCTTTTCCAACTAAGGTGATGGTAACTGGTATGCCCTTCTTTACCTTAATTAAATTAGGATAGTATCCAGAAGAAGTTACCGTTATTTCTGGATTTTGATTAGTAGCAACACTCATTCTTGGACCATTTGTTTTTTGGGTAAATAAGTTATTAAAAGTTTTAGCAACTGAATTAAAAGACATCGGTGACCCCAGGGCAATTAATGCTCCGTTAATAGAGGTTACTCCAAGAAGCATTACCAAAACTGCTGCAAGTCTGAAGAATTTTGTTTTAAACGCATCTCCAAGCAACGAAGTTAGGAAACCAATTCCAAAAAAAAGAGGTATTGTTCCTAATATAAAGGCAAACATTATCAATGCGCCGCTTACTCCATTTGCGCTACTTATAGCCAATGCTTCTATAGCAATTGTGGTTCCGCATGGAATAAAAACTGTCATAGCTCCCAAAAAAGCCGGTGCAAATAAATCTTTAGATTTAGATTGATTTCTTATAAGTTTGGTTAAAAATCTTGGGGGTTGAATAATTGCGTAGCGAAAAATAGGATGTATATTCAATAGGTTCAATGCAACAATTACCATATATACTCCGGCAGCAAGTTGCATAAAAGTTTGTATCCTTCCTCCAATATTAATTGCTCCTCCAAAAGAGCCTAATAAAAAACCCAATATTGTATAGGTAATTAACTTAGTCACCAAAAACGCACCAGTGCTATATATCGCGTGCCATTTCCTGTCTTTAGTTAATTCCTCCTCCCGAGACGCAATTACAGAGGCAAGAAGGCCTCCTTGAACAGCAAGACAGGTTAATCCTCCCACCGTTAAACCAGTTATAAAGATTACTAATAGATTCATATTAAATTCTTATCTTCTTTAATAATAACGAATTACCTACAACAGAAACAGAAGATAATGCCATAGCCATACCTGCAAATACTGGATTTAAAAATATCCCAAATAAAGGATATAAAACACCCGCTGCAAGTGGGATTCCAACAATATTGTAGATAAATGCCCAGAATAAATTCTGCTTAATTGTTCTGATCGTTGATTTGGATAGTTTAAAAGCAAAGGGAATTTTTAAAATGTCTCCTCCTAAAAGCGTTATGTCTGAAGACTCAATCGCAATATCTGTTCCTGTTGCCATAGCAATTCCTATATCTGCTTGTGTTAACGCTGGAGCATCGTTAATGCCGTCTCCAACCATTGCTATTTTATCTCCGTTTTCTTGAAGTTTTTTTATCACATCCGATTTATCTTTTGGCAAAACCTCTGCTCTTACATCGTCTATTCCTAACTGCTTGGCTATGTTTTCAGCTGCTTTTCTATTATCTCCTGTTAACATTATTGTTTTAATGTTTAAGTTGTGTAGTTTTTCTATTGTTTCTTTTACTCCATTTTTAATGGTATCACTTATAGCAAGTGCCCCCACTATCTTTTTATTGCTTTCAATAATAATTACGGTTTTCCCTTCAGACTGAAGAATTTCAAGTTTTGGAATATTTATATCGGTTTGTTTTGGTTTTCGGACAATAATAAATTTATTATCAACTATTCCCTCAACGCCTATACCTTCATATTCTTTAAATGAAGTCACTTTTAAGAAATTTATTTTTAAGGCTTTTGCTTTTTCCGAAACTGCATTAGCCAAGGGATGTTGTGAATTTTTCTCTAAACTAGAAGCAATCTGTAATAATTTGCTTTCTGTAAATGCTGGGTCTAAAACAATAACATCAGTCACTGTTGGTTTACCATTTGTAATTGTTCCGGTTTTATCAAATACTAAGGTTTTTATCGTATGAAGCCTTTCAAGGCTTTCAGCATTTTTAATAAGTATGCCTTTTTCCGCACCTTTTCCAACGCCAACAATAAT
The DNA here is from genome assembly GCA_001782045.1 of Candidatus Levybacteria bacterium RIFCSPHIGHO2_01_FULL_36_15b. Classification (GTDB taxonomy): domain Bacteria; phylum Patescibacteriota; class Microgenomatia; order Levybacterales; family UBA12049; genus 01-FULL-36-15b. The sequence continues at coordinate 130,279 of MFNK01000012.1, read as the reverse complement.
AGCTGTTGGAGTTGCAAGTCCAAGCGCGCAAGGACAAGCAATTACTAAAATACCAACAAAAGATAAAAGTGCGAAAGATAAGGCAGAGGTGAATCCCAAAAAGTAGGTTCCAATCGTAATCCAAACTATAAAAGTTATGACTGACAAAGCCAAAACTACCGGTATAAAAACAGAGGATATTTTATCTGCTAAATTTTGTATGTTAGCTTTTGACCCCTGAGCATTCTCTACAAGTTGTACTATTTGCGCTAGCATTGTTTCAGATCCGACTTTATTAGCTCTAAAGGTAAAACTTCCTTGTTTATTAATTGTAGAACCAATTACAAAATCTCCTTTATTCTTATCCTTAGGAAGAGGTTCTCCGCTAATCATGGACTCGTCAATTGATGTTTCTCCCTCAATAATTATTCCATCAACCGGAATTTTTGAACCAGGCTTAACAATTAAGATATCTCCAACTACAACTTCTGATATAGGTATTTCAATTTCTTTACCTGCCCTTTTAACTAATGCTGTTTTAGCCTGTAAGTTTAAAAGTTTTTCGATTGCCTCTCCTGTTCTTAATTTTGAACGTGCTTCCAAATATTTTCCCAATGTAATAAATCCTGTAACAACAATGGCAACATCAAAGTATGTATATTCCGGTAACGATAAGGATTCTCTAAGTTGGGGAAACAAGAATACAAAAGAGCTATAAAGATAGGCAGTTAAAGTTCCAATTCCAACTAGGGAATCCATATTGGCAACTCTATATTTTATAAATCTTAGTACTGCTTCCAAGTAAGGTTTTCCCACCCAAAATAAAATGAAGCTTGCTAAAATAAATAAGATAGTATTAAAAAGTTGCATAGGAATAGGAAATTCTGGTAATGAGGGAGCAATATTTTTAACAATATCCCAAATCATTAGAAAAAATACCATAAATGTAATAGGAAGTGAAAATTTTACTTTTCTTCTTAGTAAATTAAGTTCTTTAACTTTTTCATCTTTTGATAGATTATGTCCTAAGTGTTCTGAATGATCCATTCCCGACATTGAATTATTCATAGAAGAATGTCTTGAGGAAAGAGAATAACCAAGCTTGTTTATCTCATTATTCATTATGTCCACATCTATCTTCTTGCTATCAAAAGATATATTCGCTTTTTCTGTCGCAAAATTAACATCGCAGGATTCAATTCCCGGAAGTTTTTTAAGCTTCTTTGAAATAATTGAGCTACAGCTTGCACAATGCATTCCGGAGATTTCGAAAGTTTGTTTTTGCATAAAAGGTTATTTATTTACTCTTTTAAATAAATCAACTAATTCGGAGGCTGCTTTTTCCTCTTGGTTTTTAAACTGGTGTGAAACGTGTGTTTTGAGATGCCTTTCGAATAAAACTGCGTCGAGGCTCTTTAGAGAATTTTGAATTGCTAAGCTTTGATTAAGAAGGTCTATACAGTATTCGTCATTTCCTATCATTTTTCCAAGACCATCCAATTGTCCTTTTATGATATTTAGACGTTTTTGGGATTTTACTTTTACATCCGCATAATGTGGCTTCATTGAAGTATGATATACCCTACGGGGGTATATGTCAAGAGGTTATATATACCGGTTGCAGCTCGAGTAAAAACATGCACTGGATTTTTTAGAATATCTTTCACGTCTTAAGTGTATCAGAAGTAATTTTGAGACTAAATTATTCCACAGGATAGACAACGTTAGAGCCTATTGCTATATGTTTATTAGGTAAATTACTTAGGCAAGCTTAACATTTTTTGCAGCTTGTCCTTTTTCAGTATCTACAATGTCGAATGTTACGCTTGCTCCTTCCTGAAGTTCATCAAAAGTAACACCTACTAAATCGTTAGAATGAAAAAAAAGATCTTTAGCTTCTCCTTCGCGAGAAATAAACCCGAATCCTCTGTCTGTTTTCTTTTTAATTGTCCCGTTCATAAATATTGCGCCTCCTTTCTTTCTTAATACTATACTATATTTCGAGAATAATTGTTGAGGTATGACAACTTTTGCTCAGAGGGATAGACGATGTTAGAACCTATTTCATAACGATGTAAATATTATTACCTTCTTTCTTTACTAGGTGAAGACACTTCTCTACATTCATAATTATTAATCCAACTCGAAAGTTCGGGTACATATTGCTTAGCTCTTATCTTAAGGTCTCTGAACCATCCCTCGGGATATGTTCTTGCTTTTTCTTCTAAAGAAGGTTGCGTATTTGAAATTCTAATCTTATCTAACGGAACATGCTGTGGGAAAATTACCTCTGGTAGTGCATACTGTAACTCTTCTTCTTTTGCTAAAAAGTCTTTTAATGAAATTCTGCTTTCCATCATTTTTCTTTCAGCTAATTTCCTTGTTGAATGTAAAAATCTTTCAGGAATATCTGTTTTATCCTGATACAAAAACCCTTCCACATGACCCCTATCAACAACAAAAACATTATCTGTTTCTAGGTCTACAGCTATCTCCAATAATAAATCCCCTATATCCCACTTAAGCCATTGCCAAATATCCTTAAAATAAGAATTTTGTGTCCAACTTTTTGGAGTTGGATCCAGCAAAGCAAAAACAGCACTAGTTTCCCAAGCCTCCTGATCACTGTGACCCATTCTTCTACATGCACCAAGACCTGGCTGATCACTAGATCTATACGAACCCCTAACGATTTCGTTCCATTTATCAATCTGTGAATAATGGTAAACAACCATAACTGAGGAGAAATTATACCAAGAAGATGGGAATGAATCAAACTATAAGTCTTTTTTTGCTCCCCACCTCGGTCAAGAATCATTCGGGGTCATAGTTACATTATCCAGGATTCAGCTCCGAGGAATTGAAAAAGCTCTATTTATGCTTTAGTATCCCCCCGACCGCTCTGTGCCAAAATACTTTTTCTCTTTTGTAAGAAATCTCTTCGTATCCATAAAAGTCTACGATGTCGCCATCTTGATTATAGCTATATTTCCAATCTCCGTCTGTAAATTCATGTGGACCTCTTAAGGACTCAAATCCTTCTTCATCCTGAGATAAAGCTTTCTTAAGAAAGTCAAAAGTTTGGTCGGCCATATTTTCTTTACCCTCCACCATACCTCCACCATAACCTGACCACCAAATTGGTTCGTTGTTTAATCTAACAACTTCTTGCCCGCCAGATCTAGAATGTCCCGTATAACTATCTCTGTAATACCAAGGTGATTCTTTATCATAAACCAATTCAAAAAATCCAGGTCTTTCTGGATTCTCCTCATACTTTCCGCCTCCAGCATAAGTCGCTTTACCCGCCTTATCTACAAATGCAAATAATTGCTGGGGGGTAAAACTTCCATTCATGATTTAATTATACCAGAAGGAAAATTGAGGCTAGCTCACTGAGTCGGTCAAGAACCATTAAGGATCACAGTTATGTTATCTAAGATTAATAAAATCCTCTAATTGTAGTTATTAATGACAATATAGCTACTATTGTGGAAATTATGGTAAGTATTATTAGTAAATTATTAGTTCTATCCGCTCTTTGTTTTAATATAATTTGATCAATAGCCATACGCTTAATCAAATGCTTTATGCGATCCTGACTATCTCCTTTGGTCTCATTTGCTTCCGCAATAACATCTTCTATGAGTTGATGAGGTTTTTTTTGCTGGTCTAAATATGCCTCGATTTTAATTTCTTTTTTGTTCATTATTTTTTCATTTAAATACATAAATTATTTAAAAATGTACTAATTGTAATTAGTAATAAAGCAAAATAAATAAGAGCAAATATTGCAATTATTAAATAAGACGATATTGAAGTATTTAGAAGTGTTTTATTTTCAATTTTGTGTATTAGCCCATCGTTAAACGGTCTTATTTGATTTTTATCAACATCTTTTTCTTCAATTTTCCTTGCAGTTTCAGTCCAAAATTGAGTCCACATAAACCCTCTTCTTGTCACTTTAAACCATAAAACACAAAGAAATATCCCAAATAAAGGAAGAAACTCTTTAATGGGCGTAGGAACAATAAAATCTTTACCGAAAGAAAAACCTATAAGTCCTATAAAGATTGTATTTATAACAAGCATCGCATTAAATCTTTCCCATTGAATTTGCGCTTCCGATATGCGCATGCTTACGCTTGCCCCATAACAATCAATTTTATTTTTCATATACTATCCTAAAAATCCTAATCTGGCCATGATTTTATTCTTTTAGATTTTTAATGTCAATGCTCGAGGTCATAGTCCGAATCCTGGCACTGGGTGGCTTTTGAGGGTAAAATTCGGTCCGAGAGTTTGACAAAAAAATGAGGTCTTTAGAAAGCCTTGATAGGCTAAATAGAGACCTCGGTCAGTTGACCATGCACTAGCTTGCTCCGCGGCTAGGATTCGAACCTAGAACCTTGAAATTAACAGTTTCCTGCTCTACCATTGAGCTACCGCGGAATGTGGGTTAATTTTACCAGAGAATTTAGTTTGGGTCTAGTTCTTGAAGAAAAACTAACCAATAGTTTGCTGCCCGAGGCTTCTTCTAATAGAAGAATCTATAACTCGCTGACCTACCACTATATCGTGTTTTGCCTGCGCGGTAAGATTCATTTTTTGAATTTTTTTAAATGTAAACCAAGCGCAATTTATTTTCTTAGATTCAGGAATTTTATGTAAGCTTTTTACTTCGACGTAATAAACATTGTTATCTTTGTTAAGTTCTTTTGAAAAATAATTATAAACTATGTTTATGTTTTTTAAGTTTAATTTAATATTTAGCTCTTTTAGGAAAAAATCTTTTAAAGATTCTTCTGCGGTTTTATTCTTGAATGTATTTACACCAAACAAAGTCCAAGCAGAGTTTTCGTTGGCAGGATTTTGTTGTTGCAAGAGAATTTGAGCAGTTTTTGGGTGATATAAAAATCCACTTGCATAAATATCGTTATGCACATATTTATTATAGCAAAATACGCATGATTTAGATAGGAGTAAATTATTTGTGAACTGTTGACAATAGGTCTATAATCATTATTGGTATGAGTAAAAACCCTCTTCTTAATGCCTCCACTGCACTACTTTATATAATATTAATTGCATCAGTTATGTATTATGGCAGTGGTATGGTAGGACAGGTTAAATCCGTAATTGGCCCAATTGCAATTCTTTCTTTATTTACATTATCTGCAGCTGTGATGGGATACGTTTTTGTTTTTCAGCCCTTGCGGCTTTATCTTGACGGAAAGAAAAAAGAGTCTGTCAATTTATTTAGTAAAACTCTTGCTATATTTGCTGTAATGACATTGGTTATTTTTATAGTTTTCTTTTCCGGAATTTATAAAATGTTCTTATGAAAAAAATGCATTTATTGCAATCGTTTTTTTTACTTGTAGGTACTTTATTTGCATGGTTTACAGTTTACGGTGATTTCACGCGCTTTTATAATATTTATCATTCACTTACTAGGGTGCAGAATTGTATTATCCCAAATCCCATCACTACTCCTTGCTTTTATGGAGCTTTCGCCTTTTTGGGAGCGTTTATTTGGTCGTTATATATTCTTAAAACCACTGCAGAGAAAAAAATTAAGCATCAAAAATTTCTTTCAATTTTTCTTGTAGGAGGAACTATTTTTGCGTGGTCAAATTTATCTCTAGAAGTTTACAATTTCTATGCTCAAAAGATGGGCCCAAAAGTATCCTGTTCAGGCGTTGCTACAGATAATATTTTTACGACAGCTTGTTTTATAGGTTCTATGATATTCTTAGTTTCCTTGATTACAGCATTGATAATCCACAAGAGAAACAGAAATAAGAAAAATATTACTTAGATTTTAAAACTAATGCTCCTTCTTAAATGAAAAGAATTTTACTTCTAGTTATAGGGTTGATTTTTTCTGCATTTATTATTTTTAATTTGTACTCTTCAGAGAATAAGTCCGGAGTTGGCAAATCTTTTTCTCCTACGCCCGAAGTAAAAGATGTAAAAATTGTAAAAGCTTCGTTTGCAATTTTTACTAATAATATCTTTAGAATTTTTTCAGACCCTAAATACCACTTCCAATCAAAAGACGTTTATATGGAAGAAGCAAATATAATTATTGTTAAAACGAAAGGAATAACTTGGGACGGCTTTTTCAAAACACTTCCTATGAAGCTTACTAAAGAATGTCTAACAACCGGAACTGGACAAGTCTTTTGCACTAACGATTCCCAAAAATTAAGATTTTTTATTAACGGGAAGGAAGATGTGAATGCTCTAGCAAGAGAGGTCAATCAGAAAGATAAATTATTAGTAAGCTTCGGAAACAAAACAGATGAGGAAATTAAAAAAGAATTACAACAAATTTCAACTATTAAATAGGCTAATTCTTTTTTTTAAGGGTATAAATTCTTTGTGAATAGTCGCTTATTACTATTCTTTTTTCTAGGGGTGTGTCTCCATAATTAAACTCAATAGGACTAGGCTCTTCTACACCCGTTTTATCTTTCATGAAGCTTCTTTCTTCTTTCAAAGCTTCCTCTAAAGACTCCGCTGCAAAATTCTTCACTCCAACAACACGATGTCCATAATCAGGAATATTAACTGTTGTTTTCCATTCTCCATTAAATCTTTTTGTTACAACATGAGCCTCTACTGTGCCTGCCTTAGAATAAGCATCTGCCGGAATGTTTAATTCACCATTTTTTACTTCTTCTATAACAGGGGAAACGGGTATTTTTTTTTCTCTTATAAATGGGATAAATCTTCGGAGCCCAGATCTTCTTTCTGTATTTTGCATAAATGGATTATACATCTAAGGAGAGTAAAAGCAAGTTTGATATAATTGCGCCATGGAATTTTGGCAGCAAACATTTATAGCGTGCTTTGCAGTTTTTAACTTCCTAATTTTCTTAAAAGGACTTTACGAAATTAAAAAAAGAAACCCTTATGGTCTGACAAAATACTTATTTTTTATTGGCGCTTTTGTTTGGGGTGACATGTTTGTTCTCGGGCCGTTTTGGATAATTTCCTCAGCAATTTCATTATTATTGAACAACTGGTATTTATTCCTGCTTTTTGTTTCTTTGTTTTGGGTTATAAGAAGTTTGGGAGAAACAATTTATTGGTTAAACGAACAGTTTGCATTTAAAAACCGTAATCCTCCGCAAACCCTAAATTTTCATAAATTAATTAATGGAGAGGCAATTTGGTTTATCTACCAACTTTTCTGGCAGTGTATTTTTGTAATATCGACAGTTTTCTCAGTTTATTTTATTAACCGCTGGCTTCAAACTTTATAATAATTAAACTAAATAAACCAGTGTCCCTGAACTAACTTTTTTGTCAACTTTTATTGCAATTTCTTGCCCCTTTTTACCTTCGGTTATTTGAACGTGCTCAAGTTGCATTGACTCTACATCTTGCTCGAAACTATCTTCTCCGTGAACAAACTTAACTTTATCCCCAACCTTAAGCCCTTTGCTAAGCTGGATAACGGCTACTTCTATTTTGTCGTAGTAGTGGATTACTTTTCCAATTAAGGTGTCCTTAGCCATTCTGCCTCCTCTCTTAGTTTGAGCGTAACACATTTGAAGACCGATTTCAAAGAATTTTTCGCTTCTGCTATAATTGCCCGCATGGAAAGAAGAATAGGCCAAAATACTCAAGCAAAGTCACTTTCAGAGAGATTACGATTATCCATTGCAGAACTTTTCCCAAAAGAAAATCCTCCTGTTCCTTGGGAGCAGTGGAAAAGAATAATTATTCTAAATCAAGCAACCGGAATCCCGGAACGTTTTATCCCTAATAGATTTACAGTGGGACAAGGTCTTATGGACACATTTCAGGAAATGCTTCCGATAAAACGCCCTGGGGTAATTTCGAATACAGATTTTCCTGAATCTGCAAAAGTTGCAAAATCAGGGTTAGAAGTTAGCAGGAGCTTGGTAATTGATAAATCAGGCATGAAGCTTTTGGTTGAAAAGATAAATGGAGGAAAATCAGAAAAACATAAAGCGGGTGCCAGCCTAATTCATACGCCTAAACCAAACGAGGTTGGGGTTATACATACTCATCCCATAGATGCTAAGCCATCTTCATCAGATGCGCTATCTATATTAAGAGATGGTAATATTATTGAGCTTGTCGTGACACCTGCGAGAGTTTTTGCTCTGTTTCGTACGGACAGGACTCATATTTTTCGGGATAAACAAGTTGCAAAAAGTTTCATAGACTTAATGGCAGCAATAAAAGACCGATCTCATTCGGACTTAGGAGTCTGGACGCTTGAGTATGAGGATTATCGCCATTTTAATATTTTAATTTATGAAGCAAAAAGGAGTAAAAATGTTTTTGTCAGAAAATAGTCTGCTATAATTGCGCCATGAAAAAGATATTAGGACTGCTTTGTATATTTTTATTTCTAATTGCTTTGATGGAATCATTATATATCTTCCAAAACCAGTGGTTTAGAAATAATATAGTACAAGATTTACCTATACCCCGACCTCTTCTTGCCTACACTTTTGAGAATTTAAAGAAAACACAGTTTCCCCAAAATCAAATAAAATTTGGAGACGTCGTAAGTGAGAATGAAAATTCATTTCAACAAATATTTTATTTTTACGTTCCAAAAACGCCTAATAGCAAAGACATGGTAAAAGTATCAGGACTTGCCAATATTCCTAAAAAGGAAGGCGAATATCCAATTGTTGTAATGTTTCGCGGTTTTATTCCTGATGATGTTTATAAACCGGGGTCTGGAACGCAGCCTTCTGCACGAGAGCTTTCAAAAAACGGCTTTATTACGCTAGCTCCTGATTTTTTGGGATTTGGAGAATCTGATGCCCCTGCAGACTCGTTTGAAGGAAGATTTCAAACATATACAACTGCACTTACTCTTTTATCTTCTCTCCCCACTTTAAATAAGGTGTTTGAATCAGAATACGCCGGGACAATTTCTGCAAATTTGGAGAAAATAGGAATTTGGGGCCACAGCAACGGTGGACATATCGCGCTTGTCTCTCTTGCAATTACTGGAAACGCCTACCCTACTGTTTTATGGGCACCTGTTTCCAAGTCTTTCCCTTATTCAATTCTTTATTACACAGATGAATACGATGACCAAGGAGAACTCTTAAGGAAATCACTTTCAAATTTCGAAGATTTATACGATATAGAATTATTTTCTCCTGAAAAATATTACAAGTGGATTAAAGCGCCAATACTTGTAAATCAGGGGCTAAACGACCAGGAAGTTCCTTACTGGTGGTCCGATGAATTAGTAGAGACTTTAGAAAAAAATGATGTAAATGTCAGCTACTTTAAATATCCTGGAGCAGACCATAATCTACTTCCATCCGGCTGGTCAAATGCAGTTTTAAACACAATTAATTTTTACAAAGAACAATTTTCCGAAGGACTATAATTGCCGCATGAAAAAGGAATTTGCCGAAGTAACCGTTAAGGCTACTACTTTAGGACATGTTTTAGACGCAGTAATTTCTCTATTTGAGAAAACACGAAAAGAAACGGGCGATTCAAGAATTGGCTATGTCGCAGGTATTATTGGCTCGGACGGAGAAAACAGGGTCGATGAGAACAGAAAAATATTGGATCGACATACTCAAAGAATTAGAACCGAATATGACTTCCCAATTTTTTCTGCTACAGACATATTTGAAAACCCAGATCTTTGGTACAGACTAGAGGAAATAAGACTCGAGAGGCCAGAAAGAAGGATGGCTTTTCTTCATTTTTGGCGAGAAGTTTTAGAGCTTGGAAAAGTTACCGACATTTTTATGACTCCTCGCTGGGAAAAGTCCGAAGGAGCATCGGATGAACACGAAACAGCAAAAAGATTAGGAATCAAAATTCATTATGTAAAATAAATTCTCTGGCAAATAGAAGGCATAAGGAGTAAAATTATCACATGAGTTTAGCGGAATCACCTCAATTCATCGATGGGCTGGACAAAGAATTAGCAGAAAGACGAGTTTATGAACTTGAAAGATACGAAAAGGATAGCTTCGAAAAAGAGGCACTGACTCCTGATTTAGCTCTTATAAAAAGCGACAAATATATTCCTCATATTTATTACGTTGAAAGAAATGGCGGTATAATTGCTAATTATTTTTTTGATCACGAAGAAGGAATTACTAAGAATAGATGGTACATAGATTCAGAGAATAGAGAAAATCCTTTATTTTTTATCGAAACATGGAAAGTGAGAGACCCTCATTCCATCGCTTTAGAGGTCGGGTTCAGTACTAGGAATATAAATTGGCCAAACTGGCCCTCGAGAACAACTGCAAATTACAAAGATGTAGAAGGAGCCATGAGATTTAGCGAAGTTAAATTTGCCGATTCTAGTTTAACGAACGGTGAAGAAACAGAACCAGAAGTTGTTTTGGAAAACAATCAAGTTATCATCAATAATAGATTAAAAAATGGCGTGGTCGAAACAGTAAAATTGCCTCAAATAGTTAGTTATGATTGGTTTTCTATGATCTATAATTTTAGTCTATCTAGCTTGCGAGACCCATCGATGCCATATTTAAAATGGGCAGAGCAATTGGGTGCTACTTTTCAATTGCAATCCCCATTTGGAAAAGTTAATCAAGGGCAAGAACTACAATAACTCTGGCAAATAGAAAGCAAGGAGTTAAAATTTCCCCATGGAAAAGCTTGATATTAAAGGTCTTGAGGCCACGGCTAAGTAACTCTTCTCTTTTTCCGAATTTCTCGCTATAATCTTACTTTATGCCAAAATTTATTAAAAGTCCGCTTTTTACTATAATTTTCACAATATTTCTTGACGCGCTGGGATTTGCGATATTAATTCCAATTATTCCCCTTCTTTTGGCAGATCCCGCTTCGAACTTTTATATTTTGCCAAAAGGCATAAGCGTTGAGACAGGCTACATACTTTTGGGACTTATAACTGCAACTTTTCCGCTAGCTCAGCTTTTTTCAACGAGCATACTTGGCCAGTTTTCAGATAAAATCGGACGCAAGCCAATTTTACAAAACACTCTTTTTCTTACTTCCTTTTCCTATCTTCTTTTTGCCATTGGAATTGCAATAAGAAATATTCCGCTTCTTTTTGTATCAAGAGCCCTAGCCGGAATATCAAGCGGTAACATTTCATCGGCTCAAGCAGCTATTGCTGATGTAACAAAACCGCAGGATAGAGCAAAAAATTTTGGTTTTATAGGGGCGGCTTTTGGACTGGGATTTATAATTGGGCCTTTTTTAGGAGGTTTTTTATCCGACTCTAAAATAGTTAGTTTTTTTAATCCCACTCTGCCATTTTTGTTCGCAGCGGCTTTAAGCTTGATTAACGCCTTGCAGGTTAAAAAATTTCTTAAAGAAACAAATAAGTTTATTAACAAAGAAAGGGTTATTGAATGGCACAAATCATTAATAGACATACGAAAAGCGTTCCAGCTTAAAAACGTCAGGTTTCTGTTTTTTGTTAATTTTTTATTTATGTCAGGATTCACTTTTTTTGTAACTTTTATGAGTATCTTTTTAATTGAAAAATTCACATGGAATCAGTCAGATATCGGAAACTTTTTCTCATTTTTTGGATTGTGTTTTCTAATAACACAGTCTGTAGTTACGGGTCTTGTTGCAAAAAAATTCAGGGAAGCGCAGGTTTTAAAAATTTGTATTCTAGGAGCAGGCCTGGCAATAGGACTTAATTACCTAGCTCCAACTCCATTATTTATTTTCCTTGTAGCACCGCTTCAGGCGCTTTGTATGGGACTAGTTTTTTCAAACATGGGAGCATTAATTTCAAGATCTGTTGATTCACATATTCAGGGAGAGGTTTTAGGAATTAACGCAAGTGTAGTAGCACTAGCGCAACTTATTCCTCCAATTGCCTCGGGATTTATTGCTGCGGCATTTACACCGGGAACTCCGGTAATAATTGCAACTTTGATCGTGTTTTTAGCAGGTACAACTTTTATAATCTTTTATAAGACTCCAAAAGGAGTGGCTCATATTCAAGATTATTAAACACTTATTTGAAGCCCCTTATTTTTCTACTTACAAGATGTCTGAATATATCTCCTTTTGAAATAATTCCTAAAAGAGTTCCTTTATTGTCAACCACCGGAAGTCTTGAGATATCATGCAATTTCATTATAGACTCTGCTTTAAGAAGCGGATCTTCAACGTGAATTGTTATTACTTTTTTACTCATGACATTTTTAACTTTTTGTGTAAGAATATTTTTTAAATTACCTTCCATAGCCTCGAAATCTCTTTCATGTATATAATCTTCCATAAACTCTGAAACGTTTGGAAACATTCTGGACATAATATCCTGCTCGGTAATAAAACCTATAACTTTTTTTGATTCATTTACAACTGGGATTCCCTTGTGATTGTGGCCGAAAATGAATTTTGCAGCGTCTAACAATGTAGATTGAGACTTAATGTAGCCAACCCTTTTGCTGAAAGCATTTTTTACTTTCATACCCTATTATAACCCTTATGTCAAAAAATTATAAAAAATGCAATAATTAATTGATGCTTAAAAAAATCTTCAGAAGTAGAAGACTTTCCCAAATTTTGATTCTGGTTAGTTTTATAATAACTTTTGCAATTGTTAGAACAATTACGATTTTGCAAAAATTGGAAATTCTTGGAAATCAGACCGGTCCGTTTCATGTACACCATTTGGTTCCGGGAATTTTACTGCTTTTAATTTGCGGCTACATTGGAATTTCTTTTTGGGCGACGGATAGAGTCAGACACATTATGGCAATTTTATTTGGAATTGGAGCAGCTTTAACGATAGATGAGTTTGCTCTTTGGCTATATCTTGAGGATTTATACTGGGACGACTTGGGGAGAATAAGTATAGATGCAATTATTTATACTTTTGCAATATTTAGCCTTATTTTTGTAATAAGTGAGATCCACGACCACAAGTGGATTAAAAGATTTTTATCTAGACGGTAACTCCTTTAACTTCTTGAGTAAATGTTGTAGAATAGCTCGGTAATGAAGGCAGAAAGACCTGTTTCATATCTTGTAGATTATCCCAAACCAAGAGAAAAAGTCGGTTTAGACCAAAAGATAGAAGAAAGTTCGCAGTTATTACTGGATAACTTTGCCCCAGGAGACCTCAAATTGGCCGATGATCTTACTAAAGACAATTATAGAGTTGGAATAATTCCTAGACTTAGTCCATACGACATTCCTCGACTTGAAGGAACCAAACTTGTCGAAATTCCTAAAGAAATGGTAGAAGAATTAAAGAAAGAACGATCATATGATTTAATTCGATGGAACAAGCCCGATAGATTTCTTTTTAAACTAAAACTTGCAAAAGAAGGCTTTAAAAAACCTGTTAAAGGAAAATCAAAAGTTATGAAACGCTTGGCAAAAGAAGGCAAAAATGTAGCTTTTGATAATCTTGGGGTTGTTGCACCCACCCCAAAGGAAGAAAGGCAAAGTAGAACCGACATTGATACTCATATTGAAGTTAATATAATGGGGCAAGCCAGAATTCCTTTAGCACTCGGATCAGTTCCTGATGTGGGAAGTCATTTAGCCTATGTGACAATGGCGCAAGCCGGGGGAATGGTGTTTATGAGTAGAGATAAGCTACTTTCAGATATTGGCGAGCAAGCACAACTTGCCGAAGATGTAATAAATACTCTTACTAAAATGCCGCTTCCCAAAGAACTAAAACCAAACGAAGAGCAGCTAAAAGAATTTGCAGAGATAAAAGGATTGATAGCAAAAAATAAAAAGTATTTAACGAAGCTTTATTATAAGGAATTACGACAATCTTGGGTCAATAATGTAGGTGCCGCAATTGAGGCAGAGCCTGGTAGGGCGCTTGCAAGAGTTACGGCTCTATATGAAAAAGGTGTACGTTTATTTAGAATTTATTCTCCGGAAGGTGGAATGGAAATAATCGAAACTATAAAGAAAATTAGAGAAAAATATAACGGGAACCATGATTTAAAAATAGTTGCAGGACAAATTATGGATTTACAAACGGGGCTTAAAGCGCAAAAAGCAGGAGCCGATGCTTTATTCCTGGGAGTAGCAGGAGGCAAACAGTGCACAACTGCAATAGACGCAGATCTTGCAATAAATACAGCTACACTATTACATAAAATGCGCGGAAAAATAAAAATTCCAATTGGAATAGAAGGAGGAGGAGTCGGAACCCATTTAATAACTGCCTTTGCACTAGGAGCCTCTTTTCTTTCAAAGCCCGGGGAAATTGGAGTGTCTTGGGAAGGAGCCGGAGGTAAATATATATTTGAGGATGAAGAAGGAAAATATTATATGTCTTATGGAGGCGAAGCCTCGGTTTCTGCAAAATGGTGGAAAGATTCTATGGATGATATAGGGAGACCAAAATTTGTGGAGGGAGAAACGGGAGTTCAAAGGGTAAGAAAGAGAAAAGAGCGTTATACTTTAAGAAATATTTCTATGACTGGGAACATTAAAAGATTAAGAGACGCCACGTCTAATGGTCTAGTTTTTAGGAGAGAACCCAGTATTGCTGAGCTGCACAACAAACCGTGCAATTACATTCGTGAGGTAACAGAGGCTTCAAATGCTCAAAGAACAGCATATGGCAATACTCTCTCTTGACAATAATCAGCTTTTTTGACAACAATAGTTCATGGCTTTGGAATCTGAAAAGCGCCCCCAAGATCCCGCAATTGCCTCATTTAGACAAGAAGCAGAAAGTTTCGGAGAAGCGTTCGATGCCTTATTTGAACCATCCAGTAATTTGCATTCCGAAGATTTTCCAATAACTGTCCAGCGTTATCCATCGAAAGATTTGGAAGCTAGAGAAACAATAAATAAACCATCCTAAGCTAGGTAGTCTTTCAATTTATTTCCTCGGGAAGGGTGTCGAAGCTTTCGCAACGCCTTTGCCTCAATTTGCCTTATTCGCTCTCTTGTTACTGCAAACATTTTCCCTACTTCTTCAAGTGTTTTTGGTCGGCCGTCTTTTAAACCAAACCTTTCTTCCAAAACTCTTTTTTCCCTATCGGAAAGAGTAGACAATACTTGCTCTATTTGTTCTTTGAGTAGCTCGCGTGAAGCAGTATCAAAAAGGGTGGGAGCGGATGTATCATGAATAAAATCGCCTAATTTACTATCTTCCTCATCTCCAACAGGCGATTCCAAACTTGCTGGCTCCTGAGATATTTTTATTATTTCTAAAGCTTTATCAGGCTCAATCCCTAGTGTTTTTGCAACCTCTTCTGGCGTTGGTTCTCTTCCCAACTCTTGCATTAATTTTCTTGAAGCTCGCAAAAATCTATTTATATTCTCGACCATATGGACCGGAATTCTTATAGTTCTTGCCTGGTCTGCAATAGCTCTGGTTATTGATTGTCTTATCCACCACGTTGCGTAAGTTGAAAACTTAAAGCCCCTTCTCCAGTCATATTTTTCTACTGCTCTAATTAATCCCTGGTTTCCTTCCTGAATTAAATCGAGTAACGTTAGCCCTCTTCCTACATATTTTTTTGCAATTGAAACCACCAGTCTTAAATTTGAGTTTATTAGCATTTGCTTTGCTTTTTTATCTGATTTTTCTACTTTTTTAGCAAGGGAAATTTCCTGATCAAATGTTAAAAGAGGAATTCTTCCAATTTCTTTAAGATACATCCTTACAGGGTCGGAAACTGTTCCTTCCGTTAATACAGTAAGTGCCTCCAGCTCTTTTTCCAAATCCTCTATCGGTTTTTCTTCATCTGCTTCTGCGGCTACGGATTCAAAAACATCAATATCAGACCTTATTAGCTTGTTATAAAGCTTATCAAGTTCATCTATGTGCTGTTCGGGCTTGGGATAAAGGGACAATATTTCTTCCTGAGTGATATATCCCCTCTTTTTTGCACTAGAAACTATATCTGAAATTAAGTCGGGTTGCTTCATAAAAGTATATCTATTTTAGCATCTTTGTGTTACAAATTAAACTCGCGTTTGCCTAATGAGGGACAGGATTTGAGCATATTCTTTCTGCAAACTGTTTTTATCCTCGATTTTTTTTGTATTTTTTATTTTATCCGTTACCTCTCTTAATCTTTCTTTTAAATAAATTGCTAATAATTCTTTGCTTACTTTTTTTATTTCAGCTCTATACTTTTCTTCTGTGGCAAACTTTGGCACCGGATAAAGGTATAAAAAATCAAATGATTTTAAGAGTTCTTTTGGTAAATAATTTGAAAATTGCTTAATAGTTTCGTTTTTATTTTTTACGTAAAACTCGGAAAGCAAATCTAGGATTTTTTGATAGGAGGGTGTTTTAAAGACATATTTTTCTAATTCTTCTTTGTTTTCTTCTAAAACTTCGCTTATTTTCTCGCTTTGTAAAGCCAGGGCAAGGACATATTCCTCTAAAAGTTCGCGTCTGTCCCTGCTTTTGTTTTGAGCTACTATAATCTTGTCTTCCTCCTTTTTGGTTTGTATTTTTTCGACTTCTTTATTTATAGAATCTACTGATGTATCAAGCTGAATGGCAAGTTTTTTAAGATAATGTTCTTTAATAATTTCGTTGGATATTCTTGAAATAATAGGAAGTATTTCTTCTGTTATTTTTCTTTTTCCTTCCGCTTTTTCTTTTGGATTGTTTAAAAGATAATAATCTATAAAATAGTCATAAACATTTGGAGCATTATTTAGTTCTTTTTTAAATTCGAGAGGATTTTTTCTTATTGCCTCGTCCGGATCTTTTGCGTCTTTTAAATCTATAATATTTGCAGGAAGCCCTCTTTGTTCTATAATTGCAAGGCTTCGCTTTGTTGCCTCAAATCCAGCGCTATCTTGATCAAAACAGAATGTTAATTTGGGAGTAAAGCGGGAAATTAATGCTACCTGATCTTCCGTTAAGGCAGTTCCCTTTATGGCAACAACATTTTTAAAGCCTTGGGTAAAAAGAGAAATCATATCAAACTCCCCTTCTACTAAGATTGCATTTTGCTTTTGCTTTATATCTTCTTTTGCCAAATTCAGGCCAAAAAACACGCTACCTTTGTGATAAACAAGAGTTTCCCTAGTATTAATATACTTTGGCATATCGCTCTCGTTTAGGGCTCTGCCAGAAAAGCCTAAAACATTTCCTCTGTGATCATAAAGAGGGAAAATAATTCTGCCTCTGAAAAAATCAAAAGCTTTGCCTCCTCTTTCGAATGATATTCCTGCTAAAAAAAGATCTTTTGATTTATATTTTTTTTTGTTTATTAAATACCCTGAAAGAGAAGACGCAGATGCCGGTGCAAATCCAATTTCAAACGTATCGATAATACCCTTGTTTAAGCCTCTTTTTTTTGTCAAATATTCAAGGGCGTTTTTCCCTATTTTATGCTCTAAAAGTAAATACTTATAATATTTTAAAGCTAGTTTGTTAATTTCAAATATCTTCTCCTTTTCGGAGGTTTGTGTTTTTCTAAAGTCTGATTCTTTAAGCTCAATGCCTGCTTTTTTTGCCAAAGTTCGCAAGGCTTCCGGAAATTCCATGTTTTCATATTCCATTAAAAACGTAAAAGAATCCCCGCCCTTGCCGCATCCAAAACAGTGCCAAATTTGCCGCTCGGGAGAAACCATAAATGAAGGGCTTTTCTCGTTGTGGAAGGGACAAAGTGCCCTAAAATTTCTTCCTGCTTTTTTTAGAGTTATAAATTCCGAAATAAAGGAGACTAAATCTATTTTTTCTCTAACTCTTGATACGTCATCCATTTGGGCTCTATTCTAGCACAATTTAAAGTGCTAAAATACTAGCCGTGGGAGCAACAATAATAATCGGTGCGCAATGGGGCGATGAGGGAAAGGGTAAGGTAATCGATTATCTTTCGAAGAAGGCCTCGATCGTAATAAGGTTCCATGGAGGCAATAATGCCGGTCATACAATAGTAAATTTGCATGGAAAGTTTGCTATGCATCTTATTCCATCCGGTATTTTTAATGAAAATTCAATAGCTGTAATTGGAAACGGTGTTGTTTTAGATCTTGAAGTTTTAGTCTCCGAGATAGAAATGATCGAAAAAACCGGCTTAAAATTTTCAAAAAGACTGTATATTTCACCCCGTTGCAATATAATTTTCCCTTATCACAAAATACTTGAAAAAATTTACGAAGAGGCAAAGGGTAAAAACAAAACTTGGACAACTGGCCGAGGAATCAGTCCTGCCTATGCAGATAAAGTTAGTTACAACGGAATTAGACTTTTTGATCTTCTTAATAAAAAGGTGTTTAAAGAAAAACTTGAAACACAGCTTAATATAAAAAACAAGATCATAAAAACTTTTGGAGAAAAACCTTTGGAGATTAAAGATATATACACAAAACAACTAAAGTTACTTGAGAAAATAAAACCTTATATAAAAGAGCCTTTTGAAATTTTAAACATTGATCTCATGTCAAACAAGGAAATCTTGTTAGAAGGAGCCCACGGAGTCTTTTTGGACAACGACTGGGGTACTTATCCTTTTGTAACCGCATCTGGTGTATTATCTGGAAACGCGACAATTGGAGCAGGAATAGCACCAAAATATATAAAAAAAATTGTAGGTATTTCAAAAGCATATACAACACGCGTCGGACACGGACCATTTCCTTCCGAACTATTTGAGAAAGAGGCAGAACGCTTAAGACAACTAGGAAATGAATTTGGCTCAACAACCGGACGGCCAAGAAGGTGCGGCTGGTTTGATGCAGAACTAATTAGATTTGCCGCAAAAATAAACGGTTTTAGTGATTTGGCAATTACAAAGATGGATATTTTAGACAGTTTTGATAAGATCAAAATTTGTACTCATTATTTATTAGATGGATCAAAGGTAAAGTACGAAGATATAAGCACGGAGATGCTTTTTAAAGTAAAACCTATTTATAAAACGCTTACCGGTTGGAAATCTAAAACTAATGGAATAAGAAGATATGACGATCTTCCCAAAGAAGCAAAAAATTATTTAAAAGAAATTGAAAAATTAATCGGTGTTAAAATTTCCTATATTTCAACAGGCCCTGAAACAGAAAATATAATTGAAATTTGAACCGTTGCTTCTTTTTTGTTAGTCTACTCTTATGATCGCAAAAGTTACTTCTGCTGCGGTTTTAGGACTCGATGCTATTCCGATAGAAATAGAGGTTGACGTTCAAGGACAAGGGCTTCCCTCTTTTACAATTGTCGGGCTTCCGGATAAGGCAGTTGAGGAAGCAAGAGAAAGGGTAAGATCTGCTGTAAAAAATTCCGGGTTTGATTTTCCTGCAAAAAGAATAACAGTAAATTTGGCTCCAGCTGATTTACCTAAAGAAGGATCATCTTATGATCTACCAATTGCCATTGGGCTCTTGCTAGCGGATGGCCAAATTGAGGTAAAAATAGATAATCTGTTTTTTACCGGAGAGCTTTCTTTAGATGGGAAATTGCGTTACACAAATGGCGTCTTGCCACAAGTTTTAATGGCAAAGGATAAAAAAATAAGCCAAATATTTTTACCGAAAATAAATTCACAAGAAGCATCAATAGTTAAGAATATAGAAGTCTATCCTGTTGAGTCTTTGGTTTCTCTCGTAAAACACTTGGCTGGAGAAGAGAAAATCAACCCCGCAAAATATATAAGTTTAGACAGATTCGAAAATACAGTAAGTTTTGACTTTGATATGAGCGACGTTGCGGGACAAGAACAGGCAAAAAGAGCTGTGGAAATAGCAGCAGCTGGCGGACACAATATTATTTTAAAAGGTCCACCAGGGGCCGGAAAAACCTTACTCGCAAGAACTCTCCCGTCAATTCTACCTAAACTTACCCTGGATGAAGCCTTAGAGGTTACCAAAATATATAGCATCTCTGGGCTTTTGGACGGAAATCCAATAATTACTAAAAGGCCGTTTAGAAGCCCGCACCACACAACTTCACATATAGGACTTATTGGAGGAAGCGCCAACCCTAAACCCGGGGAAGTATCGCTTGCTCATCGGGGAGTTTTATTTTTGGATGAATTTCCGGAATTTCCAAGACATGTTTTAGAAGCATTAAGACAACCCCTAGAAGATGGTTTTGTAACTATTTCTAGGGCTTCTAAAAGACTAACTTTTCCTTCTAAGTTTTTGCTGTTTGCTGCTCAAAACCCATGCCCATGCGGATTTTTTGGTGATAAAAGCCGGAATTGTACTTGCGCTCCTGCTCAGATTTTGCGCTACCAGAAAAAAGTTTCGGGCCCAATGCTAGATAGAATTGACATTCATTTGGACGTTCCTGCTGTAAAAGTAGAAAAGTTAACGAGTGCTCAAAAAACCAAAAATGAAGACTCCTATGCTATTAGGAAAAGAGTTCAAAAAGCAAGAGACTTACAAACAAAGAGATTTAAGGGAACTAAAATTTCTTCAAATGCAGAGATGATAAATAAAGACATTAAAAAATATTGCCAGCTATCTGAAGATTGCTTAGAGCTTTTAAAACTAGCTGTTTCCAAAATGCAGCTTTCCGCAAGAAGCTATCAAAGGGTAATTAAGCTTGCGCGAACTATTGCTGATCTTGAGGGCACAAAAGATATTAAAGCATCTCATATTGCAGAAGCACTGCAGTATCGTCCCAAACTAGATTATCAGTACTAACTTCGCTAGAATAGAATAATGCAGGGATTATCCTCCAAAAAAGCAGCGGAACTTCTATTGCAGTATGGGAAAAATGAAATAAAAGTTGAAAGACGCTACAGCATAATTTCCGCTTTTCTTTCCCAATTTAAAACTCTTTTAAACGCAATTCTTTTTACGGGCGCAGCTTTTTCTTTTTTAATAGGAAATATTGTAGATGCAAGTTTTATTCTTGCAATACTGATTTTGAGCGCAGTATTCGGGTTTTTTCAGGAATATAATGCAGAAAAATCATTAGAAAAATTAAAAAGCTACATAAAAAACAAATGTGTTGTAATAAGAGACGGAAAAAGACAAGAAATTGAAACGTCACAAATTGTACCTGGAGATATTATTTTATTAAATGAGGGGGAAAGTATTCCAGCGGATGGAAAACTTATTTTTAGCAGACATCTGGAAATTGATGAATCTGTTTTAACAGGAGAATCCCTACCTGTAATAAAAGCATTAAACGACGAGATCTTTGGAGGAACTATTGTTTCTAGAGGCAGGGGTCGTTTTTTAGTTGAAAAGACGGGACATTCAACCCGCTTTGGCCAAATTGCCCAAAGCTTAGTAAATATAGAAACAGCACCTACTCCGTTGCAGAAAAACTTATCAAGTTTAGGAAAAATTATTTCAATTATTGCAATATTTATTTCGCTTCTTTTAATTCCAATTGGTATTACCCAAGGAAGAAATATATTTGATTTAATTCTTCTTTCTATTTCCGCTGCCGTTGCAGTAATTCCAGAGGGACTTCCTGCGGTACTTACAATAGCCCTTGCAATTGGCACTGCTAAGATGGCAAAGAAAAATGCAATTGTTCGAAAAATGTCAGCTGTTGAAACCCTGGGTGCGGTTCAGATAATTTTATCTGATAAAACAGGCACCCTGACGCAAAATAAAATGGTGGTTAAAGACTTTTGGGTTTCAAAAAAAGAAAACCTAGAGTTAATCCACAAAGCTAGTTTAATAGGAAACAGCGCAACAATCGTTCAGAAAGCCGAAGGCTTTGAAGCCGTTGGAGACAAGACAGATGGCTCGCTTCTTTTATGGACAAAAGAAAAATACAAAGATTTCGAAAGACTTACCGGTAAAGGAAAAGTAGTAGATGAGTTTATGTTTGACCCGAATACAAAACTAATAACAAGTATTTGGGAGGAGGATGGAAAAAAATATGTTTTTGTAAGAGGTGCGCCTGAAAATCTTTTAGAATTAAGTACCGAAAAGGATAAAGAAGATATTCAAAAACGAATTGAGAGTTTTGCAAAAAAGGGCTTTAGAGTAATTGGATTTGGCTATAAAGAGCTAAGCGGCGAGAGCCTAAATAATAGAAATGCCCTTGAAAAAGATTTGAAGTTTTTAGGATTTACAGGAATATATGATCCTCCTCGAGAAGAAACAATTGAGGCTATAAAAAGCGCAAAAGAAGCTGGGATAAAAACAATTATGGTAACTGGCGACAACGAATTTACCGCCTTAACTATTGCCAAAGAAATAGGTCTGATAGAAAAAGATGAAGATGTTTTAACAGGAGAGGATTTAGATAAAATAAGCGATGGGGAGCTTGCAAAAATAATTTTAAATATTAGGAT
Organism: Candidatus Levybacteria bacterium RIFCSPHIGHO2_01_FULL_36_15b; assembly: GCA_001782045.1. Classification (GTDB taxonomy): domain Bacteria; phylum Patescibacteriota; class Microgenomatia; order Levybacterales; family UBA12049; genus 01-FULL-36-15b. The sequence goes on along the minus strand of MFNK01000012.1, from coordinate 108,098 downwards.
TTTTGCAAGAACAAAACCAGAAGATAAACTAAGACTTACAACTATTTATAAAAATTTAGGTTTTATTGTCGGAGTTACAGGAGATGGTGTAAATGATTCGCTTGCGCTTAAAAAAGCCGACGTTGGAATTGCAATGGGACAATCCGGAACAGACGTAGCTAAAGAATCTGCTGACATAATATTGTCTGATGATAATTATTCAACGCTTATTAGAGCAGTTTTAGAAGGAAGAACAATCTATGCAAATATTGTAAAATCTATAACTTATCTTCTGTCTGGAAACCTATCCGAAATTTCTTTGATTTTCTTTGCGGCTCTACTTAAGTTGCCCGACCCGCTTCTTCCAACTCAAATTTTATGGATAAATCTTGTCACAGACGGACTTCCTGCTTTAGCACTAGCTAGCGACAATAGAAGCTCTGCTGTGCTTAAAGAGAGACCCAGGGATATAAATCAAGGTATTTTAACCCCACATAGAATTGGTTTAATTCTTGCCATTGGATTCGGACTGTCTGCACTACTTCTGGTTTTGTTTTATTTTTTATTGCAAAACAAATCTGAAATTTTTGCAAGAACAATAATATTTAACGTGCTAGTGTTTTCTCATATGAGCTTGGCCTTTTTGGTTCGCGGACATTCTATACTTAAGCTAAACAAGCTATTAGTTGCATCTGTTATTCTAACAATAGTTTTGCAATTGGTAATAACGTTATCTCCATTGCAGAAATTCTTTTATTTAGGCCTTAAATAAAGCCTCTTGACATAAAATAAATTATTTTACTAAACTAAATTAGTGGCATCACTAGAGGCATTGTTGAGAAATTTCAATCCCCGCCCAGAACCTGATATATTAGGAAGAAGAGATGCAACGCCTTTAGAAATTATAAAAGCAATGAATGGTGAATTTAATTTTCCTAAAGAAAAAGTGGTATTTATTAAAGGGAAAAAATCTAAGAGGCGTTTTCGATAGCTTCCTGGTGAATTCCAGCTAAATCAGCGTCTCTTTGAAATATTGTTTCCGCTTTGTCTAAAGCTTTACCGACCAAAACTCCAAGTACTAATCCCCTGATAACCCTTTTACCTTCCCCCCTCATAAGCCCAACACTTGAATCATAGGCTGTAACAGCTACTGCAGCGGGTGCTTTTAAGGTACCTGATGAACTTGAAATTAGTTCTGCTATTCTTCTTTTCTCTCTTAGTCTATCTACTATTCCTGATTTTAAATAAGTAATCTCATGTGAACCATTTCTTTCTATGTCCACATGCTCACGACGTATATGAGCTTCAAATATTCCTAACGAGGTTTCTAGTCTAGACACAATTGTGAATACTATCAGCAGGCTTACTTTTTGTCAAGCTAGATGAGTTTTTGCTGTTTTGAGGATTTTGGCAAATCGATTCCTAAGTGCTTATATGCAGCTGGGGTTGCAAGCCTTCCTCTAGGTGCTTTTTTAAGAAAGCCTATTTGAAGCAAATATGGCTCTATTACTTCTTCTATTGTTCCTGTGTCCTCGCTTATTGTTGAGGCCAGTGTCTCAACTCCAACAGGTCCTCCTCCATGCTTATCAATTATTGCTTTTAGATATCTAATATCGCTGTTATCCAATCCCACAGAGTCTACATCGAGCATTTTTAGGGCTTTATCCGTAATGTCTTTGGTGATTTCGCCAGTTGAGTGGACTTGAGCAAAATCTCTTATTCGCTTTAGTATCTTAAGTGCTATTCTAGGCGTACCCCTTGCTCTAGCTGCAATTTCTGCAATAGAATCTTTATCTATTTTAGTCTTTAACTTTAATGCTCCTTTTCTTATAATTTCAAAAAGCTCATCCGGCTCATAAAAAGCAAGCCTGTGAATTACTCCAAAACGGTCTCTAAGGGGCGCTGACATCAATCCAATCCTTGTTGTCGCGCCTATTATTGTAAACTGGGGAAGATCCAACCTTAACGTGCGCGCAGATGGTCCTTTGCCTATAATAATATCTAGCGCATAGTCTTCCATTGCAGGATAAAGTGTTTCTTCAACTACCTTGTTTAACCTATGTACTTCGTCGATAAAAAGTATATCGCCCTTTTCCAAATTGGTTAAGATGGAGGCTAAATCCCCGGCTCGCTCAATTGCAGGTCCAGATGTTACTCTAATGTTTACATTCATTTCTTTTGCAATTAAGTGTGATAGTGTAGTTTTTCCAAGGCCGGGAGGCCCATATAGCAAAATATGCTCTATTGGTTCTTTTCTTTTTTTAGCGGCGGAAATTGCAATGTTTAATGCCTGTTTTACGTTTTTTTGGCCATAAAATTCGTCCCATACGGAAGCCCGCAAGGATGTAAACAAAACTTCTTCTTCCGGAGTTTCTTGTCCAGAGCCGGCTTGCAGTGAGCTTGTCGAACCTGCCGAATGGACTTTTTCAATTGTTGTTTTTTTGTCTTTTGCCATTTTACCTTCCTAAAGATTTAAGCGCCTGCTTGATTTTATCTTCTGTAGAAAGTCCCGAGCTTAAGCCCCTCAATGCTTTTTGTGCCTCGTTTGCGCTAAAACCGAAGTTTTTCAAAGCCTCTACCGCTTCTATGTTCTCTATTAAATCCTTGCCCGATAAATCAACTATTCCGTCTCCTCCCATCTTGTTTTTAAGTTCAATTATTATTTTTTGCGCATTTTTTGTTCCAAGTCTTGGAACAGATGTAAAAAATAAAGCGTCACCTTTAACAATTGCTTCAATAATATCTTTTCGTTCCCCGAAGGAAAAAATGTTTAATGCAGTTTTTGGGCCAATTCCCGAAACAGTAATTAAGCTTTCGAAAAGTTTTAAATCCTCTATTTCTAAGAATCCAAAAAGATCTAAAGCATCTTCTCTTACATATGTGTATGTGAAAATTTTGAGCTTATCCCCGACCGTAAGCTTTTTATAAACACTATCAGCTACTAAAACTTTGTAGCCAACGCCGTTAACATCAATTATTGCATTAGGTCTTTGAAGTAAATCAACCTTACCGTTTAACGAACCAATCATAATTTAGCTGATTATAGCACAAGCTATTTTGTGTATTTTTCGTACTTTTGGGAAAAAGCGTGCGTGATGGCAACTGCTAAAGCATCAGAAGTATCATCAAGTTTTGGGGCTGTTTTTAATTTAAGAAGTATTTTTACCATATCCTCAACCTGTTTTTTTTCCGCCCTGCCATAACCCGTTACCGCAAGTTTAACCTGCAAGGGCGTATATATGGCAGTTTTAAGCCTATTTTGACTTGCTGCAAGAAGCACGACTCCCCTTGCTTGACCTACTACAAAAGCTGTTTTTGCATTAGAACTAAAAAAAAGCTCTTCAATAGATAAAACTCCCGGTTTATAGGTTTTGATAATTTTTGAAACTTGTAAGTAAACCTGCTCAAGTCTTTCTTCGATTAAGCTTTTTGGGCTTGTTTCTATGCAACCATAGCCTAATACCTGTATTTTTGAATTTTGAGATTCTACTATAGCCCATCCGCATCTGGCAATTCCAGGATCAATTCCCAATATCTTCACAGTTTAATTATATCACCTCAAGCGAGCTTGCCATAAGCTTTGTTTTAATGTAAAATAGATTATTGTGAAGCATTCAAAACTCAAAGTAGAAAAAAGAAAAATCCTAGGTAAAAAAGTTAAAAAACTGCGACGTGATGGCATAACTCCTGGCAACGTTTATGGAAAAGAGGTTAAATCGACTGCAGTTCAGGCTCCTACGAAAGAATTTATGGATGTATATAAGGAAAGCGGAGAAACAACCTTAGTAGATTTGGATCTTGAAGGAAAAACGATTCCGGTTTTAATTCAAAACGTATATAAAGATTTTAGAGGAAATGTATTGCATGCAGATTTTTTCCAAGTAAATCTTAAAGAAAAAGTAAAAGCGAATGTTCCGCTAGAATTTGTAGGAGAACCCAAGGCAGTAGTTGAAAAAATCGGAATTTTAATGGAAATTACAAATGAGGTGGAAGTAGAAGCGCTTCCTTCAGATTTACCTGAAAACATACAGGTAAATGTCGAGTATTTAGCTCAAATTGATGAGCAAATTGCAGTTTCTGACTTAAAAGCACCAGAGGGGGTTACGATTTTATCCGACGCTAATCAGTTGGTTGCAAAGATAGAAGAATTGGTCTCCAAAGAAGCCCTAGAGCAAGCAGCGGAAGAAGCTGCCGCAGCTGAAGCTGCAAAAGCCGAAGGCGAAGTTGTTGAGGGTGCCGAAGGCGAAGCTAAAGAGCCTGTTGAAGGAGAAATACCCGCCGAAGAAAAACCCGCGGCGGAAGAAGCTGAAAAAACTCCTGAAGAAAAACCCCAAGAAGGTTAAAAACCTCTTTTTTTAAGCTCGCTGCCGAGTTTCTGTGCCTGAGGATAATTTGGATCAAAAATTAAAGTTTTATCCAAATAAGTTTTAGCTTTTTCAAAATCATTTAGCTGGTAATATAATACTGCCATATTAAAACTTGCGTCCGAATACCCCGGAAATTTATCCAAAATCGAGCTCCATGAATTAATTTTTACATTTATATTTTGTCTTTCTAACGATATCTTTCTGTATTCCTGATAATCTTGAATAAGGTTAAAAGAAAGCAAAAAAATAAGTAAAATCAGGATTAAAATTGCTATTAAAGATAAAAACGATATGCCTCTTTCGGTAATTACTCGGTAATTACTCGGGAATTGTATGCCTGATTTAATTTTAGAAGATGTTTTTTTTGACACTTGACTTAGGCCACTTCTCAATCATTATAGAATCTAAGCGTTTTGGGAATTTTTGGTAAATTTCCTCTGTTACAAAAGGCATAAATGGATGAAGTAGAATAATTGAAGTTTTTAAAACCTGCTCTAGCACGGGTTGTGCTTCTCCTCTTCGGGTTTTTGAACTTTCAATATATAAATCTGCAAAGTAATGCCAAATAAACTCATAAAGGTTATTTAATGCAAAATTAAAATCATATTTTTCTATCCCTTTTGTTACCTCAGCTACTAGCTTGTCTAAATTCTCAAGTACTTTTTTATCATCATCATTTAATTGCGGGTTTTCTTTTGTATCATTTGGTTTCATTTCCAAAACATATCTACTTATGTTTCTAATTTTATTAATAAATTTTTTTGCTGCTTCAAGTTTTGGATATGATAAAACCTGATCGTTTCCAGTAGCGTTTCCGTAAATAAGAGCGAAGCGTACTGTATCGGCCCCATATTCTTCAACCAGCTCAATAGGATTTATGACGTTTCCCTTACTCTTGCTCATTTTTTTGCCTAAGGGATCGTTTACCAGACCATGAAGCAAAACATCTTTAAATGGAGGCTTTCCTGTCATGTAAATGCCCAGCATTATCATTCTAGCCACCCACCAACGTAGAATATCATAACCGGTTTCCATAACAGAAGTTGGATAAAATTCTAAGTCTTTAGTTGTAGAAAGAGTCGCAAATGGCCATTGACCCGATGAGAACCATGTATCGAAAGTGTCTGAGTCTTGTTCAAAATTGCCTTTTGGCGCCTCCCCTTCTGTAACTACCCACTCTCCTGTTTTATTATTTTTCCAAGCAGGAATCCTTGTTCCCCAAACAATTTGTCTTGATATATTCCAGTCTTTAATATTTTCCAAAAACTGAAAATACAACTTTTCAAAGTTTTTGGGATAGATTTTAATATCGCCTTTTTTAACAGCTTCTATTGCTGATTTTGCAAGAGGCTTCATTTTTATAAACCACTGTTCAAGGGGTAAGGGCTCAATCGGGTTTTTACATTTATAACAAACACCAACCCTATGAACATAATCTTCATCTATTCTTTCTATTAATCCTTTTTTTTGCATTTCGGAAACTATTTCTGCTCTAGCTTGTTTTGCATACATACCCTCAAACTTTCCTGCCTTTTTATTCATTTTGCCTGAGTAATCTATAACCTGAACCATGGGTAAATTGTGCCTTGTAGAAACTTCAAAGTCCTCAAAATCATGAGCGGGGGTTATCTTTACAACTCCTGTTCCAAATTCTTTATCTACCATTTCATCTGCAATTACTTTTAATTTTGCTTTACCCAAAACAGTTTCAATCTCAATTTCCTTTCCTATATATTTTTGGTAACGCGAATCGCTTGGATTAACTGCAACAGCCGTGTCGCCGAATTTTGTCTCCGGCCTTGTTGTAGCTAAAGTTAATGGTCCGTATTTAATGTAATAAAGAGGTGTTTTTCTTTCTTCATAAATTACCTCAAGATCGGAAAAGCTGGTTCCGTCGAACGTGCAATAATTAACTAGTCTTTCTGCTCTGTAAACCAATCCATCGTCATAAAGTTTTTTAAATGTTTTATAAACTATTTTTACAATATCTTCATCTAGGGTAAATTTTTTTCTTGAAAAATCTAGAGAGAAACCTAGTCTTCTGAGCTGATTTTCCATTATTGGTCTATTTTCTTCTACAAAACTCCAAATCATTTTATAAAGAGTTTCTCGATCATAATCAAAACGCGACTTCCCTTCTTCATGTAGTTTCTTTTCAAAAACAAATTGTGTTTCAAATCCAGCATGATCTGATCCCGGAAGCCAAAGCGTCTTATCTCCTAATAATCTGTGGAATCTAATAAGAATGTCCTCAACCGTATACATTGCATGGCCAAAGTGAAGTGGTGCATTTGCATTTGGGGGTGGTAGAATTATTGAAAATGGTTTCCCATCTGGATTTAACTCGGGTTTAAAATATCCATTCTTCTCCCAATTCTTATATGTGTTCTCTTCGTTCACTACTTTATTATATAATAACTTCTTATGAATAAGAAACGAGCCTACAAAATTTTTAACCTTCTTAAAAAGCATTACCCAAAAGCAAAAATTGTCTTAAATTACAAAAATAATTTTGAGCTTCTTGTTGCAGTTATGCTTTCAGCTCAAACAACTGATGTACAAGTGAACAAAACTACTGCGAACCTTTTTCCTAAACATAGAGGAAAGAATGAGCAGGTGGAAATAGAAAATTTTGCGAATGTTAATTTAAAAGTCCTTGAAAACGATATTAAACAAATTGGACTTTATAAGACTAAAGCAAAAAACGTAAAAGCAGCGGCAAAAATAATTCTTAAAGACTACAACGGCAAAATTCCAAAGACTATCTCCGAGTTAACGCTGCTTCCTGGAGTAGGAAGAAAAACTGCAAATGTTGTTTTAGGAAATGCATACTTTATATTTGAAGGTGTTGCCGTTGATACACATGTATCTAGGCTTTCACAAAAGTATGGATTTAGCAAAGAGAAGAGTCCTGAAAAAATAGAAAAAGATCTAATGAATTTATTTGATAAGAAAATTTGGTTTGAAATTACAAATTTACTAATTGAGCATGGAAGATATATTAGAAAGACCAAAGCTGATTTTATTGAGTCATTTCTTTGAAATAGAAAAATTAAGGGTTGTATCTTTTACAATGTTTTCTGAAACAATTACTGCTTTTTCTTTAATTATTGCACTTTTTGGATAATCTACTACATTTAGGTTTGCGGGTATATTCAATACCACCCCAAATGGAATCGTGTCAATGCCAGGCTGTTTATAGATTTTTAAACTATAAGAAAGACTTGCCTCTTTCATATCAAATTTTTTATTTATGTTGTATGTGACAACTATATTTTTTAAAGCTTCAGGTTCTATATTTACTAAAAATCCAAATACAGATTTATTTACTAATTCTTCTTTGCTAATTTCAAGCCCTACAGGTGGTTTGAAATTTTTTGCTTCATAAAGATTTGGCTCCGTTATAGCATTTATTAATTTTTGCGCTACTCCATCGACTTCTATTTTTGTGAGCGTTGCGCCTTTGGGTAAAATTAGTCTTAGATAGTTTTTATATAATCCTTTTGTACCTGAATTTTTAGGAGCATTATTTTTATAACTAATTTTTATGGTATTCTCTACCTGTCCATTATCTTTTATTGAAACATTCAAACTCATACTTCTTGAAACATAATAATTAACTTTATTGGCTCCAAAATTTGCCTCATTAATTCCAACAAAATCATTTATAGAAGTGGGTGAGCTTTCTCTGTCATCAAATAGGCTACCTCCCCAACCATTAACAGAAAATAGGGCTTCTATATTTGGTTTATTAAACGCAAGCAAGATGTGTTTTTCAGAAATTGATCTTACTAAGCTTTGCAAAACATTTAAGTACGAGATTGTCTTATCGGCCGATATTTTATTTTCTATTGAATTATAAAGGCTTTTAAGAAAGTCTTTTTTTTGAGTAGAGCCCGGGAAAAATTTTGCTTCAACTTTTTCTTGAGTTACTTGAAAAAGATTATTGGAGGATACAGTTTCATTATAATCTACTACCTTAACTTCTCCGACTGCCTCAAGTAAATTTCTTGCAAAAGATAAATCTACTGCAACAACTCCGTCTACGGGTTGCTTTAATTCGGAAAGAAGAAAAACCGCAGACGCTTGTGCGCTTTTTGAAAAATCAATATCAAAGTTGCTGTCTCTTAAATACCAGTTTGGAGAATTTAAATATCTTCTTATTACAAAAGGCGGCTCAATGTGGCCTTTTAATTGTCCGTCTGCATCATATACATCATATATTTTAAAATTACTTAGCTTTCCTTTGTTTAAAGTGGCAAGCGCAAAGGAACCGATAAATCCTCCCCCTGGCCGAAGCTCCATATTGTTTTGTAAAAGAATTAAGTATTTCCTCTCCCCCTTAAAACCGAATAATTCAGGCCAACTCTCAATTGTGGCTGAGGAAATAGCTACAATATCATCCAAATTTTTAGTTAAGGAGGCTGGTAAACCACCTGCTTCTTTTTGTTTTTGATAATATACAAGAGCAGATTTAATATCATTTGTAATTCTGTTAAATTCCTTTTCCGAAGACCCGGATGAACCTGTTAAAATCTTCTCCAAATTTTTTATGCCTTCAAAAAGATTTAAAACAGTAAATGAAGTTTCCTTTCCCAGCTCCAATTTAGAGCGCATTCCAGTCAACTTATTTTCAATACCTACTATTCTTGCCTCTTTTTCAACTAAAGCAAAGGAACTCTCCGAAAGAAAAAATGCATAATAAGAAACGCTTACAAAGTTTTTAGCAGACTCAAGTTTTCCCGCTTCTGCTTGACTTATTGCTCCCTGCAAAAGTAATCCTCCAAAACCTGCCAGTCCGAATGTAAAAATAATCGGCATTAAAAGAACCAAAAAAATAGTTAGTAGGCATGCTAAGAAAATTTTATTTAATCCTGTAGGAAGAGAAAACTCAAAGCTTCTGTTATGCTCTTCTTCCCTTCTTATCTCCTCAAATTTCTCTTTTCCAAATTCAATTTGCTTTATTTTAGATTCTAAATCATAGTTTTCATCGAGAAGATTTTTTCCTTCTTCTATTTCTAAAGCCTTACGAATTTTGTCTTCTCTTATGAAGTCTATTTTTATATTTGGATCAATTTTTTGAAATATTCTTGCTACTGAAAGTAGAGTAAATGCCCCTTGGGGATATATTAAGAAAACTTCATTTTTTTCTTCTATAAAGCCCGCTTGTAAAATACCCCATGTAACATCTTCTAAGAAAACAGGCAGGGTTTCACTTGTTCCATCACCCGGTATTTCAATTTTTTTATTATCTTTTACTTCCTTAATAAAACGATTTATGTCTGTTTTACTATCGAATATAAAATCTTTGGCAAAGATATCACCGGTTATTATTAACTTAATTTTGCTGTAAGAAGAAAAAAGGCTTTGTTCGAAATCTTTTTGGATGATTCCTTTTTTTAAAACCAAACTAAAAACTGAATCATCGTGTTTGGCCTTTTTAATAAATGGCGGGATCAAATTTTTTAAAAATGCTCCGTCTTCATCAATTAAAAAAATATGGGAGTAGGTGTTATCGGGTATAACAGGAATTTTTTTATCGTAGGGTACATGAAGGATATTTGGATCAACAACTGTTTTCCCGCTTACAAGAATTACTAGAGATTCTTGTTTTATATTTTCTGCAAGAGACTCTCCAATAATTCCTACCTTATCAACAATTAAAACCGGCAGTTGGTTTTTACTTTCTGTTGTAATTAGGGCAGATCCTCTCATTTGTTAAATTAGATTATCAAGAGCAAGATTTACAAGGGCGTCAGCTTTCTTGTTTCCCTCTCTTCTTACATGATTATAAGAAACTGAAAGTCCGAGTATTTTTTCTTTTTCCCATATTGTAAATATTAACTCTTTTAGTTTTTCATTTTTTATCTTATAAATTTTTTTAATATGCGAGTATGCCAAAAGTGAGTCCATATAAAAATAAATTTTACAGTTCTTTCCCAGCATGCCTTTGTTTTCAATTAACCAATTAAATGCTTCAACTATTGCTGAATATTCTGCAATATTGTTAGTCGTTTCTCCGAGTCTTTTACCCAAGGAAAAAAGGGGAGTACCCTTATCGTCTTCGATATAAACCCCTAATGCCGAAGGCCCCGGATTTCCTCTGGCGCCGCCATCTGTATAAACAAAAATACTGGACATAAGTACTAATTTATTTTAGCAGAAAGCTTATTGGACAGAAGAAGAGAAATAGTTACAGTAAAAAGAAGTTGCCCTTGTTGTTGGGTAAATAAATAGTGGTCAAGGCTACCCAAAATTAAAATTACCAAAATAATAGCGCCATTCTTTAAATTTCTTACCGGTTTTAAAAGGATAAAAATTAAAAATAAAATTCCTACTAATCCTGTTTCCGAGAGTGTAAGAAAAAAGATATTGTGAACGGGCTGAATGGTAGATGGACTATTATATTTATAATCCAAATTATTATAAAAATTATTTATTCCTACTCCAAGTACCGGATTGGTACTTATCATATTTATCGATTGGTCTATTAACTTAGTACGCATAACTACAGACTCGTCTTTAAAATTTATGTTAAAAATTCTTTGCGAAAATAAGTTTAGCGACAATGTAACCAGTAGGAAGGAAATTAGTGCAAGAATAAGAAAGACTTGCTTTATAGAAGGCTTATTTGTTTTGCCTTTCTTATATTTTTCGTAAACAGAAATTAGAAAGAAAAAAATAATAAAAACTATAGATGCAATAAAAGCAGTTCTTGAAAAAGAAACAAATATTCCAAGAGCTGCAAGAATAAATACCGGAATGAAAAATCTATTTATTTTTTTTGCAGAAAACGCACAAAGCATTAATGCAATTACTAAATAACCTCCCAACGCATTTGGGTGCGAAAAGGTTCCATAAGGACGAAGAACTAATTGTCCGTTTATTGAAGCGTTTGCAATCCCCGGCGTATTTGTATTAAAGTTTCTTTCTCCAAAAAAATAAAATATTCCCTGAAACGAACCATGGTTTAAGTACTGAAGTGCAGCAAGTAAGCTTTCAAAAATTATTCCTGTGGAAAAAGCAAGTGCTATTAATTTTAGGCTTAAGGCTTTTTTATTAAAATAAATGTAAGTTCCTAAAAAAATAAATTCTAAAACCTTAATTAGTCCATAAGTTCCTGCGGATGGGTTTTTTGAATTTAAGATTCCTAAAAAGACACTTAAAATAAATATAAAAAGTAAACTCATGTTTTTTTTATATTTAAAAAGCAGGGGTAGTAATTTTTTTACAGATAGTAAAAATAAGGCAAATATTAAAATGTCTGTTAGATATAAAGTGGGGGATAGGTAGTCAATTCTTAGCCCTTGAATAGTAGAGAAATCTGCCCAAAAGTGTTTCCCAAGCTGAGTTGGTAAAAAAAATAAAAGTAGATAAAAAAGAAAAAGACTTGGTTTATCTTGGCCTAATAACCAGGGCTCTTTCTCTGCCTTCGCCCATAGATTCCGATATAACTTCTTTATCATCGGCAAGCTCCATGTGCACTATTCTTCTTTCCCAAGCTTTTAAATCCTCAAGTGTCACCTCACGGCCATCGGATAATGCTCTTTCTTTTGCATCGGCTGCCAACTTTTTCAACCATTCTTCTCGATTCTTTTTGTAATCTCCAACTTCTAAGGATACTCTTTTAAATTCCCCGAGTTTTTTTGATAAATATAACGCGAGTATTAATTGCAGGGATTCCAGTGTTTCACCGTGATATCCGATAAGTATTCCAGGGTTTTCGGAAGACACATTAATTTTAATTTCTTCCTCGTTTTCTTCTACTTCAAAAGGGTCTTCTATTTCAAGTATTTTAAAAAACTCTTTTGTTGTTTTTTTTATTTTTGCTTCCATACTTTTTGCATCCAAATTTCTAAGCCCCCAAGACCAGAGATTTTATATTGCTGTATGATACCAAAAATGGTAAACGTGTTCCAGTATAGAGAAAGGCCAATTGGAAAAGTGTATGAAAGAAAACCTATCATCACTGGAAAAATATATAAGGACTGTGATTGAAAAGCAGTGGCAAAATCATCCTTCTTTTTTACATCGTCTTTTTTGACAGGAGTGGCCGACATCATCATTTTAGATTGTATAAACTGAAAAAGTCCTGTTAAAAGCGGCACGAGTAAAATAATGGGGCCTAGCGTATTCATTAATTGTGCGGGGTTTTGTGCAAGCGGAAGACCAAAGAAATATACATCCCAAGGTTTATCAATCTTTAAAAAATCATAATATGCTAATTTGTTTACTTCTGAAACAGTATTTGCTCCCAAATTAATTACCTTATTTAAAGCTGCATAAAGTCCCCAAATAACAGGCAGTTGTATGAGTATAGGAAGACAACCTGCTGCTGGGTTAATGCCAAACTCTTTATATAATTTCATTGTTTCTTGCTGAAGAGTCTTAGCATCTCCTTTGTGTTTTTCGCGCAACCTTGAAAGATGCGGATTAACATCTTGCATCTTCTTTGCGGCCTTTAGCTGTGCAGACATTAATGGATAAAGAATAACTCTAATTACAATTGTCAGTCCGATTATTGCAAAGCCCAATGCAAAAGGAGCGCCAATACTTGAAAACAGTTTATAATTTAAAAGAAGAATGTTTAAAATCGGATTCAGTATTAATGTATCAAAGATATTCATATTTTTGCCGGGTTATAAAAAGGTTGGCATTTTAAAAGCCTTAAAAATCCGGCGTACAAACCAACTAAAAATCCTTTTTGGGAAATGGCATTTTTTGTATATTCAGAGCATGTTGGATAAAATCTGCAAGAATTATTAAATCCTAGCAATTGTTTTAACGAGGGAGAAATAATTTTTTGATAAAAATTAATTAGTGCTATAAGTATTGTTTTCATTTTAGTAAGTTTTCTTTTGTAAATATAAAGTTAAGTGTTTTAGATAAGCTTTCTTCTGTTTCTTCCACGCATTTCTCTTTTGCAATTATTAAAAATGTAAAGGGAAGAATTTTTTCAATATTTTCTTGGACCGCCTTTTGAAACATTCTTTTTATTTTATTTCTAACAGTTGCCCTTTTGTCAATTTTTTTTGAAACTATAAATCCAAATTTTGCAACCCTGGCGTCTTCCTTTTTATATTTTAAAACAAAAAAGGGGGTTGTGACGCTTTTTAAATTTTCAATTCTTTTAAATTTAGAAAGACGGTTTATTTTTTTTAACACTTATATCGTTAACCTTTTTCTTCCTTTGTTTCTTCTTCTTTTTAAAAGATTTTTGCCGCTTCTGTCTTTTGTTCTTTCTAAAAATCCGTGTTTTCTTTTTCTTTTTACTTTTTTAAGCTTTCTAAATTTTTCCATTAAACGTAAGTATAGCAAAGAAGGATGTCTTTTTAAAGCATTTTAAAAAAGATATACTTTTATCCAGTTTCTCATCTTGACACAAGTTATCCACATTATTAATAATGGACTTCTACCATGAGTGACTACAAAAATATCTGGAAGAATGTTTTGTCTGAAATAGAATTGGAGGTTTCTAAGGCGAATTATTTAACTCTTTTTAATCAAACGCGTTTACTTTCTGTAGAGGATGGTGTTGCAACGGTTGCCGCTCCCTCCGGAATGATAATAGATCTGCTGCAGCGAAAGTTTTTTTCAATCATAAAAAAAGCAACAGATAAGCATATAGGGATAAATACAAAAATTGTTTTTGTTCCAAAAACAGTAGTTGATGTTGTTTTGGAAGATAAAAACGATACTCTTTTTTCGCAGACGGAAACAAAATCTTCAATAGGGCATTTGCCAAGGGTTAGATCGGATTATAGTTTTGAGAATATGGCAGTTTCGGGAAGCAACCAGCTGGCTTATGTTTCTGCTACCACTGTTGCTAAAAATCCGGGGGCAACCTACAACCCTTTGTTTATTTATGGGCCTGTTGGGGTTGGAAAAACACATCTTATGCAAGCAATAGCAAATGAAGTTTATGCAAAAAAACCAAGCTCCAAAATTCTTTATACAACAAGTGAGGAGTTTACAAATGATGTGGTTGAGGCAATAAGAACAAATAATACAGCCAGAATGAAAAGAAGATTTAGAGATCTGGATTTACTTGTAATTGATGATATTCAATTTATTGCAGGAAAGGAAAAGGTTCAGGAAGAGCTTTTTCACACATTTAATACATTGGTTGATCAAAACTCACAAATTGTACTCTCGTCTGATAGGCATCCGTCTGAAATAAAACAGCTGGAAAAAAGATTAATATCAAGATTTGGTGGCGGACTAACGGTAGATATTCAATCACCGGATTTTGAACTTAGATGTGCGATACTTCTTATTAAAGCAAAAAAATATAATATTTCTCTTTCTTTTAATACCGCCAAGGCTATTGCCCAAAAGGCGCAGGATGCAAGAGGGCTTGAGGGTTTGCTTTTAAGATTAATAACAGAAGCCCAGAACAAAGGCTTGTCGGAAATAACAGAAGACATACTTGCCTCTTTCCTGCCGGTTGAAAAAGACGAACCAAGAGGCTTTCATCCTGATGAAATAATAGACAATGTCTGCTCTTACTACAATGTAAAACCCACGCAATTAAAAAGTCCAAAACGCGATGCTTTTTTGGTAAGACCAAGGCAGGTTGCAATGTTTTTATTAAAAAAACAAATGGGGTTAACCTTTGTAGAAATTGGGCACTTGCTTGGAGGAAGGGATCATACAACAATAATGCATGGCGTGGGAAAAATTGAAAAATTGGTTGAGCAAAAAGGAAATATGGATTTCTTGGGGATAAACGACCAGATGTTGGGAAAAAAAGTGGATTAATCTGTGTTTTTTTTTATTAACTTTTTATCCACATTTTTATCCACTCGTTATCAACAAAAATATAAGTAGGCCTCCTTGCTTTTTTCCACTTTTCCATATAAACTACTACAACTACAAATAAGAATATGTTGGTTTCACTTCTTTCCGATAACCTGCTCGAGAAAATTTCTTTTCTTAATCATGCCGTTTCCAGTCGGGCAACCCTCCCGATACTTTCAAATTTTTTATTGGAGACAAAAAGGGGAAAGTTAGTAATTTCAGCAACAGATTTAGAAATAGGAATATCTGCAGAAGTTCCTGCAAGCGTTGAAAAAGAAGGAAAAACAACAGTATTGGCGAAAAACTTTCTGGATTTAATAACTAATATCAAAGACCAAAAAATAAAACTAGAGCTCGAAGAAAACGTTTTAAAACTTAAAGGGGATAAGGTAAGGGCTTCGTTTCAAACAATGTCCGCAGACGAGTTTCCTAAGCTTTATGAACAAAAAGGCGATGTAATTTTAACCTTGGAAAAGAAAGACGTAGAAAAGTTTTTCCAAAGAGTTTCTTTTGCCGCAGCCGTAGATTCTAGTCGCCCATCTCTTCTTGGTGTCTTGTTTGAAAAAGGAAAAGAAGGCGTTGTTCTGGTGGCAACCGACCAGTACAGACTTTCTTATCAGAAAACCCCACTCAAGTTAAAGGAAGGGCTTGAAAAACCCATTGTAGTCCCCGGCAGAGTTATCAAAGAACTATCGTTTTTAAAAGAAGATGATGGAAAAATTTCCTTTTGTGTTTCTAAAGAAAATAATCAAGTTGTAATAACGCAAGCAGAAACAGAAATTGTTGGAAGACTAATAGATGCCGACTATCCGCAGTATGAAAAAATAATGCCAGAAGATGCGGATACAAAAACAGAAATAGACAGAGAAGAACTTTTAAACGCAATAAGAATTTGCTCTGTTTTTGCAAGAGAGACCGCCAATATAGTTAAGTTGTCTGTAGAAAAAGACAAGCTAGTGGTTTCTGCCAACTCACCTCAAGTGGGAGAGGATTTGGTAGAAATAGCAGCAAAAACAATTGGGGAGGGAAACGAAATCGCATTCAACGCAAAATACTTAATTGACGTTTTGACAACGCTGGAGGAAGAAGAATTAATCTTTGAGATGACGGGTCCACTAAACCCCGGCGTTTTTAAAGTAAAAGGGGACAATAACTTTCTCCATTTAATAATGCCAATCAGAATTCAGGGTTAAAAAGGCTCCCCTATCTCTTCTATTGGGGTCTCCGAAAGCCCAACGTCTTTAGCTATGTTTGTCATAAAACTATTTTTATCCTGAGGAATAAAATACAGCACTCTTGTTACAAGATTGTCTGCCGCTTCCACTCCAATTCCTGATCCAAGAAAAATATACCAGTCAAACCCATCAGGGTCTTTGGAGTAAAGCTTCAGTGGGTTCCCGTAGGTTTTCAAGTACTCACTCAAGACGCCCCTATAAGTAGAAAAAACATATTCATAGGCGTAGGTTACTGTGTTATTATCTAATACGACCAAGTTTTCGTAATCTTGATTAGGCGTAAGATAGGTAAGTTTTGTTTTCTTACCGAAAGCAGACGAAGTTTTTGGTTTTCCATTAATACTAACAACATCATTATAGGTACTCTTTCCCGGCGATAAATAATTAAAGTTGCTGTAATTTTTATCAAAATCAGAAGGTATGGGAATTGGTGTTGGCGCCGTTTGCTTAACGGGTTTTTTTTTGTCCCCGCCTAAGAAAAGTAAAAAAACAATCCCAATAAAAACTATTAATACAATAACAAATATTTTTTTTCTCATTTAAAATTCTGCTCCTCCAAAAACATTGTCTCTCATCCATGCATAAGCATTTTTACAATCAGATTTATAATTTTCAATGGCAACAGAGCAGTATGTGCTACTCCTTCTGCCAATTCTTCCAGGGGTTGTGTAGTCAACAAGTGCTTCTGCAAACGATTCTCCCTTAGGACTGACACCAAATGTACACTTTTCTGGATAGGGGTTTGAGGTGCTATCGCAGCTTTTATCCCTTAGGGAATATGTCTTAATAAAGGCGTGGCCATTGTTGCACCGATCCTCAACGCAAGCAGCGCCTGAGTTTTTTATTTCATCTTCATAAGGGAACCTCCTTATTAAATATCTACTGTTTTTTCCTGCAAACACATGCCCGCTTTCATGAATAAGCAAGGTGTCTGAACATTTATTATAAGCCTGAATGTATATATTACCGTTTTCTACTTTTGCAAAACACCCTTCTCCTGGAAGACTGTTATCTTCGTTTACTGAGGGGCCGGCTTCTTTTAACAACTCCCAATACGCTCTGCTTTTTCCCGCGACACGCCAAAAATCATTGTAGATACTCCTTATTTGGTCATCTGTAAATGAGCCTGTGACGGTAATATTTAAATCATTGCTTAAGCATCCACGAGGATTTGCATCAAGAGTCGTGCACCTTGGAAGCCCTTCCCCAGTAGGGTTTCCAATTACGGTTTCGATCACAAAAGCCGATGCAGAAGCAGCCAGAATAAAAAAGGATAAAAATAAAATTATTATAACTGTAATATTTCTCACAATATTATTCTACCAAAAGCTCCACTGTTGCGGTGGTGTCTTTTACCCCTGTCTTGGGCTTTGCTGTAACTGAAAAATGAAAATTATATTCCGGAGGGCTAGAGCCGGTTACTTGTTTGAATAAAGAAATGTTTGCAGCATCGCTGAGCAACCAAGTGTATGTTGTTTGTGACCCACTCGTGCTAGGATCAGGATTTCCGGGAAGAGGAGTGGTGAATTCAATAATGTCAGACGGAATAGTAAGTATAAATTTAAAACTGCTTAATTCTTTTCCACCATCGCTGGTTTTATAATTTACATCCCCTATGTATTCGTAAGACTGGCCATTTTCAACCAGGGGAGGCGCGGAAAGATTACACGTTAAGCCAGGAATGTCAATTAAACTGCAGACATTTTCATCTATTGGCTCTGGTGGTTCTTCTATGGGAGCGTTATAATTTGTGGCAGTTGTAGCTTGTTGACCTCCAAGTATTGCCATTAAGATTGTCATTGCAAAAACTATTGCAATGACAATAATCACAGCCCACCCTCCAATATTTGAGCCTCCGGCTCTAAGAGCTACCTGCAAAGCCCTAGTGGCAACTTTTGTAGCCGATTTTTCTGCTGCTTGAGCGCCGGCACCAGCTGTCTCTGTCTCTCCTGCGGCTTGGCCTGCTGTTCCTAATCCCCGTAGTCCCTTTAGCGCTTTTTTGCCAACCTGTTTTGCCCTATCAGTTACTTGTCCAGTTTGGTCAAAAGGAGATTGCTGATCGTCGTTTTCCTGCGGACCCTGTTGGTCTTTCTTTTCTTCTTCGTCCATAATTTAATATTAGCAGTTACTAGATATTAGTTACTAGTGACTGTCAGTTGCTTTTTCGGAGGGCTTCTCGGGAGGTGTAATCGCACTTTTTTCAGTATCCTGTTTCGTGCTTTGAGCCTCCTGTGGGTCGGTGGTAATTAATGCGTGTTCGTGTTCTGCTGCCAGCACTTGTATTGCAACGTGATTTTGTCCGGCAAAGAAAAGTCCTTCGCCAATTTGGGCGGATAAAAGCAATTGCTTTTCTCCTTTTGTAAGGTAAAACACTTGTGATACCAAATCGACTTCGCTCGGCGCCTGCTTAAGAAGCATTTGAATAGACGAATTGGACAAAACCGCTTTTCCATAATCGGTTGATAAAAAATCCTCAACGTCTTGTGTTGCTGTTGTTAGTCCTAAGTAGTATTTTCGAGCGCGTTTAGCAATTGAATAAACAAAAGATGCGCTGTCTTCGTATTCCATCATGTACCAAGCCTCATCTAGTATTAATAACCTCTTTTTTAAATCTTTTCTTATTTTTGTCCATACAAAATCCAAAACTATGTGCATTGCAATTGGCCTCAATTCTTCTTCAAGCCCCTTTATGTTAAAAACTGTAAATGGGTTTTTTATGTCAAAATTAGATTGCTGATTAAAAATGCCCGACAAACTGCCTTTTATAAATTTTTCTAAAACTAAAGCCAGTTCATTCGCCTTTTGGTCTTCCATTCCCAATAAAACTTTATATAAGTCTTCCATTAAAGGGGGTGTGTTTTTTTGAGTATTTGGCTCAACGGTTATGCCTTTTTGCCTGTATGTTTCAACTAACGCCCTGTCTAGTATTGCATCTGATGTTGCATCGAGTTTTCCAAAAACTATTTTTAAAAGCCCATGCAAGGACAATATTTTTAAACCCAATTCGTTTTCGCCCTCTTCGTAACTTTGGGATAAATCAAATGGGTTAATTTTAATAGGAGAGTTTGCGCTAAAGAAAACCTCTTCTCCGCTTAGGCTTTTGGCAAGCTTTGAATATTCTCCTTCCGGGTCAATTATTATTACCTCGGTCCCAAACATAAACTGACGGAATGCCTCAAGTTTTATTAGATATGATTTTCCGGCACCCGATTTTCCCAAAACTACTTCATTTGCGTTTTCAAGACTAAATCTATCAAAAATAATTAACGAACCGTTTTGCTGGTTTACTCCATATAAAATTCCCTTGTCCTGCGTTAACATAGCCGAAGTAAAAGGAAAAGTTGAAGCCAGCGAAGTCGTATCCATATTTCTTGTTAAAAACAAAAAGTCACGTCCAAGTGGAATAGTTGATTTAAATCCTTCCTCCATTTGAAGAGTTGCGGTTTTAGGCAAAAGTAAAATTGAATTTAAAGTAGAAACTAATTTTTTTGAATTTTCATTAAGCTCCTCCATGGTATTAGCAATCAAGGAAACATAAAGCGAGAACTGGAAAAATCTTTCCACGCCCTTTGCTAATTCTTCCTGGACAGAAAGTGCGTCTTCCAAAGAAGCGCTAACTTTTGGGTCAACATCTAAGCCCTCTTCTATGTTTGACGAAAGCGTTGCCTCCATTTCGGCAATCTTGCGTCTTAAATCGGATAAAACATCCGGGGCGTCTGTTGGATAAATAAACATTGAAATATCCATAGAGGATTCGAAATTAATTAAGGGCTCAAGCCAGTTTGCAGAAACGTATCTGGGATAGCCAGAGATAAAAAATGATTTATATAGCTTTTCACCAACCCTAATATTATTGAAGTCTACTTCAATTGACGATGGCGCAAGAACATCTGGAATACTGCTCATTCCTCTTTGCAAAATATTTGATGTTGGATCTTGCGCAGTTGCAGTTTTATTTTTATTTCTTTTGAACAGCACTTGCATCTCCTTTCACAATTCCGGTTTTTCCATGAGCCATATGAGACTGATGGACCGAAGAGTCGTTATATAGTTCGTAAAATAACTTTAATAAATCTTCTCTTTCAAGCGTTTTTGATTTAAGTCCTATTCGTGACAACTGTGTATGCATAGATTCTGCTTTTGAATGCAACGCTGCTTTTGCCTGAACCTCTAAATTTTTTATAGAATCTCCCCCCACTGCTTGTTTTGCGCCAAATACTCCTTTTTCCAAAGAAGAATAAGGAATTACGACATAAAATTTCTTATCAAGTACGGTATTTTTCTTTACCAACTCGGTTACAAATTTTTTATAAAGACTTATTTGTTTTCGTAGAGCTTGGTTTTGGGTCTTTGCTTCTTCCTCTGCAAGCAAGTTAATGTAAGAGGATATATCAAGCTGTCTGCTTCTTACTACAATTTGAATAGGAAAAGATAATGAATTTAAAAGAGAAGAATAGGCGTAAATTTTTGCATTTTGTTCATCTTGGGAAAGTAAGTCAAAATTAGTTGCCTGGACCTCAATAATTAAAGAAGCATTTCCACTTGTAAGTATAAGAATATCTTCATATACGTCTATTATTTCTATAAACTTTTGAGTCGAATTTAATTTTAGGGCAGGCTTTTTCATTAATTTGTGAAAAGACTTTTTCTTAACTCCTCTCTTTGGTCGGTAGACGTTGCTTCAATTGGCATTATTATTTGTCCGTTAGCCTCAAATGCAACAGTGTCAAATTTATGCATCTGCTTTGGGTCTTCAAACTCTATTGTGTATTTTCCGTTTGTTAAAGCCGTAGCAGATGCAAACTGTCCCAAGGCATTGGTTTTAAAAGCTCTAACCGCATTTCCATCCGCATCTTTTACTTCGACCAAAACATTTTGTAGGGGATTGCCTCTTGAGTCTTTTATTATTCCTGTTAACAGATTTGGAAATTCGGGGGCCTGGGCAATTCCTACCTGTTTGGTCATTGTATTTGGAATACTTCTTACATGCTGCGTAGTTTGGGGAATGGCACTAGCAACAGATGGCGTAAAAACAGGAGCCTTAGAAGCAAGTGTTCCTTTTTGCATTTCAATTAATTTTTTTTCGAGTTCCTGTTTTTGAGAAGCCATATCACTTAGTTGATTTTGAAGTTCCAAAACTTTTTGATGGGTATCTAGAAAGGCTTTAGGATCAATTTGGCTCGAGCGTTGCTTTTCCTCTGCTTGTCTTGCCTGATCTAGCTCTTTTTGAAGAATAGCTGCAGTTTTTTGCAAATTTTCCGTTAAGTTAATATCAATAGGCTCTTTTGGTTTATGCATAACTGCTGCTTGGGGTTGTTGTGCAGGTGCCTTAGTTGCAAAATAATGCGACGGAATTTCTTTTGGTAGGGTTACCTGAGGGGAATTTGCAATGGTTTGTAGGTTTTGAAAAAACACCATTTCCTTTTTATCCAAACTATTTTTAGCCTTAGGAAGCTTATTTAAAAAAGTCTGAAGCTGGTTTTGAGAAAGAGTTTTTGTTAAATCAGCAGTTTCTCCTCCTGCCACGGCCAAATTTGCGCCCTGTTTTTGATAAATGTATTGAGTCGGGCTAAAAACAGCTTTAAAAAAATGCACAATCATAAGATCTAACGGTCTTCCGTCAACAGGTATAAAAGCTAGCGCTATTCCAAAGCCCAAGAAAAACAACGATATAGGAAGCTTTATAAATAGAAAAATAGGCAGTAAATATACAATCCATGCCGCAATTGCACCTGCTGCAAGATATGCAAACTGCTTTACGGTCATATCTCCAATCAGCTTAAACTGAAAGCCTGTTATGTCTTGTGGTATTGGGTGTGCTTCTTCCATAATGTTAATACCTATTAACTAGTACTTATATCTAGTATTGAATGTGAAAAATACAGATGCAAGATTATCAAAGTGGGTCAAACAAGGGTTAAAATATGTCCGATTTCGTGAAAACTATGGTACGCAGCTTCCAAATCCCAGCTCTCCAAATTTGAGAATGCAAGGAACGTTTGTGATTGTTGAAATTAAATTTAGAATAAAGAAAGATAAAATAATTACTAAAAGCCCAAGAATTGTGTAGGTAAAAGTTTTTCGTGCAGTGTCTGCTGCTTTTGGGTCTCCACCGGAATTTATAAACCTAATTCCTGCAAAAATCATTAAAAACAAGGCAACGGTTCCTGCAAAAACTAAAGCCCAAAAGATTACCACTTTTAAAATATCGGGAATACACGAAAGAGTAGCTACGCCTTCGACAGCGCATTCCCATTCGTCGCCATTTAACGGCATTGAAAACATATTAAATTCAGAGTATCAGACTAATTGTTTTAGTTCAAGTAGATTTAAAGATGAGGAATGGAGAAGCTTGAAATACCAAATTCTTGTCCAAGGAAGAATACCAGTATAAAGTTAAGTATGAAATATGATAAGAAAATTATTACTAACCCAACTACTGCTGCTACAATGTGCTCGCGAGCTGCCTGAACAGCAGTTTTGTCCCCGCCTGATGTAAGCCATTTTAAGCCTCCCCAGACAAGATAAAAGAGAGTAATAATTACAGCAATAATGAATAGGAAGTTTATTGCAGGGCCGATTAAATCGCTAATTTGTAAGCCACAAAGATTTATAAAGTTTGATCCTTCTTTTGGGCAAAGCGTTACGTCTGTCGTATCTAGCTGGGCAAAAGCAGAACTAGCACTTACAAGATAAGCTCCAAGGGTTGAAGAAAAAGCAACTATTTTTCTCATCTATAATTTATGCTAGACATCTTTTTACAGTTTGTCAAGTCCCTTCTTAATAATCTTAATATGTGCAGCAAACTTGTCCTATACCACAATCCTTTTGGCCATGCCTTTTTGTATCTGGACAAGCTTGAGCTCTAACACAGTACCCATCAGTTATTGCGCTGCATTCTGAACCGCTGCTGCCCGAACCACCGGATGTTCCAACAGTTGGCAAATCAAATTCGGTAATATCAAAATCCGGAATAAAGAACTTTATTAAAAATGCGAGTATGAAATATGATAAGAAAACTATTATTAATCCAACTACCGCAGCAACTATGTGCTCGCGAGCTGCCTGAAGTGCGGTTTTATCTCCGCCGGACGTAAGCCATTTTAAACCTCCCCAGACCAGATACAAAAGTGCGATAATAATCGCTATAACAAAAAGATACTCAGTTCCCGTTCCAACTACTCTTCCTAAATCATCCGATCCAAGACAAAGGCCACCAAAACTTGCAGTTCTTGGGCAAATGCTATCCGCAAATGCTTTACCCGTAAAAAAGAAGAAAGTAGCAGAAAATAGTAGCGTTAAGATTATTTTCACCGTTCAAATCAATATTAACATCAGGAAAATCTATGTCAAGGCGTTGGAATATCCAAAAGGTTAACGCCTGCAACTTTTGAAAGAACGCTCATTATAAGCAAGGACAAGAATACAAGACTTAAGCCAACAACTGCATAAGTAAGTCGCTGTCTTGCAGTTTGCAACTTTTGTTTATCGCCACCGGAAAACACCCATTGGAAACCGGAAAATATAAGCACATAAAGACAGAGTAGTATTGCAAATATAAATGCAAGTTCAATCGAAAGTCGTACTATCTCAACCAGTTTATTAAGCCCACCGGTTGGTACGCCGGGTGGAGCTTGAATAGTTTCGCCGTCTAAATTTAATGCGATTTCTATCATTAATTATCTTGTTAATCCAGGCAACTTTAATATATCAACTCCAATTACCTCAAGAACTACAAGCGAAAATATTACAAACAAAAGTCCGACAATTGCAGCGGTTAACTGTTCCCGGGCTGCTTGCAAGGCTTCAGGATTTCCCTGAGAAGCCATTATCCTATATCCGGATATTATTATTAGTATTAAAGCAATACCTCCTATTAGGCTAAGCATCACACCAAGTAGGGCAGAAGTGAATCCCCCAATTGTAGTGGGAAAACTAATTCCTAAACCAGTAAATATTTCAGGACAAAAGCCATTTTCATCTAATGGCACGGAGCAAGGCGGAGCCCTTCCCGTATCAATTGTTTCATCTCCAAATGGGCTTCCTGAAATTTTATCAACGCAGCCAAAAATTGGACTACAAGCTTTATCCTCCTCGCAATTTGCTGACAACAGTTGATTGTCCGGCAAGGTATTCCCTGATGTGTCTTTGCACACCAACGGATTAGTATCCGGTTCATATCTGCTTGTTGGAGGACAGAATTTACAAGACCCGCCTCCGGTTATCGGCCCAGGAGTTTCTGTGCCTTCTTGGCTTATTGGAAATGTAGCAGTAGGGCACCATTGTTTTTCATTAAACCAATCTTTAGAGAACAATTTTATTTGATATTCTCCCTCATCAAAAGTAGTCTGATTAGATGTCCCATAATGCAGAGGTGGAGTATTTGTAGTTGGAGCAGTTAGTTCTGAAAGCTGAGACAGTGTTAAGTCCTGATCGCTATTATCAATGATTTTATAATCACCAGTTGCATCCCTTCTAAATATCTTGAGTGCAAATGAGTCTCGAGCCTCTTTAAGTGATCCCTCAGCAAAAGTTACATATATCTTATCAGCCGTAGTAAATCTGTTGTTATTATCGCTCCAGACCCTGAGTAGGCATTTATTGCTTGAACCCGGATTAGAAGGAATAACATCAATTGACGTAGAACATTGTCTGGTAGATATATTATCATAATTTTGTTCTCGGTTGACGATAATTCCTACGCGTCCAGTTTGCAAAGCCTTTGGAAATTCGAAGTTTAAAGGAATCTCGCTTGTCGAAGTGCCTGAGGGAAATTGCTCCCAATCGGTAAAACAAGAGGGATGGGGATCTCTATATCGGTAACAACTATCGCTTGTATTTCTTAAACCCACCCAAAAAGTTGTATTTGGAGATAGGCCACTCGGATTTATTTTAATTGTTGCTTGAGTTGCCCCTGTTACATAAGGGGTGGAAGTTTCTGAGGTAATAACACAGTTATCTGCCAAAGACGCGCTGGGGTATGCTAGAGATAAAAACGAAAAAAACAAACATGCTATTGAAATGGTGAGCAGTTTTTTAATCACAAGCTTATCGTATCTCAATATTAAATAAAAATGCAAGTTTAGTAAGCCATAAGTTATAATTAAAATATGGAAGATAAGCATTTTGAATATCTTTATCCGGAAAATACAAGATTTGAAGAAATAGAAAAAGTTTTGTCTTTTGTTAAAGAAGGCAATTCGGTGCAACTCGTTTCAATTCCCGGAGTTGGAAGATCTAATTTTTTGGGACTCTTAGCTTATAACAAAAAAGTCCGCGAAAAACACCTAGGAGATTCTCAAAAAAATTACCACTTTGTATATTTAAACTTTTCAGAAATAAGAAAAAAGCCCCTTTCAGACGTATTCAAGTTCATCTTTATTGGAGTTATAGATTCTTTAAAAGACAGAGGATTTTCTAAAAGATACGAAGTTGTAAATAAGATTTTTAAAGAAAGTATAAGCCTTAAAGACGAAATGGTTATATTTTCAGGATTAAAAAAAGCAATAGATTATTTGTCTTTGGAAAAAGACTTAAATGTTGTTTTGCTTTTCGATAGGTTTGAAGAATATGCCCCAACTATAACAAGTGAATTTTTTGCAAACCTAAAGATTTTAAGAAACAGGGCAAAGTATAAATTTTCAGTCGTTTTTTCTTTAAATAGGCCGCTTGAGGATACTTTTGACCCAACTTTTTTTGCAGATTTTTACGAAACGGTTGCAGGAAAAGTAGTTTATTTACCTATTTCGGATGAAGCAGGTTTAGATTTTAGGGTTTCATATTTAGAAAAAATTACGAATAAAAAATTAGATAAAACATTACTTTCACAGATTTTCGAGCTCACTGGAGGACACACCAACCTTGTTCGACTATGTGCAGAAAGCTTTCTTGCAGGCACAGAGTTGCTTGACAATAAACAGCTTTTAAGAAAATATTTTCTTACACAAAAACCCGTTCGAAGCGCTCTTTTTGCAATTTGGAACTTTTTAACACCACAAGAACAAAAACTGATTGTAAACCTGCCTGCGCAGGCAGGAGGAAATTTTAACATCTCCCCCTTTTTAGAAAAAGTAGGTTTGATAAAAGACAAATTACTTTCGATCCCGCTTTTTGGTGACTACGCAAAAGAAAAAGCTTCTGATTTAAAAGAAGACGCACTAGATTTAAATGTATTATCCGAAAAACTAACCGCTCTTGAGTATAGGCTACTTAAATTTTTGCTTGAGAATAAAGAAAGAATTGTAGAAAAAGAGGAAATAATAAATGCAGTTTGGGGAGAGCAAAAAACAGTTTTAGGAGTAACCGATCAAGCACTTGACCAGCTTATTTTTAGGCTAAGAAAAAAAATAGAAGAAAATCCAAATTCCCCAACGCACATACAAACAATAAAAGGCCGAGGCTTTAAGTTTATTCCATAAACTTAAAAGATTTAAGAATTATGATTTAGGATTTAAGAATGTTTTTGTTTTTGTTATTAATCCTTGAAGTAATTTATGAGTTAAGTTAGATCGCTCTACTAAAGATTTGAAATCTTTTTCCTTCAAATAACCCACGTCTTTTGCAATAAGAATAAAATTTTTCAACTCAGTTAGAGAGCCTTGCGCCATGTAATAAAATTGAAGTTTTTCTTTATAGGTTTGTCTTCCAAACCCCTCTGCGATATTTGCGGTTACAGAAGCCGCAGCTCTTCGCATTTGGTCTACTAATGAATAGGTTTCTTCCTTCGGAAATGTTTTAGTTATCGAATAAATTAATACTGCTAGCTTATGACCTTCATTCCAAACATTTAAATCTGTGAAGCTTTTGATTTTATTCATAAATCATCTCTCATATATCATAAATCTCTTTACAGCGAACTGTAAAGAATTTGTAAGGTTAGTATCAAGTACTTTGACTTTGCTGCGTATAAACTACGGGGTATGAAAGAAAAAGAAGTTCAATTGACAATAAAATCTGTAAATTCTAAACTTGAGGTAGGAGAGCAATTTATGCCGGAGCCAGGACAAAGCGAGTTAGAGTCAACCATACAAGAACCTACCGAAGTTAGGTCAGCTTGGGAAAAAGTTAATAGAGGAAGAACACTTTCTGTGAGCGAGCGAAGAACGCAGGAAATGCTTATTGAAAGAGGCATACTTCCCGTTGCGGGAGCCTCTGATACAGAACCAAAGGAAGTCCCAAGCGAAAAACCTGAATATACAGTGGTTAAGCCGGATGGGACTATCGCATTTTACATTAAAGAAGGCCACCTAAGTCCGGAACAGGCAAAAGAATTTGTAAGCCTTTTTGAAGGAAAAAATTTAACCCCTGAACAGCAGGCACTAAGAGACAAGCTTTACGTAGCTTTGCAAGATGATCCAGCAGGTTTTGCAAAAATGCTCACTAAGGCAGTCGAATCTCTGCGAGAAAAAGATTTAGAGTCTATTCTTAAGGAAGATACAGATAATTTGGTTGACCTTTACTTAAACGAAACCGAAAGACAAGTAGGTAATAAATTTTCCGCCGAATTAATGAGTAAGTATAGAAAAAGATTTACGGAAATTAAATCTTTACCTCCTCACATTGCAAGGCTTGAGCTTCAAAAGTTAGTAAGAGCTGTTGCAAGCCAAAGAACAAAAGCTCTTAAAGTGGATGAGAGTATGAAAGTAGAAGCCAAAGATTATAGAAAAATGGAGCTGCCAGAAATAATTAAAGACATTCGAAATACAGTAAAAGAATTATCTAGAGAAGAAAAAGCAAAGTATCGAGAAAAACTAGTAAATGTCCTCAAGCTTGATAAATCTGAACAAAAAGCACAACTTATTTTAATACTTCAAGATATGGAAAGCGTTTTCAAGGATAAAGATAAAATTATTGCAAGCCAAATGAGAGGCCTCATGGAAGAACTGGCGGATAAAGAAACAGCGGCACGAACAAGAGAGGAAATGATAGAAGAAATGGTATCCGGCTTCGAAGCTGATATGGAAATTGAAAGAGGGAGACTCATAAACATAGTAGAAACCTTTGGCGCCTCCGATGATGCTTCTAACGCCGTTTTTGATGAGTTTCTCTATGCAAATGGAACGCTGATAAACATGGTGGCTGCTTCCTCAGGTGGAAATATGGACGAAATAAGAAGAGCTAGACTAAACATAGAATCAATAAGGGATGCCACAAATTTAACAGCCGAACAAAAAAAAGAAAGATTGGCAGAAATAGTAAATTCAGTAACTAAACGTTTCCTAGAATACCAGACTCCAAAAAATCCCGACCAATACAACCCCGTAAATTCAGTTCAGGAGCTATCTAGATATTTAGTCACTTCTCAAAATGCTGAGTATTGGGGGGTGGATGGGGTTTTTCCTCTTATCGACAGAGAAGGAAAATTTCATCCGGAGAACTTGCTTAAATGGGGAAGAGAACAATCAGTGTTATTACATCTTAGCAATCCGAATGACCAAATAAGTCCTCTAGGCTCAATTCATATTAACACCGGCTTTAGGGATGTCTCGCTAATAGAAATGACACTTATAAATAAGCAGAGATATTTTAGGGACGAAAAAACAGGGGAAATAATGGAAGATTTAGCAAACGCTCTGTTATATGATACTTGGCTATTTGGAGTTGTTAGAAATTCGGACCTTGTTTATAGACAGACCATGAATGAGGATAAAAAACTACCGGAAGTTGTAGGCCAGATTCATTCAAGAAGCGATATTACAAGAAGTACCAACTTAAGAGATATATTAAAAATGTCGGGTGAGTTTGGCAGTGGAGAAATAAACGAGGGAAGAGCTGTAATGTTTGCTAATGAATTTTATTACAATCTTTCGGACTGGGAAAAATTGACTGAAATTGTCAGAGGGAGTGAAATTCAAAAAGGAAAAGCACAGCTTGAAGCAGATCTTAGGGAAGGCAGGATTAATCAAGAAACATTTCAATCTCGCTTAAAAGATTTACCTAAGGAGCAAAGCGGATTTATGTTTACAAAAGATGATTTTAGAGATGCTATAAGAATTATTCAAAAAAAGAAAGACTGGGAAGATATCGATAGCTTTGAAGGGTATTTCGATTCAGCTAACTCAGATGAGTTTTACTGTACAGACCCTTATTCGGGAATTAAATATAGTCTTTTTGAAGGAGATAAATTTAATGTTAAAAATTTTGCAAAAGTAATGAATTTTTACAATTATGCTAATGCCCCGCAGAGTATGTTTGAACTTGCTAAGGAACTGGTTCGGCTAAAAGCAGCTGAAAAATACGGATTAAATCCCGGAATAGCAAGAACAGAAACTGCTAAAAGCGAGAAAAGAAAAGAATGGGAAAGTATTGTACGAGCACAATTGTCGCTGGGCAGAACCGAAGAGCAAGCTACCTCAGCTGCTAACAGAAAACTGCTTGATATCGAACGTTACGCTGAACGGGTTAATATATCCTTCGCAGAAAACATAGGTGAGCATTTTCAAAGGGCATATGGAGGAGGAGCAAGAAACGACGTAAATAGAAGAGGGTATGACGCATCGACAAAAGGAAACCTAGAGGATTATTCAATAAGGCAATCTGAAGCTGTTAGAGCAGGGCCAACTGGAGTTAGAGAAGCAATTGGAATTTACAGAAATATAATACCTGATATGTGGTCGGCATTAAAAACAGAGGGGAAAATGAGTCCGATGGAAATTTTCAATGAAATAAGAGGAGTTGAAAACATTCCCCATGAGTGGCTTCTTGATAGATATCTTGGAAGCGGCAGAATAAAACAAGAGGAAATAAAAAGCTTATCAAATGAAGACAAGTCAAAATTACTAGAAGACAGGCGAAAAGATGAGATAAAAGAATGGATTGAGAAGCTTAAATTTAACCAAAATGCCGAAAGAGATATCGCAGGAAATGTAAAGATGAGAGGGTTCCAGATTTTCCATGCACAAACAGGAGGAGAGAGATTGGATATAAACAAAATGGTAACTTATGACGCAATTCAAGGTGCATTAGTTGATTTAGGATACGTTGAAGAGAACTTTAATGATGGTTTTATTAAGCCTGCAAGATATTTTGGTAATACAAACGGAGGAATGAAGTTCTCAAGCAAGGTGAGAAGATTAGACGTTGTTGCTACTAATAATCTTGCAAATGATGCAGTTCCGGTATACGAAGACGTGACTTTGGCAGAAGCTTCTTACGGGCCGGAAGTTATAAATCTGGTTAAGGAAAAATGGGCAAAAGAACACAACGGCGAAGAAATGGATTTTAGAAACCTAACAGACAAGCAAAAAAAATACTTGGACGGCGCAGTGCAAATTGATTCAGGGGAAATAGTTTCAGGAAGAATGGACATGGTTAAGTTTGGAATAGCTTTAAATGTTGCTGCAGAACTGCGACATCACAGGCATTTTGGAGGACCAGGTGCAAAATGGGGATATGTAAGAACAGAGGCATTTTTCTCGCTACTTAATCATATGGAGGAATTAGAACCAGATCCAGATCATCCAGGACGAACAAGGGTAAGACTAGGACCAGATGGCAAACCTATGAGGTTTTTTGATGAAGACCTTATTAAACTAATGAGAAACAATTCCGATAGTAAACCCTGGAAATTGTTGGTTGAGGATCTAGGTGTAGAAATGGGTGGACCTGCTTTGTCTAGTTTATTAGAAATTTTAGCAAGAACAATGCAATATACTATTAAAGCCTAGCTAGTTGTTCCCTCGGTGTCGTCCTGACCCTGGATGGTCGCGGTATTATCAGGTATATTATTTTGAGGAGCAGGTGGTTGTTGATTTGCGGCTCCACCCCTGTTTCTTCTTGCAGTCCTCCAATTTCTAAGTCTCTGTGGCGTTAAATGTCCTGCACCTTGTCTTCCTCCACCAGTAAGTAATTGTGCCCATGCTCCCGCTGCGCCTCCAACTTTAGTTCGCATAAACGTACCCAGAATTCGACTTCCAGCCCTAGGGGCACCCGTATATGGATTTTTGCCAAATAACGACCCCGTAAGTTTTCTGGTAGGCGTTGCGATAATTCCAAATCCAGTAGTTAAACCTTCAAACACTGGTCCAAAACCAGCTTGCGGTGCGCCGAAAACTGTTTTCATCATTTTAACAACAGAAGGTGAAATAAGAATAAGACCCAAGGCAATAATTGATCCCAACTGGATTGAATTTGCAGGATTTCCAATTAGAGGGGGCGTAAAATATGTAGCTGAGTCACCCTTGCCGAATTCATAAATAAATATTTTTGCCAGCATAAATAAAATAAGTACAGCCGGAAATGCTGCAAGGTTTGCTGCTAAATTTCTTATCCACGAACTAAAGTTAATTTTACTTCCCGGAATAAGTCCCGCGACAATCCAAAATGGAGCAAAGACGATATCTATTAATATTCCTATGTAGGCTAATATAAGTTGAAACCAGAGCCTAAACAAAGAAGCAATGACTGCAACTGCAATTACAAGAAAAGCTATCATAGAAATTACCGTTCCCATTACTTGGGGCGCGAATGCTGCTCCAAATATAGATCCTGCAGCCCCACCAATAAGAGCGCCAATTCCGGCGCCCCCTGTACCAAAAACTTGCAAATTTCCTACTGTTCCACCAATTATTATTCCAAATATCCCACCGAGCAAGCCCACGATGCCTCTACCCATTACATTATCAAACAAATCTCCCAGATGTCCTCCTATGGTTCCCGCTGCATTTTGTGTGATATCTGGTAAGGCATACGTTGAGCTTAAAGTATTATATAACCCATCGAACGGATTGGTTGAACCGACAATTGTTCCAGCGGTTTCTTTGAAAAGCCCCGGCTCGGCTTGCATAAATATATTAACTGCAAGATAACAAGATACATACATTAAATCTATTAGAAGTCCTGCTATTGCAAGAGAGAAGGTAACTAAAATTATACCAATAATGATTCTTGGTATTTGATTTTGCAGAGTCATTACAGTTCTAGGGTCAATTTTTACCCTAAACATTATCGCAACGCCAAGAATAAGGAAAATAACAATAAACGCGGCGTAAACAAAATTTCTAAACGTTGACCATAAAGGTTGCAATGGTGTTAAACTATCGAATCCCAAATCTGCATTAGCAGCATAACTATTTTTTGCAAAACCGAAGTTTCCTGCCAAATGTCTTACATAATCTGCAGTATGAACAGGCATGATATACAGTTGTCCAATAGCGCTGCTTGCAAAACCAACAAGCCCGCCGTTTCCATCAACGTATCCTAATTTTCCTGTTTTGGTATCGAATCCCAAGCATTTATTATTTGCACTTAATGGATCCACCCCGGTTAATTGGCAGGAAAGTGCAGACATAGATTCAAGCATTATGCTTTGCACCCAAGTATGCTGGTTTTGGACAACATCGGAGTTTACATTTGGAGCTGTATAATTTTGCTGATACTGGGCAAAAGAGGGCTTAACCGATAAAAGCAAAAATAAAGAGAAGACAAGCAATAAGGCGGACAGGATTTTTCTCATCTAGTATCAGTTTGAGATAAATTCAGTCTCCTGTCAAGTTTACCCTGTTAAATGCTTAAGGCAATTTGTGAGCAAATTATTTTACAGGGTTTAGCAGAATGGTTCTTCTTTGGCGGGGTCATTATATTCGTTTTGTGGGTGGGATAGTCCCATTTGGCTGTCGTTATCTGATGTTTCCATGATTAACTCTCCGTTTTTTATTCTCCATTGGTAAGGCCTATATTCGCCTTCGTATTCTTTCCACTCAGACCACTCTTCATCGTTTTCCCTAAATCTATATATGGCGGTAAAGTGGAAAGATTGTAGTCTTTCCAAACCATTTTCTATTTGAGCAGCTGTAAAATCAGTAATAGCCCAGGTTCGAGGTTGGAATCCCTTCATCTCTACCCATGTTTCTTTTTCCTCTTGCCCACTCCATGTACAGTGAGCTTTGAAGACAGTATCTATATCTTCTGCAGTTGTGATTCCCCAACCGTCTGGTTGCAGAAGAGGTGCCGATAAAACTCTAGATGCATCTTTGATCCATTCATCTGCGTTAGTTTCAATCTGAACGTAACTACCTTTATAATCATAGTCTGGGTCAGGCTCTGCTAACTCTGTTTCCCCCTTTTTAGCCGTATATGTTTCCAGCCAAAATCTAAAACCTCTAACCATAAATTGCTGATTAATATCACTAAAATTTTCAGGCTTGAGATATATGTCCATCAATTCTTCGGTCGTTTCCGGCGCTTGGGTTTCTATTGCAGTACCACTTAAAGGAGGAATGATATTTATTATTCCTTTGCAATCTGCACTTGTCTGACAAACCCTTTTGTCCGCCGTAACAATTGTATTGTCGGGCAGAATCATTGTTCCATCATAATTTGTTGGAGCTTTAGTATTTCTTGTCCTTCCTCCTAAAGCGTCAACAAATACAACTCTTTCCATATCTACTCCCGTTCCGGTTGCATCTGAAACCGCAAAGTCCATATGAAGCCCTGTGTCATTTGGAGTACATTTGAGTTTTCGTGCGATTACGTCGCCTTGATCTACGTGTTTATTCTTTTCAACACCTATACCGTCTAAGTGAGTATATTGTTCAAAAAAGCCTAGATCGTCTTTTATTTTAATAATACTAAAATCTCCTCCAACTGAAACTACCGTACCACTTCTTGATGCAATGGTGTCAAAATCCATTGTTGCATTTGGATTATCTATACAACTTACAGGATTTAGATTGCTTAGATCCAGCTCGTTTCTTATTATGTCCGGAAAAGCTGTCATATCTATCTGTGGAGCTTTATTATAATTATGAGCGGCTCCATTTAGCCTTTGGGGTTTTGTTCTGTCTATTGGCCATCCCATTTCAATTGTATTTTGATCTGAGGTTCCCAAAACTTCGCCTGATGGCCGTGGAATACTTCCGCCAGAAGGCGCACAGGCGGCAACAAGAAGAGAAGCTATTGTGGCAGAAATTCCTCTGAGTTTTTTGTGGCTTCGTCTCCCTTCTTTTTCCATTGAAAGAATAATACCTTAAATTTCTAAGAAGTCAAGAATTGTGGCGGAGGGTGCAGGATTTGAACCTGCGCAGGGATTGCTCCCTCGAGTTTTCGAAACTCGTGCAATTGGCCGCTATGCGAACCCTCCTTTGCGTGCCCGAGAGGAATCGAACCTCCAACCACCTGGTCCGCAACCGGGCGTTCTATCCATTGAACTACGGGCACTCGCTGAGTAATTATAGCAAATTGAGGCCAAATTTACTTATTCTCAAGAGGGAAGTTTTTAGTTAACCAGTTTGCTGCTTTGTCTACAAAGGTCGGTTTAATATATTCCCTAAATTCAAGATATGGAAGAAGTGCTTGCTTAATTTTATCTTTGTCGCTTTCATGAAAAGTTAAAATCAGCTCTCCGGGAATAAAAGACTCGGTTCTTATATGCAAAGTTTCCAGATTTTCACTTTCTCTAAAATAAAAATCATAAAGCTCTTTCCATAAGAAAAATCTATCTTCTACCATTACTCCCTCTGATGAAATTTTATAATAGAAATTTTTTGGGGGAACATAAGCAAGCGCAAAAGCGACAAAAACCAAAGCTACAACTACCACCATTAAAAGATACTGGGAAAAAAGAAAAAGA
Source organism: Candidatus Levybacteria bacterium RIFCSPHIGHO2_01_FULL_36_15b (assembly GCA_001782045.1). Lineage (GTDB taxonomy): Bacteria > Patescibacteriota > Microgenomatia > Levybacterales > UBA12049 > 01-FULL-36-15b. The sequence continues at coordinate 73,149 of MFNK01000012.1, read as the reverse complement.
ATTACCTCTACAAAAAGCATAATTAAAAGTGCAGTTAGATAATATTGTTTCCCCCTTTTCTTAAATGGCCGACCGGGGGATTTCCATTCGAAAAGTGTTTTTACATCGTTAACGTTATGAGTTTTATGGTGTTCGGGCATAACTTAACTTTAAGAGAGATTGAAGAATAAGTCAAGAAACCTGCGGAAGGTAGAGGATTCGAACCTCTGAGAGCTTTCGCTCACTGGTTTTCAAAACCAGCGCCATGAACCGCTCGGCCAACCTTCCTCGTGCTTATTATAGCAGTTTTCGGGCTTCTTCCCAGACTTTTTTATCGGAGGGATAAGTTAGTGTGTCTTCGACTTTTTCAACGTTTACCCATTTAACATCGCTCATTTCCCAGTCATGATTTTCTATTTTTCCGCCCGTTGCCTTCATTATAAAATAGTAAACTGTTTTCCTTCTTTTTTCCTCTTCCCAAACGTACCAATAGGTAATAGGCGTTAATGCTTTTTCTATATTTGCTTCAACTCCTGTTTCTTCTTTAACTTCCCTTATTGCAGTATCTTCTTTTCCCTCTTTCTTTTTGTGGTCTCCTATAAGGCCTTTTGGAAAAACCCATCCTTTGTGGCCAGAGTGTTGCCCAATAAGAATAAGATATTTAAATCCTGAGCTTGTCGAACGGACTTTTTTGTAGACTACGCCACCTGCGGAAAACTCATATCTCATGCGGAGAGGGCGGGATTCGAACCCGCGATTGCCTTACGACAATATCCGCTTTCCAAGCGAACGCACTAGACCAACTATGCGACCTCTCCTTGGTTGATATTATAACTCAAAAATGAGTATTTCCAAAGATAAGCGGGAAGTACTAAATAATTCCAGATACACCGAAGGCTCTTCCTATTGCATAAGTTACGGCCATAGCCAAAATTCCACCTGTTACCACTCTTAAAACTGCTCTTGTTATACTTGCCCCTCCAATTTTTGCACTTAAAGTCCCTGTTAAAAATAGAGCAAATATTACAGAAACAAATGCAACTTGAACTCTTAATTCCTGCGGAGGTAAGGCGATTGCAAAAAGCGGAATCATAGAGCCCAGGAAAAAAGAAGCAGCAGAGGCTATTGCAGCATGCCATGGGTTTATCAAATTGTCAGGATCAATTCTAAGTTCGGCATCAAAGTGTGCAGCCATCGGATCTTTTTCTGTCAGCTCTTTTGCAACTTGTGCTGCGGTATTTTCCGACAGCCCTTTGTGTTTATAAATATTTTTTAATTCTTCCATTTCCTCTTTTGGATAATGTTCAAGTTCAAAGCGTTCTTTAACAAGCAAAGCCTTTTCTGTGTCTTTTGAGCTTGATACGGAAACATATTCACCGGCTGCCATTGATATTGCACCTGCAATAATTCCTGCAATTCCGGCGGTTAAAATTACCACAGATGATTGAGTTGCGCCTGCTACTCCAACAACTAAGCCTGCAATTGAGACAATACCGTCATTTGCGCCTAAAACGGCAGCTCTTAACCAATTAAGTTTTGATTCGTGGCTTTGAATATGATATTTGGGTTCCGGGTGATTTTCCATAACTGGATTTTAGCTTCCTACTGAATTATAATACTTTCAAGGAGAAGTCGCATAGCATGGTCCATTGCGAGGGTTTGCTAAACCCTTGAGCTGAATAAGCTCGCGTGAGTTCGAATCTCACCTTCTCCGCTAAATTTGGTATTCGTAGATTTTGCCGGGGATATTTTCGTAACTGCACATCTCTTCAATTGAAATCTTTTCAAAATATCTTCTTAGGGGTCTTATTGAATTTGCATGAGCTGATATAAAAATTACATCACCCGCTTTCCACTTAGGAATTTCATCATTAAGAAACTCCAAAACTCTTTTTTCTACGTCTTTAATGCTTTCTCCATTTGGAGGTGCGACTTCATAGCTTCTGTGCCAAAGCTCAAAATCTTCGGGGTCTTTTTGTTTAAGAGCGTCTTTTGACATAGAGGTTAAATCTCCGTAGTCTCTTTCTTTAATCCGTGAGTCTGTTATCACATCAACACTTTCATGATCTTCTAAAACAATTTCAAGAGTTCTTTGGGAGCGTAGTAAGTCTGATTGATAAGCTTTTGACACGTGTTCGTTTTGCAGCGCATCTCTTATTTTTTGTGCTTCAATGATTCCAGCTTCATCCAAATCTACATTTCTCCATCCTGAAAAGTCGTGGTGTTTATTATCGTAGGTTTCTCCGTGGCGGAATATAAAAATCTTGACCATATTTACTAATTACAATTTACCATTTACTATTTAACTTATCAATGAACTTAATTGATTTAATTTTCCCAAAAAAATGTGTTAATTGTGCAAAATCAGGGGATTATGTTTGTGCAAACTGTCTTCCATTTATCTCGTTTGATGTAAAGAATCTTTGTTTGGTTTGCGACAAACCAACTTACAATAGTCTTACTCATCCCAAATGCAAAAGTAGGTATTCAATAGATGGCTGTTTTAGCGCAATTTCTTATAACAAAATCGCAAGAAAGCTAATTTTTAATTTTAAATATAAGCCATATCTTTCAGATTTAAAAACTTTTTTGTCAGAACTTTTTGTAGAAAGTATTATTCAAAATGAGCAGTTCATGAAGCTTATAGCTAATGGCGAATGGCTTATGGCTCCTGTTCCTTTATACGGTTCCAAACTTCGTAAAAGAGGATATAATCAGGCAGAAATTTTATCTATTGCTCTTTCAAAAAAATTAAATATTCCCGTTCAAAACTTGCTTGTAAGATTAAAAGATACAAAAAGCCAGTTTAAACTTACAAAAGAAGAGAGGAAAGAAAATATTAAAGAAGCATTCGAGTTAGATGATAGAAGCTTGAAACTGGAAGCCAGAAATATATTTCTTGTGGATGATGTTGTTACAACCGGTTCTACCCTAAAAGAAGCTGCAAATGTGCTCAAGCGAGCCGGCGCAAAAGTCGTGTTCGGCCTTACTTTAGCAAGGGATTAAGTTGACTTTTTTGCCTCGAAGTGCTAGAATGCCGGTACTGGGGATGCAAATGCATCGACAGGATAGTTCTTTAAAAACTGCAAGCCGACAATGATCTAAGTCGTAAAACAGGTCAAAACTATAAATGATAGAGGAAACTCTTCATTCGCTCAGCCTCGTTTTGCTTTTGCTTAACTAGTTGAGCTGTCCTTAATGTCTTTTCTCGATGAGACATTTTGGGCATAAACTTAGTCGAGAAATCTAAAGAGAAACTGGTTAGAGCTCTTTTGAATTTATAACCTTGACCTTACTTATGGATGTTTGTTTTCAAAGAGTAAGGCGATCAAAAAAATAACAAAATAAGCTTGTAGAAGTTTTTAAAATCACTTTCTTGGACTCGGGATCACTTCCCGACATCTCCACAAATAAACCCTGCTTAACCGCGGGGTTTTTTATTATAAATTTTACTAATTTGTATAAAAATTAGTAAAAATACGTTTTAAAGATATGGACTGGTTATATATATTATTCAACTTAGCAAATCTTTTGGGATTTATAATGATTGGAACTCTAATTGCTTATTTTGTGCAGAAAGACTGGAAAAAGCTGAAGAACATACCAACAAGAAAATTTGTTACGATTGTGGCCGCAGCAGCAGTTTTTGGAGGCTTGTTTAGTTTTTTAATAAACGGAATGGGAAACATATCAAATGCAATGACAAATATGTTTATTGCTTGCGCTTTCGCCCTTTTTGCAATAGTTCCTTATTCTTTTGGGGGCAAGAGCCTAACCTAACTCCCTTTCTAAATCTCTTTGTAAATCTCTCTTTTTTATAGCCTGTCTTTTTTCGTACTTTTTCTTACCACGGCCTAGTCCTACCTCCACTTTAATAAACCCGTTTTTTAAATACATCGAAATTGGAACCAAAGATAAGTTTGAACCCTCTGTTTTTGATTTAAGCGAAATAATCTGTTTTTTGTGCAAAAGGAGTTTTCTTGTTCTTCCCTCATCGTATCCCTCTATTTGTCCGGGTTGATACTCCCAAATCTTTGCATTAACAAGATATATTTCACTTCCCAAAATTCTTACAAACGACCCAGCCAAATCTGCCTTGCCTAAGCGTGCTGATTTAACTTCATGACCATATAAATTAATCCCTGCTTCAAAGGTTTCCAGGATTTCGTATTCAAAAAACGCTTTTCTGTTTGTAATTTTCATGGTTCGAAAGGCTCACTAAATGTACTTCTTAAGCTCAATGATAATTGAAATCCGACGAATTGTAAATTAAATTTCTATTTCGTAGATTTTTCCGCCCGAGAGGATATAGATTTTTTTATCAGCTTCTAATACATCAAAATCAACCGCGTTTGAAATAACTTTAGACCGATATTGCGCTTTAAAACTGCCGGTTTTATCGATAACTACAATTCTACTATTTCCCTTGTCTAAAATATAAATATTGTCAAAGTCGGCATTCGAGTAAACTCTGGTTGGATTACTAAGGGATTTATCAAGTCCCTTAATTGAAAAATCAACTCTAACGCCTTTGAAATATTTAGAAACAGTTCCGTCAGAAAAAAGTACATAGATATTATTATCAATCGTTGCAGAAACTGCTTTTGAAAAATCAACTTTTACGCTTGTTGGGAAGTATCCGGTTTTTTCATATGCGCTTCCTGTGTTAACAAATTTTAGAATTTGATTGTCGCTTTTTTCAACTACGTATAAATTTGTATTATATGTTGCTAGTCCTCCGACGCTTGTCCAGTCATCATTATTTTCTACTAACGATTTTTCCGATTTAGATCCGTTTGCCAGGGAAAATAATCCGTTTGAAGTTACGTAATATACATTTTTTTCGTCTTTTGCAAAAGACAGTGCTTTTGTGTCTAAAATAGCAGATAAATAAGGACTTTCGCTTTTGCTTACCTCTTTTGCTTCTTTTTCACTTGCTTTTGCAGTATCTTTTAGGGCAGAATCTACCTTTGTTGACAAGCCTTCTATTTGTTTTTGCTGACTTGAATCTTTTGGAAATTTATCTTTTGAGTCATCAAGAATTTTTTTTGCTTCTAGAAAACTGTCTCTTGCTAAAGCCTGATTTAAATCGACCAGACTTTCTCCTTCATTATATTTTTTTTCTGCAGCCGGATATACAGAATTAAATGCAGCAATTAATTTATCATTCTCCTGTTTTTTGACTGCAAATATAATGCTTATTGCAAAAACAACAATTACAGCAATGATTAAAAGAACAATTAAATTTCTTGTTCCTCTTAATCTTAACGGACGTCTAAAATTAGGTCTTTTTAAATTTGGGAAAACCGATGGGGAAGACGGAGCTTCTTCTTTTTCAACCTCTTTTTTGTCTTCCATCTTTTCTTCTGCAGCTTCATCGCTAACAGGCGCAACAACTGCCTCTTCTTCATCTACTTCTTCCGCCTCTTTATAGGAAACAAGAATAGATGAAACTAAAGAATTTTCTTTCTCGTGCACAAGCGGCGCAAGGTTTTCTGCAGCTTCATCAATTGAGGGCTTTTCTAAAAATTCCAAAAGAGTAGATTCTGAAATTTCATCGCTAAATGCTTTTGTCTCAAGTATTATTATATCCTGGTCTTGTAAGAAACCCGATGCTTCTTTTAGATCTTTTCCCTCTTCTTCTTTTGCCTCTAAAAGAGTGCCTAGTGTTTGGCCTCTTTTAATATCTACTTTTCCGCTTCCCATTATAAAAAGGTATAAAACGTTTCCAACGACAGCTCCTGTGACAAAAGATACTTTTACTTCTTCTGGTATTTTCTGAGAAGTGGAGAGCACTGCTTTGCGGATTGATTCCTGATCTTTAGTTTCTAGGGTGAAAAATTCCTGCTCTAGAGTATTTAGAATCTCTTTACCCAAAATATTCAGATAGTCTTTTTCTTCTGTCTCCTGTCCTTTTTCAAGGGAAATTGCAGAAAAAAGCTTTCCGGCGCTATAAACTTGCGACCAACCCATGGATGTTGGATTAGCTACAACTTTGGCAAAAGTAAGATTTGCACTCGTCATATTTTGATTATACTCAATATGATGCTGAGCAGGTCGAACGCATCATTATCTTCTTATAGTATAACAAGGCTTGTCAATAAAAGTAATAATAATCCATCTATTTTTTCTCTATATTAAAGAAAGCAAATCCTGACTGAGGAATAGAAAGTCGACCTGGAGCCCTTAAATTAAACGCTTTTTTAAACTCAGAACCACTAAAACTTATTCCATTTATTGTCACATTATTTGTAGTTCCGTCGCCTTGCGAAACAGAAACAGATGTGGCTGAGGATATCCCTCCATTTCCGGAAACTAGGTTTCGTAACTCATCCATAGAATAAGGATTTCCTCCCCAGCAGGAAGTGGTAACTGGTGTAATTCTTGAAGTATCAATGCCGCCTGTCTTAAGAGCTATTGCAGCGTTTACAATATCCGCCATTTCTTCCGGCGAAAGCCAGGGATTTGACCTTCCACATTTATCCGACCCGGTGCTGTAGCCCTGTGTATACCATGCTTTATAAAGCCATGGCGATCCGCCCTTTCCGTCCCACGCCTTATCTGTAAAGCTTGAGCCCCCAGATCCATCGGTTGTATCCCAACCGGAGGTTGTGGTAAAGCCTCCATGAGTTGAAGCATAATATGTAACCACGTCTTCAAGTACTTGTCCTCGGGTAGAATTTACAGCGTCGCGCCAAGCCTGTGGCGGGTTGTCAGCCTTGCTGGATGAGAAAACTTGGCATGCCTCGGTTGTGCATATCTCTTTTCCTTCGACCTTATATCTGTAAGCATAGGTTCTTGCTGCAATAGCCTGGGCTTTTAATGCTTCCGGGTGCCAAGTTGAAGGCATTTCAGCTATGCCCATTAAGTATCTATCTTCAAAATTCATAGATCCAAAACCCGAAACACTGATATCTCCACCCGTGTCCTTGTTTACAGGTTCTTTGCCATAGTACTTTGAAAGTATTTGATTTGCGCTTTGTCCATTCATTGCTCTTCCTCTTGCTCCATACTGACTCATGCCCTTTCTATGGGTGAAGGCACCAAATGAGAACGCAGCAAAATATCCACTCGGAGCAGATGCCCTAAAACCGTTAATAGAAGCGTTATAATCATCGGCAAGATTACTGTCTCCTATTGTTGCTGTAAAACTTCCCGACCTGGAGTTAATAATTTCTTGTTGTCGTGCGGAAAGGTCTGCAATTTTACCGGAAAGATCTGCCTGATAAGTCTTTGCTTCGCCTATAATTTTAGATAGTTTATCCTTGATAACTACGATTCTTCCTTTTTCGCTTTCTAGCTCTTTTTTTCTTTCTTCAAGGGATGATATAGAAAGCACGATGTTTGTTATTATTGCCTTATCTCTATCTGCAGTTGCCCTTTGATATCCCAAAATCTGAGTAAGTTCGGATGCCGAATTTGAACTAAGCAGTATAAGAAGGGGAGAATTATAGTAGCTTTTTATATAGTAGTCTCTTATTGTTTCATTTAGAATTTGATATTCCTTTTCAAGATTTTTATACCCGTCTTCTATATTTTTTTCCTTAACTATCAAATCCTTCTCTATTACAGTAACTCTATTTTTTATTGAGTTTACCTCGGTTTCCAGTGGTTTTGTTGCGCTTATTGACATATTTAGCGCATTAGTAAGGTCATTTATTTGCTTAGTGATATCGTCAAGTTCATCTGTTAAACCTTGGGGAACGTTTATAACAGAAAAAAGAAAAGTAAAAAGAGTCAGAAATGCTAGGGCAAGTATTTTTTTCATTGAGTTCTTATTATACCAAACAATCTTAAATAGCACCTTGCAAAATAAAAAAAATTTTGATACTCTTGCGCTTGAAAGGCAGGATATGGAAGAAGCACCGCTTGAGTCGGTTCCAACATTTTCCCAGCCCAAAAGAAAGATAAATAAAAAATTTATCTACTTAGCTCTTGCCGTTTTCGCTTTATTAATATTTTTTACTTTTAAAATCCTGGGTTCAACAAACGAAAGCGTAAATGATAAACCGCAAGTTTTAACCCCCACAGTTTTTCCTACAGAAATATCAATTCCTTCCCCAAGTGATTCTCCAACTCCTTCCTCAACAAACACCCCAACTCCCAAGCCCACAATAAACCCTGTGGATACACAATCAGGTCTTGATAGAAGCGAGCTTTCCGTCACTGTTCAAAACGGAAGCGGTGAAGCAGGGGCGGCTTCAAAAGGCTCAGATACGTTAAAAAACCTCGGATATAATGTTGTTGGAACAGGAAATGCCGATAATTTCGAATACCAAAATGTATCTATACAAGTTAAATCGGCAAAGACTGACTATTTAAATCTTTTGAAAAAAGATTTGGGTTTTACATATACCGTTGGTAGCGCGTCCTCAAACCTTTCTAATAGTTTTTCCTCCAACGCTCTTGTTATAATAGGTAAGTAATGAAGATTTATCTTGCGGCAGATCACAGAGGTTTTGAGTTAAAAAATAAACTAGTTAATTATTTGTCTCAAAAACATGAGACAGAAGATTTGGGCGCAACCCAATTTATAGACAATGACGATTTTGTTGATTATGCAGTTGATGTAGGAAAAAAAATTTCCCAAAACATGCAAGACAAAGGGATAGTTATTTGTGGTTCGGGAGCGGGAGTTGAAGTAGCCTCTAATAAGGTAAAGGGCATAAGGTGCAGCCTTGGACAATCAAAAGAGCAAGTTCAAAAAGCAAGAGAGGCAGACGATATTAATGTACTTGCTATTGCCTCAGATTTTACAGATTTTGAAAAAGCTAAAGAACTAGCAGATGCGTTTTTGGATACTCAATATATAAATTCTGAAAACCATCAAAGAAGGATAGACAAAATAAAAGAATTTGAGAGCAATGAATAAGATTATTCCCGGAATTTTGGAAACAAAATGGGAAGACATTGAAAAAAAAATAGAAACCGCAAAAATATTATCTAAAACAATCCACATAGATATAATTGACGGAGTTTTTGCAAAAAATCAGACATTTTTAGATCCCAAACCTTTTTCAAAATACTCAAATGAGATATTCTTTGAGGCTCACTTTATGGTTGATAATCCTCTTAAGTTTTTAGAACCTTTTGCAGACGCCGGCTTTAAAAGATTTTTGGGACATGTTGAAAAAATGCCAGATATCGCAGAATTTGTTGCAAAGGGTCAGCTTCTTGGGGAAGTAGGATTGGCTTTGGATATTGACACAAATCCAGCGGACTTAAAAATTAATCTGGAAGACTTAGATTGTCTTCTTCTTATGGGAGTAAAAGCTGGAGAATCGGGACAACAAATGCAAACTAGGGTGTTTGGAAAATTACAAGCTCTTAAGTCCAAAACTTTTATTCCCATCGAAATCGATGGAGGAATAAATGATTCAAATATAGTTGAGCTTCAAAAGATGGGCGCGGATAGGTTTGTTTCTACAAGTTTTCTGTTCTCAGGAAACCCTCTCGAGTCCTTTAAAAAACTTGTCAATTTAGTGGACTACTCTAAATAGGTTTTCCACTAGGAGTTGCTATTGAATAGCAACTTGCAAGATTTTCTGTCCCTTTTATAAAATATTCCATTCGGCTTCCGCATTTTTTTAAAACTATATTAGGTGGAGTAGAAACTAATACGCTTTTTTCCTTTGCTATTAAATTAGTGAGAATTTTATTCCAAATTGGTGCTGCTCCAGTAATTCCGGATGCAAGAGAAGGACTCATTGGAGAATTATCATTATTTCCAACCCAAACAGCGACTAATAAGTCAGGAGTAAAACCAACCGTCCAGTTATCTCTTTTGTTATCAGTTGTACCTGTTTTAACCGAAACTACACGTCCGGGAATGTTAAGCGGCGAACTAGTTCCAAATTCTATTGAACGAGCTCCATTATCAGAGAGAATGTTCGAAATAATATATGCAACTCCGGGATCTATAACTTTCTTACCCGTTACATTTTCTTTTTGATAAAATACGTCTCCGCCCTTATTTGTTATTTTTAAAAAAGGGTTTAATTCTACTTTTTCTCCTAAGTTTGCAACGGTTCCATAAACTGTTGCAAGTTCTGTCATCTTAACTTCTGCGGCTCCCAGCGTTATCGAAAGGCCATAATTATCAGCAGATTTCCATGTTGTAATTCCCATTTTTTTGGCTGTTTCAACCATTGTGGGAACCCCAATTTTAGCAAGGGTTTTTACTGCGGGAATATTGAAAGAGTTTGCAAAAGCAATTCTTAAAGGCACTTTTCCATGAAATCCTCCGTCATAATTAACCGGAGCATATGGAACAGAGCCCGGAATTTGATAGACGACTGGAGAATCATCAAGCACTGTTGCTGCAGTAAAACCATTAGATAACGCTGCTGCATACGTGACAACTTTTATAGATGAACCAGGTTGCCGCAGTGCGGTAGTTAGATTTACATTTCCGCCATTAGGATCGTTGTAGTCTCTGCTTCCTACCATTGCCAAAATATCACCGTTTTTAGGATTTGTAACCAAAGCCGAGCCATTTGTTAAATTAAGGTACCAGTTATTGTCAACTTCTGTAGTTACTACTTCTTGCGCCATATTCTGCGTATTTAAATCGAGAGTAGTAATTACATTTAAGCCTCCTTTTTCTACCATAGGAAGTCCATACTTTTGAATTAGTAAATCTTTCACATACATTACAAAATGAGGAGCGTAAATAGGAGTTCTTGGGGATTGGAAAACAAGCTCTTCTGTTAATGCTTCCTGCATATTTTCCTCTGATATATATTTTAAGTTTTTCATTTTTGATAAAACATCAATTTGGCGCTTTTTCCATAAATTAGGATTTTGTCCGTATGGAGAATAGGTAGTAGGAGCTTGTGGCATTCCGGCTAAAAATGCGCTTTCTGCTAGGCTAAGTTCCCTGACGTTTTTCCCAAAATAAGTTTCCGATGCTGCTTCTACGCCCCAAGCTGTTCCGCCATAAGGCACCTGATTAAAATACATTTCCAATATCTCGTTTTTTTTGTAAATTCGCTCAGCCCAGAAAGCTAGTATTATTTCCTTAACTTTTCTTGTAATACTTACCTCGGGGGTCAAAAGAGTAGATTTAATTAACTGCTGAGTAATTGTGGAGCCTCCTTGAATGGGTTTTCCGGAAAGATCAGCAATTGCTGCTCTTGTTATGCCAGCAACATCAAATCCAGGATTTTTATAAAAGTCCTTATCTTCTATTGAAATAGTTGCATTTATTAAGTTTTTGGGAATTTGTGAGAGTGGCACCAGAGTTCTGTTTTCATTTGCGTAAATTTGATACAAAAGCTTTCCGTTTCTGTCATAAATTTTTGTTGTTTGAGGAATTTCTCTGTTTGAAAGACTCTTTGGATTGGGAAGACTATTAACTAAAAGATATAACGAAAGCGGAATCATTATAAATACAAAACAGACTAGAAACCCGAAGATAAAAAACCTTAATTTTAGTAAAATATTTCGGGGAGCTGGGTAAATAGTTATTTGCTTTTCCTTTTTTTTAGCTTTTACCCTCTTGGAGCTTTTAAACAATTTAGACCTCAAAGACTTATAGGATAAGAAAAATCTAAAAGCGGCAAGCTTAGCTTTTTTATCAATATTGTCTTTGGTGTTTTTAAAAAATAGGCCAGCTTGTAAAATTTTATTAGATAATGGTTCAAATAACTTTCTTATTAGCCAAAAGACAAGCTTTAAATAGAAGAGTACAAGATCTCCGATTGAGGACAGAATATATAGTAAATCATTAATAAAAATTATTAAAAATTTCATACCAAGAAGGAGTTGCACGGATTATACTATAGGTATACTTTTTTGAAAAGGGGCAAAATTAAGGTGTAGAAGTTGGGGAAGGGGTTGGAGACGATTTGACAGTTGGAACTCCAGATGGTTTTTTGCAGTCTAGGCAGTATAAATCGCCAACAGGATCTATATAAACTCTGGAGCTTTTGAGCTCTACATCTTGAGTATCATCGGGTTGCGGTAAGTCATCGGAATTTTTTTTAATCCATATATCTCTTGAAGCGATGGAGCCTGTTTTTGATTCCGTACCCTTAATAAAGTATTCCAGTCTTGTTTGACAACCCACTCCGTTTTCTAAAGACGCTATTACTCCCGTATCAACACACACCTTTTTTTGCACGACCGAAGCAGGCCTTGATGGTGGCTGCGAAGGCTTGTCTTTCAAAAGAAATGACATAATATCATTCCAAATTGGCGCAGCTCCCGTTACGCCTGAAACGACACCGCTCATTCTGGTATTGTCATTATTTCCTACCCAAGTAGCGACTAATACAGAAGGCGTATATCCTATTGTCCAGTTATCCCTATAATCATTAGTGGTTCCTGTTTTTACAGAAACTACCTTGTTATCAATTCTAAGTTCTGAATTAGACCCAAATGCTTGTGTTCTTGCGCCGTTATCTGACAAAATATCGGAAATTATAAATGCAACTCCGTTGTCTAACACTCTTTTTCCGAATATTGGACTTTTAGGAGCAGAGTATTCTTCTAAGACTTTCCCTTTTTTGTCTACTATTTTTAAGATAGGATGCAAATTAATCCTATATCCACCATTGGCAAAAACCCCAAACGCGGTAGCCATTTCTGTCATTTTTACTTCTCCCCCTCCCAGGGTTAGAGAAAGGCCGTAATTGACTGGGTCTTTAAAAGTAGTTATTCCCATTGCAGATGCTGTTGCAATCATTGTCGATATTCCATTGGCTTTTAGCATTTTTACTGCAGGTATATTAAAAGAATTGCCTAGTGCATCTCTCATTTGTACCAAACCATGCCACTTATTATCATAGTTTTGCGGACAATAATTTCTTCCTCCTTGATTTGCAAAACAAGTCGGCTGATCTACGAAAGCCGTAGCAGCGTTGTAATTATTAGCAAGTCCTGCTGCATAGTTTATAGGTTTAATAGAGGAACCCGGCTGGCGAAGAGAAGTTGTTAAGTTTACGTTTCCATCAATTGAAGTATCGAAATAATTTTTGCTCCCAACCATCGCAAGAATTTCTCCAGTAGAGGGATCTGTAACCAAAGCAGCGCCGTTAGTTACATGATAATATTTTGGTAGGCTTTCTATCTCAGCGGCAACAGATGCTTCTGCAGCCTCTTGAACATTTAAATCGAGGGTTGTCGTCACCTTAAGTCCACCTTCCTCAACTGCTTTTTCCCCGTATTTTTCAATTAATAAATCTTTTATATACAAAACAAAATGAGGTGCATTTATTTGTGTAGCAATGGTTTTATACTTAAGTTTTTCTTCCTGCGCTTTTTCTCTTTCTTTTTCTGTTATGTAACCTGCTTCTTGCATATTTTTTAGAACTTCTACTTGTCTTTTTTTGGCAAATTCGGGATGGGCGCCAAAAGGTGAATAGCGGGTTGGAGACTGAGGTAGTCCGGCAAGAAGCGCAGCTTCTGCCAGTGTTAAATCTTTGGCATGTTTTCCGAAATAAGCCTCAGAAGCTGCTTCAACTCCGTATGCAGGGCCGCCATATGGAGTCTGATTAAGATACATTTCCAAAATTTGGTTTTTGGAATATAGAAATTCAGTTGCGAAAGAAAGAATTATTTCTTTAATTTTTCTTGGAATAGTTCTTTCTTGGGTAAGAAGACTATTTTTTACAAGTTGTTGTGTTAGGGTTGAGCCTCCTTGAATTTGCTGCTTGAATAAGATTGAAACGACAGCTCTTGTCATTCCTCTTAAGTCTATCGCGCCATGGTGATAAAAGTTTTTATCCTCAATTGCAATTGTTGCTTCTTTCAGATTTTCCGGAATGTTTGAAATAGGAATTGATATTTGGTTTCTTTTATCGTAAATCTGATACAAAAGCTTTCCATTTCTGTCATACACTACGCTTGTTTCCGGGTTAGAAGATGAAGAAAGCTTGGTTGGAAGTGGAAGGTCCTTTAGGATAAAGAAATAGAAAGCCGCAAAAAAGAATATTAAAATTACAAGTGCTACAACTCTAATTCTTGAAAGTTTTCTTAATTTACTAATAAAATTTTTAAAATTTTGGTTGTTTTTCACTTCTACAATAATATCATATTAATCTTTAATAAATCGTTCGGATTTAATATAATCTTTATGTGGACATTAATTTATTTGGCCTCAATTGGATCGACTTTATTTTACTTATTATAGTAACGATTTATATGGTAGAGGGTTACTTCTTGGGTTTTTTTGCAGCACTAGTTGACTTTATGAGTTTTGTACTTTCTTTTGTTTTCGGACTTGCAATTTATAGTAAAATTGCTGCACTCCTTGTCCAAATATTTAGCATGCCGCAAGGATTTTCAAACGCAGTAGGATTTTTGGCAGCAGCAATAATTTTTGAAATTATCTTTAGTGTTATTTTTAAGAAAATTTTTTATACACTGCCTCTTTTTATGAAATCAAATCCCAAATTCCAGCAATTATTACCGCTTGAAAAAATACTCGGTCTTATTCCTGGAATACTTTCGGGTTTAGTTTTGTCCGCTTTTATTTTAAGCCTTATTATTGCGCTTCCTTTTTCAGTTTACTTAAAGAAAAGCGTTACAGAGTCAAGAATTGGTAGCGTTTTAGTTGCCAATACTCAAGTTTTCTCCCGAAGCCTTAATCAAGTCTTTGGCGGTGCAGTTAACGATACGCTTTCTTTTTTAACAGTTGAGCCCCAATCAAACCAAACTGTTGGCCTAAATTTTAAAACCAGCAATATAAGTGTAGATAATGCGGCTGAACAGGATATGTTTGCGAAAGTAAATGCAGAAAGAGCCTCAAGTGGGCTTTCTACCCTCTCTTTTTCAGAGGAATTGGCAAAAGTAGGGCGTGCACATTGCAGCGATATGTTTATAAGAGGATACTTTTCCCATTATACGCTGGAAGGGCTTTCGCCCTTTGACAGAATGGTTGCTGCGAATGTCGAATTTAACTACGCGGGAGAAAATCTGGCGTTGGCTCCTAATACGGATTTGGCAATGAAAGGATTAATGCAGTCTCCAGGTCACAAAGCAAATATTTTAGGGAAGGACTTTGGAAAAGTGGGGATTGGAGTTATAGATGGTGGAATTTACGGAGAAATGTTTTGTCAGGAATTTTCAGATTAATGATTAATTTAAAAAAAATTCAAGATGCGGACTTAGAAGGAAAAAAAGTTCTTCTTAGGCTAGATTTGGATACTCCGGTTGAAGAAGGGGAGATTATAGATGACTCAAGACTCGAAAGTTCATTAGAAACTTTAAATCTGCTTCTTACCAAAGCTCAGAAAATTATAATCATTGGGCACTTGGGAAGGCCGGAAGGAAAAGATGAAAAATTTAGTTTAAAACCTATTGCCGAATGGTTCTCAAAACATTTCGAAACAGAACTCAAAGAAATAAATGTTGGAGATTTTGATGCATTCGAGATAGGGGACAAAATAATACTTCTTGAAAATTTAAGATTCTATAAAGAGGAAGAGGATCCTTCGACAAGCTCAGGACAAGAATTTTCAAAGAAGCTCTCATCTCTTGCAGATATTTATGTAAATGATGCTTTTGCTGTATCTCACCGTCCACACGCCTCCATTGTTGGAATACCCAAATTTATTCCCTCCTTCGCCGGGTTAAGGCTCCAAAAAGAAGTGGAAGAGCTTTCAAAAATTTTAGAAAATCCAGACCGTCCGCTTACTATTATAATAGGAGGTGCTAAAATAGAAACAAAACTTCCTTTGGTTGAAAAAATGCATTTCTTTGCAGATTACGTTTTGGTAGGAGGAGAAATTGCAGAACACGTAAGGGAGCTTGCAAAAGTTGCACACGATAAACTCGAGAATAAAAAATCAATTCTTCTTGTTGCGGATTTAACTTCGGACAACGAAGATATTAGCGAAGTTTCAATACAAAATTTTATTCAAGTAATTAATAATTCAAAAACAATTGTTTGGAACGGCCCAATGGGAGAATTTGAAAAAGGATTCGATAAGGGTACAAAAGAAATTGCAAAAGCAGTAGCCAATTCAAACGCATATACAATAGTTGGAGGAGGAGAAACCATTGAGTTTTGCAAAAAAGAAGGACTTCTCGATAAATTCTCCTTTGTTTCAACAGGAGGCGGAGCAATGCTAGAATTTTTATCCGGCTCCAAACTCCCAGGCCTAGAAGCTATTTCAGTATAAATTGTAAACATTCTATAAAAAACATATAAAGATCTTTATTTAGTTTTTGTTTACAATTTCCTCATGAATAAGGAATATGACCCAAGAAAAATTGAAAGAGAAAGAGATTTATCTATTGCAGGCCAAAATTTAAAAGAAAGAATTACTAAAGCAAATGGCATATTTTCAGAGACAGTAGTTCTTAAATCAATCCAAAGAACAAATTTTCTGCCAACGGAAACAAATAGAATAGTAAAATCTTTCTTCTACCGTTTAATTTTAGAACATAATCGCGATGGCGGAGATTTAATTGAAGGATTATTCAAAACGGCATTTTTGGTAAATAAAAGGTTTCCTGAATTAATATTTACTTTTGAACAAGATGAAGAAAGAAAATCTATAAAGTATTTCGTGCAAGATAAAGAATATCTTAGCCGTTTATAACATTTGACATCTTCTGTTTGGGCGGTATAATAGTCGAAATGAATTTAGAACTTCTTAATATTCAGGTTGATTTGGAGATTAAATCATCAATCAGGCAAACAGAGAAATCAATTGATAGATCAAAGCTGTTATTCTACGCAGATACTTCCAAAAGAAATGGAGAATTAAAGATTCTACCAAAGAAATTTAGAAGGGTAGACTTAGGCAATGTGGAAAATGCAATGGACTTATTTCTTCATGAGCATTGGTCTTTGCATGATAATCCAAATGAAAGGTGGCCAAGGCTTTACACTTCAATTGATCCGCAAGAACAAGAAGTATTTAGACTTGAAGAGTTTCCAATTAAGGTTGATGGATTAAGAGTTCTTTCCATAAAGCAGGCAGTAAGAAAAAATGAACAGCTGATTGCTCTTTGTTACAGATTGGCAACATTAGATAATAGTTAGTCCTCTTGTTCCAAATTTTTAATCTCGTTATACTATTTGTATGATTCGGTTAGCAATTAATGGCTATGGAAGAATAGGAAGAGTAGCGCATAGAGTAATACTTGAAAAATACTCCGACAAAATAGATGTTGTTGCAATTAATGCAGGGCACTCAACCGATATTAAAGGATGGATGTATTTATTAAAGTATGATACTTCATATGGCCCCATTTATGCCCTGGACGTCTCTTACCAGGAAAAAGACCCGCCTGCGCAGGCAGGAGAAAATTCTCCCCATCAAGATTTAATTGGCTATTTACTTTTGGATAGCAAAAAAATACCTGTTTTTTCGCAGAAAGACCCGACCCTTTTGCCTTGGCGCGATTTAAATGTAGATGTAGTAATTGAATCAACAGGACATTTTACAGATGAGGAAGGTTTAAAAAAACACTTAGGAGCAGGGGCTAAATCTGTAGTTTTATCAGCTCCAATTAAAGAAGGAAACATCCCAACATATGTTCTTTCGGTAAATGACAAAGATTATAAAGGTGAAAATGCAATTAGCAATGCGTCTTGCACGACAAACTGTATTACACCCGTTGCTAAGGTTATGGTAGATACTTTCGGAGTAGAGAAGGCTATGATGACAACAATTCATGGATATACTTCAGATCAAGAGTTGCAAGATGGAGGACATAAAGATTACAGACGCTCACGTGCTGCAGCGCAAAATATAGTCCCGACATCAACGGGTGCAACAATTGCAGCAACGCAAGCTTTGCCGGAACTTAAAGGTTTATTTAATGGTTTAGCAATAAGAGTTCCCGTTGCAGTTGGCTCTCTTTCGGATTTCACGTTCATATTAAAAAAAGAAACCACAAAGGAAGAAGTAAACAGCGCGCTTCGAAATGCATCAAAACTTGCAGCATTTGAAGGAATTCTAACAGTAACAGACGATCCAATAGTCTCAAGCGATATTATCGGGAGTCCCTATTCATCTATAGTTGATTTATCTTTAACGCAAGTTATAGGAAATATGGTAAAAGTTATAGCTTGGTATGACAACGAATATGGATATGCAAACAGATTAGTTGAGGAAGTATTAATGCTTGGCAAAAAATATTCCTCGGGTGTATAATGCCCTCAATGAGAACCGCAGTTTTAATTCTATTTATTGTTCTTCTTACAATACTTGCTCCATCTTTCTCATTTGCACAAAATATTTCAACATCTTCTGCAATACCCAAAGTGGAATACGAGCTGCCATATCCAGGACTTTTGCCCGACAATCCTCTTTATTATCTTAAAGCAATAAGAGACAACATTTTAAAATTTCTAATTAGAGACCCAATGAAAAAAGCAGAATTTGATTTACTGCAATCTGATAAAAGACTTGGAGCCTCATATGCCCTTTTAAAGAAAGGAAATTATGATTTATGTATTACAACTCTTTCAAAAAGCGGAAATTATTTTGACGATGCAATTGCAAATATTTTTAAAGCGAAAAAACAAGGGGAAAAGGTAGACCAACTTTTAGATAGAATGATTACCTCATCGATAAAACACCAGTTAGTAATAAGGGAAATGCAAAAAGGACAAAAAGGCGATTCGCTTTTAAATTTAAGATTTCAGGAAGCAAGAGCTCATGATTTTCAAGAAAGACTGGAAATTATAAAGTCTGACTAATTGGTATAAACTGCCTCTTTAGAACATTTTTTTTATCCGCCCAATTTTAAACTGTCCACAAAAAATCGGCTATTTTAGCAAAATGTTTTTCTTACATAAAAATTTGAGGCTAAAAATTAAACTGACATTATTTGATATAGATATTAATAGTTGACAGGGCAAATGTAGTGCCATATGCTTTTTCTAACGCTATATCTAGTGATTAAAAAATGAAATGTCCATATTGCGGATTAACAGATACAGAAGTAGTTGAAACCAGAGACAGCGATACTGAGGAAACCATAAGAAGAAGGAGAGAGTGTGGGCATTGTACTAAAAGGTTTACGACATACGAGCGAATTGAAAACATAAATTTAATAGTAATTAAGAAAGACGGAAGAAGAGAGCAGTTTGACAGAGATAAATTAAAAAGAGGAATAATAAGATCTTGCGAGAAGACAAAAGTTCCTCTTGAAGTAATAGAAGCAATAGTTACGGATATTGAAAGAGACTTAAGAGGGGAAACAGGAGTAGAAGTAGAAAGCAAGAAAATCGGAAATATGGTAGCAGGTAAACTTAAAAAACTGGACAAAGTAGCATATATAAGATTTTCAAGCGTCTTTAAAAATTTTGTAGATGTTGAAGATTTTGAAAAAGAAGTAAAAAGACTAATTAATTAATACTATGAAATTAGACGGTGTAAGACAAAAAGTATTTTTAGATAGATATTCATTAAAAGACCAAGCGGGTAACGCTCTGGAAAAAACTCCCGATGAAATGTGGAAAAGAGTAGCTAAGGCAATTGCCAGCGTTGAAAAACCAAAAGACCGAAAAAAATGGGAGAAAAAATTTTATGACGCAATGTACGACTTCAAGTTTTTACCGGGCGGAAGAATATTATCAGGCGCAGGCACCGGCTTTGAAGTAAGTTATTTTAACTGTTTTGTTATTCCCAATCCCCCAGACTCAAGGGGCGGAATAATGGAAAATCTAACCCAGATGATTGAAATTATGGCAAGAGCAGGAGGAGTTGGAGTTAATCTATCTTCGCTTCGGCCAAGAGGAGCAAGAGTTAAAAAAGTAAATGGATTCTCTTCGGGTCCAATGAACTGGGCAGAGCTTTACTCCCTGGCAACAAAAGACATTGTACAGCAGGGTGGAAGCAGAAGAGGCGCCTTGATGTTAATGCTTCATGATTGGCATCCGGACATAGAAGAGTTTATAACAGTAAAAGAAGATTTAAATAAAATAAATGGCGCTAATCTTTCTGTTTGCGTGTCTGACGCATTTATGGAGGCAGTTAAAAAAGATGGGAATTGGGATTTAGTTTTTCCTGATTTGGATGATAAAAAATACGATAAAAAATGGAAGGGCGATATCGAAGAATGGAAGAAATTGGGGGGGAAATTAAAGGTTTATAAAACCATAAAAGCAAGGTATCTATGGGATTTGATTTGCACGGCAGCATGGAAAAGCGCAGAGCCGGGGCTTCACTTCTTGGATAGGTCAAACAAAAGGAGTAATACTTGGTATTTTGAGAGACTTTCAGCAACTAATCCGTGCGGCGAGCAGCCACTTTCTCCCTGGGCAGTTTGTAATTTAGGTGCGATGAATCTATCTGCTTACGTAAACAAAAGAGGAGAATTTGACTATGATAATTTTGGAAAAGACGTAAGAGTCGCAATGAGATTTTTGGACAATGTTATAGATGAAACATATTACTTTTATAAAGAAAATGAGAAGGTTGCAAAAAACATAAGAAGAACCGGTTTGGGAATTCTTGGACTTGCAGACGCTTTGATAAAAATGAAAGTACGATATGGTTCTGAAGAAAGTCTGCCGGTAATAGAGAAAATATTTAAAACATTAAGAGATAACGCTTATATTGCTTCCTCGGACATAGCATTAGAGAAAGGAAGTTTCCCAAAGTATAACAAAGAAAAATATCAAAAAGGATTTCACATACAAAAACTACCCGAAGATATAAAAAAGAAAATTGCAAAACAGGGAATTAGAAATGCGGTGCTCTTAACTATTGCGCCAACAGGAACTACATCGCTTATTTCTGGAGTTTCCTCCGGAGTCGAGCCGGTTTATGAGTTTGAGTTTATAAGACGAGATAGGCTTGGCGAACACATGATGTACCATCCTCTATTTGAAGAGTGGAAAAAAGAAAATCCAAAAGCGGAAAAACCCGATTATTTTGTGTCTGCAAACGATTTATCTCCCGAGGATCATGTTAAAGTTCAAGCTGTAGCGCAAGATTATATAGATTCTTCAATATCAAAAACTGTTAATGCTCCCAATTCACATACCGTCGAAGATGTAAAAAGGCTCTATAGTATGGCATATGATGCAGGATTAAAGGGAATAACATATATGAGAGATGGTTCTCGTGAGGGCGTTCTATCGCGAAAAGAAGACAAGAAAGAGGATAAAAAAGAAGAAATAGTTCAAATACCCCAAGTTCCGGTTATTCCAAGACCAATGGTGGTTGAGGGAGTAACATACGGAACAGAGACACCTGTTGGCAAAACTTACATAACAATTAACCACGATACAAGTAAAGAGCCTTTCGAAGTATTTATAACGGTAGGAAAATCAGGAAGTGATGTTGCAGCAATGGCAGACGCATTGGGAAGAATGATCTCGTTAAACTTAAGGCTAAATGGAATGCTGGCGCCACGCGAGCGAATTAGACAAGTTGTTGCGCAATTAATAGGAATTGGGGGAGCAAGAAGTGTTGGTTTCGGAGAAAATAGGGTGCGCTCTCTTCCTGATGCGGTTGCAAAAATACTATCCAGGCATTTCGAATTTAGAGTTAACGGAATTGTAGAGGATAAAAAAATTATTACAAATGGGCTTTCTAATGGGCATTCAAACGGAAATGGGGCTCTAAACGGGAAAGCAAATTCACACCTTCCAAAAGCTGCGGATATTATAGTAGAAGTAAAAGATGATGTAGTAAAACTGGAGCAGCTTACTCTTGCTCCTACTCCATCAAATGAGCTTTCAACGTCTGCAGCTTCAACCGGACTTTATGATATTTGTCCTGATTGCGGTGCAGCATCTCTGGCATATGAAGAAGGTTGTAAAAAATGTTATGCCTGTGGCTATTCAGAGTGTTAATAAATATGACTTGTCCAACTTTGGCTTCGACTGAGCTCAGCCGAATGTCCTAATTAAATAAAATTTAAAACTTTGTATTGGAAATCGCCGTGAAAGTCGGCGGAACTGCCGGTACTGTATATCCAGAAAACGATACAAAATTTAAGCTCCGAGCAGGGCAGCCGCAGTCCTCTCGTAGAGGACTTTTTTATTTGGAAATTATGTCAATTTATACAAAATTTGGAGACAAAGGAAAAACATCTCTGTACGGAGGTAAAACCGTTTCTAAAGCAAGTCTTAGGGTCAATACATACGGCACCTTAGACGAGCTCAATAGTTATTTAGGCATTGTGCTTTCCTACAAACTTCCTCAAGAAATTAAAAAAGAACTAATAAGAATCCAGAATGATCTTTTTGAAATAGGAGCGTTTCTTGCTAACCCATCGACTGGCAAATTTAAAGAAATGGGAAAATATTTGTTTAAAAGAACAGAAGAGTTCGAATATCAAATCGATAACCTCTCAAAAAAATTGCCAGAACTAGAAAACTTTATTCTTCCCGGAGGATCGGTCTCGGGATCCCACCTACATTACGCCCGTACCCTTGCAAGAAGAGCTGAAAGAAAAACTGTAGAGCTTTCTGAAAAAGAAAAAGTTAATCCTCAAACACTGATTTATCTCAATAGACTTTCTGACGTTTTATTTGTGTATGCCCGATTTATTAACAAAAAAGATAAAAAGAAAGAAGTAATTTGGTCCACCAGATCTTAGCATTCGGCTTTTCTGTTCTATTCGAACACGCCTCATGCTGCGAATCAAGGTGGATAAAAAAACCAGATGATAGAAAGACAAACTTACACACCGAATTTTGAGGAGGAAAGAAAGCTTGTATACAATCCTTCTTTTGACGAAAGAGACTACAGAAGCTTTCATCAACTTACATTCTCCGAGCAACAAAGGTTAAAAACTTATACCAGAAGACAGCTAGAAACATACATAGGAGAAAGGGTAAGTGCTATAAGGTCGACAACCCGCTTTGAGATCGTTGAGGAGAAAATGGTGGCTGACGGGGTAAATCAATCAATGGAGGACATGGTAAGAAAAGGAGTTGAATACAGAAGAAAATATGGTAACCCGTTGGATTTCGATCGCGAAGATGCAGAGCTTTTGGGGGCAGTAAAAACTCAAGCCGAGCTAACTGTCAAAGATTCTAAAGTGGGGGCAAAAAGGCTCTCGGTTTCGTCAAGGGGAGAAAAAGGCTCCGACTATACAAACAATTTTTTCGACGTTTATGAGCTGAAAGAGGATGAGAATGGGAAAAGATACGTAGAGTTAAACAGGTATTTATCTACCCTAACTTTAGAGCAGTATAAAGAAAAACTCAAACCATTTACTAACTGCCAAAGTTACGAAAGGGCATCCGATTTTCTAAAAGAGCCCATAAACGTAGATGTTTTCGAGTCCTCAGATGATGTCCAAAAATACTTAAATAAAGACGCAGTAGCTCTAGATGAAGAAAAACTTGAGCTCATTAACAAAATTAATGCACGTTTGACGGTGAGCTACATAAACTCTTTGATTAAAAATCCGTATGACTTCTTTACCCACCGTCTAAAGTTTAACTCTGTCTTAAACCAAACAGACGAAACCCTATCTGCTATCGTTAATAACGATAACGAATTTATTAAAAAACTAGAATATTGGGCTGCCTTTGCTCCAGACGAGCAAGTAGAGAGAAAGGCCGCCACGATGGGAATGTTCACACCCAGAGTAGCAGGGGGTCCTTGTCCAGGTGTTTCCGCAGGGTTCAATTTGGCAAGTGCCGAGAATATAAATAATCCTTATAGCGTGGCCCAATTCGGTCAGAAAAAAACCGAACAAACCACACTTTGTTGTAAATGCCCTTTTTGCCAAAGGCAGGTTGAAGCAGCAATAGGAGGAGGAAGAATAAGTTGCCCTGAGTGTGGAAAATCTGCACCTTATTCAAAACTAAACTAACATGGAAAGAGAAAAAGATTGCGAGGTTTGTTACAAAATTATATGCAGAAACTGCGGTTGGGAACCAAGTGATATAGAATTTCAGATGGTAGTAAATGGTAAATTAACAACTTGTCCAGTCTGCGGATCTCTTAAGGGATAGTTTTGTTAAGATTTTGTGAGTTTAATTTTCACCCTGTTAAATAATTTGATTAAACAAATTGGCAAAGCCATTTAACAGGGTAAATTGTCAGGTTATTATAAAGATTAAATTAAGTTTTGTGATAGAATTATAATGTGGTAGACGTTCAAAATAATCCAAATCCAAATCAAAACAATCAAGCACCAGTTCCTCAAGCAGGAAGTGTTGCAAAAGAGGTTGAAAGACCAGTTTCTTCATATGTTAATGAATCTGTAACTTCTGAAACCCAGCCACAAGTAGAACAAGAGCTAAAAGACATAGGAGTTGAAGCACGCACGGATAAAATTGAACTTGATAAAACTCATGAGAGAATCGGAATAGCTCACGCCCCCGTTGATACTCCTGTCAATACCGATTCAATTGGTACGGTTCAGCTTCCGATGACTGAAGAAGAAGCGCAAGGCGTAATGAAACAGTACGAAAACAAAGTTACCTACGATATAGGAGAACACGGTGAACATGATGCATACGTTGTTCCCTCAAAATTGGGTCTGGCAACTTTAGTAGATAAGATAAACAAATTTTTAGATTTTTTTAGAATAAGAAAAAGGCAAACTACATGATAAATTCTTTAACAGCTCTAACTCAGTTACTAATATCGCTATTTGTTACAGTAGGAATTCTTATCTTAATGGCTGCTGTAGTGGTTGGGCTTGGATATGTTTGGATGGTTTGGTACAGAAATAGAGAACGCGAAAAGCATTCCTTAGACTCGACTCTTTTGCAAATTGCGCTTCCAAGAGACAACGAAATAAAAATTGACGCCGCAGAACAGCTTTTTAGCGCTTTTGCAGGGATAAAATCAAGCGGTCGCCTGCAGTTTTTAAAATACAGACCTCATATATCTTTTGAAATAGTAGGAATGCCTGGCGACATTCGGTTTTTCATATACACACCTAATAAATATAAAGACATGGTTGAAAAGCAGATTAACGCTTCTTACCCGGATGCCGAAATACGAGTCGTAGAAGAAGGTAATTCGAGATACTCAAAGGAAGGCTACATTTTAGGCAATGAATATAATATATTTTCTGAAAATGGTAGCGTTGCATTCAAAACCTTGAAACTTAAAGACAGTAATTACAAATCCTTAAAAGTTTATAAAGAATTTGCAGTTGATCCAATATCCTCAATAACTTCTGTCCTTGCCAAAATGGGGGAAGGAGAGGGCGCAGCAATTCAAATTTTAATTTCTGGTGCAGATTCAAAATGGTCTAAGATGGGTAGAAAACACATCGCAGATACTAAAAAAAGAGAATCAAACCCGGAAACTGCAAAGTATTCTTCAGACCCTAAAGAACTTGAAGCTGTTGAGCAAAAAATAGGAAAACCCGGCTTTTATACAGTAGTAAGATTGGTTGTTTCATCCTCTACTAAGGAAGCAGCAGAGGCCCATCTTAACAATTTGGAAAATGCATTCGATCAGTTTGCGTCATTTAATGAATTTACAAAACAGAAGCAGTTTTTAAAAGGAAATTTTATAACAGATTTTATTTATCGCTACTTCCCGGCAACCGGAAACTTTTCGGTTTTAACAAGCGAAGAGCTTGCCGGAGTTTATCATTTTCCAAATAAAACCATACAAACGCCTCATATTTTCTGGCTTAATGCCAAAAAAGCGCCCGCACCCGTTCAAATTCCAAGTACAGGACTTTATCTTGGAATGAGTACATACAGGGGTATGGCAAAACCTGTATATATTCAAAAAGATGACAGACGAAGACATATGTATGTAATTGGAAAAACTGGAACGGGAAAATCCGAATTTCTTAAAGACATGATTTTGCAGGACATAAGAAATGGGGAAGGGGTTTGCTTTATCGATCCCCACGACACAATAGATAAACTTTTACCTTTAATTCCGCCGGAGCGGGCAGAAGATGTAATTTTATTTGATCCATCAGACACGGAAATGCCTCTTGGACTAAACATGTTAGAGGCCCAAACCGAGCAGGAAAAACACTATATTGTAAGCTCAATTGTAGGGCTCATGTACAAGCTTTACGACCCCAATAAAACCGGAATTATTGGCCCCCGTTTTGAGCATGCTATAAGAAACGCAATGTTAACCGTAATGAGCGAGCCGGGAAGCACTTTTATAGAAGTTGTACGTGCTCTTACTGATTCAAATTTTGTTCAGGAGCTGCTTCCTAAAGTCCAGGATCCAATTATTAGACGTTATTGGACAGACCAAATTGCACAGACTTCCGATTTCCATAAATCAGAAACCTTAGATTATATTGTTTCCAAATTTGGCCGGTTTGTCACAAATAAGATGATGAGAAACATAATTGGGCAAAGCAAGAGCGCATTTGATTTTAGAAAGGCAATGGATGAGGGTAAAATTCTTCTCGTCTCTTTATCCAAAGGAAAAATAGGAGAAGAAAACGCTAGCTTCTTAGGTTTAGTTTTGGTTCCTAAGATTTTGGTTGCAGCAATGAGCAGGCAGGATATACCAGAAGAATCAAGACGAGACTTTTATTTATATGTAGATGAGTTTCAAAACTTTGCAACACCTGATTTTGCACAGATTTTGTCAGAAGCCCGAAAATACAGGCTCAATTTAATTGTTGCAAACCAGTTTATAGGACAAATGGATGAAGAGGTTAAAAATGCAATTTTCGGAAACGTTGGTACTTTGGCAGCGTTTAGAGTAGGGGTAACGGATGCGAGCTACCTACAACACGAGTTTCAGCCGACTTTTACAGAGGCAGATTTAATTAATGTAGATGTTTATAACGCCTATGTTAAAACCATTGTAAATAACGAGCCTGTAACTTCATTTTCTATGGATTTAACAAGAGATATGACCAAGGAAAAGCAAGTGGAAAACAAAAGAGTTGCCGAGTTAATTAGGGAATTATCTAGAGTAAAATACGGAGTGCCGGTTAATAAACTCGAGCCAATTATTGCCCAACGCGCCCGCCTCTGATAAAATACGTTACAAGCTCCTGTAGCTCAGTGGTAGAGCGCTACTCTTATAAAGTAGATGTCCTTGGTTCGAATCCAAGCGGGAGCACTATTTAGAGGGTTTCCAAACTACTTTTTTTCCTGCTCTAAATCCCAAATCATACTTTCCAATCTCTCTTGCTGGAACCTCTAAGCTTTCATCTCCACGCAGAACAGTCATAAATTCAATAGGATGAAAATCAATCATACTTTCAATGCTTATTCTTCCATTTGGTAATTCAGTAAGTAAATCTCTGCCGTGAATTAGGCTGTCATCATCGAGAATCTGCTTGTATGGAATATTTACGGGTTCTCCTACTTGATAAGATTTGGTTTTTGTAAAAAGACCTTTTATTCCTCTGTCTTTAACTTCTATTGTCATATTAAAGTTCCGTAAGTACTGAGGTGTCTTTGCCGCGTTCGGGCACGTATTGAAGATATCGCTCCGTTGTGGAAAGTCTTTTGTGTCCTAGTGTTTTACTCAACACCTGTAACGATACACCGTGTTTTAAGTGGTGTGCTACAAAAGTGTGCCTTAAATCATTTACTTTGGCAGCTTGAATTTCTGCAAGTCTAAAATACCTTTCTACTGCAGTTCTTATATTTCGAATCAAGAATGGTTTTCCGCTTTTTGTAACAAACAAATGATCGTCTTCTACCTTTGGCCGAACTGTCATATATCTTTGCAACGCTTCCTGTGCCCTTTTATTTAATGCAATTGTTCTTTCTTCATGTTTTTCAAAAGGCAAAATGTGCAAAGTATCTTTTCCAACATCAGATAACCTTAAATTGGCAAGTTCTCCGATTCTAATTCCTGTTTGAAGTAAAAGCTCAATTATTGCAAACATTCTGCCGTCTCCCCTTGCAGCATCACGCAAAGCTCTGTATTCTGTTGGAGTTAAAATTCTGGGTGGTGCTAGTTCGTATTTAGGATGAACCACCAAAAGGGAAGGGTCTTCTTCTATGTATTCGGAAACTTTAAGGAATCTATAAAAAGTTCTAATTGAGTTAATCTTTCGCGAAACCGACTTAGGAGTATATCCTTCTTTGGAAAGTTTTGCCAAAAAAGAATCTAAGTCTTCTTTTAACACATGGCTTATTTCTCCTCTTTCCAAACCTTCTAAAAAGGTTAAAAGCTGGTCAATATCCTTGCCATATGCAACTATTGTAGAGTTGCTTTTCTGATTATTTTTAAGAAAATTTTTGAACTCCTCGAGGGCAGAACGGAGGGTAATCGATTTCATTGTTATGGCCTATAATATCATTAAAAATGCAGTTAGTCAACTAGGAATTTTAAAATTATGTTACTATAGTAATATGAAAAAAGCCGCTTATATTATTGCAGTTGTGGGTTTACTTCTTGTTATTAACGGCCTTATCGGCTCTATTTTCGATCTTTGGAGCAAGCAGGACGTAGTAAAAGAAGCACAAAGAAAGCTAGAGCAAGAAAAGGCAAAAAACGCAAAACTAAAAGCAGAATACACACTTGCGCAGAAACAAGATTTTGTGGAGAAGGAGGCAAGAAATAAGCTCTTTTGGGTAAAAGAAGGGGAGCAAAACGTGCTTATTCCGGAAGATTTGCTGCCAAAAGACAATGAAATTAAAGCCATTAAGCAGGATCCTTACTGGAAACAGTGGGTAAATCTATTTTTGTAGACCAAGTATTTTATCTACTCTTGCTAATGTTAGTGTTCCATTCGTTTCTGCCGCTAAGCCATTTTCAATTGCATTAGTGTAAAGCTCGAGGCTTCTGACAAGCGCTTTTAGTCGCTCTGGATCTGCATACGAATAAGCGTTATAAAGGTATAAAAAGTTTTTAGAAGCTCTTGCATAGCCTGTTATCAATATTTGATAGGCAAGTTCCATATTTAAATTTAATTTCTCGTTATATGCTGCTTGAAGATACTGTTGTCTCATTCTCCCAACCATTCCTTCTCGAGCAAATAGACAAGTTTTTTCAGTATCAGATTTTGCTCCTTCCACCTCTTTTTCAAAATTGGGGATACGAGCTTCTAGAGAGTCACTGTCTAAAAGACCAGTTGCATAATAAGTTGGCTGATCTAAAATCGCAACATAATCAACAGTTTTTTTCTTTTCATTTCCTTTTTGTTTTCTTTCAGGTGACATTTTATTTTAGATTAAATTTGTGAATTCTCCTTCATCAGAGTTTTCGGATTTTAGGCTCTTGGCACAATATCTAATATTTCCATAATTTGATCTCGTGTTAAATGGAGGTCTCGAGTTGGTTGAATTATCGCCCAAATTTCAGCATGACCACGTGAAAGTTGATTATTCCAGCCATCAATCGATCTCTGAATAGACTGGACATCTTCAGACTTCCTTGCTTCCTTAAGGTATCTTTCCGCCCTTCTAAAATGAGAAACCGCTTTAATTTGATATATCCGCCAAAAAGGTAACCCTTCATCGCGTTCAGCTGTAATTAGACTTTCTGTCACATCCAAACCTTCTCTTGCCTCTAAACATGCAATTTGAGTATGAGACGCATTCCTATACTCTTGGTAAAAATATGGTTGTTCAATAGGATAAATCATAGGATCCTTTAAGATAGAGAACGGCCAGGGATTTAAAGGTTGAGATTCTTGCTTTTTTGATTTCTCTTGCTCAGCTGACATATTATGTTTTGATAATTCTCCAATGAGAGTGAGGTATTTTATAACCACTTGCTAACTCTTCTTTAGGAAGAGTTCTTTGGAAGACAACTACTTGGCATGGACGAGGGCTATACTCCAGTAAATCTACAAGATGAAAAACATTAGCATAGTCGGTTTCTATTACTGATCCATCTTCCTGTAGAGAATAAGATGAATACGTGGACCTACGGCTTAATATGGTCTGATCGTCTTCAAGATCGTAACGATTATTTGCCCTTTTTAAATAAAAAGTACTATCCTGAGTAATTTCTCTCGGCCTTCGAATAAATCGTCCAATTATTCCAGTGTCTCTGAATTCGATTCCCATTATTGACTCCTCCTGCTTAATTTTCTTCTGAGTCTTGAAAAAGCGCCTTTGCGCGCATTCCTTACTTCTAAATACTCAAAAGGAGAGGGAAGTCTTACTCCCTTTTGTAATTCACTGTCAGAAATAACGACTTTATTTCTATATTCTTTTGCTGGTTCATCTGAGAAAACATTTTGTTCTCCTCTCCAGACACGCACGTTGACATTTTCGTCGTCGTAGCGATTGAATATATCTGCTTCGCCTAAAACAACATCTCCTTCAAAAACATTTGTTCTAGAAACAGAAAGTTTACGAAGTGAACCTTGGGGCATCACAAACTTATCCCTTTTAATTCTTCCCCGAATTGATCTATCTCTAACCTCAATTTTACCCATTTATACATAACTCCTAACCGATAAATTGGATTTATACTATAAAAGCTGGACAATTTTTGATAGAATATACATATATACGTATGAGAATATTTTTCACTTGTTCCAAAACAGGAATGGGGGAGTATAAAGAAACTTATCTACAAGTTTTAAAAGAAATTCAAGATCAAGGTGCAAATGTAGAGGCCACTATTGTTAAAACTCATTTAGATAAAACTCCTAAACTAAAACAGATTTTAAACCTTAGTGTTTCGGAAAAGGAATATCGTTATATTCACGACAAAGCAGTTAGAGCAGCGATTCTTAGAGCAGACGGACTAGTAATAGAAGCGAGTTATCCAAGTTTTCGTCTTGGTTTTGAAGCGTTTTTTGCGTTGTCTGCTCAGAAACCAGTACTTGTTTTATCTAAGGATAGAAACTATGGTAACTTAATTGATCAGCCGAATTTTTTCGGAGCAAAATATACGGAGTTTACTTTACCTGACGAAATTGAGAAATTCCTGCGTCATATTCGCCAGTTTAGACTTAGAAACAGGTTCAATTTATTCATTTCCGACAAAGAAAGGCAGCATTTGGATAGTGCGGCCAAACATTTCAATCTTTCAAAATCAGATTATTTGAGGAAATTAATAGATAAAGATATGCATGGCAACAGTGGATAAACCTATTTTTTTAGTACCAGGGGTGGGGATCGAACCCACGACCTCAGGGATATGAATCCTGTGCTCTAACCGACTGAGCTACCCTGGCGCTGAGATATTTTAACATTATCTTCTAATTGAGGCAAATTTCTGTTATAATATTACGCACGTGCGGGGTAGTGTACAGTGCACGTGAGGCTCATAATCTCACAGGCTAGGCGCAACTCCTAGCCCCGCAACAAATCGCTCGCTTCTTTGGAAGTGAGCTTTTTAGTATAATTGGCCTACATGAATTTTAAGAATAAAAAAATCGCCGTAATCGGAGAGGGAATAGAGGGATTATCGAGCGCAAAGTTTCTTGAAAAACAAGATGCAGAAGTTACAATACTTGATCAAAAACAGGGGAGTAATTATTTAGATAACTTAGAGAAATATGATCTAGTTGTTAGAAGTCCGGGAATTAAATTAGAACTTCTAAAAAATGTTCCTCAGGAAAAAGTAACATCCCAAACAAAACTCTTTTTCGATTTATGTCCGTGTCCCATTATTGGAGTAACCGGAACAAAAGGAAAGGGAACGACATCCTCACTAATACAGGAAATGTTGAAAAAAAGTGGAAAAGATGTGTATTTAGGCGGCAATATCGGAAAGCCCCCATTGGACTTTATTGAACAACTAAACAGTTCATCAATTGTGGTGTTAGAACTTTCCAGTTTTCAGTTGCAAGACTTACATAAAAGCCCCCATATTGCAGTAATGTTAATGGTTACATCAGAACATCTTATACCTTCTAAGTGGCAGAAAAATTTCCATAAAGATTTAGACGAATATATTGATGCAAAAAGAAATTTGATACGTTTTCAAAATTCTTCTGATTTTGCAATTATAAATAGAGACTATCCTGCAAGCAGTGAATCGGATATTCACACAGATGGAAAAATCTATTTTTTCTCGCGTGAAAGGGATGTAGATGAAGGCGCTTTTGTTAAAGATGAAGCAATATGGCTGAGAATTGCTGGAAACGATAGGAAAGTAATCGATACAAAAGATATTATTATTCCCGGAGCTCACAATTTTGAAAACATAGCAGCAGCTTCTGTAGCAGCATATTTATCTGGTGTCTCAATCGAGGTAATGAAAGCTGCGATCCACGATTTTAAAGGACTTCCGCATAGACTTGAGCTTGTTATAGAAGTTGGTGGAGTTAAATATTATGACGATTCGATTGCTACAAATCCCGAGAGCGCAATGGCTGCGATTGCGGCTTTTAACCAGCCTAAAATTCTTATTTTGGGTGGTTTAAGCGAGGGGAGCGACTTCATAGAACTCGGAGGTATAATTTCAAAGAACGAAACTATAAAAGCAATTATAGGGATCGGAAGAGATTGGCCGAAAATTAAATCAAAAATCAAATATCAAAAATCAAATCTAATTCTCGTTGAAGGGGCAGATAGTATGGAAAAAATAGTTTTAGCAGCTTCGAAAATTGCAAAAAGCGGCGACATTGTTCTTTTGTCCCCGGCGTGCAAAAGTTATGATATGTTTAAGAACTATAAAGACAGAGGCGAACAGTTTAGAAAAGAAGTAAATGCCCTCAAAAAATGAAACCCACTTTCAAAATTATCAAGAAAAGCAAAGCCGCTAGGGCCGGGATTATAAAAACTCCCCACGGAGACATTGAAACGCCTGCTTTTGTGCCTGTTGGAACACAAGGAAGCGTGAAAGCAATCTCGCCAAAGGATTTAAAAGAAGCCGGAGCACAAATTGTTTTGGCAAATACTTATCACTTACATCTTCGGCCGGGAGAAAACCTGATAAAAAAAATGGGGGGACTTTCTAAATGGATGAGCTGGAATAGCCCTACTATGACAGATTCCGGAGGATTTCAGGTGTTTTCACTTGGAGTTGGCAAAGAAGGCGGGGGAGTAAAGTTTCTAAGAAATGAGATACGTTATAACAATGTTATAACAGACGAAAACAATCCTTCGACAGGCTCAGGACGGTTAAACCGAATTACGGAAGAAGGAGTGACATTTCAGTCTCACATAGACGGCTCAACTCATAAATTGACACCTGAGTCCTCAATTGAAATTCAGGAAAAATTAGGAGCGGATTTAATAGTTAGCTTTGATGATTTGGAATCTCCAAAATATGATCACGAGAAAACAAAGAAGAGCTTGGAGCTCACAAATCGTTGGGAATTGCGCTCAAAAGCGTCTCAAAAGAACAAATCGCAACTTTTATATGGAGTAACTCATGGTGGACAATTCAAAGAATTGAGGACTGAAAGCGCAAAATTTGTAGACAAAAATTTCGACGCAATTGCGTTAGGTGGGGCACATCTATCAAAGAAAAATCTCTATGACGTAATTGACTGGACAGTTAAAAATACAAGCGAAGAAAAACCCAGACATCTTCTAGGAATTGGGGAGATAGATGATATTTTTGAAATTATAGAGCGTGGAGTTGATACTTTTGACTGCGTAATTCCAACAAGAATTGGACGAACAGGTTTCTTTTTTATTTCACCACCACAAGGTAGCATGAAAAACAGATTTAGAACAGACATTGATAAGCCGCAATACCGGAAAGATTCAAAACCACTTGATTCAAACTGCAACTGTTATTCGTGCCAAAACTTTAGTAGAGCATATATCCATCATTTATTCCGCTCTCGTGAACTGCTTTCTTATAACTTATTGAGCCTACACAATGTACATTTTTTACTAAATCTTACCCGTCAAATCCGCGAATCAATTCTCAACAATAATTTTCCAAACCTCAAAAAATTATGGCTTTAATGTATAATTAAGTCATGAAAAGGATTTTAACAGGCGATACTCCTACAGGAAGGCTTCATTTGGGTCATTTTGTAGGAACATTGGAAAACCGCGTAAAACTTCAAAACGAATATGAAGTTTTTATTATATTGGCAGACACGCATGCCTTAACCACACTTTCCGAGGTTCCTGAAAAAATTAAAGAATATACAAAAGAAGTTCTTTTAGACAATTTATCTATTGGACTTGATCCTAAAAAAGTTACTTTCTTTAAAGAATCAGACGTTGCTGAAATTTACGAACTAGCATCTATTTTTAGTATGTATGTTTCGCATAATAGAGCCCTAAGAAACCCCACAATTAAAGATGAAATTGCTTCTAAAGGCTTAGGTGATTTATTCTCCTTAGGTTTTATTAACTATCCAATTTATCAGGCAGCTGACATTTTGTGCGTAAAAGCAGAGCTTGTGCCTGTTGGAAAAGATCAAGAAGCGCATTTAGAGCAGACAAGAGAAATCGCAAGAGTTATAAATAAATTTGCAAAAAGCGAATTATTCCCAGAACCCAAAGCCTTGATTGGAAGAGTAGGAAAGCTTGTGGGAACAGACGGAAATCCAAAAATGGGAAAAAGCCTAAATAACACTATTTATTTATCTGATTCAAAAGAAGAAGTAGAAAAAAAAGTAATGGGAATGTATACCGACCCAAAAAGAATTCATGCCAACGACCCTGGGACTGTAGATGGAAATCCCGTTTTTGTTTATCTTGATACTTTTGCAAGCGAGGCCGATTTAAAAAAAGTGGAAGACTTTAAAACTAGATACCAAAAAGGTGAAGTCGGAGATGTTGAAGTTAAAAAGTTTTTGGTAGAAGTTCTTAATTCATTACTTGAGCCAATAAGAAAGAAAAGATTAGAATTTAAAGCGCAAGATTTAGATGCAATTTTAAAAGAGGGTGCAGAGAAGACAAGAAGAATTGCTGGGGAAACACTCAACCAAGTAAAAGAAAGCCTAAGCCTCGTATAAGTCTTTTATTCAAGTTCAAGCTGTGTTATAATTTGGCCTACTTATGGCAAGGCTAAAAAGACCGAAAAAATTTAAAAACTTTAAAATGAAATGGTCATGGAAAAATATAATCATTTATGTTTTTCTAATTGCTTTTACTGCATTTTTATTTTTTGGAATAACCCAGCCAACAGGAAGTGGAACAACTGAGCAATCTAAAACAGTTCCCCTTTCAACAATAATTTCTGACGTAAAGGGAGGAAAAGTAAGCTCAATTGAGGTTTATCCCAATAAAATAGTTGCTAAAGAAAAAAATCAAACAGTAGAGAGTTTTAAAGAAACAAACGCCAGCGTTTATCAGCTTTTTAAAGACGCAGGAGTTGATTTAGGAAAAACAAAAGTGGCTGTAAAAGATGAAACGACACTTAATAATTGGATAAGCATTTTAACAGGAATTCTTCCAATTATTTTAATGGTCGCTTTTTTCTGGTTTATATTCAGGCAGGCAAGAGGAGCTCAGGAGAGCATTTTCTCTTTCGGAAAATCATCTGCAAAGCTTTACAGCAAAGATACTCCAAAAGTCAGTTTTAAAGATGTGGCTGGAGTAGATGAAGCAAAGCAGGAATTAACAGAAGTTGTAGATTTTCTTAAAAATCCGGGCAAATACAAGGCAATGGGAGCAAGAACTCCAAAAGGCGTGTTGATGATTGGCCCTGCGGGAACAGGTAAGACACTCCTTGCAAGAGCAACAGCGGGAGAGGCGGAAGTTGCTTTTTTCTCTATGGCGGGAAGTGAATTTATGGAAATGCTAGTTGGAGTTGGAGCTTCTCGCGTTCGGGATTTGTTTAATAACGCAAAAAAAGCACAGCCCGCAATTATTTTTATAGATGAAATTGATGCTATTGGAAGACAACGCGGCGCAGGTTTTATGGGCGGACATGACGAGCGAGAGCAGACGCTTAACCAAATTCTAGTTGAAATGGACGGTTTTACGCCAAATGAGCAGCTAGTTGTTATGGCAGCAACAAACAGACCCGATGTTTTAGACCCGGCACTAGTCCGTCCCGGAAGATTTGATAGAACCGTAATGCTTGAACTGCCGGACGTTAATGGTAGGCAGGAAATTCTTAAAATCCATGCACGGGGAAAACCTTTCGAGAAAAATGTTAACTGGAGTCGAATTGCAAGAAGAACAGTTGGATTCTCAGGAGCTGATTTGGAAAATATGTTAAACGAGTCTGCAATTTTAGCAGCAAGACTTGCTAAAAAACAGATTGATATGCAGGATTTGGAAGAAGCAGCAACCAAAGTAAAATTAGGACCTGAAAAGAAAAGACTTCAATCAGACATGGATAGAAAAATGACAGCATATCACGAAGCCGGGCATGCTTTAGTTTCATGGTTTATGCCAAACATGGACCCGATTCATAGAATTTCTATAGTATCAAGAGGAATGAGTTTGGGTCACACAATGATGGAGCCAATAGATAGAGTTCATGAAACAAAAACTCATTTAATGGAAGAAATTGCGGTAATGCTTGGAGGAAGAGCGGCTGAAAACTTGGTATTTAAAGAATTAACAACAGGAGCATCTGATGATATTGCAAAAGCAACTCAAGTTGCCCGAACAATGGTTGTTGAATATGGAATGAGCGAACTTGGCCCAATAAATTTAGACGGGGAAGCCAAAAGGATGCCCTACGAAAGCCCTAATATTTCGCCCGATATGGCTGCAAGAATCGACTCGCAAGTTAAAAAAATTACAGACGAAGCATATATAAAAGCAAATCAAGTACTCAAGAAATTAAGAAACAAGCTGGATGTTCTGGCAGAAGAGCTTCTAAAAAAGGAAACGATTGAATCTGAAGAGTTTGAAAAATTAATCGGCCCCAAAAAAGCAGCATACGCTACTGTTAAGGCTTAAGTTGCCCATTGACAGAATAAAAATTTAGACAAATAATAAAATTATGGACTTCTCTATAGAACAAGTAATAACTACTTCCTGGAAAACTCTTAAAAAAAATCCTAAAAATATAATAGGATTTTTTCTTTTAATCGGCGTAATTTCGATTTTAAATTTAGCAATATCTTCGCAGCTAGGCTCAATTATTTCAAATATTGAATCTTGGATTTTTGGAGCATTAGTACAGGTTGCAATAGTCACTTTTACAGTAAGCGCTTTTAACAAAAGGAAAACAACAATATCTTCTCGACTAAAAGACTATAAATCAGTTTTAAAATTAATAATTGGAAATTTTCTTTCTGGAGTTGTAATATTTTTAGGATTCCTGGCCCTTATTATTCCAGGTATTGTATTTGCCGTTAGGCTTCAATTCGTTGGGTTTTTAATAGTTGAAAAACAATTGGGCCCAATAGAGGCTATAAAAGGGAGCTGGAAACTAACTAAAAACAACTTTTTTACGCTTCTGGGATTTGGAATCGTAAGCATGCTTTTAAATATTTTTGGTTTCTTTCTTTTGATAGTCGGGTTATTAGTAACCGTTCCGTTAACTTCACTAGCTCAAGCCAACGTTTACCTCAAGCTTTCTGAAAAGTAGCCCACCTGATATAATTGCGGATATGGAAAAGCTTCTTTTAATAGATGGAAATGCCATAGTTCACAGGGCTTATCACGCTCTACCTCCGCTTCATTCCCATAAAGGAAAACCTACAAATGCTGTTTACGGTTTCTTTGCAATGGTTTTAAAAGTTATAAACGATTTAAAACCTACATATATTGTTGTTTGTTTTGATAGAGAAGCCCCGACCTTTAGAAAACAAATGTACGTAGGCTATCAGGCACAAAGACCAAAGATGGAAGATGAACTTTCTTCTCAATTTGTCTTGATTCACGATATTCTTCTGCAGTCTAAATTTAAAATATTCGAAGTAGATGGTTTTGAAGCAGACGATTTGATAGGAACTATTTCAAATCAGGCAAAAGAAGAGGTCATAATACTTTCCGGCGATAGAGACTTACTGCAGCTGGTTAATGGACATGTAAGAATGATAGCTCCAATAACCGGTGTTACTAAAATGATTTTGTTCGACAAGGCAGCAGTGGTTGAAAAATACGGATTACAGCCCGAGCAAATCCCCGATTACAAAGCTTTGGTGGGGGATGCTTCGGATAATTACCCCGGGGTTATGGGAATCGGGCCAAAAACAGCAAGCGATTTAATTAGTAGATTTCAAAATCTTGAAAATCTTTATAATAACCTGGGTGAAATTGCTCCAAAAGTATCTGAAAAACTAGCAACGGATGCAGAGCAGGCTGCCTTGGCAAAAAAACTGGCAACAATAGATGTAAACTCGCCAATTAAATATAAAAATACGGAATGTAAGGCTGCAGATATAAATGAAAAAGGCATTTTAGAAAACTTTAAGATGCTTAAATTTAATAGTTTAATACAAAGGTTTAATTTGGAAAAGGCAGATGAGATAACAGAGATAAAAGAAGAATTTAAACCTTCTGTATTGAAAAAGAAAGAGGAAAATCAACTAGAACTTTTATGATCCCGTTAGAAATTTTTTATTCAAGAATAAAAACAACCGTCCAAGGAGCGGTTTATTTCTAACGGGATGAAAGCTGCGATAGTTCATGATTATATTAAGGAATTTGGAGGTGCGGAAAGAGTACTAGAAGCGCTTTGCGAAATTTATCCTGATGCTGCAATTTATACAGCCTTTGTTGATAAAAACTCGAGTGCTTATTCCCATTTCAAAAATAAAAAAATAGTCTCTTCCTGGTTCAATTTACTTCCTTTTGCGGGAAAATTAGCTTCACCTTTACGTTTTTTAACGCCGTTTATTTGGGGAAGCTTTAACTTTAAAGATTTTGACGTTGTGATAAGTTCTGCCAGTTGGTTTATTACAAAAGGATTCAAGCGCTCAAATTCAAAATTTATAGAGATTTGTTATTGCCATACGCCTCCGCGATGGCTTTATGGATATACCACCTCTGTTAATTTTCAAAAATTCGCAATAGTTAGGGCATATGCTGCAATTGTTGGACATTTTTTAAGACTTTATGACTTTAAAAGAGCTCAAAAAGTAAATTTTTTTATTGCAAATTCCAAAGAGGTGCAATCAAGGATTCAAAAATTCTACAGAAGAGATTCAACAGTAATTTATCCTCCAGTGTCACTTCCTGTTGGTAAATCGTCGATGGTAAATAGTAAATCCCGTAAGGATTATTATTTTATAGTTTCCAGAATTGTTGGCGCAAAAGGACTTGATTTGGCAGTTGAAGCGGCAAGTAAAATGGGATTTAAGCTAAAAATTGCAGGAGCACCTGCGGGTTATTATTTTGAATACGATAAGTTAGCCTCAAAAGCTAAACAAAATGTTCAATTCTTGGGTCAAGTAACAGACGAAGAACTTTCAAAGCTTTACAAAGGCGCAAAGGGATTTTTGGCTCTGGCAAAAGATGAAGATTTTGGAATAACACCGGTTGAAAGCATGCTAGCCGGAACGCCGGTAATAGCGTTTAACGGTGGAGGCTACAAGGAAACTGTGGTTGAGGGAAAGACGGGGGTATTCTTTTATGAATATTCTCTAGCCGGTTTAATAGAGGCAATACATATTTTTGAAACATTGGAATTTGATCAAAACGAAATTATAAAACATGCACAAAAATTTAGTAAAGAAAGGTTTAAGAAAGAAATAGAAAACTTCGTTAAATCAAAAATTAAAGATTAAATCTAAAAGATTTGAGATGCTATTTAAAGTCTATAGTTTATTAACATATGCCGGAACTTCCAGAAGTTGAAACAGTAAAATTAGGACTCCAGAAATATCTTGTCGGACACAAGATAGAAAATGTTGAAGTTAAAGTTGCAAAGCTTTTTGAAGGACAATCGAAAGACATTATAGGAGCAAAAGTTAAAGATGTTCGCCGATTTGGAAAAGGTTTGGTTATTGATTTATCAAATAAATATTCCTTGGCAATCCACATAAAACTTACAGGGCAGTTAATTTACAGAGACGAAAAAACTTCAAAATTTATAATATCCAAAAAAGTAGGGGATAAAATTCCAAATCAATTTACACACGTAATTTTCAAACTAGATAAGGGAGCTTTTCTTTACTACAACGATAAAAGACGTTTTGGATGGATAAGAGTGGTAAAAACAGAAGATGTTTTTAAAATGCCATTCTTTAAGAACATGGGACCAGAGCCTTTCAAAGATTTAACACTTGAGTTGTTTGAAAAGATAATTTCGGGTAGACAAACTATAATAAAACCACTCTTAATGGATCAAACTAGAATAGGCGGAATAGGAAATATTTATGCAAATGATGCGCTTTTTTTGGCCGGAATTAACCCAAAAAGACGGGCAAAAGATCTTTCCCCTTCCGAAATTAAACTTCTTTACGATTCAATACTAAAAGTAATGGAAAAAAGTATGAAATATGGAGGCGCATCGGAATTAAACTTTGTAAATGTATTAGGACAAGAAGGAGAATATCAACATCATAGTTTAGCTTATGGTAGGCAAGGAGAAAAATGTTCTAAAAATGATGGTGGAGTAATTCAAAAGAATTTCTTAGCAGGCCGCGGTACCTACTTCTGCCCAGTACATCAGAAGTGATTATTTAACTAATTTAGTAAACTTTCCCTTTGAGCCATTTAATTTGAATTCAAATTGCTCAGTTCTTATGCGATTTACAGCTATATTATCTATGATTAACCCAGATGCAATTAGGACTCCTGCAGTAATTACCGCAAGCCAACTGTTTTGTTCGTGCCCGAGATAATCTAGCCCGTTATTTTTGTTTGCTTGCGCAATAAGGGCTTCATACAAACCTCCGAATAAAGTAAGTAAAGAAACACCAAAAAGAGCCCTACGAATATTTTGGGCACGTTTGTATTGTCTTTCAGTTTCAGGATAAAGTTTTAATGATGCTTCAAGGTCATCAATATAAACCTCATCATCATCGAACAAAGCTTCTGTATCTTGTCTATAACGATATTCACTTTCCATGCCGAGTATATTACTATAAGTTAAATTAAAAGTCAATTGAGATCGTCTTCGTATTTATCGGCTCCTGCTTTGGTTAATATAAAAATTGCCAAACATAATAAGCCTCCAAGTGCTTGTTCGGATCTAAATGGTGTTTCTCCGCGTGTCAAAGCAAACAATTGTAAGTCTAAAATTAAAGCCGCTGCGCTTGAATATTCTAAAAACCTTAAGCCTTTTATTATTTTTGAATGGGAATTCTCTGCGCTCTTGGAATCAGGCGGAATTATATAGTTTTCTTTAAATTCAGAACTTTCTGGTATAGCTTTTACTTCTACCGGAGCTTCTATTATTTCTGTCTTTTTCTTGCTTCTTCTTTCATACGGGTCTAAATCAGCAACCTCATCCGCTCTTAATCTATAATTTTGTATCTCATTTCCCATAGACAGGGAATATATCAAAGGGGTGAATTAAAGTCAAACGAGTTTGTAGATAAGTTTATCTGATAGTATAATACATTTATGGCTGATGAACGCGATGAAGTAATGAGGGCAGACGAAGTTGCAGACTTAGACCCTTATGGTGTAAGAAAGCCTCCTGTGCAGCAGCAGGCTGAAGAATTACTGGATGGAGACGAAGAACCTGCTGCGGCTCCAGCAGATGGTTCTGAAGATACATTACCGCCCGGTACTTGGGATGCACCGATCCCAAAACCTTTTGATGCAAGTTTTTTTAAAAATAAAATAGAAGAAGACCAAAAACAAATTATG
Organism: Candidatus Levybacteria bacterium RIFCSPHIGHO2_01_FULL_36_15b; assembly: GCA_001782045.1. GTDB lineage: Bacteria > Patescibacteriota > Microgenomatia > Levybacterales > UBA12049 > 01-FULL-36-15b. Next base: position 31,787 of record MFNK01000012.1, on the reverse strand, counting down.
GAATCTTTTAAGAAGAGTCATATTGATAAAAATTACGAGCATATAAGTAAGGAGTTTAAAAGCAACTACATTAACGAAAAGAAGATAAATTCTATAAAAAATAATGAAAATGACTGGTGATATGGAAACAGAAGCACCACCACAAGATGTTTTAGAAAAGAGAGAGGCAGAAGCCTCTTTTTTTGCAAGAGAGGAAAGAATTTTAGGCGATATTGCGGGCGGTGGGGTCTTTAAATTTAGAAGGGGAAATCAGTGGGCGATAGATCCAGAAACAGGAGAAGCAACTTACGACCCTAAGTTTTTTGAAGATAAAGGACACACAAGATCTCAAGCATTGTTTGCATCTTTTCACGAAATAAGAGCCCATTTGGTAGAAACTGCACAGCTTTTGTCTACACCTGAAGGAGATAAGGCTAATAAAAGATTAAAACAAAGAAGCGAGAAAAAAAAGAGAATTCATCTATGGGAAAATATAAGACAGGATATTAAAGGAAACCGCTCTATTTTAAAAATTGCTCCATCCCTTGCTACGCAAACACAAACTCTTTACAAAGAAAAACTTTTTCCCGTTACAGACATGACTAAGCAATATAAGCATTTGCAGTTTATGGACGCAATTATAAGACGCGCCATGGTACCGGGAGAGGAAGTAAAAATTTCCCCCGAAATAGAAGAGGAAATAAAGAAACTTAGAAATATTAAGGGGAAAGATGTTATAGAGCTTGCTACAGATCCAGATCAGGATCCATATTTAGCCTTAAGACTGTCCGAAAAATATATAGAGCCGATAATTGATAAACTTTGGCAGAAAGACAAAGAGGATTACGAAAAGAAAAAGAAAGAGGAGGAAAAAAATAAAGATAAAAATAACCAGGGTCAAGGAGAAGGTGAGCCTCAACAAGGTGAAGGACAAAGTCAGCCATCTAGCGATCCTTTTGAAGAGGAATATGCAAAACGGGAAGAAGCTCATCCCGATACTAAAGAAGACAAGGGGAAAGATAAAAAAGACAAAGAAAAACAATCAAATCAAAGCAAAAAGCAAAAAGGTGGCTCCGATCAGAATCAAGGCGGAAAACAGCCGCCGGCAGACTCTTTTGAGGATGAAGATGAAAAAAAAGATAACAGAGGAATACAAGGTAAGGAAAAAGATTTAGATCAAATAATAAGGGAAACGATTAAAAATGCCGATCCAGCCAGACGAGAAAATAGAGCATATGAAGAGGAACATGGAATAACCAAAGAAGAAGCAGCAGAGTATTACAGTGAATACCAAAAAATCGAGCCTTATATAGAACCTTTAAGAAAAGTTTTTAGAAGAATAATTCAGGAGCGAACTATTCCTAAAAGAAGACTTGGATCGTTGAAAGAGGAAGGCGTAATGGTAGACCCGGGTCTAGTTACGCAAACTTATTTAGAAACTAGACATGGTGCAATAAATCCAAAAACTATGAAAGATTTCGAAGGATACACGATGCCGGATAATATTCCAGCCAGTTTTTCCATTCATTTAGTTGCCGATCAAAGCGGAAGTATGCGAGATTACGATAAGCACATATTTCAGAGAAGGACAGCAATACTTATGATGGAGGCCTTAAAAGAATTTTCAGATTTTTCAGACAGCGTAAGCCAGGAATTAATTGAAAATTTGGATATACGAACAGAACTTCGAAGTTTTGGTGCTCCGACGAATACACAAACGAAAGTTTATAAGCCTTTATCCAAAGAATTAACAGAGGTACAAAGAATAGAGTATTTTAGAGGATTGCTTAATATCAGCGGAGGTACAAACGATTACGACGCATTAGAAGAAATAGAAACAGAAATGGATAAAAGAATGATGCAAGACAAAAAATATGCAGAGGAGTTAAAGTCGGGAAGAAAAAGAGAAATTGTAATAATAATGTCGGACGGGGAAAGCAACGATGCAAGCATAGTTGCAGAAAGACTACAAAGCTTGAGGGGAAAAGGAGTAAAAGTTGTGGGAGTCGGAGTTTCTCAAGAAGGAGCCGCAGTAGTTCGAACCTATGCCCCGGACGGAAAAGTAGCTTATAAAGTATCAGACCTGCCACAGACGGTAGAGAATTTATTAGAGGAGTTTTTGTCCGATTTATCTGTTGGAAATCTATATGATATGCTAAGAGTAAAGGAGGAATAATGCCAGATCAACAAGAAGAACAAGTAAGCCAGGGAGATCACTCAGCCGAAGCTGCTAAAAGGTGGCTTAGAATTAAAGGCGTTGGAGAATCTGCTCCGGAAAAAAATATTATTTCCAAGGTAAAAGAAAAAGTTGCGCCCACAGACATAACAGATCTAAAACAGGAAGCTTACGATTTGTTTGCAGAAAAAGAGGAGCTAAAAGCAGACGTTGTAAGGAAGTTGGTGCGGGAAATGGGCACTCCGCTTACGCCTAATAGTTCTTCACTAAATGAGAGAAAAGTAAGAAGAGAAGATTTAGCTGCAAAGGTAAAAAAAGAGTTGGCGGAAGGGAGTAAAGAAGGACAACAGGAGGCTTCACTAGATAGTAAAAAAGAATTGATAAAACAGGGAAGAATTGATTCCCTTCTTGTTTCAGACGGAGAAAATACCTCTTTTGCCCAAGTGAATGCAGAAAGACAAAAAAGACTTGTCGAAATTGATAACAGAATTGGAGAGCTTTTTAAAACTCCCGGGCTTTATGACGCGGTACTATTGGAACTTGGACACGAAACAAGGGTAAGGAAAGATGCAAGGGAAGTAAGAAAACTAGACAAATTTGTAGATCAAATAGATCTTATTCGAACTAAACTTGCAAGGGAAGCTCAAATTTCAGGAAGAGGTTTAACATCTGCGGAAAATAAATTTATCCAAGAAAATGAAGAATTAGTTAAAGACGTGGATGAAAGAAAAAAAGTTTTACTTTCAGACGCAGAAGTTTTCAGAAAAGCCAGAACGATGGAGTTAATGGAATATAAAAGACAGCTGCATCGTGATCATTTTGCAGAAACACCTTCAAGAAAAAGATATTTAAGACAAATTCAGCAAGCTTGGGCAGAAGGAAGAAGAGTTTTGGCAACGGGAGAGACAGGAACCGGCAAAACCGAGCTATTAAAACATGCTTCTCGTGCGTTATTTGGCGTTACTCCAGAATATGTTACGGGACATCAGGACTTAAGTATCTACGAGCTTTTAGGTAAAACCGGATTTAAAGTACAGGTAGGAGACGAATTTAGGCCAGCTCCTATGATTAGGGCAATGAATGGTAGAGATGGAAAGGGCCTTCCTTTCCTTTTTGACGAAATAGACAGAGCTCCAAACCAGGCTGTAATGGGAATTAAAACGCTTCTTAATGTTAGGCCGGGAGAAAAGGGAATTAAAATACAAACTGATTCGGGCGGAGAAATAAATGCAGGACCGGATTATGCAGTTTCGGCAACCGCAAACATTAAAAGCAGTAAATATACAACTGCTACAGACTTGGATCCTGCGATAGTGCGTGTTTTTGATGCCCCTATCGATGTTGACTACATTCCTCCCCACGAAGTATATGACCTTTCTCTGGCGCAACTTATGGATAGGAGAGGTAATATTCCTTTAACAAGAGAAGAATCAGGAACGGTTCTTAAGAATTTGTGCGATGCTGCAGATTGGATACAAAGAGCATATCAAGGGAAAAAAGTTGTGGTAAGCGGAGCAGGGACTTCTGAGCAAATTCTTAAAGCTCGTGCAGGAGCAACTAGAGGCGAGACGGCTTCCTTAAAAAAAGCAATACTTGATCCTGGGAGAATGCTTGAAATGCTTGCTGGATGGCAGGCGGCAAAAGCAAAAGGCGTGGGTTTTAGAGAATATGTTGGAGATAAAGCAATGGAGTTTATAAACAATAGGGCATATCCAGAAGAAGATAGATATTACTTGGTTGAAATTTTTGCCCTCAAAGGGTTTTTAAAGGGGCGAAAAGCTGAAGAGTTTAATGTTTCAGATCTTAATCAAACTACTCTTAATTCCTGGAACGGTGGAAGTTCATGAGCGAACTAAAATCAAGTGAACTAGAGCAAGGTATCACAAGAGCAGACGTAGTCGCAGAACTTGATCCATATAAAGTTAGGGAAAAAGGAAACGAAAAAGCAGCTAAAGAATTACTTGGACCAGAGCCGCAACCAGAGCCGCAACCAGAGCCCGAATTTAACCCTCAAGAAATTATAAAAAGAGAAAAAAACGAATGGAAAAAAGTCTTAGGCGGAGCTGCTTTTGACATTAAAGATTTGCCGCATCAGATAGATGAAGAAACATTTAAAACATTGGAAAAGGCAGGATTCGATTTAAGATATATTCCGAATTTAAATCTCGCTGGATTAAACTGGCTAAAGCGATTAGGCGCTGAGGGTTTTATGAATGACCGTTTGGAGGTTTATCCCAATTGGAAAAATATACCTGAAGAATGGTATTGGGAGCAAGTAAAAGCAAGAAATATCGATTTTCCATTTTTGCCCGGTATGTGGGTAGCAGTTGAAAATGTAAAAGTACCACAAGGTGACCAACCTTACGATGTAAGGCCATTTGCAGATTTTTTTGCGCCATATAAACCCAGGAGAGATGTTTCATGGGATTTTATATATCAAGAATTAGAATCTAAGGGAAAAGGAAAGTTGGCCGAACTTGGAATTGCCAAGGATGCCCATATTAGACTCCCCGATTTTATCGAATGGAATGTTTTAAACCAAAGAGAAAATTGGGATCAGGGCATCAAGTTAGAATGGACCGACAGTTCGTACTTTGGGAAGGATAAGCAAAGAATAGGAGATAAAAAACCACCCTTTGTTTTGGTAGCAGATGAAAATGAAGCATTAGTTGTAAACGTAAGCGAAGATACAAACGATTTGGGTTTTCGATTAATGATTGTCTTCGATAAAGAGGAAAAACCACCCAAACCGCTTCCCCCGCTTTCTCCTCTTATGACTGGTCCTGCAGCGCTTGCAGTCCCAATTATATTAGGAAACGAAAAAATAAAAGAAATGAGAATAAACAGAAAACGGGATAGAAGGTTTTCAGACATTAGAAAGCCTCAATCAGGCTAAATTTGGTATAATTGTGCCTATGGAAGAATTAAGATCAGAAGAAGGTATTACAAGAGCAGACGAGGTAGCGGATCTAGATCCGTACAATGTTAGAACTTCTCCGCAAGAAGAAGCTGCAAAAGTGCTGCTAAAAGTTCCAAAAACAGAGAAAAAGCGTACAAGGCAAGTTCCAGAAAAAAAAGAGGACGATTTATGGAAAACTTTAATTAAACGTGAAGAAAAGGTTTGGAAACAGATTTTGGGGACAGGTCTTTATATAAAACCCTTACCGGTTGATGAAAAAGGAAACCAAATAATTACAAAAAGTTTAATAGATAAGTTAGATAATTTAAACATGCAGCTAATTTATATGCCGGATCTAGAAGGAAACTTAAGCGTAATAGATCTTTTTGCTCAAGGTCAAACGATTCCCCAATATTTAAATAGTAATTATCCAAATTGGAAACCTTACGAAGATTTAACAGAGCAGCAAATTGGCGTTAGGGCAAATTATAGGAATATAAACAATAAATTTTGGGAAAATGTAAAAAATAAAAGTATAGATCTTCCACGAATGCCGGGACAATGGGTGGCCATAGAATTAAATTCTGATAATCCTAACGGCGCTTATTACGGGAATCAAACTCCACCACCACTTAATACATATTTAGGTATAAATTCAAGAGCCTCAACTTATCATGAAGTCCAACAAATTCTAGCTGACCGAACTTATTTTATACTTCAAGGAGTATTAGGACTTGAAGAAGGACAAGCAGAATTAAGACTCCCAAATGCATTGGAGACTAATTTGTATTTAAATCGCTTGGAACAACGTAATATATGGCCTGAGTGGACTTCAACCTCACACCACAAATCGTTTGGGAGAGAAGCAAAAGTTATTATAAGAGGAGCTGAGGATGCACAATCTCAAGGGCTAGATAGTAGAGAGCAAAATTTGTCTGATATACAATTTAGAACAATAATAGCCTTTAAATAATCATCTTGTGCTAAAATAGCTGCATGCTAAAAAGCATTTTTCTCCAAAATTTTCGAAGTTATAAAAAGGATGACTTTGAATTTTCTGAAAATTCGACTCTTATCGTTGGGCCAAATACCGCCGGGAAAAGCAATTTGCTCGAGGCAATCTTTTTAATTTCAACAGGAAAAAGCAACAGGGCGGGTATTGATCCTCAAATGATTCATTTTGGAAAAGAAATTGGAAGAGTTAAGGCCCAAGTAGATGATTTGGAGCTTGAAGTAGTACTGACGAACGGGAACTTAGGCGGAAACAAATCACAGTACAAGAAATTTTTAATAAATGGGGTTGCCAAGCGAAGGGTAGATTTTGAAGGAAATTTACCCGCAGTTTTGTTTTCACCTCAAGACTTAGATATTATTGTGGATTCGCCAACACTTAGAAGGGAATTTTTAAACAACGTTTTAGAACAAGTAGACAGAGACTACAGAATTGCAAATATTTCTTTTGTTAAAGCTTTAAGACAGCGAAATGCACTTTTAGAGAATGCCCACGATTCTGGCACGAAAAATCCTAAGCATTTTGAATACTGGGATAATCAGGTTATTGAAAACGGGCAAATAATTACTAAGAAACGTGAAGAGTTCATAGAGTTTGTGAATAGCTCTCTCAAAGATATTTTTGAATTTGAAATTAGCTATGATAAAAGCGAAATATCACAGTTGCGGCTTTTGCAATACGAAAGGGAAGAGCTTGCAGCGGGTGTAACTTTGGTTGGGCCTCACCGAGATGATTTTTCTTTGCTTATGAAGAATCATGATTTGCATGACGTTAGATATTTCGGCTCCCGCGGTCAGCAAAGGCTTGCAATTCTACAGCTAAAAAGCCTGGAACTTGAGTACGTAGAAAAAGTCTTAGGCAAAAAGCCACTTTTAATACTCGATGATATATTTTCCGAACTCGACAGCAGTCACATAAAACTTATTTTAGAACAGATTGGCAAACAACAAACAATAATTTCCACAACCCACAAGGAATTCGTATCTGCAAAATATCTAAAAAAGATGAAAGTGATAAAATTATGAAAATAAAAGTAAAAAAAGAAAGCCTGCCTGCCGGCAGGCAGGTTGAATTTAAAGTAGGGCAAGAAACACTCCGTGGATCTTTATTTGTCCCAGAGGGAAAAGGTCCATTTCCAGGAGTAATTTTTTTTCATGGGAGTGGTGGAATAGGTGTTGTACATTTAGAAACTGCAAAAATGCTGGCAGAAGAAGGGATATTAGCGTTGCATTTTAACTATAGAGGAGCAGGTCCGAGCGAGGGTAAATTTGAAGATCAAACAGTAGAAATGGGCATAGAAGATAGCATAGAAGCAGTAGGGTTTTTTCTTACAGTGCTTGAATTAGATAAAAATAGATTAGGTTTTGTCGGAGGAAGCTTTGGTGGTTATATTGCATCAATGCTAGCTAATAAATTTAATGTCAAATCAATAGTCCTTGAGGCTCCTGCTTCGTTTTCGTCCTCTTCGCTAAATAAACAGAGAGACGCGGTAGATCATTTAGGATTTGAAGAAAGTGAATCTTATAAAGAAATTAAAAAATATCGTGGAAAATTAATGGTTCAGGTTTGTGAATTCGATGATGTGTTACCTGAAGGTATGGATGATTTATATTTTGATATGGCAAAAAATGTAGCTAAGAAAGAAAAATATGTTATAAAAGGAGCAAAACATAGATTAAGTGTTCAGCCAAAACAAAAAAAAGATTCTCAAAACAAAATTATTTCCTGGTTTTTAAAGACTCTTTGATTTGACATTTGATAAAAATAGGTATTAATATATCAATAAGCAGGGAAATGGGGTGAGTTATTATAGAAAGACCGGAATTATTCAGTCCTGCCGCCAGAGATTTTATTGATAATCATAAAGTTGATACGTCAGCCGCGCGTTTGCCGGAAGTAGGAGTAAGTAGGTCGTCTTATGCTCCAAGAGACATATTAAGAGGCGAGAGACTATATAATGGGAAACTACCCAAAAGACGGGGTTAGGTTTAGCTAAAGTCTTCTTTTAGTTGATATTGTTGACTTTCTTCGGGAATTATGCGTTAATTGTTACGCATGTATAAGCCTAAATTCTACATTAGCAATCAAATCCTTAAAAACATCGGCTCCATTGAGGCATCTAAAGAAATAATTGATCATGCACCACTTTTACCCTACTTTGAAAAAGAATTTAGAGAAGACGCTCTTGTTCGTTCTGTCCATTACGGAACACACATCGAAGGTAACGAGCTAAACCTAACAGAGGCTGAAAAAGTTTTAATGGGGCACAATATAGCAGCAAGAGAAAGAGACGTACAGGAGGTTATTAATTATAGAAAAGTTTTGGAATACATAGAGCAATTCAGAGTTCAGAGTTCAGAGTTCAAAATTACTCAGGATTTAATTAAAGAGCTCCACAGGATGACAGTTTATAAAATTTTACCCGAAGCGCAGAATGGTGTTTACAGAAAAACTCAAGTAGTTGTAAAAAATAGTTTAACGGGTGAGATTTCTTTTAGACCACCCATGGCAGTTGCCGTTCCTTTTCAAATTAAAGAACTTTTGGAGTTTATAGAAAGCTCTAAAAATCAAGATATTCACCCCGTTTTGGAAAGCGGAATTGTTCATTATGAATTTGTTAGAATACATCCTTTCTTAGACGGAAACGGAAGAGTGGCCCGTGCTTTTGCAACTCTTATTTTATTTTTAGAAGGATATGATATAAGGCGATTTTTTTCTTTAGAGGAATATTTTGATCAAGACGCTCTTAAGTATTACGAGGCTTTGCAAAGTGTGGAAAAGTACGATGGAGATTTAACTAAATGGCTTGAATATTTTACTTTGGGTTTGTCTTTCGAGCTATCCAAGATACGACAAAAAGTAGAAAACATCTCTATTGATGCAAGGCTAAAAGAAAAATTAGGTGGCGCACCCATTCTTTTGTCTCCGAGGCAGCTAAAAATTATAGAATATATTCAAAAAGTAGGATATCTGCAAAATCAGGCTTTTGAAGGTTTATTTCCTATGATTTCCGAGGATACAATACTAAACGAACTTAAGGCTCTGCTTAAAGCTGGAATAATTAAAAAACATGGGGTTACAAAAGGCGCAAAGTATATAATGTCATAACATGAAATTTACAGAACTTGCAAAATATCTAGAAAAGCTTGAGGAAACATCTTCTAGACTTTCTTTGATTGAAATTTTATCTGAGCTTTTTAATAAAACTCCGGAGGAAGAAATCGAAAAAATTGTTTATTTAATTCAAGGAAGAATAGCACCATTTTATGCACCTGTTGAAATGGGAATGGCGGAAAAAAGTGTTGCTTCGGCTTTAGCAAACGCATATGGATCGGATAAAGAAAAAGTAATAAATCTTTTCAACAAATTAGGAGACATGGGAAAAACTGCAGAGCAGTTTAGTTCAAAGTTCAAAGTTCAAAGTTCAAAGTTATCCGTAAGCGAGGTTTTTGAAGTTTTGACTCAAATTGCAGAAACAAGCGGTGAGGGAACAGTAGAAAAAAGACAAGCGCTGCTTTCTGGCCTTCTTAAAAAATTAGATGCTATTTCTGCAAAGCATTTAGTGCGTATACCGCTTGGAAATACGCGTTTGGGAATTGGCGATCCTACAATTTTGGATGCTCTAGCAACAGCAAAATTAGGAGACAAACTAAACCGAAAAAAACTTGAAGGGGCTTACAATAGAACCTCAGATTTGGGTTTAATTGCAAAAACCCTTTGGCAAAAGGGCCTGAGCGGAGTCGAACGGCTTGAAGTCCGCGTTGGTTCTCCAATTAGATCCGAGCTTTGCGAAAGACTTCCCAACCCCGAAAAAGTAATCGAAAAAATGGGAGAGGTCGATGTTCAGTATAAATACGATGGATTCAGGGTTCAGATCCACAAAGACGGACAAAATGTGCGGATGTTTTCAAGAAACCTAGAGGAGATGACACATATGTTTCCGGAGCTTATTAAAGCTACGCTAGATCAAATAAGCGCAAAAACTGTAATATTAGACACCGAAGCTCTTGCTTATAATCCGGATTCAGAGGAATTCTTACCCTTTCAGGAGACTACTAAAAGGCGAAGAAAGCATGGAATTGAGGCGGCAGCGGCAAGACTTCCTTTAAAAGCCTTTGTCTTTGATATTTTATATAAAGACGGACAGCAATTATTGGATAAAACTTTAGTAGGAAGAATGAAAATACTTAAAGACACAATAAAAGAAGACGGTGTTTTGATTCGTACGAAAAATCAGACAGTTGGAGAACCAAAAGCTCTTTCGCTTCTTCTTGAAGACGCAATTTCAAAAGGATTGGAGGGTTTGGTTGTTAAAAAATTACAAAGTCCATATGAAGCAGGGGGGCGCAATTTTAACTGGGTAAAACTAAAGCGCCATTCCGATGGAGAACTTTCAGATACTATTGATTGTGTAATACTTGGATATATATCAGGACGCGGAAAGAGGACAGAGTTTGGCGCAGGTGCGCTTTTGGTTGGAGTATATGACAGCGAAAGAGACGAATTTGTTTCAATCTCAAGAATTGGCACTGGGCTAACGGATGATGAATGGAGAGAAATTCATAGACGGGCAGACAAAATTAGCCTTGATCATAAGCCGGCTCGAGTCAATAGTTCTATAATTCCATCTGTTTGGATAGAACCAAAAATTGTTATTGAAGTATTGGCAGATGAAATTACACGTTCTCCCTTGCATACTGCAGGCAAAACAGAAAAAGAACCAGGTTTTGCATTAAGATTTCCTCGGTTGGTTTCATTCAGAACTGCTGACAAAAAACCTGAAGATGCGACTCAGGTAAGCGAGATTAAAAGACTCTACGAACAACAGTATAATAAGAAATAGTCTTATAGAAAAGTTTCCACAACAAAGGAAGGTGTTTAATGATGATTACCCGCAATAAACACTACGGCTGTTTTTCTAACTCCACTGCGTATAGATTCAAACATTGGTCTTCGCGCTTCGAAAACTGTAGCTGGTTGATTTTGTAACCTTAAAGCATTTTCTGCATTCATAGCTTCAATTTCTTTCCAAGTTTTTAACTTTAGACTCGAATACGGAACATAACTTACAACTAAATCATCGGGGGGTTTAATATCATGGCCAGTAAAATTGAGCATTGCCTTGGTTACGTCTTCTTCAGTATAAATTCTAATTTTAGGTTGTTCTTCAATACGCCGGCCAAACATCAATACGTAATAAATACTGCCTATAGTTATGTTTTCACGGAAAACAGATGCTGTCAAGAGGAAAGTTCACTAATAAGCATTTTGACTTGATCGCGAGTTGATTCTACTAAATATTGTGCGATTTCTCCGCTTATTCCAACACTTAATGCATCTAAGTTCAGACCGGCTGCAGCTCTTTCAAGTAAAGCAAGCCTATAGAAATTTTCATTCTCTTTTACGGCTTCTAAATTTTCAATTTCATTTATCCAAAGTTTTCTTTGCTCTTCTATTTTTTCAGGTGTTATGTGCTCAACATTTACCAAATGTAGAATGAACCAATGCATCCCAAATATAGCATCATAAAGCGTTGGTCGGTATCCCCAATAGAGATTCGATAAAAGAACAATTTGCCCATCCTTCTCGTACAAATCTGCTTCTGAAAAATGACCGTGCATGAACTCAAGCTCTGTTTCCTGATATTCCTTGATTAGGATACTTACACCTTTCTCTATAAGATTTTGATCTCCCTTTTCTCTAAATGGATGTTTGCTAAATAATTTGAAGCTTGATTTAATCCAGTTATCAAAGTTTTCTTTTATTCTTTCAGATGCAGTTTGCTCAGGCTTATTCAACCAGGGTGTATTCAGACAGTTACTGCGATATTCTACGTAAGCCTCAAAGAATTTTTTAATTTCTTCCTGATTAGTTGGGGTTGAAACAATTTTTTTGCCGGCCGGCTCAAGTACCAAGGCTTCGTATCTTTTTTCTTCATTCCAAGGGAGATGTGCATAAATTTTTGGCGGTCTAACTATTGTACTTTTGTTCGTTCTTTCAAATTGTCGAATGTTATACGCCTCCGAAACAGTTGGTTTTACTCCTTGAATTTTTAAAACTGCTTCTTGTCCTTTGAAACTTCCTTTTGCAAAAAAGGCTCCAATTTCTTTTGATCCCCACCAACTACTTCTTCCAGAAATTTTGTCTACCTCGAAGCCTAACTTTTCAGATGCATCTCTTAAGACATCTTGCTCTCTTTCTGCAAGATCAGAGCCCTGCAAATAAATGTGGGAGATCTCATTCTGCTTTTTATTCTGCATGAGCCAATTATAACAAACCTTTTGTGTTAAAATGGCGGTATGGAATTTGTCGCCCTCCACATCTTACCGTTCGCCTTTTCAGTTCTATTCGAACACGGCTCACGGGGCGATTGTTTGTAGGGCAGGCAGATCTTTATGGAATTCGTAGCAGATTTACATCTTCATTCAAAATATAGTAGAGCTGTTTCAAGAGACATGAATTTAGAAACAATGGCATTCTGGGCAGAAAAGAAAGGGTTAAACATTCTTTCAACCGGCGACTGGACACATCCCTTATGGCTTCGGGAAATAAAACAGGAACTAGTAGAAGAGACACAAGGCCTCTTCAAAATAAAAAATGGTAAATCAAATTTGAAATCTCCGCTATTTCTTTTATCGGTTGAAATATCAAGCATTTATACTCAAGGAGGCAAGGTTAGAAGAATTCATAATCTTGTTTTTTCTCCTAGCATAAACGTATGCGAAAAAATAAATGCAGAGTTAATTAAAAGGGCTGCAAATTTATCTTCCGACGGACGACCAATAATCGGTTTGTCGTCCGAGTCTCTGGCAGATTTGGTTTTTTCTATAGATAAAGAGGCAATGGTCATTCCGTGTCATGCATGGACTCCTTGGTTTTCTTTGTATGGTTCAAATTCAGGCTTCGATTCCATAGATGAGTGTTTTGGCAAGTTTGCAGACAAAATTTACGGCGTAGAAACAGGATTATCAAGCGATCCTTACATGAACTGGCAGATAAAAGAGCTTAATACGCGCTCAATTCTTTCCTTTTCCGACGCACATTCTCCTGCCAAGATGGGAAGAGAAGCAACCGTGTTCAAAATAAAAGATGATAAATCAAATCTCAAATCTATTAACTATAATGAAATCCGTTTGGCTATTATGCAGGATAAAAAAGCCAAGCTCAAAATTGCATATACCATAGAGTTTTATCCGGAGGAAGGAAAGTACCATTTTACGGGACACAGAAACTGCTCTTATGTGCAAACACCTGATCAAACCCGCAAAAATGGAACAATTTGTCCAAAATGCAAAAGACCTTTAACTGTTGGAGTAATGCACCGAGTTGAGGATCTGGCAAAAAAAGATTTCCCCAAAGAGCTTACTAAATATAATAGTAATGATATTAAATGGAATTTAGATCCTAAAAAAATACACCCTCCCTTTGTAAAGCTTGTTCCATTAAATGAAATAATTGCAGAAGCCTTAGGTAGCGGCGTTGCGTCTTTAAAAGTTAAAGATTTGTATGACAAGCTAGTTTTAACACTCGGAAACGAATTAAATGTTTTACTTCACGAAAACCTTGGCAGAATTGAAAAAGAAGCCGGAATTAAGGTGGCAGAGGGTATAAAAAAAGTAAGAAGCGGAGATATTGACATACTTCCAGGGTTTGACGGGCAATACGGAATTGTTAAAATTTGGAAGGAAGAACTTTCAAAAAAAGAGAATGATATTACTTCTCAGCTTGGCATTGACTTTTAGTAAAACTCATTATAGAGTAGGTACATATACGAGAGGGGGTGATATTTAATGGATGTACTAGATGCACAGACAAAACAATTAATAAAACCGCTTGAAGAAGCATTTACTAAAGCACCATCTCTCCCTGCAGGCGTAAAAGATTTTATCGTAATGGTAGCTCCTTGGGTAGCAGTAATCTTAGGAGTACTTTCAGTTTTAGGATTTGCAGTTTCTTTACTAGGTTTTGGAGCTCTTGGCGTACTTGCTCCTCTTTCTGGAACAGCTGCAGTTAGCCTTGCCGGATTTGGTTTGGTGACTACAGTTTTGGGTCTTGCAAGTGGCGTACTTTTGCTTTTAGCTTTTAGACCTTTACAAAAAAGAGCGCTTCGAGGTTGGAACTTTATGTTTTGGGTCTTGGTTTTAGGCTTAGTAAGTACTGTTGTAGGAAATACTTTATTCTATTTTAGCGTAGTAGGACTCGCATTTGCGGCAGTATGGTTTGTAATAGAACTTTATTTCTTATTTCAAGTTAAATCATATTACAAATAATTGCTGTAAAATTGCAGTATGTTTAAGGGTAGAGTAGACGCTGCCCAAAAGTTGCTGCCCAAATTAAAAAAGTTTGAAAACACAAATACGTGTGTTGTTGGTCTTTTGCGGGGAGGAATTATTACCGCGAAAGTTTTATCTGAATTTCTTCTGTTACCATTACAACCTTTAATCGTTAAGAAGATAGGCGCGCCTACAAATCCGGAATTTGCAATCGGCGCAATGGTGGATGAAAAAAATATTTATAAAAATGTAGACATTTATAATTTACTTAATATTTCAAAGAAAACAGAACAAAAATTAATAAAAGAAAAAATGCAGGAGATAAATATTTTAAAAAAACAATTAAAAATTAAAAGATTTAAAACTTACCAAAACATAATTATTGCAGACGATGGGGTAGCAACCGGTGCAACAGTTATAGCTGCTTGGAAATTCCTAAAGAGAAGAAAAGTAAAAAACATCTTTTTGGCAACACCGGTTATTTCTTCTGATACATTGCGTAATATTAAAGTATACTTCGATACTGTGTATTTTTTAAAAAAACCTAAAGACTTTTATGCAGTATCGGAATTTTACCAAAATTTTCAACAGGTGACAAACGAAGAAGTTTCTAGTATCCTACATCCATGAAATTAATTGTCGGACTTGGAAATCCAGGTGAAAAATATGAAAAAACAAAACACAATCTTGGTTTTGTAATCTTAGACCACTTAGTTAAAGATTCTCAGTCGGTTTCAAGAATAAAATGGGACAAAAACGCAAAGTTAAAAAGCGAAATTTTTATAATGGACTGGCAGCCCAAAAAAGGTAATACAGAGAAGATTATTTTTGCAAAACCGCAAACTTATATGAACAAAAGCGGTTTGTCAGTCTCTCTTCTTGCAAATTTTTACAAAATTACCCCAAGCGATATTTGGATAATACACGATGAATTGGATTTGCCGCTTGGCTCTATGAAAATTAGACTTGGAGGCTCCGCTGCCGGACATCACGGAGTAGAATCCATTATTAGTATCTTAAAAACAGATAAATTTTGGAGATTTAGACTTGGAATTGGGCAATCAAAGCAGCATGAAAAAATTGCAAAGCATAATTTTAAAAATGCAACAGATTATGTTTTGGAAATATTTACCGGTAAAGAAACATCAACCGTAAAACATTTAATAAAAAGAGCAACTCAAGCATTGTCAACTGCGCTTGAAAAAGATATTCAAGCCGCAATGAACCAATTCAACACAAAGTAGTCTGCTATAATTATTTAATGCAGTCGGTAGGAATCCATTCGATTTCGCTCAGGACTTTCAGAATTCATGAAATCGATTAAGCAAGTTTTAAAAAACTTTAATCCAGTGGAAGATAAATATATTTCCCGCGATTTTCAGGCGTTTGGTATTTGGTTGGCAGAAGAAATGGAAGATTATAAAAACAGGGGAATGTGGATTAGGCTAGCCAAAATAAATCACAGAAGTATACTCGAAAAGTGCCTTTCATTTGTAAAAGACAGCAACGCAGACAATAAAATTGCGTTATTTTTATGGAAGTTAAAGCAACTAAAAACTGAGAATGCAAAAACAAGTGATAAAGACAATAAAAAATAACGAAAAAGTAGTAGGAATTTTTCTTTTTGCTTTTTCTACTGCAGTATCTATTCTTGCTTTTATTTTTAGAGAAAATTTTAAAGACGGTCAAACGCTTGGACTTTTAGGAATCCTAATAATTAATTTTTTCTCAAGTGCTACTTTTTTTGTATCCGGTCCCGCTTTTCTTACGGTTATAGCAGGAGGAAGCGTTTACCCGCCTCTTTTAGTTGCCGTAATAGCTTCTATTGGAACAGCACTGGGAGATACTCTTTCATTTTTCTTTGGATATTCAACAAGACACATTGCCTTAAAAAAATTTGAGGAAAAACTATGGTTCAAAGTCCTTGAAGATGTTTTTAAAGCATATGGCGGAATAATGATTTTTTTCTTTTCACTTATTCCAAATCCATTTTTCGATGGAATGGCCTTAATTGCCGGAGCTTTTAAATACGATATTAAAAAATATTTGGTTATTGTCTTAGTTGCAAGGTTTCTTAGGTTTACGGTTCTTGCACAAATTGGAGATTTACATTTTTAATGAGCGCACATATTTTTGTTTTAGGGTTTGTTCAAGGAGTAGGTTTTAGACGCTTTATTCAAAAAAAAGCAAGAGAACTTGCTCTTTTAGGATGGGTTAAAAATTTACCGGATGGAAGAGTGGAAATTTTAGCTCAAGGGAAAAATGAAAATATAGAAAAGCTTGTCAAAATTGCGGAAGAGGGGAATATATTTTCAGATGTAAAAGATGTAGTAGTAAATTTTGAAAAAAAAGAAGAAAATTTCAGCGATTTTACAATAATCTGAGACTGCTCGCTTTGTAATTTTCTGTAAGCCTACGGTGCGCTAGTTTAATTTACCCTCAATTTTTATCTTGCTCCTTAAGCTTTACTCAAATTCGGAACTTCTGTGTTTTAGCTCCAGTATCCTTTCGAAAATCACACAGCTTGCATTCTCTAAATTTATTAGATTTTAGATTTAATTTTTATTTTTATGTAGCCTCGATTCCTTCTTGACAAGTGAGCTCAGATTGAACTAGTATTGAGTAGCGAATCCGCCACATTTTACCGTTCGCCTTTTCAGTACTATTCGTACACGGCTCACGGAGCAATTGTAAGCGGACAAGGAGGGGGTGATAACATGACAGCTACATTTTACGATGTAAAATTAAGAAAAAAGGTCGACGCGGAAGTAACAGAAAGAAAAGAATATAACGTAAACGGCCAGACAAGGTACGCATTTAGAGGTAAAACCTCCGATGGAAGATTTCTTACAAAATTTGTAAGTAAAGCAGATTACGATTCAGCAAAGGTTTAACTACTTCTTGACAAATGCAACTTAGTTGCATATACTTGTGTCTATGAAGTTTGTTATGACAAAAAGTACGCCTGCAAGAATTGCAATTGCGGACTTTTTGTCTTCCTCGGCATATCCGGTAGACATAGGAAGTATAATTAGATTTTTACGTTCAAAAAATTTAAAAACCAACAAGGTTACAGTATATAGAACTATAGATTTCTTACTCCAAGAAGATCTTGTAAAAAGAGTTGAGTTTGGAGAAGGAAAATACCGTTACGAACTTCAGAAGGACCACCACCATCATCTTATCTGCACTAATTGTAAAAAAATAGAGGATGTTGAAGGAGAATACCTAAGAGATTTAGAAAGTAAGATAAGAAATAAGAAAGGGTTTTTAGTAAAAAATCATTCATTAGAGTTTTTTGGAATTTGTAAACAATGCCAGCAATAGAAATAATATTAATCTTAACGTTAATTGGCGGAGTAGGAGCCCTTATAGGAGGTATACTTCTTCTATTGGGCAAAAAGGTTTCTAAAGGATTGGTGCATCTTTTAGTATCTTTTGCAGCTGGTGCGCTTTTGGGAACCGCTTTTTTTGAACTTTTACCGGAAGCTGTAGAGCATACAGAAGAAAGTGGAGGCAGCATCAACGTATTCCTGTGGGTGCTTTTAGGAATGTTGTTTTTTTATCTTTTGGACAGGGCAATACATTGGTTTCAATACCACCAGAAAGTTAATAAAGGCAAGCATACTTCAGTTAATGTTCCCTTAGTTATTTTAGGAGACAGCGTGCACAATTTTATAGACGGTGTTGCTATTGCAACCACTTACCTTGTAAATCCGGCAGCAGGTTTAATAACAACTTTTGCAACCGTTGCTCATGAAATCCCTCAGGAAATAGGGGATTTTGCAATTCTTCTTCATGAAGGAATGAAAAGAAAAAAAGTATTGATTATAAACATATTCTCAGCGCTGTTGTCTGTTGCAGGCGGATTGCTTGCCTTCTTTATAGGGGAAAAGATTGAGGGAATAATTCCATATTCTTTGTCTTTGACCACAGGGTTCTTTTTATACATTGCCCTTACGAATCTTTTACCAGAAATTCATCACGAAGAAAAAGAAGGGTATACATTTTGGGAAAGCCTGTTTTTAATTTTTGGAGTCTTATCTATTTGGGCTGCCTCAGTATTAATTCCACATTCGTAAGGAGCAAGTACTATTTTGCAAGTTCTTCGTCGATTTTCGCTTTTAACTCTGAATATGGAACAGCGCCAACAATACTGTATCCGTTTACAAAAGCTGTGGGCGTTCCTGACACTCCGGCATCTTGTCCGGCTTTAGTATCATCCTGAACGTTTTTAGTATATTTTCCGCTATCCAAGCATGAATTAAATTGCGATGTATTAAGATCTAAAGTAGCAGCGAATGATTTTAAGTTATCCTTGCTGAAAGCCCCGCTATTTTCCGCTCCCTGGTGTTCATACAAATAGTCGTGGTACTGCCAGAATTTGCCCTGTTCGTTTGCGCATTCCGATGCTTCTGCCGACCAGTTTGACTCATCTCCCAAGAAAGCGAAATGTCTAAAAGCGAGCTTAACTTTACCGGTATTAACATAGTCTTTTATTAAATTAGCTCCAACATCCGTAAACCATTTTTCGCAGAAAGGACACTGAAAATCTGCAAATTCTATTACCGTTACTTTTGCATCTTTGTTTCCTAAAACAGGTAGGTCTCCCGTATTAACATCAACTTTTTGCCCTGCTTGAGGCTGTTGCCCATTATCGGTTGGCTGAATATCTGTAGGAATGGTTGTTCCTTGTCCCTTTTCCAAATACTGAACTTTTGTAAATAGTACTCCAACTAAGAAAGCTGCTACTACTAATAAAACTGCAAGTACCGGAGTATAGGATTTTGGCTGGTATTTTTTAAGTTGGGAAATAGACGAGGTTAATTTTTTTAGCGCGCCAGCAGATTTTGCCATAGAGGCATTGTATATGTTTTAAAAAACTCTTGTCAAGGTTTATATTCTATCCGGAGAGGTGAAGAAAAATTTCATAACGCTAAAATATTCCTCTACCTGCCTTTTAGCTCTTCTTCTGAAAAACAGATCTTTTTTGCTCTTTTTCAAAAGAATCTTTGATTTTTTCAAATAATCTTTTAAAGTCAAATAGATTATTAAAGTTGCCTAAAGAATATTCTAATTTTTTTGCTTGCATTTTTCACCTCCTTTCTATTAAAACTTGTGATAATAATTACAACGCTAGTGGCATAAAAATATTACATATGCTACGCTTTTATTAATGAATAAATCACTTTTGCTTCCATTATTCTTACTTTTAATTAGAGTTTATGTAGGCTGGCAGTGGTTAAGCGCAGGATTTGAAAAAATAACAAGTTCGGCTTGGGTAGGGGATAAAGCAGGAAGCGCAGTAGGTGGATTTTTAATGGGTGCTTTAGCCAAAACAGGAGGAGAACACCCGAGTGTTGCCTGGTGGTACGCTGAATTTGTTAAAAACTTTGCTTTACCTAACAAAGTGATCTTCTCATATCTTGTATCTTTTGGGGAAACGGCAGTTGGCTTAGGTTTAATTTTGGGCGCACTTACTCCTTTTGCTGCCTTTTTTGGCGCTTTTATGAATTTTAATTATCTTTTTGCCGGAACTATAAGTACAAATCCGGTGCTTCTTCTTTTAGAATTAATAATAATGAAATTTTGGAAAGATTCGGGAGTTTTAGGCTTAGATAGGTTTATTATGCCCAAGCTCTTAAAGAATTTTAAAATTAAATGGCTAAAATAGTTTTTTTTGAAATAGAAAAATGGGAGGAAGATTATCTTAAAAAGTCCTTCGGGGGTCAAGAACTGACTTTAACCGAAGATACACTTGAAGCCTCAAACGCAAAGCAATATTTAAATGCGGAAATTATTTCCGTTTTTGTATATTCAAATGTTTCAAAAGAAGTATTGGAGCTTCTTCCTAATTTAAAATTTATTACAACAAGGTCTATGGGGTACGACCATATCGATTTAAAATACTGTAAACATAAGGGAATTAAAGTTTCTTACATCCCGTCTTATGGCTCTCACACAGTAGCAGAGCACACATTCACTCTTATTTTAGCTATTTCAAGAAAACTCGTAGAATCTGTGGAACGCGCAAGAAAAGGAGATTTTAGCAGCGAAAATTTAACAGGTTTTGATTTATTTGGTAAAACCTTGGGGGTAGTGGGAACAGGACACATTGGTGCAAATGTTTGTGAGTTAGGCATTTCCTTTGGAATGAAAGTTTTAGCTTTCAATCATCATGAAGACAGCGGTTTAGTTGAAAAAGGGGTTAAGTATCTAAGCTTAGAAGAACTTCTGGCCTCATCTGATATTGTAACCTTACACCTGCCCCATACAAAAGAAACAGAGCACATTATAAATATGCAAAATATAGAAAAATTTAAAAAAGGTGCTGTGCTAATAAATACAGCAAGGGGCGCATTAGTAGAAACCCAAGCTATTCTTTATGGACTTGAGAACGGAATATTAAAAGGCGCAGGATTAGATGTTTTAGAAGAAGAAAAGGTAATAAGAGAAGAAAGCGAATTCTTGTCTAAGAAATTTATAGATAATATGGATTATAAAACCGATTTGATGAATCACGTTCTCTTACAAAGGGAAGATGTTGTTATTACTCCACACAATGCATTTAACAGCAACGAGGCTTTGGAAGAAATTTTAGAGCAAACAACTGCGAATATAAATAGCTACGTTAAGGGTACCCCAATTAATCTTATTGGAGAATAATTTTGTTCACTACAATTTATAATTGCACAAAATTTCAACAGTTGACTTAACCCAAAAACTTGAGTATTCTACATTGGATATGGCGGACTTAACTTTTACAGATCAAAACTTTGCGGATGAAGTTTTACAATCGCAAACTCCGGTACTAGTAGATTTCTGGGCTGCATGGTGTGTGCCCTGCCGAATTGTTAGCCCCATTATAGAAGAGTTAGCAGTTGATTATTCAGGAAAACTCAAAGTTGGAAAGCTTGATGTAGATGCAAATGGTACAACAGCTCAAAATTATGGGATTATGAGTATTCCAAGCGTAGTTTTATTTAAAAATGGAGAACCGGTTAAAACAATGATTGGAGCACAAAGCAAAGATAATTATAAAAAGGAAATAGACGCAGCGCTAGCCTCTTAATTTATGTACGACGTTATTATTCTTGGGAGCGGCCCGGCAGGTTTGACTTCCGCAATTTATACCACCAGAGCGGATTTAAAAACACTTTTAATCGCTGGTGTTAAATGGGGAGGACAGCTTCAATTAACTACTTTGGTTGAAAATTTTCCGGGATTTCCCGAGGGAATCCAGGGGCCGGATTTAATGCTTGCTATGCGGAAACAGGCGGAAAGATTTGGTACGGAATTTATAGATGAAGATTTTGACTCGGTAGACTTCTCAACTCAACCATTCAAGGTAACAGTCGCTGGCAAGACCCATGAAGGCAAAGCTGTAATTATTGCAACAGGAGCAGAAACCAAATGGCTTGAAGTTCCTGGAGAAAAGGAAAAAATTGGAAGAGGCGTTTCTTCTTGTGCGCCTTGCGATGCCGTATTTTTTAGAGGTAAAAATACAATTGTAGTTGGAGGAGGAGACAGCGCTATGGAGGAAGCAACAGTTTTATCCAAATTTGCAGACTCAGTTACTATAGTGCATCGAAAAGATAGCTTTAGGGCTTCTGAAATAATGCAAAAAAGAGTTTTAGAAAATCCAAAAATTAAAGTTTTGTGGAACAGCGAAGTCAAAGAAATAAAAGGGGAGGGAAAAGTGGAAGGAGTAGTACTGTTTAACAATAAAACAAATGAAACTTCCCAAATGCCAATTGATGGTGTTTTTGTAGCCATAGGACATATCCCAAACTCGGGAAAATTCAAAGACATAGAAACTGACGAGGCTGGTTTTATTAAAGTCCATGATCATTATAAAACAAACAAAGATGGCGTTTTTGTTGCAGGAGACGTTCATGATTCTCACTACAAACAGGCAGTAACCGCAGCCGGTTACGGGTCAGCAGCAGCGCTTGAAGCAGAGCGATGGCTTGAGGGAATGGAAGCCTCTTGACTTTATAAATAATTTTCACGAGAATAATTTCAGATGCCTGAAATTATCGCAACAGGGGGCGGATCCGACGAAGATTTAAAGCAAAATCCACTTAAAGCTTTATGGGAGACTTTTTCATCTCTTGATAAATTCTCCAAAACCCTAGTAATGACAACGGTATTATTCCTCGTTTTTGCTAGCGCAATAACTACTATTACTTTGCAAACTAAAAATTATGCAGCACAAACAATAGGAGAGCCACCGATTGGTCCATATTACTTAAGTAAAACTCCTACCAAAGCTAAAACACCATCTCCCACTAAATATTTAACTAAAACTCCTACTCCAACGAAAGGAGTTACGAATACGCCGTCTCCTACAAAAAAACTTACTCCTACAATATATAAAACTAAAACCCCAACACCCAGTCTTACAAAATATCCCACTCCAACATATAATCCAACAAGAACTCCGACTCCTCACTAATTTGACTTTTAATACTGCTTTTGAAACACTGGAGTAGAGGGGGTGAAATACATGTCTTCAACAAATTATTTTCGCCTTACAGGGATAATCTTCGGATTAGTAGCTGCTATGCATCTTCTTCGCGTTTTATTTAACTGGGATGTAAATCTTGGACCCTACGTTATTCCCATGTGGGTAAGTTATTTTGGATTTGTATTTGCAGGTGTAATTTCTTATTTTGGCTGTAAACACGGAAAAATTATTTAACCCGCCTTTGCTTTCAAGCTTCGGCGAGGTAAAAGGAGGTGAAAATTAATGGATAAAATGATGAAAGAATGCATGAAACCTCATGCCTTAGCACACATGGTTTCAGGCGCAGGTATAGCTTTATTGGTTTTATACTTTGTCCCATCTCTTCTTACATATTTATTGTGGGGAGGAGTAGGATTATTAGTTGTCGGAGTTGCTTGGGACTGGATGAGCAACCCTGCTACAAAGAAATAAGGGATTTTTATTTAGTTTTTAAAAGAATCTTCTGTTTTGCTATTTGATTAGCATAATCAACTGATTTTTCCAAGTCTTTGGTTTTAAAATAGTGGTATCCAAAAGCAGCAGCAAAAATATCTCCTGCTCCAATTGAGTCAACTATCTCTTTAGATGGAATTGGATTTGTAGGAACCGTCTTTTTAACTTCTGTACTTATTATTATTGCTCCCTTTTGGGCCTTAGTTATTAAAAAAGTTGTACCGTATTTTTTACTCCATTCCAAGGTTAAATTTTCTATGTTTGGATAGTCTTCATCGCTTACTATAACAATATCTATAAGCGGCAGGATTTCCCTTTCCTTTTTAAATTCTTTAAAAACCACATTGTTACTATTGTCAAAATCTCTAAAATAACCTTGCGGAAGTAGTATTTTCAAACAGTTTTTGCTAGTAATTTTAACAACATTTTTAACATACTCAGGTGAAAAGTAGGGAATAAGAGGAGCAATAAACAAAACATCGGCATTCTTTAAAACATTTTCTGCGTTTTTATCAATTTCAGGCGTGATATTTTCTTTATAAAACCTGCATTTTTGGCTTCGTTTACCATTTATTATGGTATTTTCATAAACTAATGTATTTCCAAGATTTGGAGAGCCCGGATATAAATTCAATCCTTGTTTGTAAGGCAAAAAATCAGCTCCGTAAGATGCAATTGTTGTGCATTTTGTATCCTTCACTTTGTTAAAAAATAAAGACATAAAAGTTGCAGGCCCGCCGGCCTTTTTGTAAAAAGTTTTTTCAATATTATTTTTATCTATACAAACATTTCCTAAGACAACTATATTCATAAAAGGTATTGTATCAAAACAGCGTAAATTACCTAACCCCAAGTTGCAAATTGGTTTAAAAGGAATATAATTCTTCCTTGTGAGAACAGAAAATGAATTGCTTTTTGTCCCACGAAGTGTGCGGAAAGATGTTTGGTTTCCTGCTGAAATAAAAAAAGAAAATGAATCTCAAGTTACTCTTGAAGACTACAACGACGCACTTTTAGTTGATGATCTTTTTATCGTTGCCTATAAATTTATTGCAGGCAGAGACAAAATTTTCATTGGGAGGGAAAGAACTATTCCGGTAAAACCAATTTATACTAGGCAAGAGGTGATGTGGCCATACCCAGATGAAAAATTACTCAAAGGCAGTTATGGCGTCTTGATGTTTGATTTTACTGACGATGAGCTTAATTCAATGGGAATTCCGCAAGCTCTGGCAGTTGAGCAAAGATATGAAATAACTCTAGATAGAATTTACGAAGAAGATGATTTAAGACTTGCCGATATAAATATTTTTTCCGTAGAACCAATAGAATATGAGTTTATTGAGGGAGGCCTAAGTTATAATAGATATCTAAAAAGACGTCACACCGGCAGTTAGCTGCTAAGACTCTTATTGACCCCGTTAGAGATTTATAAGTTAAAAAGCTTAATCTGCTCAAAGCATTGATCTCTAACGGGGTTGACAAGCTAAATTCAAAATAGTATATTCCGCGTATGACAAAGGAAGGAAGAAAAGAACTGACTGCTGCAGACTTGAACCGTATGGCGCAAAGCCTAGATGAATCATGGAGAGCATATTCAAGGGTAATTGAAAGAAAAACTGCTTCGGATAGATCTTCTCAACAAGTCAATTCACAACCCCGAATAAAGTAAAAGGAAAGAAAAGAAGAAATAAAAGCTGTTATAATCTGCGTATGATCTCCTGCATTTTTGAAAACGGTAACAAAGCAGAGTTAAGACATGTCGTAGTAGACAATTTAGTTATAAAAGGCAACCAACTACTGCTTGTAAAAAGAGCGAAAGGAGTTCCAGCGGAGGGAAAATGGGGTTTGGTCGGTGGTTTTATGGAAACCGATGAAAACTTACAACAAGCAGTAAGAAGGGAAACATATGAAGAAACAGGGTACAAATTAAAAGACATAAAGCTTCTTGAAATTGTTGATAATCCCAATCGTCATCCAAAAGACGGAGAAAGGCAAAATATAGCTTTTGTTTTTGTTTGTGAGGCAGGAGAAAAAGAAGGAAAAGCTGATTGGGAATCAACAGAGCAAGAGTGGTTCGAATTAGATAATTTGCCAAAAGAAGAAGAAATAGCCTTCGACCACTATAAAATGATCAAATTTTACTTGGAGAACAGGGATAATAATCTTCCTCAACCAATCCTCAAATCAAAATAATTATTGACAATAACTCCTATTTTTTATAATCTGGTTTAACAAAAGGAGGTGATAAAAATGTTAAATAATTCTCCAGTAAATCCAACAATTGCAGTAACAGATTTAAAAAGAGCAAAAGATTTCTATGGGGGAAAACTCGGACTTACCGAAGACAGTTCTATGACCGATGATAACGGAGCATTGTATAATGCGGGACAGGGTACCAAGCTTTACATTTATAGCAGGTCAAATCCTCCAACCGCAGATCATACACAAGTTAGTTTTAAGGTTGACGATATTCAAGCATCAATTGATGAATTGTCTTCCAAAGGAGTAACTTTTGAGCATTACGATATGCCGGAAATGGGCTTGAAAACCGACGAAAAAGGAATAGCAACAATGGGAAAACTAAAATCTGCTTGGTTTAAAGACCCGGACGGAAACATTCTTTCTATAATGCAAGTAAGCTAGGTCAAAAAGGAAGAAAAGAAGGAATAAAAAGCTAAGGTTGTTTTACAACAAGCTCGCCGCCGTATTTTGGCAGAGGCATAATTTCCGGATAGTCTCCGGGGCGGGTTTTTCGCCAGACTAATCTTTTTCCATCTTCGCTAACTAAATTCGCCTCGTTTATTTCATTTTCAGAAAATGTTTGCTCATCTATCTTAGGGGGCTTAAGTTCAAAAGGATATGATGTCCAATCAACAACTCTTAATTTATCAGGGGAAATAACATCAGCTACTCTAGATTTCCCATAAAGTTCTCGCAATCCGGTAAGAGTTAAACTTTCTCTTTTGGTCAAGCCAATTTCAACAGACCCTCCTAACCCCGTCTTCTGGGTAACTGTTCTATATTCTGCAATGCGCCTTGTCGTTTCTTCGACTTCACGTTTCTTTAGGCCTAAAAAACCATGCCTTTCTGTTCTTTTGATAGTTCTTTCTACTTCTACAGTCATAGTAGGCATTATATAACTCAAAATTAAAATGTCAATTGTTGTAAAACTGGAAGAAAAGAAGAAGTGATATAATTCTCCTATGTTTGCGCAAGCCCATGTATACCATGCCAGTATTATTTCCAAGAGCAAAGATGCAAATCTTTTATTTGCATCTATTTTTCCGGATATTGCCTGGACATCAAAAGGAAAAATAAACAGAAATAAAATACACTCCGAGTTTGCTTATTCTCTAAAACTTGACTCAAAGTTCAAAACTATAATAGAAGGACTCAAACATCATTTGTTACTCGACTATTATACGCACGATTTTGAAGGCGGTTATGCATTTAACTGCTCAAAAGATATAGATCAAGAGGTTGCTGATCTTTTAGGAATTGAAAAAGGACGCGACTCGCTTTTAATGGCTCACAACTTTATAGAAGCTGCAGTTGATTTAAGTGTAATTAAAAAATTTCCCGATACTTTAGATTTATACAAAAATGTTATGTCAAAGACAGACAAAAAGTTGTTTAGCGAATACAGTTATTTATATCTTGGAGTAGGCGAGAAAGATGCAACGGAAGTAATTAATTCTTATATTCAAAACATTAGTCCTTCTTTAATGTCTACTTTTGATGGCATGGCAGAAACAGTACTTCCAACTCTTGTAGGTCTTAAATTTTCAAAAAGTGTCGATTCAGCTCGAACAAAAGAGATTTTAAACAAAGCTATTAAAATTGTTTCGCCGACATACCTAGATTTCCTAAATCACGCAATTTCACGGGAAGAAAAGAAGAAATAGTGATAGAATTCAATCATGTCTGACATTGAGCCAAAATATCGATTAACCGAACCTAAAATTAGAAGAGGAGTTCCTCTTTTATTCAACCCCGAATCTCACACTTTTACTTTAGGGAATAATCAGAGAATAAGCACTAGAACGGAAGCTAAATTTGCAGGTATCTGGCAGGTTGTATCAGAAGGATCAGAAACTTCAGATGGTAACGATTTATTATTAACAAGTCGGGGAATTATTCAAAGTCCAGATTTTAGAAGAAGACTTTCAGAACTTTCTTCGGATAGAATAAGAGAAATTACGATCAAGGTGGCAGGTGTTGTTAAAAAAGTATGGGCGGAAGGTTCTGAAATGGAAGTTCCGGATATTGAAACGGGTGATGAAGAATTTGATTCTTATTTTTTTGTAAAACTATCTAAAAATGGCACCTTCTCAATTGATACTCTTGGAGGAGCAAGTCTTGGGTTGATAGCACAGGAAAGCCAAAAACTGTCGGGTAATCCAAATTGGTCAAGAGATATATCTTCGCCGGTCTTGTATCTCTTAAAAAATAATGATTATTGGTATCAAACCGCAAGCTTGCTCGCTGGAGCCGGTACTCTAGCTTGGTTAGTTGGGGAAGAAAAGAAGAAATAGTTAATCCACAAGTTGATTTTAGCCAATCAGTTTAATATAATCTGCACCATGAGTTTTGAACTTGAGCCAAGCGTAAGAACGACCGGTGGAGTTTTCGCCCAGAAAGATCTCCAGATTTACAGAGATGTAGCACGAGATTTGGCAGAGGGAACAAGAATTTTTTGTGAACCCGGTAACCCAAATTCTCGCAAATTCCTAGGAAGGCCAGTAAGAGAAGGAAATGTTGTAATTGTAATGCTTGGTGTTACTCCAAAATTTTGGACATTAGCTCGCGCGGCAAGAAAATATAGAGATCGTCTAGAACAAGATCAAACACTAGTCGAGTCTGAAAAAACAGGAAGACTAAGGGATTTTATTATTAATCAGTCAGATTCATTCAAGCGGGGAGAAAAGAAGAAATAAGCTGTTCGCAAATTGACATTTATATCTATTGTTTTATAATTGCTTTATGTCAGAATCAGCGCTTTCACCAGAGATTCCAGCTACTGAAAATTCAAAAGAAGCCGTATTAAGTTCTCTAAATGCTCTGAAAAGAGACTTACTTGGTCAACCAAAAGAAAATCAACCACACGAACCAGAAGTAGAAAGAGCAGTAGATACAGTCGATTTAATAAATAACAGAATACACCCTCTTGTTAAAGACTTTCTTTCAGAAAAAGTAAAAAGTTTTACACTTTATCCGGTGGGTTTAAGAAGATTTAAGCTTCTTTCTTTAGATCCAAGAGTAGATTATGTCCCTAATAGTCGGGGGCTCACAAGAAGAGATGAGAATCCCGAGTTTGATTTGGAACACGTAGACGGCCAATATATGAGGATGCTGGATCAAGAGAAGTTATCAAAAAGCTTCGTTTCATATTTTGCAAATATTGACAAAGCTAAATTGGTGGAGAGATTTGAAAAAGAAGTAGCAAAAACCTCGTAAAACCTCGAAATAGCTGTAAACTGGGAAGGAAAGAAGAAATAGTGCTATAATTCGTTTATGTCAGAGACAAAAGATCAAGAAAGCGTAAAAGCACCTAGTTATGATCATGAAGCCATAGGTATTGAGCTATTTTATTCTATAATTGCAGCAGTAAAGAGTGATTCAAGGGCAAATGCTTCATATGACCAAGCGGAAGCTGAATTTCTAAAAGCAAATCCGGGAAGAATTGGTCGTGATTTACAATTTGAATTTACAACCGGAAAGGGAATAAAAGCAAAAGCAAGGTTTTATCTAAGTAGTGACCATGTTTATCCTGATAATTCAGTCACTATTGAAGAGCTTGAAAGTGCTTCTCCACATAAAATAAGCGTGTCTGTCCATTCAGGAGATTTTAGAGAGTGGGGAGATTATTCTGCAGGAAATCTATCCAACAGTCCTGAAGCAGAAACTGCTTTCAGAGAAGCAATAACACACTTTTTTGGTAATTAATTTCTTACCCTTGACACCCTATTGAATTATAGGTGGGAAGAAAAGAAGAAATAATTAATTCTTTCTGAGGTAGTGTTCGAGATTTAGTGCTCTCATATGAGCTGCTAGTACACTTACGCCAAATATTTTCGCAATTTTTTCAATGTCTCCACCCGTCTTTTCCCATTCTTTCCTAAACCATCTGGCTGGCATCAAAAGACAAGCTGCAAAAAAGTCCGCTTTTTTTTCTTCTGCAGCGCCTTGTGGCGTATCCTTGCTGTACCCTAGTTTTCCATTCAAAAGATGATAGAATTCATGAAAAGCAGTAAAACGCAAAGCTCCATAGCTATATTTTTCATTTAATAACATATGTGATTTGTCTTTATTAGGGAAACTAAAACCAATTACTTCTTCAGGCATGCTTTTTAATTCCATAGTTAAATATGGCATCATTCTTTGAATGATCCATGTGGGTACTGGAGGTTTATATACATTATAAGTGGCAAGAACATTAAGTACTTTTTCTGCCTGTTCTTCTGTCTCCAAATAATCATCTAAGCTTATGCTCATTTATTTTTTGTATTTTTCTTCTATTACTTTTTTTAGAAGTATAATTTCATAAATTGCTTGTTCAGAAAGTTTAGGATATTTAGTCCGGAGATAGATATCAAGTGGGGGTAAGTCACTTTTCTCAGTAAAAGGTATATATCCTGCTATTTGGAAAATTGTTTCTTCTGAGATTCCTAAGCCCTTAGCGAGTTTAGTAAGAATTAAAGCTGAAGGAGACTTAAACTTTCCATCTTCTAATTTAGAAATATAGCTCCTTGCCAGCCCAGCCTCTTCGGCAATTTCCTCTTGCGTCAAGTTTTTTTCATTTCTCACCCTTTTTATAAAATTTCCCAAATCTTCCACGTCACAATTATAACATCAGTACTAAGAAAATACAAGTAGTAAATACTTGACTTAAACATCCCGAGGTGTTAAAATGTTCTGATTGGAACATAATTTGTTCCTAAAAGAAAGGAGGTGTTTATGACAACTTTTTTAATAACTTATGACTTATTGAAACCTGGAAAAGATTATACGAATCTTTTTAAGACAATAGAAAGTCTCAGTAGAATATACTGGCATGGCATGCAAAACGTTTGGTTTGTTAAAAGCAATCAACTTTCCGCAGATTCTATTAGAGACGCATTGAGCGTTCATGTTGATGCAAATGATATTATATTTGTCGCAGAATTAGGGAATTGGGCATCATGGCACTTGACCGGTTGGGAATGGATAAACCAATAGGGGTAGATTATGTCTCGATTTATTGCCCTTGACACTTTTTGGAAGCTATGTTAAACTCGGTTTGTGAATGAATCTAACCCAAGTTTTTGCTTGGAGTTACGAGGAAATTACTTTATGACGACACTAAAAAAATTAAACTTTTCAAGCGCATAGCGCTTTTTGTGTCTTCTAGGTAGTTCCTCAAAAACAATTCATCTAAATTAATTTGGATCGCAAGGATTCTCGGGCCTGAAGTTTAGCTGGTTGAACACTTCATTTGCAATGAAGAGGTAGGGAGTTCGAGTCTCCTCAGGTCCACTTCGACTCATTTCATTCGCTCAGTGTCATAGACACAAGCAGGGGAAGAGGCGAAGGAACGAGTTTATTATTTGGTACGTAGCGCTTGTCACATGCGTGACCGCTACTTGCGAAATAATAAATATTTGGCTCTTTGAAAAGTGAAGAGAATACCCGTTAAGTTTTGCTCCTGCCTGCGCAGGCAGGCTTTTGGAGGAGAATTTGGCGGGAATCAAGTCTTTTTAAAATCTATATAATAATGCCAATAATGGATGCCTAGGAGGCTTTGACCGAGGAAGGACGCAGACGGCGGCGATACTCGTTGGGGAGGTGCCATCAACCTTTGATCCAGCGGTTTCCGAATGGGGCAACCCACTGCATTAGCAGTAACCAAACAGGAAACTAAAATCGTAAGATTTTATATAGCGTTTGGTTGGGAACGGCGTGAACTGAAACATCTTAGTAACGCCAGGAATATAAATCATTAGAGATTCCGTCAGTAGCGGCGAGCGAAAGCGGAACAGCCTAAACCACTAGCAATAGTGGTGTTGCAGGGCAGACGATATTCGATGGAAGTTGGATAGCAGAAGTGGCCGGAATGCCACTCCATAGAACGTGATAGACGTGTAAGCGAAATTTAACTTTCCGATAGTTTGTACCTAAGTACCATGGGGTACGATGAAACCCTGTGGGAATCTGGGGCGGCCACGCTCCAAGGCTAAATATCAAAGTCTACCGATAGTGAACTAGTACCGCGAGGGAAAGGTGAAAAGCACCCCGGGAGGGGAATGAAATAGATCTGAAATTGTTGGCTAACAAGCAGACGAAGTGCGATTTATCGTATAACGTCGTGCCTATTGAAGAATGAACCGGTGAGTTATTGATTGCAGCAAGCTTAAGCAAGGAAACTTGTGTAGGCGAAGTGAAAGCGTGCCCTAACCGGGCGATTAGTTGCAGTCATTAGACCCGAAACTAGATGAGCTAACCTT
>MFNK01000011.1:3302-5089 GCA_001782045.1 Candidatus Levybacteria bacterium RIFCSPHIGHO2_01_FULL_36_15b | reverse complement strand
TTGCCGGCGCCGCCGAAGTTACCGGCAGACTTGCGTCCCGTGCTCTCAAATACGGTGCTTCCTTAGAGGAAATTGCCACGGACTTGGTTGGTATTTCCTGCGGAACTCCTTATGGTATTGGCCCCGATAGTGTACTTTCGGCATTTGATGCAGTCGGCAAATCCTTAATTGAAATTTCCCGCGCCAAGCAGCTGCAGCTGCCAGTTTTGGAGGAAACAGAAAACCAAAACCCTGGAACCGCTTCCAAGCAAACTGAACTTTCAAATAGCAATACAGTCAACGGTCAAAAAAATCTGTCAGCAAGCGGTAACGGGTTAACAAATGGTCATACAAACGGCCAGGCAAAAATGCCGCAAACAGCGGAGCCGACAGAAGGACAGCTGAGCCTAGCACAAACATCCACTGCCACGTCAAGCCAAGGATTAATGACATATTCTCACGAGGATAAAGTAATCGAAACAAAGTTCAACAGCTGTCCAGACTGCGGTTCGCCCCTAACCTTTGCCGAAGGCTGCAAAAAATGCATCAACCCCACCTGCGGCTGGAGCAAATGCAGCTAAGCCGACTCTCTTAATATATTAAAATCTTCCTCAAGTACTTTTCTTGAATTTGCGTTATATAAGGCAACAGCTGGATGATAAAGCGGGACGATTTTAATTGGACCGTATTTTGCAATCGCATCAAGCACTTTGCCGTGCAAAAGAGTAATCGATTGGTTTTTCTCCGGCATGTCGAATTTTTCCAGAATAAATTTTGTCGAAAATCGGCCCAGCGTTGCAATTACTTCGGGTTGAATAATTTCGATCTGCCTTTCCAGGAAAGGGGAATATAAATCAATTTCGACCTGATTCGGATCCCGATTATTTGGCGGTCTGTCCTTAACAACATTTGTTATATAAACATCACCTCGTTTTAACCCAATAAACTCAATTAACTCATCTAAAATTTTGCCGGCTGCTCCGCAAAAAGGTTTGCCGGTCTCCGCTTCTTTTTGACCCGGCGCTTCACCAATAAAAATAATTTTGGCATTGTGATCCCCCTCGCCAATTACCGGGAAGTATTTATTTTGCTTGCGGTATTTATAAAGCGAGGAATCGCCTAGATTCCAAATCTCATCCCGGATTTTTTTGAGTTGGGCTGTTTTATTAGAAGCCATGAATTATGAATCAAGAATTATGAATTACGATTGGTCAGCTCTTTCCCCTTCCTTGCCATGGGACCTCTTTGACTTTATCAAGTTTGTTAACGTATCTGGCTAAGATAAATAACCAATCCGAAAGTCGATTGATATAAATTAGGCTATTTTGGTTAATTTTTTCCTGACTTGCCAGAGAGGCAACTGCTCTTTCCGTGCGCCTTGCAACGGTTCTTGCCAAATGCAGATTTGCACCTGCAATTGCCCCCCCCGGTAAAATAAATTTTTTAAGAGGCGCTAAATTCTTATCCCAATCGTCAATTTCCTTCTCGAGTCTTGTAGTATACGATTTCTTTACTCTTGGCACTTTGACTTTCAACTTTGACCCGATTGGTGTTGCTAGATCCGAACCTAAAACAAAAAGCTCAGCCTGTACCCTCAACAATTTTCGACTCAGCGGTTGAATCCCAACAAGATCGGGGACAATTACCCCGATCAGTGAATTGAGTTCATCAACATTCCCGCAAGCATCAATTCTTAGCGAATCTTTACTAACCCGCTCCCCACCAAAAAGCGAGGTTGTACCACGATCTCCAGTTTTTGTGTAAATCTTAACCATCGCCCATGGATTTTAACAAAAATTAGGACTAGA
>MFNK01000011.1:3217-3286 GCA_001782045.1 Candidatus Levybacteria bacterium RIFCSPHIGHO2_01_FULL_36_15b | reverse complement strand
TTTTAAGATTAAAAGGTTTGGGAGTATCAAGCAATTTGTATGTATCAATTGTAATCTGATTATTCCAAG
>MFNK01000011.1:1609-3177 GCA_001782045.1 Candidatus Levybacteria bacterium RIFCSPHIGHO2_01_FULL_36_15b | reverse complement strand
CTTACCGCAAACAGAAACATTTGCGGCCATGCCCTGCGAAATAAAAGAATCAAAATTATACTCCTTGCCGGGGCTGTATTTAACAAGTACAGCATTTGTAAATTCATTGCCCCCTAAGTTAGTTTTAATGACATTAAATTCTGACGACTTTACATGAATGCCGCTTGTACAAATAAATTTCCCGTTATACAAATTTGAATAGGATAAAAGCGTATTAAAACTGACATTTTGGTATTCGTTTTTTCCAAATTTTTGCTTTATTTGGTCCCAAGTTATGTATCCTTTTCCAAAAAGAAAAGCTACTACCATAACTAAAATAAGAAAGAGAGAGAAGTTAAAAAATCCACTTATATTTTTTGAAAAATTCCCATGATAAAATACTCTCATGAAAGCACTCTCCTACTTCATAATAATACTTTTTACTCCAACTTTGATCCTATTAAATTATCGGTTCCTGGTTTTTAATCAAAATTTTTATGAGAAGGAGTATGCATTACTCTCTGTTTACCAAAAATTTGAAAATAGGCAATTAGTTAATGATCAAAGCAGCAATCTTATTAAATATCTATGCTGCAATAAACCGCTTAATACTCAATTTTACACTCAAAGGGAAATTTTACACCTTGCCGATGTTAAAAATTTGATCCTCTTAACAAATAGTTTAACTATTATTTTCTTGTCGACATTGATATTATCCTCATGCTATCTACTTTTTAAAAAACAGTTAAAAACCCTGCTTAAAACATATCAGGCTGCCTCTATTATAGCGGTAGCTATAATTTTTATTTTGTATCTTTCATCTCGAATAAATTTCAGCTTGTTTTTTACAAATTTTCACTATCTCTCATTCAGAAATGACTACTGGCTTTTAAGTGAAGATTCCAGCTTAATTAAATTATTCCCGCAGAAATTTTTTGCGGATTTTGCAAATCGCGTAGCCGCACAAACATTTATTTGCGCTTTGATAATTGACCTTTTTACATATTTAAATCTAAAAAAACATGCTTTCACCAAGCGTTAATATTGGACCATTCACAATTCATCTCTATGGGTTTATTATCGCCCTATCTATTTATACGGGTTATACTTTGGCTAAAAAAAGGGCCCATCTGTATAAAATCCCAAAAAGCAGTTTTGATGACCCACTGCTTATCTTGCCCCTTTTATTATCCGCAGCTGGCGCAAGGCTTTATCACGTTTTAGATTATTGGTCCCTCTATAGCCAAAACCTCATCTCAATATTTTTTATTCAAAATGGAGGACTTGGAATCTGGGGAGCACTTGGTGGAGTAGTTTTGGGTTTTTATATTTTTGCCAAAATCAGAAAACTTAATTTCCCGATAGTTTTGGATCTTTTATCTCCTTCTCTTCTTCTGGGTCAGGCAATAGGCAGAATTGGCAACTATGTCAACCAAGAGGGTTTCGGTCCGCCGACTAACCTGCCATGGGGCGTTTACATTAATTTAGAAAATCGGCCGCCTCAATACCTAAATAAAAGCTATTTCCACCCGACCTTTTTCTATGAGGCAATAATAGATTTAATATTTTTTATAATTCTTTTATATTTA
>MFNK01000011.1:1023-1569 GCA_001782045.1 Candidatus Levybacteria bacterium RIFCSPHIGHO2_01_FULL_36_15b | reverse complement strand
AAAAATACGCGGTCAAGTCTTTGCCCTCTATTTGATTTTGTACTCGCTCGGCCGCTTTGTTGTTGAATTCTGGCGTATAGATACGGCGACTGTTGGACAAATCAAAATAGCTCACTTTTTAGCCTTAATCTCATTTTGTATCGGAATTATGATTTTTCTTCAATCTTCTCTTTTTCTTAAAACTAGTTCTCGTAAAAATTAAATATCTCTCTATGCTTCTCCACACGGCACAAGGACTTGACACGACTTAGCACTCATGCTATCCTATCTGCTAATCGCGTCAAACGCGATTAAATGAATTTAGATATTTGAAGTAACGTCAAACGTTACTGATAAAAACTGTTAATATATAGTTATGGCGGTATTTTTAGAACAACAAAAACCCAGAATCAAAAACGAACTGCCGATTGTTCCATTGCGCGATACTGTAGTTTTCCCGTCTTCAATGGTGCCAATTACGGTTGGTCGGCCGAAAGTTAAGCTTGGACTAGACAGCTCTTGGGCTGCAGATCGTCTTGCTGTCTTTGTTGCCCAAAAAAATCCGCG
>MFNK01000011.1:0-984 GCA_001782045.1 Candidatus Levybacteria bacterium RIFCSPHIGHO2_01_FULL_36_15b | reverse complement strand
CACAGTTGGTCTAATCAGACGCCTTTGGAAAGTAGATAACGAATACAATTTGGCTGTCGAAGGCTTAAGCCGCGTTTATTTAAAAGAGTTTACCCAAATTGACCCATATTTAGCCGTAAAAGTAGAAGAAATCCCGGAACTTTCCCAAAAGACCGACGAGGTTGAAGCGCTTTTCAGAAGCACTTTGGCAAAAATCAAAAAATACGGAGAACTGGGTGGCGTATTAACTCTGGAATCCTCAATTCACATCTTCTCAACCGATGATCCTAATCAGCTTGTCAATATAATCGCAGCATCCATAGACCTTAAGACTGGCGATAAACAACAAATATTGGAAATGGTTGATACAAAAGCCAGGCTCCAAAGACTCTCCGATCTTCTGACTCGGGAAATCAGAATCCTGGAAATATCCTCAAAAATTGATACCGAAACACAGGAGAGAGTCGGTAAAGTTACCAAGGAAGCAATATTACGCGAGAAAATGAAATCTATAGAAAAAGAGTTAGGTGAGGATGATGACTCAAGAGAGATAGCCGAATTTAGAAAGAAGATAAAAGATGCCGGCATGCCAGAAGAAGCAAGAGCAAAAGCAGATCGCGAACTCTCACGCCTTGCCAAAATGTCGTCCTACAACCCTGAATCCTCATACATCAGAACGTATCTTGAATGGCTGGTAGACCTTCCCTGGAAAATAACAGATAAAAAAGCTTCAACAGATGTTGAAGCTGCTGCCAAAGTCTTAGATGAGGATCATTATGGTCTGCCTAAAGTTAAAGAACGCATTCTAGAGTATCTTGCTGTTCACAAACTTGTTGGCAAAATTCGCGGACCAATTTTGTGCTTCAATGGTCCGCCTGGTGTGGGTAAGACCTCAATCGGTAAATCGATAGCCAGAGCTTTAGATCGAAAATTCGTCAGGGTCTCTTTAGGAGGTATCCACGATGAAGCAGAAATTAGAGGACACAGAAGAACTTATGTTGGTGC
>MFNK01000010.1 GCA_001782045.1 Candidatus Levybacteria bacterium RIFCSPHIGHO2_01_FULL_36_15b | reverse complement strand
AATTTCTAATTGTAAAATTATGTATTTTATGGGGTTCAATTCTGCCGAATTGCTGATCCCTGTCGTCTATTCCCGACTGTCCGAATGCTGTAGTTGGGCCGTAACTTATAGCACCCGTTGTTTTATCATCGGTAAAATAAGAAACAGTAAATGAAGAGTCTTTGATATTTGAAATTCTTACATCTTTTGGTTCTTCGGAAACTGTTGCCAAAATTGGAATAAAACCGCCTTTTTGTACTAAAAAGGTGGTAATTCCAATTCCAAGAGCAAGAATTAGAATTCCAAAAAGCGTTGGAATTCGTCTATTCCAAAAACTTTTTCTCATTGCCCTAAACTTCCTCCAGGACTTGCAGGATTTGGTTGTGCACTTCCGGAGCTAACTGCTGGAATAGTTGTCGTGGTTTCTACAGTTACGACTTTTTGTCCGGTTAAATCATAGGTTGGAGATACGTTTTCCCTCGCTTTAATATTTGAAATACTTTTTTCATCAAAGTCCGGGCTTATGGGTTGAATACTTATATTTAATGTACTAGGAATTGTACTGGTAACAAAATTATGATAAATATTAAAAATAACCCATAGAGCTACTATTAAAAGAGAAGGAATAAGTAATACTAAAATATCGTTTTTCTTCATATTATTTTTTGTAAAGCGCGACTCCTTTTAATGATAGGTTTAATAAATCTTTATTTTCTTCTTCCGCCGAAGTTATATTGATATCATCTAGCCCTATTATTCTTTGCATATTAATTATTGTATTTAAAAAATTAATTAAATCCTCATATCTTCCTTGCATGGAAATACTAAATGTAAAATAAGAAAAATTGTTTGTATCGAAGAAGTTATCGCTTTGAATACTAATAATTGCTATATTGTTTTGCCCGGCAACTGCTTGCAATTGTCCCGTTAGCAAGGCAACTTCTTCATTTTTTGGTACAGACTCGTAAATTATCGGAAGATTTGGTTTTAGGGTTTCGTATTTGGTTTGCAGTACAGATAAGTTATTTATTTTGGTATCAAGTCTTTCTACTACAAATTTAGCATCATCAAGTTGTTTTTGAAGGTTTGCAATTGTAGAAAGTGTAGGGTTTATAGCAAATATAGCAAGCATTATTATCGCTATAATGGTGAGCACAATAGTGGTGAATTTCTGTGCCTTCTCCTTTTTAAAGTTAGGAATTAGCTCCAGATATTTGCCGTATTGTTCTTTATTAAACTTTTTAAATAAACTATTTAATTTGGGCTGCATATGGGTTTTGTGTATTTTTTAACATAGCTGAAATTCCAACTACGATTACTGCCTTGCTTGTTTTTGTTTCAATTTTGTCTATACTCACGCTTTCTACATTTGGATGATTTTTTAATTCATATACAAAGCTACTAAGAGAAGATACGGAATTAACATTAATTTCCATAGATAGTGTTTTAGATGATTGAGAAAGCTTAGTGAAGGCTATGCCGGAAGGGGCAAGTGTTAATATTTCTCTGTAAGTTTCATATTTTTTTTCTGACGCATCTGCAAAACCCGCAGCAATAGAAAGCCTATCCTGTAAGTTTCGATATTCATCCTCGTTCTTTTTAAATGCAGCAACAATCGCTTGTTTCTGTTTAATTTTAGAATGTAAATCTATAAGCTGTTGGTCTAATCCAAATCTCCATAAAAATGCACCTAAGGCTACCAGTTCGGTTATAATGACAAGTATTCTTCCTACGCTCAAAAGCCAATTAATGACTCTTTCAAAAAGTTCTCCCTTGTCACTTTTAACCAAATTTATAGAGCCAAGTTTATTTGGCATATTAAATTTAGTCTAGGGGAATTACAGGCTTTTGTCAAAGCAAAAACCTTTATTTTTTAGCCTTGGAGGATTTTGTAGTATTTCTTGTTTGTTTAACTAATTTTGAAAGCCTGGATTTAATTCTTGCAGCTTTATTTTTATGAATTAAGTTCTTTTTTGCTGCCTTATCTGCAGCTTTTACTGCTTTTTTTATAGTTTCAGCGCTGGCTTTTTTCTTAACATCCTTAAGAGCTTTTTTCAAAGCATCTCTAACTAATTCATTCCTTTTTTCTCTGAGAATGTCTTTTCTTAGCTTTTTTTTGGCAGACTTTATTACTGGCATGGCGGTATTTTAGCATGTTATACTGTATAAAACAATTATATGCCTACAGAATTTTTCAAAAAAGGCCTTGGACTTCTTCTCAAAAGGCAAAGCAATATAATTTCTGCAGCAGTTGTAATAATGGGAACAATTATTTTTTCCCAAGCTTTAGGTTTGGTACGGCAAAGACTCCTGGTATCTATTTTTGGAGCATCGGATACACTGGGAATTTATCTTGCATCAACTCGTATTCCAGAATTTTTTTTCCAGCTAATCATTGCGGGAGCTTTAACCTCAGCTTTTATACCGGTTTTTTCGGACTATCTTGCAAAAGATAAAGAAGCTGAAGCAAAAAAAATAGCCTCAACCCTTCTTTTTTTAAGTTTAATTGTTTTTTCTATAGTTTCCTGCTTTCTAATAATATTTGCCAGGGAAATTTCATCTATTGTTGCACCCGGATTTTCTCCTTCGCAAATTGATTTAATGACGAATTTAACAAGGATTATAATCTTTGGAGAAATAATATTTATAATAGGGAGTTTCTTTTCTTCAATCTTACAATCGTATAACCATTTTTTTATACCGGGAATTGCGTCTGCTTTATATAATTTAGGAATAATAATAGGTATATTTTTTTTATATCAACTATTCGGAATATATTCTGCAGCATATGGAGTAATTTTAGGAGCTATTATTTTTGTTCTTGCGCAGCTTCCTACTGTTAGAAGTCTAGGCTTCAGTCTGAAGCCAAATTTATCTCTTGAATCTATAAGAAATTCTGCTGTTTTAGATGTATTTAAACTAATATGGCCAAGAACCCTTTCAATTGCGATATTTCAGCTGGGCAGCTTGGTTACAGTGACTTTAGTTTCATTTTTACAGAACCCTGGAAGAAACTATGTAATTTATGATTATGCGCAAACACTTGCTTTTGCCCCGGTTGCTCTTTTTGGTCAAGCGATTGCACAGGCGAGTTTTCCTGTTCTTTCCAAGGAAAAAGACAACCCCGAGCATTTTAAACTAACTTTTATGACGAGTTTTAATCAGCTTTTTTATCTAATTCTTCCAATATCGGTTCTGCTTTTGGTTTTAAGAATTCCCATCGTAAGGCTTATTTACGGAGCCTCTCAATTCGACTGGCAGGCAACTGTATTAACAGGAAGAACTCTTTCATTTTTTGCCATTTCTCTTTTTGCACAAGCCTTAGTTTATCTTGTTGCAAGAGGCTTTTATGCCCTGCATGATACAAAAACGCCGTTAATTATTGGAACCATCAGCACCTTTCTTATGATAATTTTTGCAAGCGTTTTTATCTTTTATTACAACTTAGGAGTAGAAAGCATAGCCCTTGCATATTCTATTGGTTCTATTTTTAACTTCGTAATAATGTTTATCTTCTTAGATATTAAAATAGGCGGATTTCCTAAAAGACAATTCATAGTAAGTACGACAAAAATTTTACTTGCTACATTCTTTACAGCCTTTGCTTTATATATTCCCATCAAGCTTTTAGATCAATTGGTTTTTGATACTACCAAAACCGTAAACTTGATACTTTTAACCGGGATATCAAGCTTTGCAGGTTTGTCTCTTTATCTTTTCCTCACGTGGCTTTTTAACGTAAAAGAGGCAACTATGTTTATTTTATTATTCAAAAAAATTGGGGATTGGAGGCAGATTCTTTCCGGTTCTTCCGAATCAATTGACGGAACCAGATTAAATCCTTAAAGCAACTTAATGCAATCAAAACTATTCCGAAACTTTGCAATCATTGCCCATGTGGATCACGGTAAGTCTACGTTGGCTGATAGGTTTTTGGAAATAACAAAAACAATCGCAAAAGATAAGTTAAAAGAACAATTTTTGGACCAAAATCCTATTTCAAGAGAACGTGGTATAACAATAAAACTTGCACCTGTTCGAATGGAGTACCAACTGGATGACCAAAGCTACATATTAAATTTAATTGACACACCTGGTCATATGGATTTCACTTATGAGGTTTCCCGTACTCTTGCAGCTTGCGAGGGGGCTATACTTTTGGTTGATGCAACAAAAGGAGTACAGGCTCAAACCCTAGCACACTTTAATGCTGCTAAAAAAGAGAACCTTACCGTAATTCCCGCAATTAATAAAATTGATTCAAGCTTTGCCAATATAGAGAATACAGAAAGACAGATTTCTGAAATGTTTGGATTTAAAAAAGAAGAACTTTATTATGTATCCGCAAGAACAGGAGAAGGAGTTGAAAATTTACTTAAAGAAGCAATTAAAAAAATTCCACCTCCGAAAGCAGATATAAGCCAACCGCTTAGGGCTCTAATTTTTGATGCCGCCTATAATGAGCACAGGGGAGTAATAATTTTTGTAAAACTTGTTAACGGCAAGGTTACAAAAGGAGAAAAAATAGAATTTTTACAAGAAAAAAATAATTCTGATGTTTTGGAGGTTGGTTTTTTTGCACCCGATTTAAGAAAAAAAGAAGAACTGATAGCCGGTGAAATAGGTTACATAGTTACGGGATTAAAAGATATTAGAAAAACAAGAGTAGGAGATACTATAACAATTAATAATTTAAAACTTAAATCTCAGGATCTAAAAGTATTACCGCTTTCAGGATATCAAGTTCCAAAGCCTATGGTATTTTTCGGTATGTACCCTAAAGCCTCTTCCGATTATGTCCGATTAAGAGAGGCCTTAAACAAACTTTCATTAAACGATAGTTCGTTTTCTTTTTCCAATGAGCATTCACTTTTTTTGGGGAATGGATTTAGAGTAGGATTTTTAGGTCTTTTGCATGCGGAAATTGTAAAAGACAGATTAGCTCAAGAACTCGGCGTTGAACCTCTTTTAACCTTACCGCAGGTAGAGTATAAAAGCGAAAACGGGCAACTTTTTGAACCCTTTATGGAGCTAAGTATTTTCGTTCCTTCACAGTTTGTTGGTGCTGTTATGAATGTAGCTCAAGCAAGCAGAGGCAAAACTACATCAGTTGAATATCACGAAGCAAATGCAATATTAAAATTTGATATGCCTTACTCGGCTTTTATTAGAGGTTTAGCATCTAAATTAAAGAGCGCAACATCTGGCTATGCAAGTCTTGACTATAATATAATGGGTTATAAGCCTGCTAATTTAGAAAAATTAGAAGCACACATTAATGGAACACCAATAGATGTTTTAACCGAAATGGTTTATTCGGATGAGAAAGTTCATGCAGCAAATGAAAAAACAAAAAAATTAAAAGAAAATTTAGAAAGACAGCAATTTAGACAAATAATACAGGCAAAAGTTGGTTCCCAAATTCTTGCAAGAGAAGAAATCCCGCCCTTTAGAAAGGACGTACTTGCAAAAATGTCAGGAGGAGACAGGACCAGAAAAGATAAACTTTTGGAAGCCCAAAAGAAAGGAAAGTCGAAGTTAATTAATGTTTCTAAAGTTCAAATTTCGCAAAAAGCATTGCTTAATTTAGTGTCAGAAGAATTTTAAAGAGCAAGAAGAAGAATTGCTCCTATGAAAAATAGCATCGCCCCAATTGCTCCTATTGTAATTAACCCGTTAGGACCGGTTGGAGGAAGTGGAGAGGGAACGGCCTGAGTTGGCGTTGAGGTCGAAGGAGCCCCTTCGACGCTAATTGTTGCAGTACAGTCATTCGAAGAAACATTTCCATTCTCATCTGTTAGTGTGGCTTTAGCATTAAATGTTCCGGATGATGTATAAGTATGTGAAACTAAAACACTCACGGCATCAGTTCCAATTCCTCCTGCATCTGTTACATCTTGCCCGGTAGCATCTCCAAAATCAAATGTCACTTTTGTAATTGCCGACGAACTACTAGACCCAACTGCAGTTAAGTTAACAGAAAAAGGTGCTGTCCCAACAGTGGCAGGATCAACGGTTAGGCTTTCGCACAATAAATCGTCTAAAGTGGCGCTGTCTGATGCAGATGCGGAAGGCGTAGAGCTGGAAGTACCCGTAACAGTAGGACTAAGCGTAGCTATTATGGCAGTAGTCGGCGTAGGTGTTGATGTAGCACTTGGTGTTTCTGAAGAGACGCTAATATTAGCGGGTGCGCTTGATGACAAAACATTTACAACATTTGCTCCCGCAGACAGAACTTGTGTTTGATTGGCAAAAATAACTTGTGTGGGAACATCCTGTTCGGTTTCTGCCACAGCAGTAAATGAAACGGTTGCGATTTTAGTTTTTGTTTGTATTAAATTTTGAGGAGAAGTTCCTAAGTTAAGTGCAAACGAAATAGTGTTGGGACTATATTCTACGCCTTGATCAAGGTTTGGTGTAAACGTAGTTCCGTCAGAAACTGTCCAAGAATTTATTTTAACACCCCCAGATACGCTCGCAAGTTTTGTAGAATCGTATGAAAGAACAATCTTAATAAAACTTATAGCGTTTGTACTGCTAGGGTCTACAAAAATGTCCAAATCTGCTGTTTGGCCTTTCTTAATAGATGGATTTTGGGGGAAAAATGAAAGAGTAGTCGCTGCAACTGCAGAACTTTGAGTACTTTGTTGCTGCTTAACAAGGTAGACTGTTAAAGGAATTGCAAATAACAAAACAAAAACAAAACCTAAAAGCAGAAGCTTTTTGGCGGATAAGTGCATAATCTAAGTTTATGGATTTAGCTTTGATGTGTCAAGGAAACTGTTGACAAAGAAAGAAAAGTTAAGTAAAATCAAGCAGTCGCTTTACTTGAGTGATATTTTTTAGGCTAAATTATGTCAAAAATCAACTTAAAACCTTTATTCGATAATGTTTTAATAAAGCCTCTTGAAGCAGAGGAAAAAACCGCATCGGGCATCATTTTACCGGACAGCGCAAAAGAAAAACCGCAAATGGGACTTGTAG
The DNA here is from genome assembly GCA_001782045.1 of Candidatus Levybacteria bacterium RIFCSPHIGHO2_01_FULL_36_15b. Lineage (GTDB taxonomy): Bacteria > Patescibacteriota > Microgenomatia > Levybacterales > UBA12049 > 01-FULL-36-15b. The sequence continues at coordinate 8,917 of MFNK01000010.1, read as the reverse complement.
TGGCAGCTGGCCCAGGAAGAATCTTACCAAAAGGAGAAAAGGAAGAAATGGTTGTAAAGGTAGGACAGAAGGTTATGTATAAAAAATGGGGCGGAGATGAAGTAAAACATGGAAGCGAAGATTATATGATGGTAAAACAAGCGGATATATTGGCAATTTTAGAATAATATGGCAAAGCAAATTAAATACAGCGCAGAAGCGCGCGAATTATTAAAACAAGGAGTAGATGAACTGGCAGATGCAGTAGCAACTACACTTGGCCCAAAAGGAAGAAATGTAGCTTTGGATAAAAAGTGGAGTGCACCAAGTGTTGTCCATGATGGAGTAACCGTTGCAAAAGAAATTGAACTCAAAGACCCGTTCAAAGACATGGGGGCACAACTTATCAAGGAAGCTGCATCAAAAACATCCGACATCGCAGGGGATGGAACTACTACTGCAACTATTTTAGCTCGTTCTATTGTAGATGAGGGTATTCTAAGAATTACTGCTGGATCCAATCCTATGACAATGAGGAGGGGTCTTGAAAAATCAGCTCAATTTATTATTAACGAGTTAAAACAAATGGCTAAATCCGTAAAAGCAGGCGATATCGCAAATGTAGCTACAATTTCAGCAGGAGATCCGGATCTTGGAGCCCTTATTGCCCAAGCTCTGGAAAAAGTGGGCAAAGATGGGGTAGTATCAGTTGAAGAAGGAAGAGGTTTAACTACAGAAATTGAATACAAAGAGGGAATGGAATTTGATAAAGGTTATGCTTCTGCATATTTTGTGACCAACCCGGATAGAATGACATCAGAAATAGAAGAGCCATATATTCTTATTACTGACAAAAAAATATCAAATTTGCAGGAACTACTTCCGTTTTTAGAAAACTTAGTAAAGGTTTCAAAAAATTTAGTAATTATTGCTGATGACATTGAAGGAGAAGCTTTAGCTCTTTTGGTCGTAAATAAACTTAAAGGAGCATTTAATTCTCTAGCAGTTAAGGCTCCAGGTTTTGGAGACAGAAGAAAAGAAATGCTCGAAGACATTGCAATTCTAACTGGTGGAACAGTAATAAGTGAAGATACAGGAAGAAAATTCGATAGTGTGACAATTGAGGATTGTGGAAGAGCAGATAAAGTTTGGTCTGATAAAGAAAATACAAGAATAATCGGAGGAAAAGGAAGTAAGCAAGCGCTTGCTGCAAGAGTTTCACAAATAAAGCAAGCAATAGATGAAACGACATCTGATTTTGATAAAGAAAAACTTCAGGAAAGACTAGCAAAATTATCTGGAGGAGTTGCTGTAATTAACGTTGGTGCTGCAACAGAGGTGGAGCTTAAAGACAAAAAGGAAAGAGTAACAGATGCAGTTGCTGCAACAAAAGCTGCTTTAGAAGAAGGAATTGTTCCCGGAGGTGCAGTTGCCCTTTTAGATATAAGTACAAGAATGAATGCTAAAGAAGTTCTACAAAATCCGAACGCCCCAAGAGATGAGATTTATGGATTTGAAGTTGTACAGGTAGCCTTGGAAGCTCCTTTTAAGAAACTAATTGAAAACGCAGGCCTTGATTCAGGACAGCTAATTGCTAAAGCAAAGGAAGTAAGCGCTACAGGGCAAGGTTTTGATGTATCTAAGCTGGATAATATTGAGGAAGCAAAACCAATAGATATGGTTAGAGAGGGTATTATCGATCCTCTAAAAGTAGTCCGAACTGCGGTTCAAAATGCTATTTCTGTTGCAACTATGATTTTAACAACAGAAGCTCTAATTACTGATATTCCGGAAGAAAAAAATCCCTCATCTGGCTCAGGACAAGGAATGCCCGGCGGAATGGACTACTAAAGCCTCATAAGTTATAATAAATTGCGTGAGAAAGCTTTTATTTGTACTCGGATGTATTCTTCTTGCTCTGCTAATTTTCTTTATTCTGGTATTTGTGATAAATAAAAGACCGGAAAAGGGAGCCCTTCAAGCTACATCTTCACCCGCTTCCGAAGTTTATCTAAATGATAAGCATATTGGAAAAACTCCTTTGTGTCTTTGCCAAGGGGACAAAATGGTGGACGCAGGTGATTATACTATTAGGCTTGTTCCAATAAGCGGTGATTTTGAACCTTTTCAACACAAGATTACGATTACAAAAAAAATCTTAACAGTAGTTGATAGAAACTTTGCACAGACAGCTTTAGCTCAAGCATCAATTATTACACTCAAAGAAATAGAAGATAAAAAACAAGCGCAAATAAGTGTAGTCTCATTTCCATCGGGAGCAGATGTATATCTCGACAGTAATTTAGTAGGTCATGCCCCAATACTTCTTAAAAATGTAACCGAGTCAGATCACGAAATAAAGGTAAGTAAATCAGGTTACAGGGAAAAAAGCGTAAGAATTCGTGCACTTTTCGGATATCGGCTTGATTCAATAATATACTTAGGAGTTGACCCAAATGCTGCAAAAGAAAGTGAGCAAAAAGAAGCAACCCCTTCGGCTACATTAACAACAGGAGAAAAAATAGTAATACAGAATACTCCAACAGGATTTTTAAGAGTAAGAGAAAGTCCGTCAACCGCAGGGGCAGAAGTTGGAAGGGTAAATCCGGGTGAAGAATACGATTTACTTGACGAACAAAATGGGTGGTACCAAATTAAATTAAAGGACGGAAAAACAACTGGTTGGGTAAGCGGGCAATACGCTAAAAAGCAGAGTTAGGACCGACAAAGTATATTAAGAAAACTACAAGTATTACCCAGATAATAACATCTATAAGAAGTGGCTTGTCCGAAAGCAAAACTCTTTCGGGACTTTCGCCTTCATGTTTTTCGTAAATATCTTGTAAATATCTCATTAACCCATATACAACCGGGATAATTGTTATCATTAACCATTTTCTTTCAAAGAAAGAAGCAAGTGCAGTTGGTACAATAATATCTAAATTAAGTCTAAATCCTCCGGGATTTTCCAAAAATGTAAAAAGAGCATAGGAAACAAAAGTGGATGTTGCAAAAATGGATGCGTAAACGTCCAATAACCTATCGGAATAATGCGATAGTGCTTTTCTTGTTGCCGCAATATTTGTCCCGGTTGTTCCCGAAAGAAGAGTAAGCTCTGATCTTCTTTTTCCAACAGCAAGAAATAGAGAAATAGAAATTGTTGTAAGCAAAAGCCAAACAGATATGTGAAAACCGCTTGCAAATTCTCCTCCATATACTCTTAAAATATATCCTGATGCAATTGCAAGAATATCTAAAACCGCGATAGATTTTATAAACGATGAATATAAAAATTGTATCGCTAAATATAAAAGACAGATTGCAAAAAAGGTAGGGGCTATAAATTTAGCCAAAAGAAGCGATCCAGCAATTAAAAGTAATGCTAAGCTAAATCCAAAAGAAATAGGTATTTCACCGCTTGCCAAGGGCCTAAATTTTTTAAATGGATGGAGTTTATCTTTTTTTACATCAAAAATATCATTTATTACATAAGTTGCGCTTGAAAGTCCGCAAAATGCTATAAAGGCCAAAATTACGCTGTTTAAAACAGGAGCATTAAAAAGTTCTCCCGCAAAGGTGATTGCTGCAAACAAAGCAAAATTTTTAATCCATTGCCTAGGTCTTAGTAGTCTTAAAATATTATAAAGAAGTTTTATCATTTACCTTTCTTATAAAAAATTGCAAAAATAGAATTGCCCCAAATGCTATTATTACTAGCATTATTATAGCAAAAAGCTTTCCTTTACTTGACAAAACAAGCGCTAAACTTCCCAAAATCGCAGATACAATCCAGTAAAAAAACGCAACTCTTTTTTGTCCTAACCCTAGTCCCAATAGCAAATGATGGAGATGTTTTTTGTCATGCCAAAAAGGTGACTTTCCCGATAATACCCTTCTAATTATTGTAAATAATCCGTCTGTCATAGGAATTCCCATAACAAGTATGGCTGTTGCAAGTTTTGCACTTGAAAGAATTGATGCAACTGCTAAAAGAAGATATATTGCAGTTGCGCCATATCCAGGAAAAATTTTTGCAGGATAGTAGTTAAAAATTAAAAATCCGATTGATGCTCCAGCAATTATAAAAGATAGAGTTGCCGCAATAAGACTTGTTTGATCAAGAACCGAAAATCTTAAGCTTAGAAAACCAATTACCAATGCTGAAATCGCAACAATTCCAGGCATTTGACCATCAACTCCTTTGCTCCAATTTAACATGTTCATAACCCAGACTATCCACAAAACGGCTATAAGTCCCGAGACCGAAGAAAAAGGAAAAGGAAGAAATGGAATTTGAATTTGATTTAAAAATAAAATACCCCCAAAAGGGTTAGTTATAAAAGGAACATTTGCTCCAAGGTAAACGACAATTACAGCTGAGATAATATTTATTAGGAAACGTGTGTAAGGGGATATATCATATTTATCATCAATTACTCCAACAACCAAAGAAATAAATGCTGCAAAAAAAGCAGCAGCTATAAGATTTGTAAAAGGTATAAAAATTAAACTAGTTAAGAATACTCCTATAAAAAGCGGTATCCCTCCTCCTCGAGGGACAGGTTTTTTGTGCAAAATTGCAGGATGTAAGTGTTTTTTTGGATCATCCATGACTTTATATTTTCTTAAAAAATATAAAGATACAGGAACTGCAAAAACGGTAATCAAAAAGGATGTTAAAAGAGGGAGAAAAATAACAAAGTCAAAATTAAACATTACGTAATTAAAAGTAAAAGCTTTATTATAAAAAGGAAATTCATAATAGATACAATAACAGTAACAGATGCTACAATTCTAGCTAAGAGTGGATTATTTTTTGTATAGAGAAAAGAGGCAAATCCGAAATTAAAAATAAATACAATTAAAAATAATGCGACGGGAATAAAAACACCGAGTGTCTGCACTAACCGTTCATTGCCCCAGGGAAGCTGATTAAAAACAGGTATGTAAGGAGGCAAATTTAAATAATTTAACAAGATTAAAATTATTGTTAAAACACAAACCCCCAAAGAAGCGACAAAAATGTTAAACGTGATCCTATCACGTCTTACGCTGCTAATAAATTCTTTCATATATGTTTATGCCTTCAATATTAATTCTTTGATTATATCCGCTCAAGTCAAATGGGTACGGATAGGTATTTTTCATAATAATTATAAACCTAGGTTTTTCTCTCTTCAGTCCTTGCAAAGTATTTTCATACCCATCTTTATAATTGTTGATATGATAAGCAACAGAGTATCTTCCTGGTGGGAGAGTGTTTGTCATTTTATAAACCTGTGCATTATTTCCCCAAATAAAAATGTTTTCATTTTCTTTAAGATTTGCGTTTAAGAACGCTGCAAGCTGATAGTCGCGGGGTGTGTTTCCGTCAAAAAATTTCTGATAATCGTATACCGATTTTCCGCCATAGATAAATGAAATATAGTTTGGATAATAGCGAACAGTTTTAATATAGTAGGAAAAATTGGTAATTAGTAAAATTAAACTTATCGCCAAAAGCCCTGCGTTCATCATAAAATTTTTCCCTTTTAATGTAACAAGTCCAAGTAATAAAACTAAAGAAGGAAGAGTGACTAAAACATAATGAGTGTAGGGTCTTTGTGAAAAAAGTGCATTAAATAAAGAGAATAAAATCCATAAATAAACTAGAACATGTGTTTTGTCTAAAATATTTCTTTTGTAATATAAAAATAAAACCGAAAGTCCAAGTAATCCAAGTTTTAAATATAAAAGTCCCTGCGGAATAATAAACTTATTACCCCAACCAACATAGCCAACATTATTCGAAAAAGTAGCTCTTAGAAAGTAGGGAAATGCATCGCTAAGCAAAAAATACAAAGCTACTAAAGAAATGGGTATTCCAAATCCCAAAACAAAAGGGAAAATATTTTTTACAAAGCTTCTATAATTTGTACTAAAATAGAAAAACAAAAAGACCAAAAACGCCGCAAAATCAAATACTGCAACTATTTTTACTAAAAAGGAGATTCCAATAATTATTCCTGCAGTAAAAAGAAGCTTAAGATTATTTTTTGTTTCAATTGCTTTAATAACTAAAATAGCGGCAGCAATATTAAAAGGCAACATAAAATTTTCAGCGTTTGCAATGTTGCCCTCAATTAAAGGAAGTCCAAAAAGAAGAGCAAAAACGAAAGTAGAAATGTAAACAGATTTTTTGCTGCTTAATATTTTTTTTGCCAGATAAAAAAACAAAAAAATAGATAAGATACCAACTAGAAGAGAAGCGATTCTGACTAAGAACTGGTCAGAGTCAAAAAAGCTGTATATATAGTATAAAAGAGGCGGTTTATTATCGAAAACATCTCTATACAAAAGCTTTCCCGCATTTATTCCAATTCCAAGAGTCTGGTAAATTCCTTCATCACCATACCAATAAGGTTCAAAAAGAGAAGGCAAGCGAAGAAAAAAGAAAAACACAGAAGTAAAAAGAAGAAACCAGAAATCCCGGCTTTTTTCGAGACTTTTTAATTTCAGCATATTAAATTTTCTCTGTCACTTTATATTCTAGTCTTTTTCCAAGCATTAGTTGAGTATGAGAAATAAGAGCAGGCAATGCTGAAAGGAAAAATCCCACTACGGGAAGAAGTAAAAATTCAAAGGGAAATAGAGCAAGTCTTTTTTTGGAAACCCTGTGATGCTTAGCTCTTGTTCGGTAGTCAATTATAAACATTATTGCAGTAGTTATTATGCAGAGAGTTAATATAAATCCGGCGAGCCTTGGAAGATTATATCCCAAAGCGGTCCTTGTAAATACAGGATTAATAAATGGCATAACATTTGCGGCAATTGTAATAATGAACCAATTAACAGGCCACAACGTATGATCCATCAAAACATTTATAAGCATTATTGTCTTTCTAAAGAATGGAACATTTGGAACCGTTAACCACCATTTTATAAATAGTGGGTCATCAGATGCGCCCCAGCTCCAACGCCTTTCTTGCTGATATTTATTTTTTAAAGACTTAAAATATGAAGAAGAAAGAGGAGCATCCATAGAAGTTTTTAAAAATATCGGCTCAACAGAGATTTTGCCCTGTTTTTTGTAAAATGCTTTAAAGAAAATTCTGTAATCTTCTGGAATTACGTCTGTATCCCAAAAGCCAATCTCGTGCAAAAGTTTTAGAGATAAAGAATAAGTAGAATGTGAAATGAGTCTGTCTTTTTGAACTAAAAGCCCCATCCTCCAAAGGCTACCGAAAAAAGTAACAATACGCGTTGGAGCGGGAACTTTCCAGAAATTATTATAGTAAACATTTGCTGCCTGATAAAATTTGTTGTGCCTATGCTCATCTTTTAGAAACTCGTGCGAAAGGTAGGAAAAATATTGCGGGTCAAAAATAGAATCGGCATCGACAGAGGATATAGTTGTAAAATCTTCGTCTACCAGTCCGCCCTTAACAAGTTTTTTATATGCCATTTTACCTGCGAACGCTTCGTTACTTGATTTTCCTTTAACTTCTCCCAAAACATCCGGATGGAAGGTTGCAAAAATGTCTCCAAATTTTCCCTCGAACTCTTTTATAAGGGTATTTGCTTTTTCTATTGCGCCTTCTTCTCTTTTTTCCATAGCTAAAACAATATAAATTCCCTCTTTTGGAAAAGTTTGATTATATAAACTCTCAATCCCGGGTCTTATTTTTTCTGCGCTTTCTGTGTAGTTTGGAATTACAACTATGTGGGACATTTTTTCGAAGTTTTCAACAGGACGGGCTAAGGATAACCAATCTTTTTTTTCTGCTTCTCGTATTTTACGAGACGCAATAAATGCTGTTGTTGCAAGCGAAGATGATTTGTAAAACCAGTAGACGTCAAAAAACAAAATAAAGTAGGCAACAGCAAGGGGAATAAAAAAACTTCCCCAAATAGGAAAAAGAATTAAAAACCAGGCTACTGTCCCCGGTATCATTTCCAAAGCGCGTCTGGTTTTTATAGGGTAGGTGGTAAAAATTCTATCGAAAAAAGTTGTCATAAGTTAAAAATTTTGTTCGCGTTTAATGTTGTCTTTGTGTCTATTTCATCAAAAGACATACCTAAGGTTTGGGCTATGTATTTAGCTGTAATTATAACATAGCTAGGTTCGTTCCTACCACCTCTATGTGGCTCCGGTGTTAAAAATGGGGCATCTGTTTCAATTACTAACCTCTCGATTGGAGTTTTGCTTAAAAGTTCGTAAAGCGCAACGGTTTCGCCCTTTGCGATTCCCTTATAGGTAATATTACCGTCATATCCTACAAAAAATCCTAAATCTAAAACATTCTTTAAAACTTTAAAATCTGCTGCGAAACAATGGAACATGCCAGGAGTTTCTTTTAATAAGTTTTTATAGTGCCTTAAAATTTCAACAATATCTTTTCCCGCTTGTCGGTTATGTATTTGCAATGGAAGTCCAACGTTTTTTGCAATTTGAATTTGAGCTTCAAAAACCTCGATCTGCAATTTAGGATCTACAACACCGTTTGTCTCGTAACTATAATAATCAAGTCCTATTTCCCCAATTGCCAAAACCTTTGACTTTTTAGCTAGTTTTTCAATTTCTTTTTCCCAGCCTTGTCCCAGCTTATCAGCATGATGCGGGTGAATTCCGACTATTGCGTATAAATTTTTATATTTTTTCGCAAGTTCAACTGCCTTCTGACTACTTTCTATACTGGTTCCTACATTTATTATTTTTTCAACGCCTATCTTTTTGGCTCTTTCCAAAACATCCTCCAAGTCATCGTTATAAGCTTTAAAATTTAAGTGGCAGTGAACGTCAATCATAAAAATATTATACTTGATTTTGGAAATTTTTAGACTATAATTTCATTTGTGCTGGAAATTTCAAGAGAGAGAAAAATTTACAAAGGCGAATTTATCAACAAGGAAACGCTAGCAAAATACAAGATGGTTATTCAGGAATCGGGTGGCCAAA
>MFNK01000009.1 GCA_001782045.1 Candidatus Levybacteria bacterium RIFCSPHIGHO2_01_FULL_36_15b | reverse complement strand
TCTTTCTATTAATTTCTGCTTCTTTTACTGACCCCGAACTAAAAAACTCGAATCGATAACCAACTACTTCTAAGTGCGTAGGGGCATAATGGCCGTCTTCGACCTGTTTAAATCGATAAGGCTCGTACACTGGAATTTTCTGAAATACGGTAAGATTTAGGCTATCTTTATCTAAAACTTCCATTCTTCTAGGATTATAACCCACCAAATCTGCTTGTTCCCCAGGTTTGGCATTTAAAGGAATTGGAATTGTTACTCCCCAGATATTTGCTCTTTTCTCAATTGTCATGGAGAGATTCTACCACCGAACTTATTAATATTCAATCCCTTTGGGTTGACTTATTGGGATAAAGCTTTATAATGCCACTGCTATGCCGGATAAAGAAACAATTATAGGAAAAGTAGAAGCATTGCCTTTTAAGCCTTTAACAGAAATAACCGGGAACCCTAAATACTTTTGGGAAGGCAATGAAAATGGAGCAAGTTTTAAAGTAACAAAAGAAATTTTTCCTCCTCCAATGCAACTTACTATTGTTTCACTTTCTGTATCGGGAGAAGCTTCCGGAAAACAAAAAGTAATATCTGAGTTTAAGGAAGTTTTCGGAGAAGAATTAGAGTCTGAAACACTTCTTTTCTCTGAACCCGTAGAATTTGTACTCTTTGATTATTCAGCAGTAAAACAATTTAAAACTTAAAACTGAATAATCCTATAATAGTTGTGTTTTAGCTTCAAAGCTGGTATAATCTACCCTCATGTCAAGAACAGAAACACAACCCATAACAACATCCGAACACGCTTATAGACGTGGAGGAAAACTTGTTGCAGTTTACGCAGGAGATAAAGTAAGACAATACGACACCCATGATCCTCGTTTGGTTATTGATTTAGGCAACAAAGGTGACAAAATAATTGTAGATAAACATTCTCCTTTTGAAAGCGGTGCCTTTTCCGATATAGATAGAGTCGAGATTATAAGAGGAGACAGCAAGGCAACGCTGTTTTTTGGGATAGGAAGAACAACTACAGAAAATGGCATTCAAAAACACGAGATATGTTCGCCGGATGGAACCGTAGGATACGCATACGGAGAAAAAATAGAATACCTTCTTGCTTCCCTTTTATACGATGACCCAAAATTAATCGAACTTGCCAAAGAGGGGCGGGCTAGTTTTGATAGCAAAGTGCAAGAATTTTTTGAACAAGAATTCCAAGCTTTAGGAGTTTTTAAAAGCTAATCTACTTTTTTTGTTATAATATACAAACTCCGGGGAGTAGTTTAACGGTAGAATACGCGCATGGGGTGCGTGTGGCTGGAGTTCAATTCTCCGCTCCCCGACTGAAAGAGAATTATGAATGAAAAATTACTAGACAAAGAACATCGCCATATGTATTCCATAAGTGAATTTAAGAATGTTTTTGATCCATTATTAGAAGAATTTATTGGTGAAAAATTAGAGGGTTTTAATTCGCTTACAACAGACGCTTTTATAAAAGACTTTGTAGGACACACCAAGAAATTAGTTTTGGGTGGGAAAAGGCTACGCCCCTATCTTGCTTTTGCAATGTATAAAGCTTATGGGGGCGAAGAAGACGAAGCAGCTATGAAACTTTTTGTTTCTTTGGAAGTTTTCCATATGTTTGCTTTGGTGCACGATGACATTATGGATAAGGCTTCAACTAGACGAGCTGAATTAACCGAACATAAATTTATATTAGAAAAGCTTAAGGGCTTTGGCGATTTTCCTCATATAGCAAACTCACAAGCAATTCTTGTAGGAGATTTGCTAATGTCCTGGTCTCTAGATAATTTTAGAGACAACGAAGATTTTGACAATGTTAACTTTGAAAAAGCACGAGAATATTTTTACAAAATGATAGATGAGGTAATTTTGGGACAAATGTTAGATGTTGACACTGCAACAAAAGAAAATCCGGGGCAGGAATTAATTGATGAAAAAACGCGGCTTAAAACTTCTCGATACACATGTGTTAGGCCAATGCAAATTGGTGCAGCACTGGCTGATAAAAATTATGGTGATGAAGAGTTTTTGGAAAACCTGGGGACAAAAGTCGGAGTCGCATTCCAAATGCAAGACGACTTACTCGCAATCGTTGGATCCACTGAGAGTCTAGCAAAAGATATTTTGATAGATGTTGAAGAACACCAACATACTTTTTTTACAAATTACATTTTTGAGAATGGAACAAGTAAGCAATTAACTGAGTTTAAAAAATATTTTGGAAGGAAATTGAGTGATGCTGAAAAAGAGAGAGTTAAGGAATTATTTGAGCATTCAGGCGCGATTGACGCCGGAAAGGATGTAATTTCTAAAATGTTAACCCAGGCAAGGCAATTGGTAGATAAATCTAACTTCGAAGATGTTTATAAAGAAAAAATGAAAGAGCTTGTTGAGTTAATGGAAAAAAGACAAGCTTAACGCTTTGGAGATTGTTTCTTTCTTCTTGCTTTTCCGCCCATTCCTACTTTTCTTCGCTCTCTTACTCTTGCATCTCTTGTTAAGAGTCCCATTTTCTTGAGTATCCCCCTGTTTTTGTCGTCCGCTAGCGAAAGGGCGCGGGAAAGCGCATGGACTAAAGCATCGAGCTGTCCCATTTGTCCTCCGCCAACTAATCTGACACTTATAAAATATTTATCCAGCGAATTTGTTGATTTAAGAGGCGCTTCAATTAAAGGCATTGCAACTAATCCTCTAAAATAGTCATTTGCTTTTTTTCCGTTTACGTAAATTTCTCCTTTTTTAGAATTTTCTACTTTTAAATCCGAAGGCATGCTTGTATAAAGCCTTAGTCTTGCGACCGATTCTTTCCTTCTTCCTACTGTAAATATAAAATTTTTATTTTCCGCCATCTTTTACTTCTCCTTTTTCTTGAGTTTTAAACTTATCAGCATATGAATGCGCAGCATCTGCAAATACATGAAGTCTTTGCAGCATTTTAGCTTTTAGTCTATTTTGCGGAAGCATTCCGGAAACTGCTTTAATAATAATCTCCTGCGGATTTCTTTCTCTTAAGTTTGATAGCGTTTCTTCCTTAAATCCGCCCGGATAACCCGAATGCCTTTTGTATGTTTTTAGTTTTTCCTTGTTTCCCGTTACTTTTACTTTTTTTGCATTAACAACCACAATATTGTCTCCCATATCCAAATTTCTTACAAAATTTGGCTTGTGTTTTCCCATAAGTAATTTTGCAATATCGGTTGCAGCTCGCCCCAAGATTTTTCCCTCCAAATCAATTAACAACCATTCTCTTTTTACTTCTGAAATTTTTGTCGGTTTAGTTGGTTTCATATTTATTTTTTAACTGCTTTCTTTGGCTTTAAAGTTACTTTCTTTTTTGGCTTAGCTGTATTTTTTACTGTTTTGACTTTTTTTACTTTTGCTTTTCTTGGCTCTTTTGTAACTGCTAACGCAGGGGCAGGGCCTTCTACCCATTCCAAAACTACTAAAGATGCTCTGTCTCCAAATCTTTGTCCTATTTTTACAATTCTTGTATAGCCGCCTGCTCTGCCTTCGAATCTTCTTGCAATATCGTTAAAAAGTTTGTCAAACGCATTTGGATAAATACTTCCTGAAACTAAATCTTTCTTTCCTTTTTTTGCCCTTGTAACAAGTTTTTCAACTTCCCCTTTTATTGCTTTTGCCTTTGCTTCGGTTGTTTTAATTCTTTCATTTAAAATCATAGAAGATATAAGCCCTTTTATAAGAGCCGCTCTTTCATTTTTATCCCTTTTAAATTTTCTACCGAATATTTGATTCTTCATAGTTCGAGTATCCTCACTATGATGCTGAGCATTATCGAAGCATCATAAATAAAAAATCTTAAACCTCAAACCTAAATTTTTATTTGAGATCTAAGATTTTGAGATTTAACTTTCCAAATTTATACCTTTTTCTTTTAACTTTTCCTCTATTGTAACTATTGATTTTCCTCCCATGTTTCTCATGGAAATTAATTCTTTTCTTGGAGTTTTAAGTATATCTCCAATTGTCTCCACTCCGCCGTTTCTTAAACTGTTATAAATTCTTGTAGGCAAATCGAGTTCATCGATTGTAAGTTTAAGTACTGTTTCCGGAACTCCCGGGAATGCTGCCGGCGCTTCTTCCTGCACTTCTGCCCTTGGTTCATAAACCTGTGTAAAATATGAAGAAAGTATTTTTGCGGCTTGATCAAGTGCTTCCCGGGGGTTAACTACTCCGTTTGTCCAAATTTGCATAGTTAACTTATCCAAGTTTGTCTGTCTTCCGACTCTGGTTGCCGAAACTTCGTAATTTACTCTTTTAATAGGTGTAAATATTGCATCAATAGGCAATACTCCGAGAGTGGATATTTTTCGCTCTTCTGCAAGAGTATATCCCATACCTCGCTCGACTGTAAGTTCTAAATCTAATTTTGCTTTTTTATCTGAAAGGTTTCCCAAATAATGATCTTTGTTTATAACTTCTACATCTTCTGCGGGTTGTAGGTCCTTTGCTAAAATTTCCTTAGGTCCTTTAACGGAAAGGGAAATTGTGCTTTCGTCTTTTGTATCCAAAAGCTTTACATTAAGTCCTTTTAAATTTAGAAGAAAATCTACTACGTTTTCTTTAAGTCCCGGAATTGTTGAAAATTTGTGCCTTGCCCCGCCTACTTTAACAGAAGTAATTGCAGCACCTGGAATTGAAACCAAGAGTACTCTTCTTAGCGCATTTCCCAAAGTATGACCGTAACCTGACTCAAGCGGCTCTATTACAAACTCGCCGTATTCATCCGTTACCTTTTCTTCTTTAATTTTAAAATTAGGTTCAACCATAGTTTAATATTCTATCATTACCTGGAGTAATATTCAATAATTAACTGCATGTCAAATGGAACCAGCAAATCCGAAGTTTTTGGCATCCTGGTAAGCTTTCCCACAATCCCCTTTTTTTCCAAAAAGGGGAGCGGTTCGTTTTCTTCTTTTAAAAGCTCTACAACCTGCGGATTACCTTGCATTTTGATAGAAAGACTTATAACGTCATCCACTTTTACCTTATAAGAAGGAATGGATACTCTTTTACTGTTTACCGTTACATGACCGTGTGAAACCAATTGTCTTGCCATATACCTTGTCTTTGCAAAACCAAGCCTGTAAACCAAATTATCGAGTCTTGTTTCTAGGGTTGAAAGGATTAATTCTTTTGTATCTCCTTTTTGCTTTCTTACGGCCTGCACTAATCCTTTAAACTGTTTTTCCAATAAACCATATACTGTTTTTGCCTTCTGTTTTTCTCTAAGCTGAAGTCCGTATTCGGAAAGTCTTCTTTTTCTCTTTTTTCCATGAACCCCCGGCGGAATATTAATTCTTCTTAGTAAACTTTGCGAAGTTTTGTCTAAAAGATTTACTCCTTCTTTTCTTGCTAATCTATGTTTTGGTCCTGTATATCGTGCCATAATTAAACCCTTCTTTTCTTCTCCGCTCTTGGTCCGTTGTGCGGAATAGGTGTTACATCTGCAATCATAGAAATGGATAGTCCTGCGCTTTTAATAGCCCGCAGTGCCGAGTCCCGTCCGCTTCCCGGACCTTTTATAAATACGTCTACCGACTTTAGTCCTTTGGCTATTGCCTTTTTTGCCGCTGCTTCCATGGCCGTTGTAGCTGCAAAAGGAGTTGATTTTCTGGCCCCTTTAAAACCTGCTGCACCGCTAGAACTCCATGAAATTGTTTCTCCTTTTTCGTTTGTAATAGTTATCAGAGTGTTATTAAACGTAGCTGATATAAAAACTTTACCCTTATCGGTTACTTTTAAATTACTCTTCTTTGGTTTTTTTGTAGCTACAACTTTTTTTACCATATTATTTAGCCGGCGTCTCCTCGGTTGTTATACCCATTTTTACGGCCATTTCTTTCTTTATTGCTCCAATCGTTACTCTCTTTCCTCGTTTTGTTCTTGCGTTTGATTTTGTTCTTTGTCCTCTTACCGGAAGATTTTTTGTATGCCTTGTTCCTCTGTATGCACCAAGTTCTCTTAGCCTTTTTATGTTTCCGGCAGTTTCTACTCTTAAATCTCCTTCGATTTTATATTCTTCCAGTGCTTTTTGAATTCTTTTCTGCTCATCTTCAGATAAATCCTTAATTCTTTTTGAAGCATCAACCGAAGCCTTGCTTAATACTGTTGTTACATTGCTTCGTCCGATTCCATATAAATAAGAGAGCCCTATATCAACTCTTTTATTATCCGGTAAATTTATTCCTGAAATTCTCATCCCGTTAGAAAACCCTCCTTAAAAGGCTACTCATTAAACTCAAAATTTCCTTTTTAATAATTATTTTTCTAACGGGACTCATTATTAACCCTGCCTTTGATTGTGTCTTGGATTATCGCACACAACTCTAAGCACTCCTTTTCGCTTTATTATTTTGCATCTTACGCATCTTGGTTTAATACTTGCCTGAACTTTCATAGATTCTAATTCCTCACTATGACCTCTTCGAGCCTGAGCAATATCGAACAGGTCATATTCTAAATGTAATTCTCCCCTTTTCTGTATCGTATGGCGTCATTTCAACTCTGACCTTGTCCCCCGGTAAAATTTTAATAAAATGCATCCTCATTTTTCCGGACAAATGACAAAGTATTACCTTACCGTTTTCAAGTTCGACTCTAAAAAGCGTGTTGGGCAAAGATTCCTTAACAACGCCTTCTGTTTCAAAACTACCCTGATGAGCCATAAAATACAATTCCCTTTACCAACTTATATTGGATTTAGGAATTTTGTAACCTCAATTATAACAAAAAGAGCTGATTAGGGCAACTTACGGGGTCAGAATTAAAGGACCCTGTTTAGTAATTGCAACGCTTCTCTCAAAAAGCCCTGATGTACTTCCGTCTTTTGTCTTTAGACTCCAGCCGTCTTTATCAAGAACAAGCTCGGGCTTTCCCATATTGTATATAACTTCTATTGCTATTGTCATTCCTTCGTAAAGTCGCGGCGTATCTTTAATACTTCCTTTTAAATATCCCGGAACTTCGGGCTTTTCATGCAGTTTTTTTCCTACTCCATGCCCTACTAAGCTTCTGACAACTGAATAGCCATTTTGAACCTCTACAAGGCTTTGTATAGTGTTTGAAATGTCTCCTATGTGCTTTCCTTCCTTTGCCTGTTTTAGAGCCTCGATTAAGACTTTTTTTCCTATTTCTATGAACTTATCTTTGTCATCTTTTTGTGTTTTTGGTTTTGAACCGGTAACTCTTATAGTTTCGCTCATATCTGTATGAAAACCCTTAAAATAAACCCCGCAGTCTATTCCCAAAACATCTCCTTCTTTAAGCTTATTTGAAGTTGGTATTCCATGTGCGCAAACATCATTTAAAGAAACGCAAATAGTAAACTTATACCCATCAACTTTTTTAAAGCCCGACTCTCCGCCTTTTTCTTTTATGATTTTTTCAGCTAGGCTGTCTAAGTTGATTTCCGAAATACCGGGTTTTGCAGCATCAATTAACTTTTTCATAACAAAGGACAATATTGCACCACCCTGTTTCATTGCGTTTATCTTTTGTTTTGTTTTTGTATCTAACATGAGGTTAATTAAGATGAGAGTAAATTTGTTCGCTGACTTCTGCTATTGTTCTTTCTCCATCTATTTCCGCTAAAATTCCTAAATCTTTATAAAAATCAAGAATCGGCAAGGTAACCTCATGAAACAAATCTATTCTCTTTTTTATAGCCTTAAGAGTTTCATCTTCCCTATATTCGTCTCTTCCGGCTAACCTCCACAATGCTTCTTTGTCGGATACTTTTATATAAAACGCTTTATCCAGTTTTTCATTAAAACTTTTCGCCTGCACCAGGGTTCTTGGAAAACCATCAAGTATATATCCGTTTTTATATACTGCTCTGTTTAAATAATCGTTTACTATTTTTATAGTCATATTGTCTGGCATAAGAAATCCTGCGTTAATTGTTTCTTTTACAAAACGGCCGTCAATACTTTTTTCTTTGGCAAGTTCTCTAAATATGTGCCCCGTTGAAAGATAGGGAATGTTTAATTTTTCAGACAAGAAGTTTCCCTGAGTTGATTTTCCGGATCCTTGTATTCCTATTAAAAGTATTTTCATAGATTCGAACTGCTCACTATGACCCTGAGCAACGCCGAACGGGTCATTTGGCGTAACCCTCGTAGTTTCTCATAACAAGCTGTGCCTCAATTGCCTTAATAGTTTCCAAAACTACCGTAACAACAATTAATATACCTGTTCCTCCTAAGGCAATGTTTTGGATATTTGTAAAAAATCTCGCAAGATTAGGCAGTATTGCTATAAGTCCAAGAAATACTGCGCCCGCCAAAGTAATTCTGGTTAAAATATAATTTAAATAAGAAGCAGTTGGGGTTCCGGGCCTAATTCCAGGAATAAAACCTCCGAATTTTTGTATTTCTTCCGAAATTTTCTTTGGATTAAAAACAACTGCCGTATAGAAATAAGTAAATCCTACTACCAACAGGAAATACAGCACATTATACAAAATTCCTTCCGGATTAAACCAAAGCGTTATTGATGTTCCGATTGTATGCAGAATATTATTTTTGGATACTACCAGATAATTGGCAATAAGAGATGGCAGCAACACTAGTGAGACAGCAAAGATAATAGGAATTACTCCGGCCTGATTTAATCTTAGAGGCAAATGAGTAGACTGTCCACCATACATTTTATTTCCCCTAACTCTTTTTGCGTAATAAACCGTAATTTGTCTGGTTGCTTCATTAATTACAACAATAGATGCAATTACCAAAGCGCCAAGTGCGGCAAAAACAAAAATGTTGAAAAAATTTTGTTCGTTTACTGTTGTTGCTGTTTGGGTAAAAACAATCGGAAGTCGGGAAACTATTCCTGCAAAAATTAAAAGTGAAATACCGTTTCCTATTCCCCGCTCGGTTATTAATTCTCCTAACCAAACAAGAAGCATTGTTCCTGCAGTCATGGTAACTATTAAGGATATTAAGCTAATTATTGAAAGATTATCTATTATTCCCTGGTTGCGAAGTAACGCATACATTCCAACCGCCTGCAAAGCGGCAAGGGGTACTGTAAGAAATCTTGTATACTGATTTATTTTGCGTCTTCCTTGTTCTCCTTCTTTAGACAATGCTTCGAGTTTTGGAAGAATCATTGTTAAAAGCTGCAAAATAATAGAAGCATTAATATAAGGGTTAAGTCCCAGAGCCATAACGGAAAAGTTTGCAAGAGTACCACCTGAAAATATGTCTAAGAGGGACAGAAACTGATTTTCTGCAAAAAGTGCTTTAAGTTGAAAAAGATCAACTCCTGCAACAGGGATATGAGCAAAAATTCTTGCAACTACAAAAATTAATGCAGTGAAAAGAATTTTTTTACGTACGTCAGGAGAATTTACACTATTCCTAAAAATGGCAAATATTCTATCCATTTATTATAATTCTATTTTTCCGCCCGCTTTTTCTATTTTCTTTGCGGCTTGTTTTGAAATTGGAAGCTTAATTACAAATGACTTAGTAATTTTTCCATCTCCTAAAATTTTTACTCCGTATTCTTTAGCATCTTTTTCATTAACTATGCGTCCTTTAATCAATGCACTTAAGTCAATAATGCTTTTATCTTTTAAAAGCTCCAGTACTTTTATATTAACAATAATCGGGGTCTTTTTAAATGATCTGTTTCTACCCTTTCCTCTTCTAAAAGGAAGGCGCTTGATTAAAGGCAAAGCTCCACCTTCGAAGCTTAAAGAAATCTTGCCTCTTGAGTTTTGACCCTTAGTGCCTCTGCCTGCAGTTTTTACTCTGCCGCTTCCATGACCTTGACCTAATCTTTTTTTGCCCCTCTTTTTTATTTTAGATAAATTATTTAAACTCATTACTTCTCCCTTCTTTTTTGTTCTCTTTTATATCTTAAAGCGAGTCTTTTTAAAGCTTCTATTGTTGCATAAACGTTACTTGCCTGATTATCGGTTCCTAAAACTTTGGAAGAAATGTTTTCAATTCCTGCTAAGGAAACTACACTTCTTACCGCTCCTCCTGCTATTACTCCGCTTCCTCTTGGAGCGGGCTTTAAAAGTACCTTAGCTGCTCCGAGTTTAATATTAAACTCAAAGGGTATAGTTGCGTTTACTATCGGGATATGAACCGAGTGTTTTTTGGCCAAAGCAACGCCTTTTTTAATAGCGAGTGAAACATCTGCCCCTTTACCCAAACCAACTCCTACTTTTCCTTTTTTATCTCCAACAACCATAAGAACGCTAAAGCCAATCTTGTTTCCTCCTTTGGTTTTTTTGGAAACTCTGTTTACCTGAACTATTTGTTCTTCAAAACCGTCCTGATTTTTTCCGTATTCTAAATTTCTAATATTTCTGTCCATTAAAACTTAAGACCTCCTTCTCTTGCTCCTTCCGCAATTTGTTTTACTCTTCCATGATATTTATATGATCCTCTATCAAAAACAATAGCCGATATTTTTGCAGCTTTGGCCTTTTTTGCAATTAATAAACCGAGTTCTTTTGCTTTTTCAACTGCTTTGCCTTCCAGCTTAAGTTCTTTTTCATTTGCTGAAACCAATGTTACTCCTTTTTCATCATCTATTATTTGCGTATAAACAAATCTGTTGGATCTAAAAACCGAAAGTCTTGGGCGAGAAGCGCTTCCTTTTGTTTTTGCTCTACTTCTTTTTGATCTTAATAGTACTTTCATTATTTTGCTCCTCCTGCACCTGTTAATGCCTTGGCTGCTTTACCTGCTTTTCTTCTTATTCTTTCTCCTACATATTTTATGCCCTTGCCCTTATATGGCTCCGGAGGTCTTATGTTTCTAACTTTAGCTGCCGTATTTCCCACAAGTATTTTGTCTATACCGGAAACCGTGATTATGTTTTCTTCTACGCTAAAAGTAATTCCCGGCTCGCCTTTTATTATAACCGGATGTGAGAAGCCAACGGAAAGCGTAAGTGTATCACCCGTTGCTTGTGCCCTGTAACCAACCCCTGCAAGTTCTAATTTTTTTTCAAAACCTTCACTTACACCTGTAACAAAGTTTGCAAGCAATGCTCTTGTTAATCCTAACATAGGGCTTAACTGCGGATTTTTACTTTTCGCTCTTATCATTACCTTACCATCGTTTATTTCGGTTTCAACTCCTGTTGGAATATTAAATACTAAACTTCCTTTTGGTCCTGATACGGTAACCACCCCGCCATTATTTATAAGCGTTACTCCTTCTTTTATAATAATTGGTTTTTTTGCAATCTTTGACATATTTTTACCAAATGGCGAAAAGTATTTCTCCTCCAACTCCCTTTTTCTGTGCTTCTTCTGATGTCATAAGTCCTTTACTGGTTGAAACTATTACTCTTCTTCTGCCTCTCTTTTTTATTTCGTTAATCTTTTTTATGTTTCCATAAACTCTTAAAGATGGTTTTGAAATTACTTCTATATCGGTTAAAACAGGAATTCTATTTTCATATTTTATAGTCGCTCTTAAACTCTTTTTTCCTTTTTCCCCTTCTTCTTTTAAGTCCTCCAAAAAACCTTCCCGTACCAAAACTTTGCCGATCTCTTTATTAATTTTTGAATGCGGCAAAATAACCTCTTTTCTTTTAGCAATTGCGCTATTTTTTATTCTAATTACAAAATCAGATACTAAATGATTCATATTAATTTACCAGGTAGCTTTAATAACTCCCGGTAATTCTCCTTTCTGTGCAAGTTCTCTAAAACAAATTCTACAAATTCCAAATCTTCTCATATAACCCCTTGCTCTACCGCAAATATTGCATCTATTCTTATCTCTTGTAGAGAACTTTTGTTTTTTCTGAAATTTAACTATGTCCGACTTTTTAGCCATATTTATTTTTGAAAAGGCATTCCAAGTGCCTTTAGTAACTCCCTTCCTTCATCATCTTTTTCGGCAGTTGTTACAATAGAAATTTCAAGTCCCTGCTGTAAGTCTGCTTTGCTTGGATCTATTTCCGGAAAAACAGTGCTTTCCGCAAAACCCAAAGTATAATTTCCTCTACCGTCAAAGCTTCCTAATTTTACTCCATGGAAATCTCTAAGTCTTGGGAAAACGATTGATGTCAGTTTTTGATAAAAATCATACATCCTTCTGCCCCGCAAGGTTACCATAACTCCAACCGGATCTCCTTCTCTTAATTTAAATGTCGATATTGATTTTTTTGCTTTCATAACTGCCGGTTTTTGACCCGAAATAAGTGCTAAAATCTCGGCTGCTTTTTCTATATTTTTTTTATCGTCTAATGCACCCTTAACTCCCATATTAAGTACAATTTTAGAAAGCTTAGGAATTCTATTTACATTTTTAATACCTAAGTCTTCTTTTAATTTTTTAGATATGTTTTCGGTATAATTTTGTTGTAAAGTATTCATTTTAAATTTCCGATTTACAATTTGTGCAAATTCTAGATTTTACACCTTTTTGAATTTTATATCCAATTCGAGAAACTTTAGAACATTTTGGACAAACAAAAGCAACGCTTGCTTCAGAAATTGGTTTAGTTAAAGTTACAATTTCCGAAGGCTGATTTTGACTCCTTGCTTTTAAGTGTCTTTTGAATAAATTAATATTTGCAACGAGCACTTTTTTGGCCTTTGGGAAAACTTTTTCTATTTTTCCGTTTTTTCCTTTGTCCTTTCCTTTTATGACTTTTACGTTATCGCCTTTTTTAAGTTTCATATTAAACTACCTCAATAGCCATACTGGCAATTTTTGCAAAACCTCTGTCTCTTATCTCTCTTGCAATTGGCCCAAAAATTCTGGTGCCTCTTGGGTTTTTATCTTTGTCATTATCAATTAAGACTCCTGCGTTATCCGAAAACCTAACGTATGATCCGTCTTCTCTTTTATGTTCTTTCCTGCTTCTAACTAATACAACTTTTACTATTTCACTTGCCTTTACTTGACCGGTTGGTGATGCATCTTTAACAACGCAATTTAAAATATCGCCTAAGAATCCAAATTTTCTTTTGTGCCCTCCGAAAACATGAATTACCTGCAATCTTCTTGCTCCTGAATTATCTGCAACTGTTAGTATTGTTCTGTGCTGTATCATTTTAGTACTGTAATAACTTTAAAATATTTGTCTTTTGACATCTTTTTAATCGAGCCTACTTTAACTCTTTGGCCAAGTTCCAAATTCATACCTGCCGTATCAACTTTATATTTTTTGCTCCTTTTCATAAGCTTTTTATATAAAGGATGAGCAGTTTTTCTAGTTACCTCAACTACTGCTGTTCCTTCGGTTTTTAATGAAACTATTTTACCTATTAGTGTTTTTTGCATTTTCATACTCCTTTTCTCTTAAAGCTGTTAAAATCAAAGCAATTTCTTTTCTTTTTAACGTTATAGATTTTGTATTTTTTAATTTATTTTGCGATAAATCTAGTTTTAAATTAAACAACTCGTCTCTACCGTCACTTAATTTTTTTTTAAGTTCTGTTAAGCTTTTTGTAAATAAATCTTTTTTATCTTTGCTTTTCATAATTATATTGAGTTTATCGAAATATTAATTTTCCTTTTCTACCACTCTTGTTTTTATATTCAATTTATGTCCTGCTAGTCGCAAGGCTTCATATGCTATTTCTTTTGTAGTTCCACCCATTTCAAATAAAATTCTGCCGGGCTTAACTCTTGCTACAAATTCGGCTACATCTCCTTTTCCGGAACCCATTCTTGTTTCTGCAGGTTTTTTTGTAATCGGTTTATCCGGAAAGATTCTTATCCAAACTCTTCCCCCTCTTTGTGTATAATGAGTTATTGCTCTTCTTGCCGCTTCTATTTGCCTTGCACTAACCCAAGCAGTGCCTTCGCTCATTAAACCAAAGTCTCCAAAAGAAACAGTTATTCCTCTGTATGAATTACCTTTCATTGTTCCCCTCATTTGTTTTCTATATTTAGCACGCCTTGGAACTAACATTTATTTTTCTTCCTCCTTATGAATCCAAACTTTTACTCCTATATATCCTTTTTTTGTAAGCGAAGGAACGGATGCATAATCTATATTTTCTCTAATGGTTGATAACGGAACAGTTCCCTGCTGAATTTTTTCTCTTCTTCCGATTTCCGCACCACCGATTCTTCCCGACAGCACTATCCTTACTCCTTGTGCACCGCTTGCCATAACTCTTTCCGCAGTTGATTTCATAACTCTTTTAGCCGGAAGTCTTCTTGCAAGCTGGTCTGAGATATTTCTTCCAACCAAATATGCATTTAAATTAGGGTCTTTAATCGGTTCAACCTGAGTATCTATTTTGTATTGATTTTTCACTTGTTTCTTGTCTAAAAGTTTTGAAAGAAATGCTTTTAATTCCTCTAGTCCTGTTCCTCCTCTTCCAATTACCATTCCGGGTTTTGAAACATAAGCAGTTATCTTAATACTGTTAATACTTCTTTCAATATCTATTTCTGCAATACCGGCGTTCTTAAGCCTTTCCATCAATGATTTTCTAATTATGTAATCTTCAAGCAGAGTATCTTTGTACTTTACGTCATCAAACCATCTGCTTGTCCAGTTTAAACCAACACCAAGTCTTAATATTTTAGGATTAACTTTTTGTCCCACTTTTTTCCTCCTTTTTTTCTTTTTCTTGCCTTACCGTTACGGTTTTTGATTTAGCCCCAAGCTGAACATTTTTTTCGGATAAAATTATTTTAATATGGCTTCCTCTTCTTTTATAAGGATGTACTCTTCCGCGAGTTGAA
The DNA here is from genome assembly GCA_001782045.1 of Candidatus Levybacteria bacterium RIFCSPHIGHO2_01_FULL_36_15b. Taxonomy (GTDB): domain Bacteria; phylum Patescibacteriota; class Microgenomatia; order Levybacterales; family UBA12049; genus 01-FULL-36-15b. The sequence continues at coordinate 67,513 of MFNK01000009.1, read as the reverse complement.
GGTCTAAATCTTTTATAAAATGGTGCCTCTGCTACTTCTATAGATTTTATAATTAACATATCCTTCTCCAATTTATTATTATTTTTAGCATTTGAAATTGCACTCTTTAATGTTTTGCTTATTGCCACAGCTCCTCTTTTGTTTATAAGCCCAAGTGTGGCAAGCGCGTCTTCAATTGGCATTTTTCTTACCGAATCCGCAACCAGTCTTACTTTTCTTGGTGCAACCCTAACTGATTTTGAAACTGCAATAATTTCCATATTAAGTTTTACTTATCTCCCTTGCTACTACTCTTCCGTGAGATCTAAATGTTCTAGTAGGCGCAAATTCGCCAAGCCTATGTCCTACCATTCCTTCAAGGACTAACACGTTTATAAAATTTCTTCCGTTATGAACAGCAAACGTATGTCCGACAAATTCCGGCGGAATTTGGGACGATCTTTTCCATGTTTTAATCGCCGATTTATCACCGGTCTGTTTTTGTAAATTAACTTTTTTAATTAATTTAGGATCAACAAATGGACCCTTTTTAGTGCTTCGTCCCATCTTAATTATGCTTTCCTTTCTTTCTTCCTTGTAAAATATATTTATTAGAATATTTTTTTGGTCTCCTTGTTTTTCCAACCGCAGGTCTTCCTGCGAAAGTTTTAGGTAAGCTCATACCAATTCCCGATCTTCCTTCTCCACCACCATGAGGATGGCTTCTTGGATTTTGGGCTACTCCTCTAACAGTTGGCCTTATTCCCATATGTCTTTTTGTTCCAGCTTTTCCAAATACTCTGTTTTTTAAATCTGCATTTCCCAATGCGCCTATTGTTGCCATAGATGCCTGCAAAATTTTTCTAACTTCGCCACTCGGAAGCTTAAGATGTATATATCCGCCTTCTTTTGCTGCAATAATTGCTTGTGCACCAGCGCCTCTTGCAAGCTGTCCGCCTCTGCCCGGATTTAGCTCCACATTATGAACTACCGTACCGATTGGAAGTACCGAAAGCGGCATCGCATTTCCCGTTTTAAGCTCAACTGCTCTATCGGATGCAATAACTATATCTTTAAGCTTTAGACCCTCGGGCGCTAAAATATACCTTTTCTCTCCATCGCTATATTGCACTAGCGCAATATCTACTGTTCTTCCCGGATCGTATTCCAGCGATACTACTTTTCCTTCAATATTTTTTTTGTCTCTTTTAAAATCAATGACGCGCAAATATCTTTTTTGCTCTCCGCCCTGGTGCCTTACCGCAACTCTTCCTGCTGCGTCTCTACCTGATATTTTCTTTTTTATTATTTGTAATTTATTCATATTTATTTTCCTGACTCAAAAATTGCAATCTTTTGTCCCTCTTTTAATGTTACGACTGCCTTTTTAAAGGGCTTGTTTGCTACTTTTGCAACTTTTGTTCTTGTTCGTATTTGTTTTTCTTTTCCCGCTAAGCTTATCGTTGAAACTTTTAAAACATTTACCTTAAATTTTTCCTCTACTGCTTTTTTAATTTCAGTTTTGTTTGTATTCCTTGCCACTTTAAATGTAAATCTTGATTTACCTACATCATTTAATGATTTTTCAGAAATTACGGGCTGTAAAATAATATTTAATGCATTCATCCCGTTAGAAAACCCTCCTTAAAATATTAAGCCTTATTTCTGGAAATATCTTTTTTGAACTCATTTTTCTAACGGGATTCATTTTGCTGCGCTCTCCTTTAGTGTGTTTATTGCTTCTTTCATGAATAATAATTCTTTTGCTTTAAGAACCTGATATGTATTTAAAAGACTCGAGGGCATAATTTCTACGCCTTTTATATTTCTTGCTGCTTTAACTACGTTTACGTATTTTTCGGTTGAATCCGGAGTTACCAATAATAAATTCCTTTTCTTTCCTTCTTTTTCTATTTTTGCAAAAGCTTGAGCCATGTTTTTTGTTTTAGGCTCCAGTTTTTCAAATCCTGAAACTATTTTTATTTCCCCTTCTGCAAGCTTTGAAGAAAGCGCCATAAATAATGCTTTCCTTCTGAGATTTTTAGAAAGTTTTAATGAAAAATCGTGGGGCCTTGGTCCAAAAGCAACTCCTCCTCCAACAAAAATAGGAGCTGAAGCAGCGCCATGTCTTGCCCGGCCTGTTCCTTTCTGTCTGTAAATTTTTCTTGTAGAAATATTTACTTCTCCCCTGCTTTTTGACTTTGCAGTTCCGCTTCTTTGATTTGCAAGATAAACTCTTACAGCCTGGGCAAGTAAGCTTTTGTTTTCTTCCACTCCGAAAATTTCTTTAGGAAGACTCATGCTTTCCAAAACTCTTCCGGTTGCAGAATAAACACTTAGTTTTAATCCTGTTTGCTTAGATAATTCTTTTACCGCTTTTTTTGGAGCTTTTGATGTTTCTTTCTTTATAACTTTTGACTTTGAGCTTTTAACTTGAGCTTTAGCTCTTGGCATCTTCAGCTACCTCCTCTTTAATTTCTTCTTTATTTTTCTTTGGAGTGGTATCGACCTGTTCATTCTGAGGTGAACTGACAGCCGGCTCAGTATTAACTTTAATATCTTCAGAGTCAGTTGCCGAGCTGTTATTTAGCGAAGGTGACTCTAGGTTTTGTTGTTCAGGTTGAACAGCCTGAGCGTCATCCGAAGAATGCGACAGGTCGGTTCCGCTTGTCTGATTTTCTGAACTTTCACTGGTGCTTTCTGAAATTGGTTCTTTTACTTCTTCCTTATATAACGGTTCAAATTTTTTATTTTCTCCAACTTTTTTAATTGTTACATATCCGTTTAAATGTCCGGGAACTAATCCTTTTATTAGTAAAACTCCGTCTGCAGTTACTTCTATAATTTCTAAATTTTTAACAGTTACCGTATCTGTTCCCATTCTTCCTGCCATTTTTTTACCTTTATAAACTCTTCCTGGTGTTGTTGTTTGACCAATTGAGCCGGGCGCTCTTTCCCTGTCTGATTGTCCATGGGTTCTAGGTCCTCCGTGGAATCCGTGTCTTTTTACTCCTCCTGCAAATCCTTTTCCTTTTGAAGTTCCTGTTACGTCAACAATATCTCCGGGAACGAAAACTTCCTCAAATTTTAATTCTGCGCCTAGGGTTGCACCTTCAAGATCATCCACTCTTATTTCTGTAAAAAAGCGGGGTGCTTTTTCTAGCCCCGCTTGTTTTGCTCTATTCAGGTCTCTTTTGCCTGGTTTTTTCTTAATATCCATACCTAGCTGAATTGCAGTGTAGCCTTCTTTGTCGGCTGTCTTAAGCTGAGTTACCATGTTACCCATCACATTTACTGCAGTTAACGGAACTCTTTTACCGTTCTGCAAAAATCCTTGTTTTTGACTGACTTTTCTTCCTACTAAAGATAAAATTTGCATAATTCTCCTAAACAACAAAAAGGCGGCCACATAGAGCCGCTTTTACTTACAAAAAAAGTAGCGAATTTACTCCTATGTAGCTAACATCACCTCCTGTGTTTTAGCCATTTTGTACTTGTAATTATATATATTGATGAGGTCAATTGCAAGAGGAGGCTGATAGGTTTTCGCGTTTGAATTTTAACCTGTGGATTCTTAATGGGAGCGTTTAAGTCTGAGGATTGGCCGGATTTGGTTGGGGTGCATCTTGAAAATCTCTTTTTGTTTTTTCTAAAAGAGTTCGAGCAGCATCCAAAGCTATTGGTGAATTTGAGTATGGACGATACCCTTGCGTCTCCTCATTTCGGTATTGATATATAAACCCCACTCCTTCCATAACTATGGTGCTTCCTCTAAACCTCTCGGGTGCGCTTTTAAGAATTAGATGTTCTTCAACCTCTCCCTCTCTTCTAACAATATCTAATCTATATACAGCCCCATTATATGGATCATCAGCTGTAGATATTTCATATTCAGAATTACTTTTAGGTATTTCTATAAAATCGTGAGACCCACCATAATCAAAGAAGGAATCTGCTGTGGCTTCTAGAACATCAGGGTCTTGCTTAAATACATCTAGAAAACTAGAGAACAAGCTTTCTGATTCGTTCTGAAGCTCTTCTCTTTTAAAAACGTGGTCTGGAGAATAATGCTTTGCTCTAGAGAATTAGCAGCGATTTCTTGACTATCAACAGGTTCCATATAGAAATTATAGCATTAAAGAGATACAAGTCAATTCTACATCCTGATTTCGATGTTTACGCCTGCAGGTTATTTTTCAGGGGTGTTTTTGGGACGGCGTACGGCTATGTCTGCTTCTGCTATTCTTGGCTCATGGAATCTTCTTAGCTCATCCAGTCTAGCTGCTATTTCCGCCGTCGATTTAGCCAGCTGTGAATCTGCTTCGCGTAATTGACTTTTTGCTTCCGTTTGAAAATCGGTAATCTGCCTAACAGTTTCTCCATGTCGAGCAATATGTCCTGCTATTATTTCCGCACGTTGTATAATTGGAACACGTTGCAATCTATTTATTCTATCTACATCAACGCCAACACCTCTGCCAATTTCCGTTAACATTTCCAATTTCTGCTCGTCTGGAACTGCGGGATCAGTAGATATCTGTCGGGCTAAGTTAAAGGGATCTTGTGGAGGTTGATTTGGATTTGCTGGTGTATCCATAAACGAATTATACTACATCCTTATCTCAATATTCACTCCAGCAGGTAATTCTAAATGCGTAAGACTGTCAATTGTTTTTTCTGTGGGTGAGATTATATCTATGAGTCTTTTGTGGATTTTTATTTGAAAGTGGTCTCGTGCGTTTTTGTCTATAAAAGTTGATTTATTTACCGCATATACCGATCTTTTGCTGGGAAGTGGAATTGGCCCAACAACTTTAGCCCCGGTTCTAATTGCCGTGTCTAAAATTTGCTGACATGTAGAGTCTATTACTCTCGCGTCGTAACTTTTGAGTTTTACTCTAATTCTTCCTTTTGGCATATGTGTATTTAAATCAAAGAGCTAAATGAGCCTGCCTGCGCAGGCAGGGCAGACTTTTGGATTAAGAGATTATTTTGGAGATTACTCCTGCTCCAACTGTTTTTCCGCCTTCTCTTATTGCGAATCTGAGTCCCTCTTCCATTGCAACTGGTGCAATAAGTTTTACTGTCATTTTTGTATTATCCCCTGGCATAACCATTTCTACACCGCTTGGCAGCGCTGCTTCTCCTGTTACGTCAGTTGTTCTAATAAAGAACTGAGGTCTGTATCCTGTAAAGAACGGTGTATGTCGTCCGCCTTCTTCTTTTGTAAGAATATATGCTTCTGCTTCAAATTCTTTGTGAGGCGTAATCGAGCCTGGCTTTGCAATAACCTGTCCTCTTTCAACGTCTGCTTTTTCAACACCTCGCAAGAGCAGTCCAACATTATCTCCTGCCTGTCCTTCATCAAGCATTTTTCTAAACATTTCTACTCCGGTTACAACAGACTGTTTTGTAGCTTTAATTCCGACTATTTCAACCGGCTCGTTAACTTTGACCTTTCCTCTTTCAACTCTTCCCGTAACAACTGTTCCTCTTCCTTTAATAGAGAAGACGTCTTCAACAGGCATAAGGAATGGTTTGTCTAAATCTCTTGTTGGAGTTGGAATATAAGTATCAACTGCATCCATTAAGGCCAGTATTTGCTTTTCTGCTTCTGCGTCGCCTTCCAAAGCTTTAAGCGCTGACCCACGAATAATAGGCACGTCATTGCCAGGATATTGATATTTGGTTAAGAGTTCTCTTACTTCCATTTCTACCAAGTCCAAAAGTTCTGCATCCTGAACCATATCTGTTTTGTTTAAGAAAACGACAATTGCAGGAACTCCTACTTGTCGAGCGAGGAGTATGTGTTCTCTTGTTTGTGGCATGGGGCCGTCCGGGGCAGAAACAACTAAGATTGAGCCGTCCATTTGGGCAGCTCCTGTGATCATGTTCTTAATGTAATCTGCATGTCCTGGTGCGTCAATGTGTGCATAGTGTCTTTTGTCTGTTTCGTATTCAATATGGGAAATATTAATTGTGACTCCTCTTGCTTTTTCTTCCGGAGCGTTATCAATATCTTCGTACTTTTTTGCTGTTGCCTTACCGCTTTTAGACAGTACTGTTGCAATAGCTGCGGTTAGCGTTGTCTTACCATGGTCTACGTGACCGATGGTTCCTATATTTACATGTGGTTTTGTTCTCTCGAATTTATCTGCCATATGAGCAAAAAAAATACCTGTTCCAAGGTTGAATTAAATATACATTACTTACAAGCTTTCGTCAAGTAGGAATTTAAGGTTTTATTAAAGCTGACGCACTTACTATGAGAAATATGCCTAAAAAATCTAAAATAAATGCGAGAATTAAGAATTGATACGTCTTCATTCTGGATATCCCTAGTAAACTTACTCCTAATTCATCGGGAAATGGAGAAGCGATAATAATCGCGCCAATTACCGGCAAAGTCCAACTAAAATATTTTGTGTGTAGGATTTTTGAAAGATGGTTACCCCCAAAGTGATTATAAATTTCAGTAATTTCAATCGAGAGCGAGTTTTTGATAAACTTGAAAATAAAAAAATCTCCAAGAACCGAGCCTAAACCACCTATTAGGGCCAACTCTACGGGCGAAAGACTTTCAGCTAAAACAAGAAGTATTACAGCCCCTGTTGCAACCGTGAAAGTAGAAACAAAAAGCGCTCCGGCAATAAAGGCACCTAAGTAACCTAATTCATGTAAGTTTAGAAGAAATAAGTGAAAAGGCTCAAAGCGAGACAGAAGAAGCGCGATAAGAATTCCCAAAAAAGCCCCAAGAAGATTTTTATACCTGAAGGATTTTATTTTTACCACATATTTAGTATACCAAAACAAATAATCTTCTTGACAAATATTTTTTGAACTACCACAATTAAATCAGATGGGAATTGCACCATCCGAATTAGATCAAATATCCGCGCCTCATTTTGAGATCCCTGTGCGTCTCACGAGAAGAAAAATTAAAGAACAGCAAAAAGATAATGGAGCTTTTCTTCATGATCTCTGGAACGAAAGAGGAGATATAACAGAAATAAGAACACAAAAGATAATAGCATCCCAAACAGATATTGTTGCAGAAGTAATTCTGAAAGAACGATATGCAAAAGGTAGTGATTTTATAATAAAGTTCGTTGAAGGCTTTCCTTTAAGCGAAGCTGAAGGTGAGGTAAAATCGAGCAGTCTACAATTGAAACACGGCAAACAGAAAATTAGAAATAGAATGCTAAGCGAAGAGATAGCTAAACAAGAAGAACAGGATGGACAAATAAATGGTTCTTGGGTTAAAAAGGCCGCATTAGATGGATGGAACAGCCTACCTCTTGCTGAAAAAGAATTAAAACTCTCAAGTTATCTTACGAGACATAATAAAATGCTAATAAATGGTGGTGAACAAGATCTAAAAGAAAAAACAAAAGATCAAATTTTATGGGAAAGTTGGCATCCTCAACTGGAAAGATTAGTATGGCAAGCACAAGGAATGACACCAGAGGAAACAGTTATTGCACAAAGAGAAGGTCAAATTCAAATTTGGCCGTGGATTCGACCATCAAGTTTTACTCAACTTACGATTGAAGAAGAACCTTCTCATTCTAATCCTGTCCTGGATAAACTTAAAAAATACTTTACGAGCAGTTTTTGGAGACGCGGAAATTATCCCTCTTTACCTATTCAACTCTTCCGGTGAATGTGGATTTGGCAAGCATTGCTTCAACTATATTTTTGGGTACTTCTTCGTAATGGCTTGGCTCAAGATATGAGTGGGCTCTTCCCTGAGACATAGATCGAAGAGTCGTTTCATATTTTGAAAGCTCGGCGAGCGGTACCATAGCGTTAATAATTGTCGCTTTTCCCTTTTCTTCTGTTCCTAATATTTGACCTCTTTTAGATGACAAATCTCCAATTACATCTCCCATAAACTCGCTCGGCGTTGTTACTTCAACCTTCATAATAGGCTCTAAAAGCGAAAGCTGTGCTTTTCGTGTAGCAGCTTGAAGTGCTTGTGAAGCTGCAATTTTAAATGCGACGTCGGATGAATCTACCTCGTGGAAACTTCCATCATAAACAGTTACATTCATATCAACAAGCGGATATCCTAACAAAATTCCGTTTTCCATAGTTTCTTTTACACCTTTTTGGATTGAAATTATAAATTCAGAAGGAATTGCTCCTCCTTTTATTGCATTTATAAACTCGTACCCTTCGCCTCTTGGTTTTGGTTCAACCCGTAAGAAACAATGGCCGTATTGTCCTCTTCCTCCGGATTGCCTTATATACTTTCCTTCTCCCTCTGCAGTTTGCTTTATTGTTTCTTTATATGCTACTTGGGGCGCTCCGACATTTGCCAAAACTCCGAATTCCCGCTTCATTCTGTCTACCATAACTTCAAGCTGCAGCTCTCCCATTCCGGAAATTATAGTCTGCCCTGTTTCATGATTTGTTTTAATTGAAAAAGTCGGATCTTCCTCTGACAATCTTTTTAGAGCAAGGCCTAATTTTTCCTGATCTGCTTTTGTTTTTGGCTCAATTGCAAGTGATATAACAGGCTCGGGGAAGGAAATTTTTTCCAGAACTATTGGTTCTTTTTCATCTGATAAAGTGTCTCCGGTAATAGTATCCTTAAGCCCAACTAATGCAACAATTTCTCCTGCATATGCTTCTTTAATTTCTTCTCTGTGATTTGCATGCATTAATAAAATTCTTCCAATTCTTTCATTTTCATTTTTGGAACTGTTATAAATATAGGAACCGGCAGCTACTTTGCCGCTATAAACTCTAAAATAAGTAAGTTTTCCGACGTGTGGGTCAATTTGAATTTTAAAGGCAAGACCTGCTAAAGGCTGGTCTGCTTGAGGAGTTCTTTTTACTTCCTCACCAGTTTTGGGATTAATTCCGATAATTTCTCCAACATCCAAAGGAGAAGGCAGATAATCTACAACTGCATCAAGTAATGGCTGGACGCCTTTGTTACGCAGCGAACTTCCTGCAAATATCGGAACTAATTTATAAGCAATAACTGCACGCCGCAAAGCCGCTTTTAATTCATCGTCTGAAATTTCCTGTCCGTGCAAATATTTATCAGTTAGAGCATCATCGGTTTCTGCAATTTTTTCAACTAATTTGTGCCTATATTCTTGCACCTGAGCCTTCATATCTTCCGGCACATCTGTAACTTCAAATTCCGCGCCGAGGTTGTCATTTTTCCAAATGTATGCTTTTTGTTCCATCAAATGGACTATTCCTGTAAAACTACTTTCAACCCCAATTGGCAAAACCATAATAAGCGGGTTAGCACCAAGTCTGTCTTCAATCGATTTTATAGTTGCTAAAAAATCGGCTCCTAATTTATCCATTTTATTCACAAAACATAGCCTTGGCACTTTATACTTATCAGCCTGTCTCCAAACGGTTTCTGATTGGGATTGAACTCCTTCTTCTGCATCCAAAACTGTAATTCCGCCATCCAAAACCCTTAAAGATCTCTCTACTTCTGCAGTAAAATCAACGTGTCCGGGAGTATCAATAATATTTATTCTGTAATCTTTCCAAAAAGCTGTTGTTGCAGCGGAAACTATGGTAATTCCTCTTTCTTTTTCCTGTTCCATCCAGTCCATTTGGGTATTTCCCTCGTCGATATCTCCAATTTTGTAGGTTTTTCCGGTGTAAAAAAGAATTCTTTCTGTGGTTGTTGTTTTTCCCGCGTCAATATGGGCAATAATGCCAATATTTCTTACCTTATCTAATGTTTTTAATCTATCTTCAGCCATAATAATCCCTACTTTTATTTTATCTCATTCAACAAAAATTTAGAACCTAAAGTGGGAAAAAGCGCGGTTTGCTTCGGCCATTCTGTGAACTGTATCGCGTTTTTTAACTGCGGCTCCTTCGTTTTTAGAAGCTTCTAAAAGTTCTTGGGCAAGCTTTTCTGCAAAAGTATGGAATTCCGTATTTGCTCTTGCCCTTGCTGCTTCTACAATCCACCTTATTGCTAAGGCGTTTTTTCTGTCTCCTCTTACTTCCAAGGGAACCTGATAATTTGCGCCTCCCACGCGTCTGGATTTTACCTCTACTCTCGGTCCGACATTTTGGAGGGCTGTTTCAAACAAAACCAAAGGATCATGACCTTTTTCCTTTATAATATCCATCGCGCCATAAAAAGATTTTTCTGCAGGAGATTTTTTACCATCGCGCATTATGCGGTTTATAAATTTAGTAACCAATGCGTTTCCGTATGTTAAGTCTTTATCTACTTGTCTTTTGTCTATTTTTTTGTGTCTCATAAATTTTATGCAGCAGGTGCTGCTTCTGGTGCCGGTGCTTCAGCTGTGGGCGTTGGAGTTCCTGCAACTCTTACCGGGCCTCCGCCTCTTTTTGCTCCGTATTTGCTTCTACTGGATTTTCTTCCTTCAACTCCTGCTAAATCAAACTTACCTCTAACTATATGGTATCTTACACCCGGTAAATCTTTTACCCTTCCGCCTCTTACCAAGACTATTCCGTGTTCCGAAAGAGTGTGGCCAACGCCTTGAATATATGCTGTTACCTCCATGCGATTTGAAAGTTTTACTCTTGCTACCTTTCTAAGCGCAGAATTAGGCTTTCTTGGAGTCATAGTTTTAACTAAAGTTACAACACCGCGTTTTTGAGGTCCTTCAATATCTTTATAACGCCTTTCTTTAGCGTTAAAAATTCGCCTCAATGCAGCGGATTTTGTCTTTTTAATCTTCTTATGTCTTCCTCTTTTAGATAACTGACTAAGTGTAGGCATAGGTTAAGTATTATACCGTATCTGGGATAGTTCCTTCAACGGGAATTAGTCTTCCTATAATTACGTTTTCCTTAAGTCCAACCAATTTGTCCTCGGAACCTTCGAGCGCTGCTTCTGTTAATACTTTTGTAGTTTCCTGGAATGAAGAAGCTGAAAGCCAAGAATCTGAGAAAAGAGACGACTTTGTAATCCCAAGAATGGTTTGCCGTGCGGTAGCTGGTTCTCCTCCTTGTGATAAAACCTCTGCATTTATTTGCTCAAATCTTGTTTTTGTAATAAAGTCGCCCGGAATTAAAGATGTATCCCCAACGGTTTCAATTATTACTTTGTCCGACATTTTTCGAAGTATTACCTCAAAATGTTTATCATTTATTCCAATTCCCTGACTCTCATAAACTTTTTGAGCTTCAGTTATTATGTACCTTTGAGCATCTACTAAACCCTTAATTTTTATTACTTCCTTTGGATCCAGATATCCCTGGGCAAGCTGTGTACCGGCAAGTAATTCTTGTCCATTTTCAACTGTTAAAGTAGAAGCAAGTGGAATAAAATACTCTTTTTCTTCTGCAGGTTTCGCTTTTGCGCTTCTAACTTTTACTATGTATCCATCCTCGCCGGCCTCAACTGACACTTTTCCTGTTATTTCGGCAATGGGAGAAAGACTTTTTGGAGTTCTCATTTCAAAAAGCTCTTCTACTCTTGGGAGACCTTGGGTAACATCCTGCATTATTGCTCCAGCTACGTATCTTGTACGCATTGTAAGCTGCGTTCCCGGTTCTCCAATTGATTGCGCAGCTATAACTCCTACCGGTACTCCAAGCTCTACTTTTGCTTTTGTAGAAAAGTCCCAACCGTAACAGGTTGCGCATACTCCATATTCAAGTTTACAAGTAATTGCACTACGCACTAAAAGTTCTTCTATTCCTTCTGACAATAACAATTTGACTTTTTCTTCTGTAACCAGTTCATGTGCTTTAATTAATTCTTTTCTGCTTTTTTTGGAAGTAACTTTTTCTGCCGCAAATCTTCCAAGAATTCTATCGGCAAACTCAGCTGTTCTACCAGGCTCATTTTGAACAATCAGAATTCCCTCTGTTGTTGCGCAGTCTTCTCCGCGTACTATTACATCGTGAGATACATCTACCAATCTTCGGGTCAAATATCCTGCGTTTGCTGTTTTTAAAGCAGAATCTGTTAACCCTTTTCGGCTACCTCTTGCTGATGCGACATATTCATAAATAGACAACCCTTGTCTAAAGTTTCCTTTAATTGGGAGCTCAACTATTTTACCTAATGGATCAAGAATAAGTCCTCTCATAGCGGACAACTGTTTTAATTGCTCCTTACCCGCTCTTGCTCCTTCAGAATCTATAATGGTTCTTATAACGTTTCCTATTTTTAAGTTATTCCATGTTAAAGTTGCAATTTTTTCTGTTGTTTCAATCCAAATTTCATTTGAAAGTCTTTTCTTCTCATCATTAGTAATAAGACCTGCTTGATAATCATCTTCAACGCCGCTTACCTTTTTCTCTGCTTCAGCTATTAATTTGTCTTTTTCTTCTACCATTTCGTTATCAAATACGGAAACGGAGATTCCGGAAATTGTTGCACCATAAAATCCTAAGGCTTTAATATTATCAATTAAAGCTTCTACTTCTTCGGGAGATAGGCTTTTAATGGCTTTAGTAATAATAGCTTTTATGCCTGAAGCTTTAACCTGTTCGTTTATAAATCCTATTTCTTTTGGAAGTCTTTCGCTAAGCATTACTCTTCCCGCAGAGGTTTCGACAACTTCATTATCAATTTTTACTAAAATTGGCTGTCGTATTTTTATTTTTCTCATTGAAATTGCAAGCATAACTTCATTTATATTGTGAAAACCCTGCAATACCTCAGCTCTTAAAGACTCGTCTATTGAAGTAAGATAGAAAATTCCAACTGCCATTTCTTTATTTGGCAAAGTAATAGGGCTTCCGTCTGCCGGCTTTAGCAAATTGTGCTTTGGCATCATAAGAGTTGCCGCTTCTTCCTGTGCTTTTACTGAAAGAGGAATATGAACTGCCATTTGATCACCGTCAAAATCAGCATTATATCCGCTACAAACGCAAGGATGCAGCGATATTGCGCTTCCTTCAATAAGAACAGGATAAAATGCCTGAATTCCCAACTTATGGAGCGTTGGAGCACGATTTAGTAAAACCGGATGATTTTTTGTAATTTCTTCCAAAATATCAAATATTTCAGGACTTCTTTTTTCTATAAATCTTTTTGCGCTTTTTATGTTTGGGGCATATCCTCTTACAATAACTTCACGCAACACAAATGGCTTAAACATTTCAAGTGCCATTTCCTTTGGCAATCCGCACTCTGAAAGCTTAAGTTCTGGACCTACTACTATTACGCTTCGGCCGGAATAATCAACTCTTTTTCCGAGTAAATTCTGCCTAAATCTTCCTTGTTTTCCTCTTAACATATCTGAAAGAGATCGAAGAGGCGATGCGACAACCTGGGTTGTACGCTGAGAAGCATCAATTAAAGAATCTACAGATTCCTGAAGCATCCTTTTTTCGTTTCTTAAAATTATTTCAGGTGCACCAAGTGCCATCAAATGTCTTAATCTATTATTTCTGTTAATTACTCTTCTGTATAAATCGTTTAAGTCGGATGTTGCAAATCTTCCTCCAGCAAGCTGAACCATGGGTCGCAAATCCGGGGGAATAACAGGTAGCGTTGTAAGTATCATTGATTTAGGCTCAACTCCTGCTTTTCGCATTGCCTCTAAAAGACGCAGTCTTTTAATCAATTTGAAGTATTTTTGTCCTTTAGCTTTAGCTGTTTCTTCTCGAAGATCCAAAATAAGGTTGGCGATTCCAATTTTTTCAATTAATTCCATTAATCCCTCTGCCCCGGTTTTAATAGTGAAGAAAATTGGTATATCGTATTCTAAAATTTTATAATACTCATCTTCCGATAAAACGCTTCCCACTTTAAGACTTTTTAGAAGTTTAGAAAGCGCATCTTCTATTTCATCTAATTTTTTAGCTTCTGCATCTGCTCGCTCGGTAAGTCTTGCTATTTTTTGTCTTTTATTTAACTCTAATTCTTCTTTTATCAAGTCTTTTTGCTCGCCTTTAACTTTAGTCGTTACCGCTTCTTTCTTTTTACCTTCAATTTCCTTTCCAATTGTTTTTTCTTCAGTAAGAATTTCGCGTCTTAATTCTTCCTTTCTTTTTTCAATAACCTTAGAAAGAGTTGAAAGCGCTTCTTTCTTTTTTTCGTCATCCAAATCTGTCACAAGATAAGACGCATAATAAATAACGCCTTCCAGGCTCTTTTGAGACATATCAAGCATTAGAGAAAGCGGAGAACTTGAACCCTTGAAAAACCATACATGTGAAACAGGAGATGCAAGATTAATATGACCCATTCTCTCTCTTCTTACTCTGGATAGAGTTACTTCAACTCCGCATTTATCGCAAATTATGCCTCTGTTTCTTATTCTTTTATATTTTCCGCAGTAACATTCCCAATCTTTTGTGGGTCCGAAAATTCTTTCATCAAAAAGTCCGTCTTTTTCTGGCCTTAAAGTTCTATAATTTATGGTTTCAGGCTTTGTAACTTCGCCGTAAGACCAATTCATAATATCTTCTTTACTCGCCAAAAGAAGTTTTAATGCTTTAAAGTCCAAAATTGTTATGTCTTTATTTTTCTTAGAGTTATTATTATTCATTTGCCTTACTTTCTCCTTCCGCTTCTGCTACATCCATACCCTGAGCGGAAGACTCTTCTCCCTTTCCTAAAGTATCTTCTCCCCCTAATTCTTCTTTTAGCTCTTTTGCTTCTTCTTCAACTGCCTCTTCTGCTGCAGCTTTTTTTGCTTCTTCGGTTGTCGCAATTGGTTCATCAATCGGATGATCCGAAACCGTTGCGCCCATTGGAACAACATTTAATCCCAGCGCGTTTAATTCCTTAATTAAAACCTTAAAGCTTTCTGGAACCTTCGGAGTAGGTATATCTGTTCCCTTAACAATAGCCTCAAACGCCTTTGCTCTTCCTACGACGTCATCTGATTTTATAGTCAACATTTCCTGCAGAGTATAGCGTGCGCGATGCGCTTCCAGTGCCCAAACTTCCATTTCTCCAAGCCTTTGTCCTCCCATTTGAGCTTTTCCTCCTAAAGGCTGCTGCGTAACCAAAGAGTATGGTCCGGTTGATCGTGCGTGAGTTTTATCTTCTACCATATGGATTAGCTTCATTATGTACTCAATTCCGACAACTGCCGGATTTTCATAAGGCTCTCCAGTTCTACCGTCATAAAGTACTGCTTTGCCAGTTACCGGAAGTCCTGCTTTTTTTAGCTCGTCAACAATTTTTTGTTCATTTACTTCTTCGAATGCTGGAATTGCAATTTTTTGTCCAAGCTCTTTTGCAGCCCAACCAAGATGCGCTTCTAAAAGTTGTCCTAAATTCATACGCGCAAGTACCGAAATTGGAGAAATTATAATATCAACCGGAGTACCATCTGCCAAATGAGGCATATCAACTTCAGGGAGTATTTTTGAAATAACTCCTTTATTTCCGTGTCTACCTGCAAGTTTATCGCCTATTACAACGTGTCGAAGCTGTGCTACTTCAACAATTATTTTTCTTAAACAGCCGGGCTCCAGTTCATCTCCCTTTTTTCTATCTAATATCTGAACGCTTATTACTGTGCCTCGTTCGCCATGGGGAATTCTAAGGGATGTATCCCTAACTTCTCTTGCTTGTTCTCCAAATATTGCCCGGAGCAGTCTTTCTTCTGCAGAAAGTTCTGTTTCTCCTTTTGGAGCTATTTTTCCGACCAAGATATCTCCCGGTTCAACTTCCGAGCCTACTACCACTATTCCGTCTTCATCTAAATTTGCCAAATCCTCTTCCGAAACATTAGGGATATCTCTTGTTGTCTCTTCGGGTCCAAGTTTTGTTTCAACAACTGCTGCTTCATGCTTTTCAATATGAATAGATGACAAGGTATCTTCTTTAACAAGCCTGTCTGAAATAACTATTCCGTCTTCATATCCAAGTCCGTCAAAAGACATATATGCAATAAGTAGGTTTTGACCAAGAGCTAGTTCTCCATTTTGCGAAGAAGGCCCATCAACTAAAATATCTCCTTTTTTAACTCGCTGACCTGTTTTTACAACTGTTTTTTGACTATATGAAGTTGCATTAGATGTTCTCTTGAAAGAATTGATGTAATATGTTATTTCTTCTTTTGATCCTCTTCCTTTGATTGTCACCTTGTCGGAATCTGCGTATTCTATAATTCCGTCGTAGGGGGCATAAATTACCCTTCCCATCATCTGAGAAATTGAATTTTCCATTCCGGTTCCAACAATTGGGCTTTCCGGCTTAAGAAGTGGCACTGCCTGACACTGCATGTGTGTACCCATTAAGGCTCTATTCGCTTCATCATGTGATACAAAAGGAATAAGAGAAGCTGCGCTTCCTACAACTTGTCTTGGAACAACGTCTACATATTCAATGTTTTCTCTATCCGTTTCTATAAATTCACCCTTAAATCTTGCCGGAACTCTTTCATCGATAATTTTCCCGTTTTGATCAAGCATTCCCGCATGAGTAATATAATGATTTCGCTCATCGTCTGCTGACAAATAAACTATTTCATTTGTTGCTTTAGCAAGTTTTTCTTTGCCTCTTTTTTCCTGCACTACTTTTCTATAAGGAGCTTCTAAAAATCCGTACTTATTTACTTTTGCGAATAAAGCAAGATAGGTTACTAATCCAATGTTTGGACCTTCAGGGCTTCGGATAGGACAAATTCTGCTGTATTGGGACGCATTTATGTCTCTTATTGAAAAGGCTGCTCTTTCTCTTGAAATTCCGCCGGTTCCCATAACTGTTAGGCGGTTTAAGTTGTCAATTTCGGAAAGTGGGTTTGTTTGATCCAAAATTGTAGAAAGCTGCGAGGTTCTGAAGAATTCATTAATAGAAGCCATGATTGGTCTTGCATTAATAAGTCCGCCAATTGAAATTGGCTGATCTGCCTGAATTAAGCTCATTCGCTCTTTAACAGATCGCTCTAATCTTAAGGCACCAATTCTAAATGCAGTCGTTGCTACTAATTCTCCTACGCATCTGACTCTTCTATTTGCCAAATTATCAATATCATCTATTCCTTCTTGTCCCTGAGCTAGTTTAATAAGAAAAGACAGTGTTCCAATAATATCTTCTGTTGTCAAAATTTTGGTCTCAATACTGGGTGGAGTAAATCCTTCTATATTTTGGAGTTTTTTGTTAATCTTATACCTTCCAACTACTCCCAAATCGTACCTTCTATTGTTGAAGAATGTGCCTAAGAAATTTTCCCTTACTTTGTCTAAGACTACCGGTTCTCCGGGGTGCATCTTTTTGAAAATCTCAATTACTGCATCGTCAGACGTTGCAGTATCATCTTTAAGAAGTGTGTTTTCTATAAATTGGGTTTTATCAGCCTCTGTCTGTACAAATCTTTCTTTTATTGCCTCGTTAGAAGACATTCCCAGAGCTCTTAAAAATGTTGTCGATAAAAACTTTCTTCTTCTGTCAATTTTTACCATTATTGTTTCATGTCTTGTAGTTGTAAATTCTAGCCAGCTTCCGTGAACTGGTCTTATTTCTGCCATATAAAGGGTTTTTCCAGTAACGTTATCTGGTGTTGCAGTAAAGAAAACACCGGGGCTTCGAACAAGCTGGTTTACTACTGCCCGCTCAATTCCATTAATTATAAAGGTGCCTCTTTCTGTCATAAGAGGAATATCACCTAAAAATACTTCTTGGTTATATTTTGCATCTGTTTTTTTGTTTGTGAGGGTGGTTTCTACATATAAGGGACTGTCGTAGGTGATGCCTTTTAAAAGTGCATTCTCGGGAGTAGTAGAAGCCTTTCCTAATCTATAGTCTTTAAGTTCAAGTGTCCAGTTTTTTTCTGTAAAGTCATCAATTGGAGAAATCTCGTTTAGAATTTCCTTAATTCCCTCATCTAAAAACCACTGATATGAATTTTTTTGAATTTGAAGTAAATCAAGATTGGGGAGTAAAGAAAAATCTTTGCCCCACACAATTCTAATGCCGTCCTTACTGTTTTTGCTACTGCCCTTTTTTGCCATTAGGTAAAAATTATAATTTCCTGCCCAAATAACGCCAAAAAAACGGGAGAGGTCTTCACCTCTTCCATTTAATGTCTATAGAGTATTCTTTTTATACCAATAATTCACAATGCTGTCAAGTGGCTAAATTACTTCCAATAAAATTTTCAACGATCTTTGAATAAATTCTTACTGCTTCCTTAAGCTCTTTCTTTTCAATTTTTTCATCTTGGCTGTGTGCAAATTTAATATCGCCCGGGCCCAAAATAACTCCGTTTTTAAAGAAAGCAAGTTCTGTTGAGCCTTTTAACATTTCTCCAACCTTAAAAAATGAGAGCTCACTTGGAATTTTGTTGTTAACGGATGACACATTTAGAATTTGTTCAACCTTTGTATATTTAGAAAGAGCAGATTTAAATTCTTTTATATAATCTTTTTTGTCGTTGGGAGAAATCCTCATGCTATAAAGAGCGCTTGCTGTTTCCGGTATTATATTGTCTGCGATTCCTCCTTCTATCTTTGCAAGAGTAAGTATACTTTCCGGAAAAATTTTTATTTTATTAACCCTATTAAGAGTTTCTAAAAGAAGCTGTATTGCATTTATACCTTTTTCCGGAAGGCTGCTGTGCGCAGCTTTTCCTTTTGCGGTAATTTTAAATACTAAAATTCCAAAATGCGCGTTTACTGCCTTAAGTGAGGTTGGCTCGCCAACAATGACAAAGGGGAAATTATATTTTGAAAGTTTTTTGACTCCTGTAAAATCTACTTCTTCCCCAACCGTAAATATTAATCCAAAATCTTTTACTCCTGATTTTGCCAATTCAAGCGAAGCAGTAATCATAGCCGCTGCGCTTCCTTTTGTGTCACATGCTCCACGGCCATAGATGAATTTTTCATCTTGGCTAAATTTTATAAATGGTGGTACAGTATCTAAATGTGCTTGTAGAAAAACTTTAGGTTTTCCAATTTTTGCAATTACATTGAACCTATTCCCAACTGAAATTTTTTGCACTAAAAAACCCTCCTTTTTTAACAGGCTATAAACAAAATTACAAATGACTTTCTCATTCCCCGTTTCAGAAGGAATTGAAATAAGTTTTTTTAACAAAATTATTCCGTTATCCATTGCTTGTAATAAAAATTAAATATAGATTTTTCGCGTTGTTCAGTTATGTTTTTTCGATTGTACAATAACGGCATTATAGAAACAAAATCTCTCCTGTCCGGAACTCCCATCTCTCGTTTATAAGCCCAGACATAATTTGGAAAATCCCCCTATACATTTCTGAATTTCAGACTCGTCCGCGCATTTGCTTACTTCAAACCATGGTTCTCCTGCAAAGGCACGCTGATAAACCGGAACAATTTCCGGATATAAAAATTCTGTTTGTTCTGGTTTAAAAAATTCTTTCATTTCTTATCACCTCCTTTGCAAACTTCTGTTAAGTTGTAAGGTGTATCGCAGCATTCAAAAATTTCTCCCGATTTTGGTTTCATGTATTTAGGGCATTCCTTGCATAAATCCCAAGCTTGTTCACAAACTTCGGTTGTGAGCATTTCCGGAGCATTAAGCTTAATCAAAATTTTTGAGCTAATATTATTCGCAAGAGCAAAAATAGTCTTACCCGGATTTTCTTTAGATTTTTTACATAAAAGAAATTTTGTAACCAATGTCGCTGCACCGTGATTTTGAAAATCCTTACCTGTTACCAAACCTCCAAATTCAAGGAAATCATCGAGATACTCGCAAGTAATAGCAGCATGAGAAACTATTTGACCCAAAGAATTTGTTACAATTGCCGAATTATCGTTTAGAAATAACTCTGCAAGTTTTTCTTCTGAAAGGGCTATCATAGTTCCTGCACTATTTGTCCACCCTGAAATTTCCGGAACATACTTTAAGTCAGCTTCTCCGGCCATCTTTACCGAAAAATTATATTTTAAATTTTCTGTTTGTTCTCTTTCCATAATTCACCTCTTTTCCACTAAAAAACCGCCCCTTGGGGCGGCTGCTTTTGTTGCTTCTAAATAGTTTTAGACACTAAAAGACATACCGCCCGAGAGCGTTGTATGTCTTCTAACTGCTAAAAATATATTTTCCATGATCGTGTAATTGTAGCAGAATTTAGCCAGAAGTCAAATCTAAGATCTTTCATAAACACCCATCAACTCTGCTTTATCAATTATGTGACTTTCTATTGCTATTTCTACCTCTTTTTTAGTCGCACGCTCGTCAAGTTCTAGTAACGAGTCTAGGGCATAAAGTTTGAAGAAATAACGGTGTTTCCTGTCCGGCGGGCAAGGTCCCGTATATTCAGACTGCCCTGCGCTATTTTTTCCTACAATTCCCAAAGGTTTTGAGTTCTCATCTATTTTTGTTATTTCAGGCGGAATATTAAAAACAACCCAGTGATCAAAAATGCCATCTGGTTTTAAGTTTCTTGGCACATCTGGATCATCCATAATTAAAACTAGGCTTTTTGCATTTTCCGGAACTTCGGAAAACTCAAGAGGTGGATTTATATTATTTCCATCGCAAGTATAAATTTTTGGAATTTCTTCTCCTTCTGAAAACGCAGGACTAATTATGTTCATAAAAACTTAAGCTAGTTTTTCGACTCGACAAAAGCTTTAAGCGGACCTACATAGTAGTCTTTCCAACCATCAAAGATGTTTTGGAAATCTTTTTCCGGAATATTTTCTTGCGTTAAATCTAATTTGGTATTTCCATTTTCTTCTACCAGCTCAAAAGTTACAATAGACGGGCTTTTCCATTTTGGAGTTTCATCACTATACCAATCCTGAATAAGTAATTTACCGGAAACTACTTTTGTATTCCTTCCCCAAATACTTTCCCCCCACAAAGAAAAGTTAGTACCTTCTTTTTCATCCATTACGCACTTTCCTGCTCCCCAGCCCTCTATATATTTTGGGTCTGTTAAGGCTTTCCAAACTTCTTTTACGGGTGCGTTAATAATGTAGGTTTGTTTGAGGGATTTCATGAATTAATTATACCACTACTTACTAATTTCTATTGTCTAGAAGGAATATCTAATAATGGAGGTCGTTTTGTTTTGTCTTCGTGGCTCCATTTCGCATGCCAAATTACCACATGCTGACTTAGTTTTCCATCGGGCGTTTCTTTGATTGCAAGTCCATGTTCGTAGTCTAAATCGGTAGGCTTAAATCTATTTATAAAATCAAGACCTTTCTCAATAATGTCATCCTCCCAATCAGGCTCAGTTGTAACAGTAACTACTTCTGTATTCTCCCATCGGACTATATTCGAAAACGGCTCTTTTAAAATATCAGTCATTAGTTTGAGATTGTACCAGAAAAAATAAAAATGTGGGAGTTAACTTGCACTGGCTAGAAGAAGTTCTTTAGGCTCTCAGGAACATCTGTTCGGCATGCACAATATTTTAAGTGTTTTCTGTGCCAATTTATTCTTTGTGCAACAGTAGGGTTTTTTGGCATTTTATTTTTACCATGCCATTCTGCATTTATCTTCATAAATACATTATAAACCCGTACGTCTATAATACGATGTATAATTTTAAAATGACAAATAAGGAAGATGAAATTATGCAAGCATTTGATGGAAAACTTGTAGGACTTACTGTGATGAAAAAGTGGGTTTGCAAAACCCTAGCCGCAATGAATGATGAAATAATAAGTTTTGTAACCACAAATTGCTGGTTTGTAACTTCAATGGAAGACGCTTGGGGTTTTACTTTTACCGGAAACGACTTAAAAAACATGCATCTAATTTTTTTGAGTGAATCTCTTTTTGAACAAACGCAGAAGCAAATTCAATACTCTATAGCACATGAAATAGGCCATATAATGTTAGGTCACAGAAATTCTACCTTAGTACGACAGGGTAAGCAGGAGATTGCGCACCAGGAAATGCAAGCCGATAAATTCGCCAAAAGCTTCGGTTTTTAGCCTCTTCTTCTGATATAATTTAGCTATGAACGCAAGACTTCTTATTGATACTTACATTTCATTTTTTGAAAAAAGAGACCATAAGCAAATTATTAATTCTCCACTTGTTCCAATTGATGACCCGACTACCCTTTTTACATCGTCCGGTATGCAGCCTTTAATTCCTTATCTCTTAGGAGAAGCGCATCCTCAAGGCAAAAGATTAGTAAACGTACAAAATTCTTTTAGGGCTGTTGATATAGACGAAGTCGGAGACAACCGCCACACGACATTTTTTAGAATGCTTGGTAATTGGAGTTTGGGAGATTATTTTAAAAAAGAAGAAATTCCCTGGCTTTGGGAATTTTTAACCGTTGAGTTGAGCTTACCGGAGGATAAGCTTTTTATTACAGTTTTTGGTGGTGAGGATGAAATTGAAAAAGATACAGAGTCTTTTGAATTGTGGAAAAAAATAGTACCGGCGCAAAAAATATCTTTTGCAGGAGTTGATAAAAACTGGTGGTCAAGAAGCGGAGTTCCAAAAAATATGCCTGTTGGCGAAATTGGCGGACCTGACACAGAAGTGTACTTTAGGTTTGATGACATAGAACACAAGAAGGAGTGCAAAGATAATCCTGTAGAATGCGAATGCGGGAAGTTTTTGGAAATTGCAAACAGCGTCTTTATGCAATATCAAAAAACAGATAAAGGCTTTAAAGAACTACCAAATAAAAATGTTGATTTTGGAGGAGGACTGGAAAGGCTACTGGCAGCAGTTGAGCAAAAGTCTGATATTTTCCAGACTTCCCTTTTTTCCCCAATTGTAAAAGCAATAGAAAGAGAAGCAGATTTAGATTATGTGAAGAACCAAAAAGCAGTAAGAATAATTGCTGACCACCTGCGAGCTGCTGTTTATTTAATTGATGCAGGCGTTTTCCCATCTAATAAAGAACGCGGATATATTTTAAGAAGATTACTTCGAAGAAGTTTTGATAACCTGGGACAAGCAGATGTTGAAAACATAATAAGTGCAATTGTTGCAGAGTGTGCCAAAACAGATAAAACTTTGAGCCAAAACTTTGAAGAGATTAAAAATGTAATTTTACAAGAACAGCAAGCTTACAAAAAAGTTATCAAAGATGCAGAGAAAATAATTGGAGGAGCAGAGGAAAATGGAACTAAAGAAATTAATGCTGATGAGGCTTTTAAAATGTATTCAACCCACGGACTTTCCCCGACTCAAATAAAAAGTCTTGGTTACATTTTTGACGAACAAAAGTTTGCGGATTTAATGCAAGAGCATAGTAAAAAATCCAAAACCGCAGGAGCGGGAATGTTTAAAGGAGGACTTGCAGACCACTCTGAGTTAACAATTAAAGGGCATACCGCAACTCATCTTTTGCATCAGGCACTTCGAGATATGTTTGGAACAGATCTTCACCAGACGGGAAGCAATATTACAAGTGAAAGGGTTAGATTTGATTTTAATTTTGATAGAAATTTAACGGATGATGAAATAAAAAAGATTGAAGAAATTGTAACTAGCAAAATAAAAGAAAATCTACCTGTACATTTTGAGATGCTTCCAATCGAAAAAGCTAAAGGAATCAAAGCAATGGGACTTTTTGATGAAAAATACGAAGGAGATGTAAAAGTTTATTTTATAGGAGACTATTCTAAAGAGTTCTGCGGCGGACCTCATGTCGACTTTACAGGCAAGATAAAGAGTTTTACAATAATAAAGCAGGAGAATTTAGGCCGGGGACAAAAAAGAATATACGCTAAAGTTACTTGAATATGAACATTTCTAATCTGCTCAACGTTGGCAAAAAAGAGGATAAAGAATATTACCTCTCTCTTATTTTAAGAAACGAGAAGGCAAAGGCCGTTATTTTTGAAAAGACTGGGAGCAACCTAAAGTACATTAGTTCATCCGAGGAAGAATTTACAAATACAATTGAGGATGCATCGCTTGAGGAATTCTTAAATGTATTAGATAAAGCAGTATCTGGCGCTGAAACTTCCCTAGGCACTTCTCCTGATAAATATAAAACAATTCTTGCCTTAAAAGATAACTGGATAGAGGCTGATAAAATTAAAAAAGAATATTTAGATAAATTAAAAAAGGTAGGAGAAGAATTATCCCTTGATCCAATTGGTTTTCTAACATTTAGCGAAAGCGTAACAAATCTTTTACAAAAAGAAGAAGGCGCCCCAGTAACAGCAATACTTGCCGAAATTGGAAAAAAATATTTAACCGTATATTACATAAAAAGCGGAAAAATCATGGAGGCAAGAACAACCGAAATTCACGAAGGTGCTTCTTTTACAGTAGATACACTTCTTAAACACTTAGAAACACCTGCGGTTATGCCTGCAAGAGTAATTTTATTAAATTCAGACGAAGATGAATTAACTCAGGAATTTCTAAATCATCAGTGGAGTAAGAGTTTAAACTTTTTGCATATTCCCCAAATTATGATGCTACCTGCTAATGCCGATGTAAAAGCTGTACTTTTAGGTGCTGCTACTCAAATGGGTGCAACTCTGCAGTTTGATGAAAATCAAATTGTTATGGAAAAAAGAGAAGAAGGCGAGGAAGAAAATGTTAGCAAGAATGAAGTGGCAGAAGAAATTAAAGCGGAAGATAAAGAAACCGGCGATTTGGATTATGTAGGACAAGAAGGATCTATGGATTTTTTTGGCTTTAGCAATGCCGACGTTGCCAAAAATAAACCAAGATATGAAAAACCTAAAGACAGTGTTCCAAGTGAAAATCTGAATGAAGTAAGTGAAGAAATTCCAGAGGATGTAAAAATAAGAGAAGAAAAAAAATCTAACTTAGGAGCTTTAGGAGTATTGCTTATAGAAAAAGCAAAAACGTCTTTTACTAAGGCAAGATCCTTAGTTGCAAAAGACTCTTTAAGAAATTTAAACATTAGAGATAAAAAGATGCTGCTAATTGCGGGTGTTGTAATTCTTGGAGTAATTTTGTTTTATTTTATTTTTCTATTTCAGGCAAAAGCAAAAGTTAACATAACGGTTAAAACAATAACACAAACTAAAAACGCTGAAGTTACTTTTTCTCCTAACTCTTCCACAAAGCTTGATGAAAATATAATTGAAGCAACCATTGTTCCGATTGAGGAAAGCGGATCGACAACCATCGATGTAGTCGGCAAAAAAGACGTGGGAACAAACGCAAAAGGAACGGTAACGGTTTTTAATAACGACACTGACCCTATTAAGCTTAACGAAGGAACCGTAATAACTTCATCGAATGGACTTAAGTTTACGCTGGACAAAACAATATCAATTGCATCCGCATCAGGTGATGTTTTTTCCGGAACAAAACCTGGAACTGCAAATGTAGAAGTAACAGCAGAAAAAATAGGAACGGAATATAATCTTCCTTCTGACACCAAGTTTACAATTGGAAGCAATAAAGCAATAGGAGCAAAAAATGACAACGCATTCTCCGGAGGAACAAAGAAAAACGTGAATGTAGTTTCTAAAGATGACATGGCAAAAGCAAGAGCTGCCCTTCCTAAGGCACTTGAGGATAAGGCAAAAGAGGCCATTGCAGGAAAGATAGAAAAAGGAAAAACTATTCTCCCGCAATTTGTAGATACCGATTTATCGGATGAAAAATTCGATAAAAAAGAAGGGGATGAGTCTAATAAGCTCACACTTAACGCAACAGTCGCTTTTAATTACATAGCTTATGAAAACAGCGATATGATAAGTCTTGTAGAGATGCTATTTGACAGTGCAGAAGTAAATATTTTAAAAAGCGCTATAAAAACAGATGTAAAAAAACTGACTGTAGAAAAGAACAGAGATACCGTAGCGGAACTTGCAATAAATGTTAAAGTATTACCAAAACTTGATTTGAACGAAATTAAAACACAAATACAGGGACAGGATTTGCAAAAAGCACAAAACTATTTAAATAATTTACAAAATGTTGAAAAAGTTGAAACTTTATTTAATCCCTCAATCCCGTTTTTAAATTCTGGATTGCCCAAAAATCCAAACAACATAGAAATAAATGTGCAAAATAACTAAATGGTTAAGTATTATAAAAAAGGAAACCCAAAAGGCAGGAAAAATATTCTTAGACTCCTAAGTTTTACAAGTCTAATATTTGGAGTTTCAATTTTTATTTACGCTTTTTTTCCTTTAATCTCCTGGCAAATATACTTTGCTCCTGTTTTTGCAAATCAGGAAATTAACGCTCCCATTCCAAAGGTTAGCATTGTTTCAGGAAACACACTTGCATCCCTTATAAGCGGTGCATCCGAAAGCCTATCAGGAATAAATTATGCAGATGCGCAAAACTGGTTTCCCGGATATAATCCAAAAAACGGAAATCTAAAAACTCCTATATATAATATTTCCATTCCTAAAATTGGAATTGAAAACGCAGAAGTTTCTGCAAAAGATACAGACTTAACAAAACACCTTGTTAATTATGGAGGAACTGCTCTTCCTCCAGAAAGAGGAAATGCAGTAATTTTTGGTCACTCTACTCTTCCCCAGCTTTACAACCAAAAGGATTACAAAACTATTTTTTCTTATCTTTTTAAATTGCAAACCGGAGACGACATTATAGTAAAAGTGGGAAATGTAATATACAATTATAAAATTGAATCCATAACTGTTGTAGATCCGACAAATACAGCAGTACTTGAGCAAAATTACGGAGATAGTTTCTTAACTCTTATAACTTGTACTCCTCCCGGAACTATTTGGAAAAGACTTGTAGTGAAAGCAAGACTCACTAAAATATGAAAGATTTAGTTACTAAGCTTAAAATATTTTTGTTAAATTTATTTTCATTAATTTTAAGAATAATTAAATCATCAATTGGGATTGCCTTATCACAAATTAAAGATTGAATATGGACGAAAATCATCTAGCAATTAATGCTGTCAGAAAAAAATTACTTGGAAAGAAATTATCTTACAAAGAAATATATTCAATTATGGACGAAATATCAAAGAAGAAATTCGGAGATATTTTAACCACTTATTTCGCAGCTTCGGGATATTCAAAAGGCTTTAGCAATGAAGAACTTTATTATTTGACGCGCGCAATGGTAGAAACAGGAGAAAAACTTACGTTTCCGGGAATTGTTGCGGATAAGCATTCGATTGGTGGCGTACCGGGAACAAGAACTACCCCAATTGTTGTAGCAATAGTTGCGGCAGCGGGTTTTAAAATTCCAAAAAGCTCTTCCCGCGCTATCACTTCTCCAGATGGCACAGCAGATGACATGGAAGTACTTGCTCCTGTAAATTTAACAAAAGAGCAAATTTACGAAACAGTAAAAAAAACAAATGGATGTATTGTTTGGGGCGGAAGTTTTAATTTAGCCCCGGCAGATGATGTACTAATTCAGGTAGAGAGGCCTTTGCTTTTTGAGTCTTATGACAAAATTGTCGTATCTATTATGGCTAAAAAAATAGCTTTCGGATCAAATCATATAATTATAGATTTACCTTATGGAAAAACTGTTAAAGTTCATACTTTAAAAGACGCAGAGGTTTTAAAAAATAAATTTGAATTTTTGGCCAGAAAGTTTAAAGTCAAAATAAAAATTATTATATATAAAACTCTGGAACCAGCAGGACGAGGTATCGGACCAGTTTTGGAAATAACAGATACCTTAAAAGTTTTGGAACAAACAGATGACAGACCAACTGATTTAGAGTTAAGAAGTATTCATCTTTCTACAGAATTATTAGACCTTTGTCTTGCAGATGATAAGAAAACAAAAGACTATGTGGAAAAAAACTTCAAGAATACTTATGCGTGGGTATTACATTTATTGCAGGAAAAAATAGCTTTAGAAAAATTTAAACAAATAATAAAAGCTCAAGGGGGAAACCCTAAGATAGATAGTTCGGCGCTTCCTTTAGGAAAATTTATACATAAAGAGAAAGCAAAAAAAGAGGGCATAGTAAATGAGTTAAGTATTCGTAACTTAACTTCTATTGCAAGAATTTTAGGAGCTCCGCTTGCTAAATCCTCAGGCATATATTTAGACAAAAAGTTGGGAGAGAGCGTCAAATTAGATGATACATTATATACACTTTTTGCGGAAAACATGTATAATCTTAGGGAGGCAAAAGAGGCTTTGCATAATTTTCCAATCATAGAATACGAATGACCCGTTCGACTAGGCTCAGGGTCATAGTGAGGAAATCGAATCTATGAAAAAATCTATAGTTTTATTAATAATTTTACTAATTCTTTTTATAGGTGCAATATTTTGGTGGCAAAACGGAAATTATCCGGTTAATAAAGAAAGCAAGGAGATAAAAACTTTTGTAATCAGTCAGGGAGATAACGTCAGGGCTATAGCATACAATTTAAAATCTCAAGAACTCATAAGAGATCCTATTGTTTTCTTTCTTATTACTAAACAAACAGGATTAGATAAAAAAATTCAAGCAGGGTCCTTTAGATTGTCACCATCAATGAATACATATGATATTGCAGAAAATCTAACACACGGAACGCTTGATATTTGGGTAACTATTCCGGAAGGTTTTCGTGCAGCCCAAATTGATGAATCTTTACAGAATAAAATGCCAACCTACGATAAATCCTGGAATCAAACCCTAATTGAAAATGAAGGATATCTTTTTCCTGATACCTACTTATTTCCTAAAGATTCCGATGTAGATACAATCGTTTCTATTATGAAAAATAATTTTGAAAAAAAATATTCGTCTCTAGATATATCTAGGACAAATCTTTCAAAAGACAAAATCGTAACTATAGCTTCTCTAGTAGAAAGAGAATCAAAACACGACGAGGACAGACCAATTGTTGCTAGTGTTATTTTAAATAGGCTAGAAATAGGAATGAAACTTGATATTGATGCCACAATTCAATATGCCAAAGGTAAAATTGATAATAAATGGTGGAGACCAATCTTAAGAACAGACTATTCTCTTAACTCGCCTTATAATACATATCAGATAAATGGTCTTCCGCCAGGTCCAATTTCAAACCCGGGATTGGCTAGCTTAAAAGCTGTAGTAAATCCTTCCAACACTTCGTACCTTTTTTATATTACTGATAAAACGGGGACTAATCGTTATGCTAAAACATTAGCGGAGCAACAGGAAAATATAAATAAATACGGTCTTTCAAACTAATCAACTCTTCTAAACCTTTTGAATAATCTCTTTTTGGGCTTAACGGCAATAATTGTAGGCTCTTTTTCCATGGAGTTTTCCTTTTCTTCCGGTTGGGCTTCAAATTCATCTTCATTGCTATTATAATTCTCTATTAATTCTTCAAAGCCGCTAAAGCCTTCCTCGGAGAATTTTTTAACTAATCTTTTACCGGATTTTGTTCCAAAAAGATAAACCGCAGCGGCACCAATAACAATGCCAAGTAAAAACCCATCAAAAAATCTGCTTCCGCCATTATTATTCATCTTTTTTACCCCTCTTATCTCCTTGAAATATTTTTGCAATTGTGGCACCGGTTTTAAGACCCATTGCCAAAGACGATAAGGAACTTACCGGTTTTCTAACATTTTCTGTTATCTCGCTTGCATCTTCAAGAATTTTATTTGCTCTATCTACTGTTTTACGAAGCTCCCTTAAGATAAAAAATACTTGTATCCCCAAAACCACAAGAAGAACCGTGAGGATTATGATAACTAAAAATAATACAACTTGAGCAGTATCCATCCCGTTTAAAAGCAGATTGCGATCTGCTTAATTCCTCCTTTGATCTTATATTCGTATGATATCGAAAGTTCAATTTTCATTGCTATGAACCATATGCGATCGCGGCTTTTAACGGGATCCATACAATTAACTTAACCCAAAAGGTTAAAAAGGTCAAGTGCCCGATTTAATTTCAATAATTATTTTCTTACTTGTCTTTTTTCCAAATTTATTTACAGCATCTATATTAAGCACAAAATTTCCGGGAAAAACACTAATTGTTTTGGAAAAATTACCTCTGCTATCAACTGTTGCAGGATTTTTATTTATAAAAATGTTGGTCTCCGGTTCTGTTTTACCCTTGACTTCGAGTTGTTGTGCAACTATTACACTTCTGTCCTGCGGGTTATAAACTGTAAGCGGTGGATTTATAAAAGCGTACCTATATTGAAAAAGAATATAAGCTATAAAAATAACAAGTACAATCCCTACGATAAATAAACCATTTCCTAGCTTAAAATTTCTAATTGGAAACCCCTCCCTCTCTTCAAAGCTCTTAGGTAAGACTCTATACTCGGATTCTGCATCAAACTCACGTCTAAAGAGCGGCATAATTTCTTTTTCTGAAATTCCCAAAAATTTTGCATAATTTTTAACAAATCCAGAAGCGTGGGAAATAGAAGGAAGACTGGAAAATTTTCCATTTTCGATTAAACTAAGGTAATCTGCTTTAATTTTTGTAGATTTTTCGATTTTCTCTAAAGAAAGTCCTAATTCAAGTCTTTTCTCTAATAATTTTTCACTGGCTTTAATCATAAAGGGGGCTTATCCTAAGTTAGCAAGAAATTCTTCCGGATCTCTTATAAGAACGTCTCTTGGCTTACTCCCGTCTGCTCTTCCAATTAATCCGGCTTCTTCAAGCTGGTCTATAATTTTTGCTGCTCTTGAATATCCAATAGATAATCTTCTTTGCAATAATGATGCTGATGCTCTGTCATATTGGCAAACGATTCTTACGGCTTCTTCAAATAAAGCATCTCTACCGCCATCCAAACTGCTCCCGTGTCCGCCTTTTTTAACAAGCGGCTCTGCTAAAACCTCCTCTGTATATTCTACCGGCGGATTTTCTGCCTTTAAAAAGTCTACTAACTTTCTGACTTCTTTTTCTGAAACAAATGCACCCTGAATTCTTGTTGGTTTTGCCTGGTCTGGTGGAATGTAAAGCATATCACCTCTTCCCAGAAGTTTTTCAGCCCCCGGCATATCTATTATAACTCTGGAATCAATCATTGAAGAAACGTTAAATGCGATTCGAGCCGGAATATTTGCTTTAATTAAACCCGTTATAACATCAACTGAGGGTCTTTGGGTTGAAACAACCAAATGTATTCCTGTTGCTCTTGCCATTTGAGCAAGTCGTGCAATTGCATCTTCAACCTCAACCGGCGCATAAGCCATTAAATCAGCAAGTTCATCTACAAAAATTACAATGTATGGAAGTCTTTGAAATCCTGCAAGTTCGTTATAGGAATCTATATTTCTTACTCCTTGTTCTGCAAAGGTTTTGTAGCGCCTATCCATTTCTCCCATAGCCCATTTTAAAGATGCCAAAATTTGATCAACCTCTACAATTACTGGTGTCATCAAATGAGGGATGCCATTATAACCGGTTAGCTCTACTCTTTTAGGATCAATCATAATAAGTCTTAGCTCATCCGGAGTTGCCCTAAAAAGCAGAGACGCTATAAAAGAATTTATTAAAACTGATTTTCCGCTTCCCGTGGTACCTGCAACTAATACGTGAGGCATTTTACCAATATCTGCAACAAGAGGATCCCCGGAAACATCAAGTCCTAAGGAAACTGCAAGCTTGGATTTATGTTTTTTCATCTGATCGCTTGAAAGCATTGTGCGAAGAGTTACAACCTCAAGGCTTCTATTTGGAATTTCTACTCCAATTAAATTTCTTCCGGGAATCGGCGCTTCAATTCTTATTTGCCCAGTTGGAGCCTCTGTATTAAGCGCTAAATCGTTAGCAAGGGAGGTAATTTTAGAAACTTTTATTCCCATAGGAACCTGCAGGGCATATTGGGTAACTGCCGGTCCTAAGTTAACTTCAACAACTTTTGCTCCTATATTAAAAGATTGTAGAGTTCTTTCTATATCTGCGGCGATTTTTTTAACATCTCCTCTGTCTGCTTTTTGCGGAGCGTCGCTTGAAAGTAAGTCTAAGGGAGGAAGATGCCAAACACCAGCTTTTCCCGGAACATTCATAACAAGCTTATCTGAAATAAGTGGCTCTTCTTTTTTAGGAGAATTAGAGTTTATTTTCATATCTTTGGAAGATCGATCATCCATACCTTTTATAATCATTTGCTTGTCTGAAAGTGCAGGGATTTCTTTCTTTTTAAAAAATGAAAGCAGGTTTCCCGGTACTAATTTTTGAATTAAAGAAAAAACTGAAGAAATTATTTGAACTATTTCATCAATTGAAGTATCAAAAAACACAATTAAACCGACAACTATTCCAAAAGCATAAATGGCAAAAGTAATAAAACCTCCTAATACATCCGCAATTAGAGAATTTAGAGTAATTCCAACAAAACCGGACTTAGAAGCGCCAAGCAACGATAAATAAAAAATTAAAGCACCTACGGCAACGTTAGGTTTTGAAAGAAAAAACTTGAGCTTTAAAAAGAAAAATCCAAGTACTAAAAGTACTAACGGAAATAGAAGCGAAAATCTACCAAGATAATAAGTTAAATAATCGTTAATAAGAACTAGCGAAGGTCCGTTTTTGGTAAAAGAAGCTCCAAAAAGAATTGCAGAAAGCATTATTCCAAAAGCGAAAATAGAATAAATCGTAGTTTTTTTAAGCTTGATCTTAAACTTTTGTTTTCTATAATGACGTCTTTTGGGCATGTATTTATTATAAAGACTTTATTAGCCTTGTACAACTTAATTATATACCTTTTTAACTAAATTGCAAACTATAGGGTAATATTTCTATTTCTGCTATAATTTCCTCATGGAAATAATTAGAGAAAATCTTTCTTCTGAACAAAAAGAAAGAGTTCAGACAGATCTTAAAATTATTGGACAATTAACAAAAGTGGCTCCGCAGCTTGGAATGAGGCTTATCATTTCTGGTGGGTATGCCGTGGACGGCTACCTAGAAGGAATCACTAGATTTCATAACGATATAGATATTCAAATTTACGGAACGGATTCAAATCCAAAAGAAGCAATAGAGAAAATATTAAAATCGATTAATCCTGAAGTTTTGGATTATAAAATCAATTATAAAGGAAGAAAAGAATACTACCACAATCTAATTTATCATCTTGGGGGTTCAAACTTAGATATTTATTACCTCCAAACAAAAATTAGCCCACTTGGAAAAGATAAGCAAATTATAAAAAGTGATGGAACAGTAGACAAACAACAATTCTCTGAACCTGTATATGGTAGAATCGGCGATATTGTTTACGAAATTCAGAGTCCCGAAACTGAATTAAAAGATAAAATTTACAAAAGAAAGATTCGTGGAGATGTTAAAAGAGATGAACATCTACAAGATATCGAAAATTTAACAAGAAATCTTTCTAAATCTCGATAACAATCGGAAGCACCATGGGGTGTTTGCGGAAAGTTTTGAAAATAAACTTTTCTGTTACATCTGCCAGTTGTCTTCTTATATAAATCCAGTTTGTAACCGGTCCTTTCTTTCTGGACAGCGCGGTTTTTAACTCTTTGCTGAGTCCTTTAGATAAAGTCTGTGCGTCTGCGGAAGCATAACCTCTTGCAATAATATTAGGGTTATCCAAGATTTGTCCGGTTTGGGAATCTACTTCTGCAATAACAACTATTACTCCTTCTTTTGCAATTTTTTGCCTGTCCATTACCACGAAACTCTCGATTTCCTCCCCTGAAATTTGATCTACAAAAACATTCCTAAGATTTAGTTTTCTACCAAGAAATGAAGATTCCTTAGTAAATACTACTTCCTGCCCATTTTCGATTAAAATAATATCCTTATCTTCAAAGCTTTGCTGTCTGGCAAGCTGCTTATAGGCAACCATTTGTCTGTAAGTTGCACCTATCGGTAAAACCTTACTTGGTCTTACTAAGTTCATCAACATCATTAAATCATCAGCGGCTCCATGACCCGATACATGAAAGCTTTCGGAAATTGCAGAATAAATAACGCGTGTTCCAATTTTAGATATTTCATCTATTAATGAATTAATAGATATTTCGTTTCCCGGAATTGGATCGGAACTAAAAATAATGGTATCGGCTGGATTTAATTTTATTTCCCTAAATTCCCCGCTTACAATACGTGTTAGCGCAGAATTCTCCTGCCCTTGACTTCCTGCTACTATTAAAACCAAATTTTGATCTTTTACGTGCTTTAAATCCCTAACATCAACTTCCATATCTTTAGGGAGGCTCATGTATCCTAGTCTTATTGCCATATCTTTAGCCTTAATCAAAGACCTTCCTACAAAGCAGATCTTTTTGTTAAACTTTTTTGCAACATTTATTACCTGATTAAGTCTTGAAATATTTGAAGAAAATGTAGTAACTATAAACTTGCCTTTGGTTTTATCTATCTCTTCTTCAAATGCATAAGTTAAGCTTGATTCTGAAGGAGCCTTTCCCGGTTCCTCCGCGCGAAGCGCATCGGATAAAAGACATATAACTCCTTGATTTGCAAGCTTTACGATTTTTTGAAAATCTGTTTTTTTGCCGTCGTATGGAGTTAAGTCAAATTTAAAATCGCTTCCATGATAAAAATTACCTACGGGGGTTTTTATAAAAACGTGAGAAGTATCTGGAATACTATGCGTAACTCTAACGAAAGAAATTGTAAAGCTTCCAATCTTTACTTCTCCTCCATCAAAATCTACTTTTTGAATTCTTTTTGGCATCCCAAACTCCTTTAATTTCTCATTTGCAAATTCTGCGGTTAAAGATGTAGCGTATATTGGAAAATCAGGAAGGTCGGGTAAGATATAAGGCAAAGCTCCCATGTGATCTTCGTGTCCGTGAGTTATTGCCATTCCAACAATTTTTTTATTTGTAGTTTTTAGATAAGAAATATCCGGCAGCAATAAATCCACCCCTACAACAGTTTCGTTTGCAAAACCGATTCCGCAATCCACAAGAAGAATCTCGTTCTTGTATTCGTAAATATACATATTACGAGTAACGTCCGAAACTCCACCCAAAGGAATAATTGATATTTTTTCTTCCATATTAATTTAAATACTCTCTTATATTATTACTATCTATTTTAACTTGCGAATTTTTAGATAATTTGCCTTCTACAATCATACGCGCAACTCTTCTTGCAATATTTTCTAGGCTTCTTTCCAAACTTCTTATACCGCTATCATAACCAAGCGGCCTAATAATGGTAGGCCATAAAATTTCTTCTATTATTACCTGGTTGTCTAGAAGTCCCGCGTTTTTAACAATTTTTGGAAATAAATATTTTTGCCCAATCACTTTTTTTTCATCATCGTTGTAGGAGGGCATTTGAATAATTTCTAATCTATCCAATACTGCGGTAGAAAGACTTGTCGTGTTATTTGCTGTTGCAATAAATAAAACATGAGACAAATCAAAAGGATAATCTATATAATGATCAACAAACGAATTATTTTGCTCATTGTCTAGTGCTTCAATTAATACTCCCATAACATCTGCTCTGGCATGCTCTGCAATTCTATCAAGTTCATCTAGTAATATTACGCAATTTTTGCTTTGGGCATGTACGATTTTCTTAATAAATAGACCGGGCTCTGCGTCAGTAAATGCACGCGATTGTCCTCTTAAAGACAAAGAATCGGATAACCCTCCAAAAGGAATTCTTTCAAATCTTCTTCCCAACGCTTCTGCTATAGAATACGCAAGTGTTGTTTTACCTGTTCCTACCAATCCTACCAAACAAAGAATTGGCGCATTAACCATTGTATTATTTTGTTTATTTAAAATTAGGGTTGATAAGTATTCCATAATCGTGTCTTTTACGGACATTAATCCGTAATGATTTTTGTCTAGTATTTCTTTTGCTTTGTTGATATCTAAATTGTCCTGCGTTTCAAGGTTGAATGGCAATGAACATAGCCAATTTAAGTAATTTTCGGTTGTTTGATAGTTTATAAAACTACCTGTTCCTGTTTTTAAACTAATAGATAAAAGCGATAACATAGAATTAACCTTTTCTTGTAAATCGGGAGGAAGAGATGCTTTTTTAACCTTCTCTGATAATTTATTTAACTCTGAATCAATATTTTGGGCAGAATCCATTAATTTAATAATAACACAATGGGGAATTAGTATCTTGGTTTTTTAGGTCCAAAACGCTTATTTTGCTGCCATGTTTTTTGTCTTTCTCTTTTAAATTGCATGGAAAGAGGATGTTCTCGTCTTGGTTCCCTTTCTCGTGCTTCAAAGTTTCTATTTGATGGGCCACGAGGTTCTTTCTCTTTCTCTGCATCTGCTCCAAATAACATAGACAGATTTATTCTTCCTTGATCGTCTATTTCTGCAACTCTTACTTTAACTTTTTGCCCTATTTCAACAATATCAGAAGGATTATTTACAAATTCTGTAGACATCTTAGAAACATGAACCATACCTTCTTTTCCGGGTAAAATTTCAACGAATGCACCAAAAGGTAATATTCTTTTTACTTCTCCTTCAAATGTTTCTCCCACCCCAACAT
This sequence comes from Candidatus Levybacteria bacterium RIFCSPHIGHO2_01_FULL_36_15b, assembly GCA_001782045.1. GTDB lineage: Bacteria > Patescibacteriota > Microgenomatia > Levybacterales > UBA12049 > 01-FULL-36-15b. The sequence goes on along the minus strand of MFNK01000009.1, from coordinate 31,306 downwards.
CTCTTGTTAAGCTCTTAACCCAATCGATTGCTTTTTGTACTGATTCTTCGTTTGTTCCTGAAACCGTTACAGATCCATCATCTTCTACATCAACAGTTGCGCCTGTTGTAGATATTATATTTTTTATAACTTTACCTCCCGGTCCTATTAATTCTCCAATTTTATCCACCGGGATATTTAACATCTCTATCTTTGGCGCATACTGAGAAAGATTTTCGCGAGTCGTTGGTATTACTGATAGCATTTTTTCTAAAATTGATAGTCTTGCCTTTTTAGAAGCTTCAAAAATATCTTTAATTTGGGCTTGAGTTAAACCTGGAATTTTTACATCAACTTGTATCGCCGTGACACCGGTATCGGTTCCTGCCACTTTAAAATCCATATCTCCTGAAAAATCTTCAAGCCCAATAATATCAGTTAAAAGCTCGTAGCTTTTTTCATCCGACATCATTCCTATAGATATTCCTGCTACAGGTTTTTTAATTGGCACTCCGGCATCCATAAGGGCAAGAGTTGATCCGCAAGTTGAAGCCATAGAGCTTGATCCATTCTGAGATAATACTTCCGAAACTAATCTTATTGTGTAAGGGAATTCATTTTGCGAAGGTATTACTCCTTTTAGCGCTCTTTCTGCAAGTGCTCCATGTCCTATTTCTCGTCTGCTAGGTGTTCCTACTCTTCCGGTTTGTCCAAAAGAATAAGGTAGTCCGCTATAATGATGAATATATCTTTTAGACTCTTCTCCTTCTGCAGACTCAATTAGCTGTTCCATTCGGGGAGAACCAAGGGTTACAATTGATAAAGCCTGTGTAAGGCCTCTTTGAAAAAGCGCACTACCATGTGTTCTTGGTAAAATTCCAACTTTTGTATCAATTTCTCGGATTTCGTCCATGCCTCTACCATCTGGCCTATGTTTCTTTTCCAAAACATCTTTTCTGATAAGCTTAAACATTACATATTCTATTGCTTTAGCAACCTGTTTTTTGTCAATTTCCGTATCTTTGTTTTTCATTTTTTGGTCGTCGTATATTTTATTTATTAAATCTCCTGTGTCATCCCCACCAGATTCTTTATCAACTCGTGATTTAATAAGCGCTTGTACATCTTCTTTATATGACTTTTCTATTATTTGAATCGTTTCGTGGAGCAGTGGATCTTCAGTTGTTGCAAGTTTCTTTGCTCCAACCTCTTTTACTAGTTCCTCAATTGCGGAAACTATCTTTTCATTTTCCACCTGAGCCCTTTTTATTGCTTCTACCAATACATCCTCGGGTACCTGCAAAGCACCAGCTTCAATCATCACTGTTTTGTCTTTAGTTTGAGAAACAACCATGTCAAGCTCTGAAAGTTCAATTTCGCTGGAAGTTGGATTTGCTAAAAATTCTGCAGCGCTTCCATTTTCTTTAACATAACCCATTCTTACAGCCCCAATTGGTCCGTTCCATGGAATTCGCGATATTGCAATTGCAGCCGATACTGCATTTAAAGCAACGATGTCTGGTTCGTTTTCCCCATCAACTGAAAGTACTGTTACAATAATTTGAACTTCGTTTTTAAAGGCTTTGGGGAAAAGAGGCCTAATGGAACGATCAATTACTCTTCCTGCAAGTATAGCTTCATCGCTTGGTCTTCCCTCTCTTTTTACCCAGCGGCTTCCTTTAATTCTGCCTCCCGCATAAAGCCTTTCTACGTATTCAACACTAAGAGGAAAATAATCTAAGTCTGTTGGGCCACCCTCAACAACCGTAACTAATACTACGGTATCTCCGAGTCTTGCTAAAACAGAAGATGTGGCTTGTTGAGCCAAGTTTCCTATTTGTAGTGTTAATTTTTTACCAGCTAAATCTAGCTCTTTTGAGGTTTGTTTCATTAATTTTTACTTACTTTTTAATCCTACCCTTTTTGCTATATCCGAGGATCTTGCCTTATCAACTTTTTCCAAAAAATTGATAAGTCTTCTTCTCTTTGCAATCATAGAAAGAAGTCCGCGTCTGCTGTGATTATCATGTCCGTGTCCCTGAAGATGTTCAGTTAATCTTTCTATTCTATGCGTTAAAAGCGCAACTTGGACTTCAGGACTTCCTGTATCTCCTTTTGCTGTTTGGAATTCTTTAATTATGTCTTTCTTTTGCGTAGAACTAAGTGGCATAAACTAATTTTTCTTTCTTAATAACAGAACGTATTATAACAGCTCCTGTTTCCAATTACAATGGTCGAGTGTAAACAGTCTTTGGGTTTGGATCTAGAGCCCCAACCATGTTTCCGTATACAGGCATAATTGGAGATGGATTTTTTGGATCTATTTTTTTACGCTTCATTAAATCTTCGATATCTTCTCTATACTTTTCTAAAGCACCTGGATGCTGATAAATTTCTATCCTTCTTTCTGTTAATTGCGCTCGGGGATAACCTAAATGAAGTAATAAAAGTGTTAATCCTGTATGATTAGCCATTCTTCCCCAATTCCCCTCACTTTCAAATCCAGCTAACCCATCTAAAAATGCTTCATAAGAATGTCCGTCAAAGGGAACTTCGATATGACTTAAGACGATTCCAAAATCTTGCTGAACGCCTGCTCTAAATCCAAGAACATAGTCATCAAAATCAGCAAACGGATAAACCTTAGGATTTTCCGGTTCTTGGCGTCTTAATCCACGTTCATTATTGTTATTTTTTCTGCTCCATGCAAGCAACCTACTCTCAAGTTGGGGTCTAGTTTTCTCATTCATAATTAGAAGTTTGTGGAACCCTTATAGATTTTTGGCTCTAGCCAATCTTCCGGCGGATTTTCAACTGTTTTTTCCTTTTTTTCTGCTTGTTCTAAAACAGGCTCTTGCTGTCTTATTGGCTCTTGATCTCGAGCTGATTCTTGAGATTGAACCCTAATCTGTCTTTCCTGCTGTTTAATGAAATCGTCTTCAGAAACCCTTCTTCTTGCTATTTTTTGAGACGGTCTTGTTGCGCCCTGTCTCATTAAAATTCCCGCTATTTCAAAAGCCAAAGGACTTGTGGACTCGCTTTGGAAATTATCGGTGGCATTTGACAATCCGAGCATTAAATTTTGTGCAATATCCAAATCAATTTTTAAATTAAGTGCCAAAAGTAAATTTGCAATTGCTTCCGAAACCGAAGAAAGTCTATTAGATACCATTACGATATCTCCAAATCCTTGATTTTGAGAATTATTATCTATATTTATAACAACGGTATCTTTTAAAATTGCCGGATCAAAAAGAGGACCCAAATCCGAAATTCGGGGAGTTCCAACAACAAATAAAAGCTCTGGTGCAGCACCCGACCTTGAATATTTAACATCTTTCTCATCAAATCCAAGCCCCAATTCTCCTGCTTTAACTACTATGTTCAAAAAATTTTCGTCTCGTGTATAAGAAACTTTTTCTATTTCTCCTTCTTTATAAGGAAAAGATACGACTAAATCTCCTCCTGCTCCCCCAAAACCAGTAGAAACCTCATCAATTCCAACTAAAGAAGAAACTTCTACTAATGGGCTTGACGGGGAGGCAACTGTTACATTCTTGCCTAAATTCTTAAGAGATAAATATAAAGAAAGCGCTCCTGCTGTGGAATCAAGATTAGAACCGGAAGCAAAAGCAATTCCGATTGTTTGATATTTTTCTATTGCTTCTTTAATCTTTGGGAATGTTAAATTATCCATAACTTGTTTTTGGGGCAGTTAGTTGTGCGATAGTACCATATCTCCTATAGTAAAGTCAAGGAAAGGAGAAATTATTATTCCCCCTTCTGCTCCTTCTTCAATTTTTGAAACCTGCTCTTTACCTTGTCTTAAAGAAGCAACATGGCTTTCGCCAATAACTTCATCGTTTCTAATTAGCCTCAATTTATCGTTTTTTGCGATTCTTCCCTCTTGCACTTTTATTCCCATCACTTTTGTTTTTTCGTACGGGAAACTTGCAAGTATTTTACCTATGCCAAAAACTTCCTCTTGTAAGGCCTCTAGTTTTCCTTGTACAAAATCATTTATTTCATCAATCATCTCGTAAATTATTGAATAACTCTTAACTAGAATTTTTTCTGTTTTGGCAAGCTTTAAAATTTCAGGTTTTAACTTAACATTAAATCCCAATACTATTGCGCCTGTAGATTTAGCATATAAGACATCTGACACTTCTATTTCGCCGGTTTTTTCCTTAACAATTTTTGCTTTTTCAGGCAATGAATATTTTATGGCTTCTAGAGAACCTAAGGTATCGGCACACAAAACTATTGGAATCATATTCTCTTCATTTCTCTCAAAAGGAGAATTAGAAAGCGCAGGTGCTTTTTGTGCTTCAACTATCTCTTCTGCGGCAACCTTTGTTGTACTAATAACGCTTCCTACGGTAGGAGCTTTTGCAAATCCTAATATCTCCACTGCTTCACCTATTTCTGCCTCTTTTATATTTTCGCTGGTTGCAGATATAAGGTTTTTTACTTTTCCCAAATTTCCTTCTGGTGAAAATAATTCGTCTTTAAGACTTAATTTTCCATTTTTAACCACCACAGAAGCCAGCGGTCCTTTCTTTTGATCCAGTTTTGACTCAATTACTATTCCTTTAAATTGTCCGTCTTTTGAAAAATGATAAAAATTACTGTCTAATTTTAAATCAAAAATCAAAAGAATTAAGTCTAAAAGCTCTTTTATGTTGTGCCCCTCTTTTGCGGAAACTTCTATAAAAGGAATATCTCCTCCATAACCTTCAAGCATTACTTCTTCTTTTAAAAGCTGGTCCTTTGCTTTATCAACTAATTTTTGCGGATCGTCAACTTTTGTAAAAGCAACAATAAATGGAATTTCAGAAGCTTTTAATAACGTTATGCTTTCTTTTGTTTGAGGCATCACACCATCAACTGCAGAAACGACTAATATTCCAATATCTGCAGCTTGCGCTCCGCGTCCTCGCATTTTGGTAAAAGCTTCGTGTCCGGGGGTATCTATAAAAGTAATTCTTCGCTCTTTTCCTTCGTGGGTTACTTTAATGCTTGATGCTCCGATTTTTTGGGTTATTCCACCATGTTCTGCTCCTGCGATATTTGTTTTTCTTATTGCATCTAAAAGAGAAGTTTTGCCGTGATCAACGTGACCCAAAACCGCAACTACAGGAGGAAAGTTGTATTCATTCTTTGAATGTTCAATTTTTGTCTTTTTATCCATATTAAATTAAATTTACAACGCATGGGCTTCATAAATTATTGTAAATTTTCTTCATCTTTAACTTTTGTCTTATTTTGGACCGGATTTTCAACCGGTGTTTCCTCAATAGATTTAGCTTCTTCTGTATTTACCTGAGGCTCTGCCTGATTTTCTTCCTGTACTGGTTCTGAAACTTGAATAGGTAAGTCAGAAACTACTGGCTCTGCTACTTCTTCTGTAGCTTGGCTCTGGACATCCGTTGTTGCTGATTCGGCAACTTGTTTCTCTTTCTTTACTTCTTCTTCAGGTGTTTTCTCAGCGACTTTAACTTCTTCTTTTACGGGTGCTGCAGCCTTGGTCGGATCTTCTTCTATTTCAATCCTGTATCCGGTTAATTTCGAAGCAAGTCTTACATTTTGTCCTTCTTTACCAATTGCCAAAGAAAGCTCCGTTGGCGCAACAAATACGTGGGCAACTTTATCGTCTTCACTTACCTCAACTCTTAAATCCTTTGCAGGAGAAAGAGCCTGTGCAATATAATTCTTAATATTCTCCTGCCACTGAATTATGTCTATTTTTTCAAGTCCTCCTAATTCTGCAATTATTGCCTGAACTCTAACGCCTTTTTGCCCAACGCAACTTCCTACTGGATCAATTCCAGATTGATTTGAATATACTGCTACTTTACTTCTATTCCCGGGTTCTCTAACTATTTCTTTTATTTCAACTGCTCCTTGAGATACTTCCGGAACTTCTCTTTTAAATAATCCTTCTAAGAGTCCATTGCTAGCACGGGATACAACTACTTCTTCTCCTCTTGGTCCCTCCTGAATATTAAGAATATAAACTGCAAGTCTTTGATTAAGATGGTATTTTTCATTCTGAATTTGTTCTTGCGGAGGCATTAGAGCCTCTGTTTTTCCAACATCTACAATTACATTTGGCCCGGCAAATCTTAAAATCATTCCATTTACAATTGATCCCATTTTTTGCTTAAAATCTGCCATTACAGATTCTTTTTCTTTTTCTCGGATTTTTTGAAGTATTACCTGTTTTGCGGTTTGTGCGGCAATTCTCCCAAAACCAGGAGGGGTGACGTCTTTATCACCTTGTAAAATTTTTGCTTCGCCTGTATTTGCATCGAGTAAGGCTGTGAATTCTTCAAGCTCCGATTCGGGATGATCTTTTCTGTAAGCAGCTAAAATGGCATTACGAACTGCATCTAAAATTATTTCGGGGTCCAAGCCCCTTTCGTTTGATACCTGATTTAGCGCTAATGCGAATTCACTTCTTTGTATTGCAGGCATAGTTTTGCCATTATATCAGTTTAGCGAGCTAGCTTCAAGACAAATTAATTCCTTTGTGTATGCACTTTTCCGGCTTTATACCTGTTTTCTTGAATTCATTTCGACAAGACGAACATTTTCTTTTTCGTAATCTTCTTCTTCGTTTTCGTTTTTTATTTTTTCTTCCCTCGCTTGCAAATATACTTTCTTTTGGTATGTACTTTGAATAGGGAAATGGAATTGGGTCATCTCTTTCAAAAATAGTCAGTTCTTCATCTGTTATTCCTCCAAGCATTGCACGCCGCACTAATCTTCCTCCTTCCGGAGTTTTTTGAGCCTTATCTATTTCTTCATCTGTCGCTGATACAGAAAGACCCAATGCTTTAATTGCTGTATTTCTAAGTGCATTAGAAAACCATTTTGAACTTGCAATCTCTACATCTTTTACTGAAGCAGATTCATCAAGACCAATTACTTTTGTTACGAACCGGTAATATAAGTCGTCTTTCTGTAATCCTTTAAGAGCTCTTTCTTTACTCAATTTAATCACCTCCTTTCAAAAAAATTTATCTAGGAGGCTTAAAAATCTTATTAGTTGTTTTCTAAAAACTTGAGGCTCTCCTAGTTTTAACTAAGAGATTTTTGTGGGGAGAAATTATTGTACACGTCAACTCTGCTATTCATATTAGATTTAATATAAGAAATTAATACAAATATGTCAACCTATGACTATTTTTCCTTCAGGACTTACTGAAACTACTATTTTGTCTCCTCTTTTTATTTCGTCTTTTAACATTTTTTGGGCGATTAGGTCTTCGATATTATCCTGAATGTATCTTTTAAGTGGCCTTGCGCCAAAATCCCGATCAAATCCCTCGGTTGCTATTTTTTCAATAACGGGTTCTTCAAACATTACATTTATATCTTTTTCTTTTAAGTTTTTAGTAACATCTGTAAGAAGCAATTTTACAATTTGTATAATTTCAGGGTTTCCAAGTGGTTTAAAAACAATAATATCATCAAATCTATTTAATAGTTCAGGCTTAAATACACCTTTAGTTTCGAGAAATTCAATAAGTTTTGTCTTAAAATTTTTATCGACTATTACCCCCATTGCTATCTGTTCTCGGATGAATTCTGAAGCAGCATTTGAAGTTGAAATAATGATTGAATTTGCAAAAGAAACGGTTTTTCCCTTATTATCGGTGAGTCTTCCGTCATCGAATACTTGTAAAAATAAATCCAGAATGGTTTGATCTGCTTTTTCAAATTCATCGAGTAAAACTAGTGAGTAAGGACTATCATAAATTGCTTCCGTTAGCTGTCCTTTTTCGTCTCCCTCGCCTGGTGGTGCCCCCAAAAGTCTTTTCTCTCCATCAACACCAGAAAATTCGCTCATATCAAGTCTAATTAGTCTTTCTTTTCCCTCGAAATAAATCTCTGCAAGAGCTTTTGCGGTTTCTGTCTTTCCAACTCCAGTTGGGCCTAAAAAGAGAAATGATATTGGCTTGGTAGGGGTTTTTAAACCGGATCTTAATCTTCTAATAGCCTCCGAAATTGCCGAAACAGCCTCCGCTTGATTTATAATTCTTTTGTGAATTTCATTTTCCAAATTTAATAAGAGCTTCTTCTCAACTGGCTTTGGTTCTCCAACTTCAACATGTACTTTTTTCTTCACTTGAGAAAGAATATCTTCCTCCTCAACTATTTGTTTTCCGGATATATGAACCGAATTTGCACTGTCTTCAAGCAATACTACGGCACTCCCTGGCTCTACTCTTTCATTAGAGTAATTTTTTGAATATCTAGCTGCTGTTAAAACTGCTCGGTAAGAAAATGAGACGTTATTTAGAATTTCAATTTCAGAAACTTTTGCAAAAAGAATATCGAGCATTTCTTCGTGTGTTATTTGCGGGAAATTTATAATCTCTAAAGTATCTAGAAGCGTCTTATTGGGCTCAACATATTTTTTATAAGCACTCGGAGTAACGGATGCTATGATTCTAACATTTTTGTTTTGCAGATAAGGCAAAATTGCCCCCGAAATATCTAAATTAAAAGACTGTGCTCCCAATAGGTTTTGAAATTCAGGAATATAAATTATTACATTGCCACTGTGAGTCAGCTCCTGCATGGTTAAGTTAAGTCTTTCTTCAAGTTCTCCTTGCTGGCTTGCTCCTCCCATTAAAGCATCGACCATAAGTCTATAAACCCTTTGGTGATATAAATTTCCCGACAATCTTCCCATATAGCTCTCTACTGCAAAGAATCTAACTATTGAATCCTTGCCAGCTCCAACATCCCCTACTAACACAACACTTGATCCCTTATACAAAGCTTCCGTCAACTGGTTATATTCGTTTAATCTAACTACCGGCTCATCTTGATTTACATATTCTTTTGTCAAATCAACCGTGTACTTTTTAGTCTCTAGTGTCCAACCATAAATCCAGTCTTCTGCAATACCTTCCCCTGCAAATGAGATTTGAGCCTTTTTATCTACTTCTTCTCCTGCGAAATTATTTGATGCCCAAAGCAAAATATTATTCAGATCTTCTTGTTTTAGTTTTTCGTTAAACAAAAACTTTGTTTTAGGTTCAATTAGCTTCAAATATGCTCCAAAAATATCTATGGTGGTAACAAATTTTGCGTTTAAAACCTTGGCAAGCTCAAACGCGGATTTTGCCAACTCCTCTTTTTCTACCGGAATAATTGGAACATTTTTATTACTGGAGCAACACTTAGAAATAATAAATTTAATTTGAGGAAGTTTAACTAAATATCTAATTATCTGCTCAGAACTGTTACTTGCCTCAAAGGCAGATAAAGATTCAATTATAAAAGAATCAAAAATACTTCCCGTATTGTTGGAAACTGTAGTCTTTGGAGTATGTTTTACAATTTTCTGGTAAAAATAGACTTCAAACATAATAAATAACCCAAATAGAGTAATAAAAATATTCGGGTAAATTTTATATACATAACTTAAAACGACTAAGCCTATAAGAAGAATAAAGAGTAAAATTCTTGTTACTTCTGTTAATAAATTAGTATACCAATGGTAAAATTTGGCTAATATTCTCATAATTTTATAAACGGCAAATAAAATATTGCTATAGGAAATACTAGAAATGCAATAAAGAATGTAAGCTCAAAAAACAACAATACTGCAAATAAAAATACGTCAGCAGTAATAAACAAAGTCTTAAAAATAATTCCCATAAATACGGAGAATTTTACTAAACCTTCCCTGTATTCATTTTTCCAAGGCTTAAAAAACGTTTTAACCATAAGAAGCATAGAAAATGCATTAAAAAATGATTTGTTGAGGTTTAAAAAATAACCTACAAGCGAAAACGGAGCTTCCAGGTACCAAAATTTAAGTATATAAATGGGCAGTCTCCACATAGTTTAAGTATAGAAACATTGCGCTCAAATTACAAACTTCTATTTAACTATTGGGCTCGAGAGGAACAATTTCTTCTGTAGTAATGTTTTTCAACATCTCATTTATTTCATCTACTGTATGTTTAATTTTGTATTGCAAAGCCATCGCTCCTGCAACATCATATCTATAATATTTCTCAAAACCTTCGAATTTATTATGGCCATTTCCATTTAACCTAATATTCATGGTGGCCACAAGATCAGACAAAAACCATCTGGCTCCAACCTGTCTCTGATGTTCATCATAGCCTGTTGGCAACTTGAGATGTCCTGGAATTTTGTCAATGAATGGTTTTGCAGCTTCATACCATTTATTTATTGCTTCGCAATTTGATTCGAAATTAGCAAATCGTTGATCAGTCACGCCTACAGTTCTCGCTCCAATAGTATTTACTGCATGATCATATGCAACAAAAGTAAAAATAGCTGATAAATCATGAGGAGGAGTTTCTGGATGCGGATCATGCAGATTAATAAAATAACCAGCTTGTTCTTGTCGCTGTGCATATTTTGCAGCGAGATATCTACTTACTCTAAATGCACGATTTTTAAGAGTAACCCATGATGTAGATTTTTTAGGAGATTCATATTTTGAAGAAGTCGATTTTTCAATCTGTATCAAGTGATTTATTATTCTATCTTCTACATCATCAAAATCTTCTCTTTTTTTACCTTCCAGGGTTTTTAATTTTAAGACTAAACCGTGTATCTCCTCCTGTGTATAAATTGACTGATAACGGATTGATGGCGTATATTTTTTTAGATATTCAGCATCTTTGACTAGCTGTTGTTCTTCTTCTGTTCTTTCATTAGGAGCTATGCTTTCAATTTGTCCCAAGGCATATTTTACGGTAATAGTTTCGTCATATTTGTGTGGATTTGCAGATTCAATATGTCTCAACACCGGAATCTGAGGAATTTGCAAAGCTCCTGATTCAAGTGACGCTTCAGTCTCCTGCTCAGCATGGCTATCTTCTGTTAAATCTTTTTCGCTATGCTCTTGCACGCCTTGAGTGATATCTTCTTCACCCTCGTACTGCCGAACATACCTCGCGCCGAATTGTTTTGCGCTGCTAAGATTACGTATTCTATAATTGTATTGCTGCAGTTGATTATCTAATTGATGTATAGTCGAAGAAACCCATCCTGCATTTTTCCCCGTAACTTCCTCCAATTCCTCCATGGATGCAGGGCCTTTTTCAAGAGCTTGAAGAATTCGCAATCTTGTTTGCGTTGTTTTAAGTTCTGTTCCATTTGGAAGCACATATATTTCTTTTTTTCCACCAATTCTTGTTTGTCCTTCAAAACCAGCAGAAACTTCAGGAACTGCGGGAACAGAGATCTCTTCAACAACCGGTTGTGGTATTATTTCTTCTGGTTTTGCTGTTTGAGGAGTATTCCAATCTTCAAATTCTGATCGAAATGTTTCGTATACTGAATGTATTGCGGGATTTCTTGAACCCAATTCTTCAAGACGTTGGATAAGGCTTTCTACTCTTTCTGACTCCGTGGAAATAGATTGATCAAGTAATTCAACTTTTTCTGCAATGCGCAGTTGTCGAGCTTGGGTTCTATCCATTATTTCGCCTATTTTTACAGCTTTTTCAAGACTTTCTTGATTAACCTGCTGACCCAGCATACTATATTGTTTTTCTCTTTTGTTAACCAAAGAGCTAAAAACCTCTCGCTGAGCTGACATTTGTTTTAAGTTTTCTATTTCTTTCGTCATATAGGTAGAGTATTATACATTAATTTTTTACAATGTCAATTATTATAGGACTTTTCTATCGCTTCCGTTATTTTTCTGATAGCCTCGGGTGTGGCACTGAATAATTTTATTGCAAAAAATAATCTGCTTCCTCGATTATTAATTTCATATACTGCTGGTATCCATGATAATTCATCCTGAATGTCAGTTGTTATTTTTACCAAACGTCCCTCACTTAAATTTGTAAACCTTCGACTAAAAAGAGCTTGTAAGCCTTTTATTGAAATCCATTTGTTGTTTTTACTATCTATGTAGTACTTACTTGGTTCTACCCTTGGGAGAGAAGCCAAAAGTCTTCTGGTTTGATCAATACTGTATACCTCTCTTGTTGATCTATCCATAGCTGCAGTTCGTTTATTTATCTCAATATTATTTACTTCTCCTACTTTATCTAAAAATTCAGTGGTCAAGCCTCTATACTGGCCGTTTACTCTTGTAGCAATTGCATATTCTGGGAAGCCTCTTTCTGACAAAACAAAACCTCTTTTTAACTGAGGAAGCGTTGCTAGCTGGTTTTTGAATTCTGAAAAAGGAGCTTTAACTTGCTCTTCAATCGGAGTATTATTTTTAAGTAAAGACAAAATCTCCCCTTCTTTTACATCTGTGTTTGTCCCAATAATTGTCCCAAAACTCACTTTTCCTACCTCTAATGCGTCTGCAACTGTTACCGGAGGATTTTTAGGGTCAAAATCATCTTGAATATCTATTGCTACTGCCAATTCTCCATTGCGCCTTGTTATTCTTCCCAGTCTCTGCTTTGCAAAAATATCAGATCTTGTGGGCCTTGCATTTATAATTACTTTTGCTCTTTCACTATCCCATCCCTCACCAATTACTCCTATAAATGTTAGAGCATTTATTTCTCCTCTATTAAATTTGTCGTATATTTCTTGTCTGGTTTTAGCCGGAACTTCTGAATAAATAGCCTCCGCTTTTATACCTTCTTCTTTCAGCTTTTCTGCTAAATATTTTGCATGCCATGCTTCTCCCCCTGCAATGCAAGATATTATTATTCCCTTACCCAAAGACGACATGGCCTTAGTAGCCTCTACCACTATTTTGTTTCTTTTTTCATCATGAGCTAAATATGAGATTTTGGTATCTATGTATTCACCTCTCTCATCGTAAATATCGGATCCATCTATTCTTAGCCCACTTTTTAACGCTACTGGTAACATTGGCGCCAGTAGATCTAGGCTTATTGCCTCTGTTATTCCTAAATTATGGATTTCATACGGAAGATATTTCTGTAATTTTTTAAACCTGTTTGCTTCGGGAGTTGCTGTAAAACCAATTACTAACTTGTCTTCTGGGATGCTTTGTACCAAATCTGCTATTGCCTGACCAAAAACATGATGCGCTTCATCCAAAACAAAAATGTCGAAATTATCGATTAGTTTCCTATCTGTTATTACAGGAAACGATTTTTTTGTCCTAACTGATTTCATCAAATCTTTCTCCCCATAGAAAATTAACCATTTCTTATAAGTATCGGATTCAAGCAAATCATTAATTATTGGGTAAGATCTCCAAAATCTCAATTTATTTAGAGCTTCTTTTTCAGCAATAAATGAAATTGTTTTTTTGTGGAACTCGGGTTCAAATATTACTTGCTCAATATTTACCAAAGATTGCCATTGCCTAATCATTTCAAGGGCTCCTTTTTTTCCAAAAAGAGAAACTATTCTTTTGTAAAAGTCTGATTCAAATAATTTTTTCGCAGATAGGGGATATTTCTCCAAGCTCGAAATTGTTTTCCTTGCTTTCTCTACCCCAATGAACTCAACTGTTTTCTTATAAAATTTGGATTCAAATAGTTTTTCATCAACAATGGGGTAGGACTGCCACTGTTTAATAATTTTCAAGGCTTCTTTCTCTCCATAAAGAGCCTCTATTTTTTTAAAGATTGTTGAATTTAAGAAATCATCTCCCTTTGGATATGATTGCCAGATTTTAATTCTTTTTAATGCTTCTTTCTCTCCATAAAGGGCTAATATTCTTTTATAGTATTCTGTTTCGAATAGTTCTTGGTTAAGAACCGGGTATTCTTTCCATTTGGAAACTGCTTTTATTGTTCCTTCCTCTCCAAATACCTCTACCATTCTTTTATAGATTTCAGAATTTATTACCCCATCACTAAATTGTCCTTTACCATGATTTTTTAAATCTTCTTCTGGTATTTCTATGTGTTCTATTTTTACGCGAGGTATTTTTACGCGAGGTATTTTTACATGTTCAATTGGGGTATATTCATATTCAGTTGCATTAGTTAAGATTGCAAAAGAATCATAAGTAGTAATTACTACGTCATTGTCTAAAAAACCTGCTTCTGTTTTTTCTGAGCTAGGAGTATCACTGAAATATGATCCAACGCCTAATTCCGGGGCAAATTTACCATATCCTCTTTCTCCACTTTTGCCCATTGTTTGATGAACCAAATCCTTAGATGGAGTTACGACTAATATTTTTGGTTTTTTTTGTTCTGGCTGGACGTCTAATAAAGCTTTAGATAGTTCCACAAAAAGAACAGTCTTTCCTGTTCCAGTAGGTAAGCTAACATATCCTCTTTTGTTTCCCTCCTCAAAAAATTTTCGTATATCTTCAAAAACGGTAAGTTGGTGTGGTCTTAAAACCGTTCTTTCTGAATCAGTAAGATATCCCTGAACACTTTTCGATAAGGATCTTGATTCCTGTTGTTTTTCTTTCATGAGACGTAAATATTAGCATTTTCATGGTGTTTTTTCAACTATAGGACGATTTGAGGGATTTAAAACCAGCCTGATTTTTTCTCGCCATCGAATTCTTTAAGTAATTCTTTCTGTTTGGAGGTTAAATTTTTGGGAATTAGGATCCTGATTCTTACATAATGATCGCCTTTTCCGCTTCCTGCAAGATGTGAAACGCCTTTTCCTCGAAGCCTAATAAGCGTATCCGGTTGTGTGCCGGCAGGAATTTTAATTTTTACATTTCCTTCTATAGTTTCTACATCTAAATTTGTTCCCAAAGCAGCTTTAGGAAAAGAAAGATCTTCTTCCGAAACTACATCGTATCCCTGCCTTTTAAATTTGGAGTGCGGCTCAACCTCCATAATTATATCTGAGTCTCCAAATCTAATTCTTGATCCGGTGTCAACACCTGCGGGAATTTTTATGGTTTGAGTTCTTCCCCCCATATTTACTCTTTTTGTCGTTCCCTTTACTGCTTCCATAAAGGAAATATTGAGCGAGTATACGGGTCTCTGTTGCGCTCTTTGCCCGAAAGGATTTGCCCCTCCGAAAAATTGTTCAAAAATTTCAAAAGGGTCGGAAAAACCTCCGAAATCAAAACCGGCTCCATCCCCTGATGTTGTATATGTATAAGTGAATGGACCCTGTTGCCCCGAAAATCCACCGAACCCACCAAACGGACCCCCTGCTCCTGGTCCTCCTTGCTCAAAAGCTGCCTCTCCAAACTGGTCGTAGGTTTTTCTTTTTTGAGAGTCGGACAAAACTTCGTACGCTTTTGTTATCTCCTTAAACTTACCCTCGGCTTCTTTGCTTTTATTTCTATCCGGATGATATTCTAACGCAAGCTTTCTATAAGCTTTTTTTATTTCAGTTTCTGTGGCATTTTTAGAAATTCCTAGAATTGAATAGTAATCTTTTGCTGCCATAATTTCTCTATTATATTATAAAAGCGCGTTATCCGCGCTTGTTTTTAAATATTTTCCTTTAAAATTAGTTAACAACTTCACCCTCTACCGGCTCGTCCTTTTTGTCTTTTTGAGGCTGTTCTTCCGCACCTGGTTCACCTTGAGTCTCTTCTGCTTGAGGCTGTTGTGCTTGATCTTCTTGCTTTTTATACATAGCTTCTCCAACTTTTTGCAAAGCGTCTGAAAGTTCTTTTGATTTAATCTCCAAATCCTCCTTCGATCCGCTATCTAATATTCCCTTTAAGGCTGCAATTTTTTCTTCTATTTCTTTTTTGCTATCTTCTGCAACTTTGTCTCCTGCGTCTTTTAGTGTTTTTTCGGCTGTAAATATCAAAGAGTCTGCCTGATTTCTTGCCTCAACTTTTGATTTTTTTTCTGCATCCTCTGTCGCATGAGCTTCGGCCTCTTTGGTCATTTTTTCAACTTCTTCTTTAGTTAGGCCGGTTGAACCTTCTATTTTAATACTTTGTTCTTTTCCAGTAGCCTTATCCTGTGCTTTAACATGTAATATTCCATTCGCATCAATATCAAATGTAACTTCTATTTGAGGAACTCCTCTAGGAGATGGCGGAATTCCATCTAATATAAATCTTCCTAATGATTTATTATCTGCTGCCATTGGACGCTCTCCCTGTAAAACATTTATTTCAACTTGGGTTTGATTGTCTGCCGCAGTCGAGAAAACTTGAGATTTAGAAGAAGGTATTGTTGTATTTCGCTCGATTAATGGTGTTGATACGGCTCCCAAAGTTTCGATTCCAAGGGTAAGAGGCGTAACGTCTAAAAGCAACACGTCTTTTACCTCTCCACCTAAAACTCCTGCCTGTACTGCGGCTCCTACAGCTACAACTTCATCGGGATTGACACTTTTGTTTGGCTCTTTTCCGAAAAACTTAGTTACAGCTTCAACTACTTTTGGCATTCTAGTCATTCCACCCACTAAAACTATTTCATCTATGTCTGTTACCTTAACTTTGGCATCTTTTAAGGCAAGCTCAACAGGCTTTATGGATTTTTGAATAAGCGGATCAACTATCTGCTCTAGCTTTGCTCTTGTTAATGTAACTGTTAAATGAAGCGGTCCGGCACTTCCTTGTGTTATAAATGGCTGATTAATTTGTGCTTCAGCTGAACTTGAAAGCTCAATTTTTGCTTTTTCTGCAGATTCTCTTAATCTTTGCAGTGCTTGCGGGTCTTTTTTTAAATCAACTCCGTTTTCTTTTTTAAATTCCTCAGCAAGGTAATCTACAATTACCTGATCAAAATCGTCTCCTCCTAAATGAGTATCGCCATTCGTAGATTTTACTTCGTAAACTCCTTCTCCAAGTTCAAGAATAGAAATGTCAAAAGTCCCTCCGCCTAAATCGTAGACTGCAATTGTATGAGCATTTTTCTTGTCCAATCCATAAGCTAGTGAAGCTGCAGTGGGTTCATTTATGATCCTAAGTACTTCAAGTCCTGCTATTTCTCCTGCTTGTTTTGTTGCCTGTCTCTGACTATCGTCAAAATATGCAGGTACCGTTATAACTGCTTGCGATACCTTGCTTCCTAGATAGGCTTCAGCATCGGCTTTAATCTTTTGCAAAATTTTCGCAGAAATTTCCTGAGGTGTGAAAGTTCTTCCTTCTACCTCAACTACTGCCATCCCGTCTCGGCCGCTTTTTATCGTATATGGAAGCCACTTCATATCAAATTGCACTGACTCGTCGGTAAATTTCTTTCCCATTAATCTTTTTATCGAAAAAATTGTGGTCTTGGGTTTTAAAACCATCTGTCTTTTTGCGACATCGCCCACTATATGAGATACAGGGTCAACCACAGAGGGAATAACATTCCTTCCTTCTGCAGAATGTATAATTTTCGGACTTCCGCCTTCCATTACGGCTACAGCCGAATTCGTTGTACCTAAATCAATTCCTATTATTTTTCCCATATTTAATTTTCTTGCCCCCCAACTATTACTTGAGCGGGTCTTAATACTTTATCACCCAGCGCATATCCCGTTCTTGTTTCTTCTAGCACTTTTCCTGCATCTCCTTCTCGCGTTGCTACTACTTCCATCAGATTAGGGTCAAAATCCTTTCCTTCTGTTTCTATTTTTTTGACTCCCTCTTGCTCAAGAATTTCTAAAAAATGCTTTATGGCAATTTTTACTCCTTCATCTTGAGTATGTTTTTGTGCCAAAATTAAACTGTCAAGACCAGGCAGCAGTCTTAAAAGTAAATCTTTGTTAGATAGCCTTATCCAATCCGCCTTTTCCATAGCTATCCTTTTTTCAAGATTCTGATAGTCCGCTACCGCTCTTTTTAGTTGGTTTTCAAGGTTCTGTCTATGATTTTCATTTTTATCTTCATGTTTTTTTTTCATTGCGAACATTTACCAGCCTTTTGCTATTTCCTCTATTAAATTTCCGAAATATCTAACCGTTGGGACAACAAGATTGTAATTTAGCCTCGCCGGACCTAATACTCCAACTTCTCCTTTTAATCTTGCCGGAGTTGTATACTTTCTGTAAACAAAACCGTACGGTCCGTTTAATTTAGGACCAAGTTCTTCTCCAAGTAATATATGTGTATCGTCATCGTCCTCTTGTCCTTCAAACAAACCTTGAAAATAATTTATTTCATCAATTGCAGAAAGTAAATTTTTAGTTACATCAATATCGAAAAACTCCGGTGAATCTAATAAATTTGCATATCCTGCACAAAATAAATCTCCGTCGTTTGTCGTTGTAACAGCCAATGCATTAGTTCTTTCCGCTAAAGCTTTAGTAAGCTCTCTTAAAAAATCTTTTTCCTTTTCTCTTAAATCCCATACTTTTTCTTTTAATGAAACTTCTTCTGCAACTGAAAGTTCTTTTTCCTTCATCAGCTGCTTTACATAGAACTTCATTCCTTCCGGAGTTGGAATTCTTCCTGCCGAAATATGCGGTTTTTTTAAATATCCCAACTCTGTCAAGCGCACCATTTCATTTCTTATTGTTGCCGGAGATGCGCTTAAATTATGCTTTTTCTCCAAAGTCTCAGAACCAACTGGCTCTGCTGTTTCTATGTATTCCTCTATTAAGCTTTTTAAGATCTCAACCTGCCTTGCTGTTAAATCATGCATATAAATTTTCAAATAAGCTCGGCCCAGATACTCGCTTGCAGAGTAAATTGTTCTGCCTAATTGCGATGTATCGAGGTTAGCAGTAACATATCATAACTGCTAATAGTTGTCAATACCTATTTTCAAAGAATTAGGTATTGATCCTGAGCGAAAGAAGTGAGTCGAATGGATCAAGAGTTCTTAGTCGAATGGTTCAGAAGGTTATTTAATGAATTCTTGAAGAGTATAAATCTGTAGAGAGTTCTTTAACAGGTTTTTGTTCAATTCTTTCCCACATTCTAACAATTGTGTCTGGATCCAGTCCCTCTTCGTTTGCTGCCAAAACCCATTCCATGTCGTTTGCTGCCTTAATTCCATCAGTAGTTCCTTCAACCATATCGTCTACAATTTGCTGTGAACTTGTAGGCAAATAATTATAAGCAGCGTCTGTCTGCCAAATCTTTGACTTTGCTTGATCCACTTTCTGAAGAGTTCCAACTATTTTACTGCGCAATCCTGCATGTTCAGGCAATGGTTTTTTGAACCTTTCGCTCATAATCGGACTATTATAGCAGTAAATTGCAAATTTATTAGGTTACTTTCTTTTTACTGCTTTTCTTTCTAGGATGTGGGCGCGTTTTTCAAGCTTTTTTCTTGTTCTTTCGTGTACTATTATTTTAAACGGGTGTTGAGGATTTTCTACTTTTTCCTGAACGCGTCTTCTGTTTGACTTAGAGATACTGAATTCCGATTCTAAATTCATGGCTGCATTATATCACCTTGTGCTAAACTTTATATATGCGTAAAAGAAAATCACTTTTGTATCTTCTTCTTATCTCGTTTTTTTCTTTTGCAGCACTTTTGTATCTCGTTTTTTTCTTTCCCCCAAAATTTAGTTTACCTTTATATTCTATTGAAATCCCTATTCTTCCAATTGCAGCATTAGCATTTTTTATTTTTACTTGGTCTATATCCTGGTTTACTTTAGCAAATAAAAGAAGAGGTGCTTTTATCAGCCTTGCTATTTTAATTTTTCTTTTGCTTAGATTTTATAAATTAAATCAGGCTCTTTTTCCTCTTCTGATTATAATTTTCTTTGTGGGACTTGAGATTTTGTTTAGAGAAAAGAAGAAACTCTGATATAATCTGAAGCTATGAACAAATATTATTTAACTACAGCTATTCCGTACGTGAATGCAAAGCCTCATGTAGGCCATGCTTTGGAATTTGTGCAGGCGGATGTGATAAAAAGATTTAGAAAAAGCTTAGGAGAAGAAGTTTTACTTTTATCGGGTGCGGATGAAAATGCAATTAAAAATGTTCAGGCAGCTGAAAAAGAAGGCGTAGAGGTTCAGAAATTTTTAGATACTCACTCAAAAGAGTTTGAAGATTTAGCAAAAGCATTAAATATTGAATTTGATGTATTTCAAAGAGGAAGCTCTAGGGTGCATCACCAGGCATCGCAGAAACTTTGGGAATTATGCCAGCATGATATTTATAAAAAGGAATATACCGGGCTTTATTGTGTCGGGTGTGAACTTTTTTATGAAAAATCAGAACTTGATGAAAACGGACAGTGCTTCGAGCACCCTGGGAAACCATTGGAAGAAGTAAGCGAAACAAACTATTTTTTTAAACTTTCAAAGTACGAAAAACAAATTAAAGACCTAATAGATTCCGACAAGCTTAAAATATATCCCCAATATAGAAAAAACGAAGTTTTGGGTTTTTTAAAAGAAGGTTTAAAAGACATTAGTATTTCAAGAAGCAACAAACGTGCTAAAAACTGGGGAGTTCCGGTACCAGACGATGATAATCAGCGTATGTACGTTTGGTTTGATGCACTCAATATTTATCAATCAGGAATAGGTTTTAATTCAAACGAGCAAGAATATAAGAAATGGTGGCCTGCGGATTTACACGTTATAGGAAAAGGAATAATTAGATTCCATGCTATTTACTGGCCTGCATTCTTATTGTCTGCAGGACTTGCACTTCCTAATGCCCTATTTGTTCATGGTTACTTTACGGTAAATGGTCAAAAAATGTCAAAAACAATAGGAAATGTTATTGATCCAATTGAAATAATAAATAAATATGGTGTGGATTCTTTGAGATACTATCTGCTTTCCGAAAATTCACCTTTTTCGGACGGTGATTTTTCTGTTGAAAAACTTGAAAAGGTTTATAACAGTGACCTTGCAAATGGACTTGGAAATTTAGTATCAAGAGTAAGTAAGTTATGTGAAAATGCAGCATTTAAACAATTTGCATCTCCTCGTGCAATTCATTTGATTGATATTTACGGTGACTATAAAAAATTACTTGAAGAATTTAGATTTAACGAGGCTCTTGCTTTAATTTGGAATAAAATCTCAAAGCTCGACAAATTTATAAACGATGAGAAACCATGGGAGCTTCTAAAAGTTTCCTCGAATCATAAGGGCAAGGATTTAAATTCTCTTCTTGCACACTCTGTTGATCAAATATATGAAATTGCAGCACTTTTGTCTCCTTTCTTGCCGGAAACCTCCGATAAAATACAAAAACAATTTTCTAAAGCGGAAATTAAATCGGGTGATGCTCTATTTCCAAGAATCTAGCGGGCTGCAAAAGTAAGAAACTGCATTTTCAAAACAATTCCTACCATAAACGAAATAGTTAAAACTACAACAATATAAACAAGAACTTCCTGGTTTGTGTGCTTTCCATGAAGCTGAAAATGCTTATACTTGGGTTTGTTTTTCTTTGCCATACTCTATTATGAGCGCATCCGTAGGCCATTTGTCAAGTCTTTGTAAACAATGATTGACTTCTTGCAAAACCAGGTATAAAATCAGCCTATGAATACTAAGGTTGTCGGTGCCATCGTAGTTTTAGTTTTGCTTCTTGGGATCGGCGGCTTTTTGGTTTTGGGACAGAACAAGCAAGCAAATCAAACAGCTACAAATATTACCCCGACTACAGTACAAAATGAAAAATCAACTACCGATATTTGGGGGATTCTTTCAAAAGGCACGAATCAAAAATGTGATTTTTCTTATATGACTTCCGATAGTTCATCAACCGGGACATTTTATTTCTCCGGCAAAAAAATGAGAGGTGATATAACATCCAAAAATGAGGGAAAAACTTCTGTGTTCTATTTAATAAGAGATGGGGACACTAATTATATGTGGGGAACAGATTTGGAAGCTGGTTTCAAAATGACCTTAAAGGAAGAAGATTTAAAGACAAATCAACAGTTTGTTCAATATTTCAATTCAGACCAAAAAGTAGATTACAAGTGTACGCCCTGGCTTGTTGATGCTAGCAAATTTACTCCTCCTTCAAATATTAAATTCACAGACCTATCAAGTTTTACTTTACCAAAATCAGGAGCCGGAGCAAGCTGCAGTACATGTAACTATTTATCAGGAGATGACAAAGCTAGTTGCTTACAGCAGCTAAATTGCCCCTCTGAGTAAGTAATTTTAGAGCTTCTATTGCAATTCTTTATCCGAAAGGCCGAAGTGATGACCTATTTCGTGAATTACAGTTGATTTTACCTGTGCCTTTATTTGTTCTTTTGTTTGCGCTACTTTCTCAATTGAATTTTTAAAAATTGTTATTTTATCAGGAGGAGAAGAATAATAAATTCCCCTTTTAGTTTGGGGAACACCTTCGTAAAGACCAAATAAAAGTCCCCAAGGCGGTAAACCTAACTGTTGAAGTTTTTGATGAGTAGGAAAATCTTCTATTACAACTGCTACGTTTTTTAATTTTTCAGCAAATTCTTTAGGGAGTGAATCAAGTGCTTCTTCTACAAGTTTTTCAAAACTTTTGTTATCCACAAACAAAGTATACACTATAAAATTAAACTCTCGGAAGTAAAAATACTTTATTTTTTGGACTTTTTTGGATTAAAAACAATATAATAAACTACCGGGATAAAGAAAAGCATTATAGTTCCGCTGAAGGTGAGCCCTGCAATTATTGCCCCACCAAGTCCCCTCCATAAAGGATCAGAAATCGTTATTGGAATTAAGCCTACTATTGCACAAATTGATGTAAGCGCTATGGGCTCAAGTCTGGATGATGCGGCATCTGCAATAGATCGTCTAAATTCCATTCCTGTTTTAATATTAGCTACAATTCTATCCATAATAAGAATAGAATTCTTAACAACAATTCCAAAAAGTGCCAAAACCCCAACCAAAGCCGGGAAAGTAAGTGCTGTTTGAGTAAGTGCAAAAATTACAAATACTCCGGAAACGGCCAATGGAATTACAAGAATAACTATTATTGCGCGTCTGAAAGAACTAAACTGCAAAACCATAGTAATAACAATCAAAAGTATAGAAATTATCATCGCCTTATAAATATCTCCTACCGATTCTTGATTTTGTTCATTTACGCCTCCTGTTTTCCAGCTATAACCTAGCGGGAGATCAAGTTCGTCATTTGCGTAAGCTTCAAGTTTTGAATTAACCTGTGGAATTGTATACCCGCTTTTTACCCCTGCAGTTACTGATATTGTGCGCTTGCCGTCTTCTCTTGTAATCAATGTCGGATTTGGCTCAAGTCTTAAAAACCCTAAAGATGTTATCGGAACAACTCCTGTTTGGGTTGGAATACTTATTCCTGAAATTTCATCTGCAGTTGGAATTTTTCTTCCCATTCTAAGTGTTATATCTTCAGAAGTATTGGTATCTTTATCAAGTTTTATGCTATCTATCTTGACTCCAGTTGCAAAAAGCCTAAGCCAGAATCCTGCCGCATCGGGTGTAAGTGAATAACTTGCGAGTCTTTGTTCATCAGGCTCAAAAACAATTTTGCTTGTTCCTGCTTTTATTGATTTTGAAACGTTTGTTGCACTCGGTTCTTTATTAAGAAAAGAGATAGCTTTATTGGCATACGCATCAAGCGTTGAAAGATCGGGTCCAAAAATTTTGATTTGAATGTCAGATCCTGCTGGCGGTCCCCCGGTTTCCTCATTTACGGATAACTTACCTTTGTTATAATTTTTAAATTCAGCTCGAAGATAATCTGCAATTTCTCCTGAGGTTAGTTTTTTATTTTCGTCAAAAATAAGCGTGTAATTGAAAATGTTTTCCGTTGACACTCCGCCACCAAAAGGATTATAACCTGCTCCTATGTTTAGGACTACATGGTCTGTTTCCGGTGTTTTTACAAGAGTTTTAAGAATTTTTAAGGATTCTTGAGTAGATGTCTTAAGGTTTGTTCCCGAAGGAAGTTCGACCGAGACGGAAAGTGTGTCTCCGTTGGATTTTGGGAAAAACTCATTTTTTACAAAACCAAATGGTACGAGTAGATAAGAAAATATTGAAAAAATCACAACTATTATTATTAACTGACGTCTTGCTTTTTGTGATGCTAAAATTTTGTAAATAAAATTGCTATAAGTATTTTCAACGCGCTGAAAACTTAAAACTCCATTACCTAACGCCTGAGTTATTCTTGCAACTCTCTGTCTTATCAGTTTAAATTTAATTTTTGAATCAATTAAAGGAAACAATGTTTTTCTTATAAGAAAAACTACAATAAGAAACAAAATAAAAGAGCCTATCTGAACAGGAAGCAAACTGTTTTTTGGAAATATTGCAAAAAGTAAAAAAATAAGAACAACTGCAGTTATTATTTTTGCAAAAATAATAACTCTTCTTGGAAAATTTGGTTTAAGAAGAAATATCATAAAAGGAAGGGTTATAAAAATTGCTACAAAAAATGAAGCTGCAAGGGTTGTCGAAACGACAATGGGAATTGGTTTAATAAAAAGCCCGACTAATCCCCCTGCTATTAAAATTGGTAAGAATGCCCAGATTGTAGTCGCTGTTGTGGTAGTTATAGCTGTAATAAAGTCCCTAAAAACCAAAGCTCCGCTTTGTCGCGCTGTAAACTTTCCGCTTCTGTGATACGCGCTTATTGCCGAAACGATAACTATCGTATCATCAACCAGAAGTCCCAAAGATAAAAGGAGTGCAAAAACCGAAAGAAAGTTTAAGGTGATACCTGTCAAACCCATCACTATAAATGAAATTAAAAACGTAAGAGGTGTTGCCAAAAGTGCAACAGCTGATTGTCTTGCTCCTAAGAATAAAAACAAGACTATTGCAACAAGAATTATTGTTTCAATTAAATCTTTTTGAAGCTCATCAAATTGATCTGTTATAAGCTTTGCATAGTTTGTAACGTCTAAAAGTTTAAAATTGCCGTTCTGTGTTTTTAGTTCCTGTTCTATTAGTTTTTCAGCATCTTTTTGCGCTTTTTCGATGTTAACTGTAGTAATTCTAAAAACATCAAAGGTTACAGCCTGTGATATTTTCCCTCCCCTTTCTCCTGTAAAAACTGGAAACTGCCCGGGCTTTGCTATTTCAACTACGTCTGCAATATCTGAAAGATTTACTATTTGTCCTCCCAAATTTATCTTTAAAAGTCTTATGTCATCTATTTCGGAAATTACAGGATCAATAGTAAGTGCAAAAGTAGATTGATCTGTACTTACATTTCCCGAAGGATATGAGTTAAGGGCGCTTTTTACGGCACCTATTAACTGCTGCGGATTTACACTAAATGTAGATATAGCCTCGGGCCTTATCACTATTTGAATCTCCTGCTCCGGAGCACCCGAAACACTTACGCTGTCAATAGTTGGAAGGTCAATCAATTTTTGCTTTAAGCTTTTGGCAAAACGGTATAGGCTAGCATTATCCTCTTTTCCTCGTATTGTAAACGTCCAAATGGGAGTTTTCTGAATATCTATTTTCATAACATTTGGTTTTAGAGAAGAGGCAGGAAGCGAGGAAATAGAATCTACTGCGGACTGTACATCTGTTTTTGCCTTATCAATATCAATACCTGTATTAAACTCAATCGACACGTTTGAGACTGACTCGGACGAGCTTGAAACAACGGTTTTAACACCTGAAACTCCTGCTACTGAGTCCTCAACCGGAATGGTTACTAGAGACTCTATATCTGAGGGGTTTGCTCCAGGCAAAACTGTTGTAACAATAATTTGTGGTATTGTTACATCTGGAAATAAATTTCTTGGCAAACCTAAAAAACTCACTGAACCAAAAATAGTTATGCCCAAAACAATCAGAAATACCAATCTTAGATTTGAAAAATATTTGGCAATTGGTGTTTCTAAAAGTCCCTGAGGTACTTTTAAACGCTGGAGATAAACTGATATATGCTTCATAACTTAGCGGTCAAGCGAAATCTTGTCTCCTTCGATAACGTTTCGATCAAGAACAACTTGAGCATTTTGAGGAAGACCGGACAGTACCTGCACGTAACGTCCTTGAATTTGTCCAAGTGTTATTTTTTTTACTCTTGCAATATCTTTGTCATCTACAATATACACAAACGCCTCTTCTTGAGTCTGAACTATTGCATCAAGCGGAATATAGGGATCTATATCTGTTGTATCGGCAACTCCAATTGGTATTTCAATGTTTATAAATGCAGCGTCTGTTAATCTTTGGGCAAAACTTTCATCTAAAACATAAATTACGGAATATAAAACTCCGTTTGTTGCATCCTTAGAAATATATGTAGGAAGCATTGATACTTTTTTTTCTCTTATGTAGAGTTTGCTTGGTTCAAATCTTGATATTTTTTCTGCAATATCTTGAGGTACATTTGCAACAACTTCTACAGCTTGGGAAAATCCCGATATTTGTGCAAGTAATGTACCAGGATTTACATTATCACCAACGTGAACAAAAATTTTATCCACTGTACCCCCAAAAGGTGCTGATGGAAACATAGTAGCCTCATTTACAAGCGCCATGTTATACTGAAGTTTAATTAGCTGCAAACTCATATTTAAATTTTTCTCTTGTAAATCTAGCTGCTGAAGGGTTATTTGATACTGCAAAAGCGTATTATTTTCGCTTGCTTCATTTGATTGAACTTGCAGGTTTCCAAAAGCAGATCTTGTTTGTACCATTGCAGCTTGATATTGAGTAAGTATTTGCTTAGCCTGTAAAATAGCTGCATCATTTATTCCCCCTACGTTTGTCTGTTCCAAGTTTGATATATTTGAAACAATTCCATTAACTACAGTCGTTTGCAAATCTAAAAGCGCTTGAGTGTCTGTTGTAGACTGAGTGACAATATCATGCAGAATTGCAGTGTTTCCTTTGTTATTATCAGCTAGTTTTCGCTGTTTGGCAATCGTGTCTTTCTGTAAATTATAAGTATCATTTGCAGTATTTAGCTGAACGCCTGCAATTTGCCTTGCGATAGATAAAACGTTTCCACCTGAATAATTTGTGGAAAGAGACAGTATATTTGTTCCCTTAATTACTTCCTGCCCCTCGTAAGCATTTATACTTTGTACAATCCCGGGTGTTTGCGCAACAATTTTAATAACTCCCGCTTTTTCTACTTTCCCTTGATACATAATTTGAGGTGCGCTTCCTACTTTATAAATATGGGCAACTTTTGCAGGAATAGCTTTGTCTTGAGCAGACGGTTTTGGAGCAAAAAACAAATTTCCTAAAATCATTAGTATTAAAAACGAAAAAAGGGTCGCTGCTAAAGCTTTGTATGGATTTTTTTGAACAAAAAGAAGTATATTCTTTGTATAAATTCTTTTTTTGTCTCGAATTTTTGAAATATGGCGCGGCAGTATTTTTCTTAATTTTTCAATAGATATCATAGAATTATCCTCTTTCGTGGCAGTTTAAAAGAAGCAGAGGCTAGTTTAGCCCAAATTAGTCCTAAAGTCAAGACATATTGAGCTAAAAGTGGGAAATTTTTAATCCTATAGCAGGATTCGGGCGGTGTTTATTTTTGGTTATACCAAAGCCACAAAATGTAAGTTCCAGCTCCTAAAAATACTCCAATAAAGATTGGAAGATATGGCGTAAATTGATTGTAGAAATAAATCCCCATTAAAACTCCGAACGAAACTGCGGATGATTTAAAAAGACCAGCTTGCCACCAATTTAATTTAATTCCCTTTTTGTATCTCTTCCACATATAATTATATTTTCATTAAATTTGTTTTTTGTCAATTGCAAGAATTATTTATTTATGATTAAATACCTTTGCATCAAGAGTGCCCGAATATATCGGACCGGCAACCGAGCCCTGAGCATGTTGAAAGGGATGCGGTGCCAAGTCATTTGAAGATGCGCCCTAAAATGATTGATGGGAAAAATTTTATTTTTACTTCGGAGTCTGTTTGCAGCGGCCACCCGGATAAAATCTGTGATTCAATAAGCGACTCTATTTTGGACGAGGTTTTAAAACAAGATCCCTACGGCAAAGTTGCCGTTGAAACTTTGGTTACATACGGAAGAATTGTTCTGGCAGGTGAAATAAGCGCAAACGCAAAAGTTAATTTTGAAAGTGTAGCAAGAAAAAGGATTAAACAATTAGGATACACAAATCCGCTTTTTAATTTTACCGATAAATCTCCAATTGATATTTATATCCACCACCAGTCGAATGAAATAGCACGCGGGGTTAATAGAAAAGGAGCGGGAGATCAAGGAATGATGTTTGGATATGCATGTAGAGAAACAAAAAACTTAATGCCACTCCCTGTTTCAATCGCGCATAAATTAGCCGAAAAACTTGATGAAGAAAAAATAAAAAATCCTTTTCTATATCCAGACGGAAAAACGCAGGTTACGGTAGAGTATAAAAATAGTGCCCCTTATAAAATAAATCAGGTGGTAATTGCAGTGCCGCACAGTAAAGATTTAAAACATAATGATATAAAAGATTTTGTTTATGAAAACATTGTAAAAAAAGTTTTAGGTGATTTTGGGTTTAAAATTCATAATAAAAATTTAATCGTAAACGGTACTGGAGTCTGGCATATGCCAGGTCCTGCATCAGATACAGGAGTTACGGGAAGAAAAATAATTGTTGACACTTATGGAGGGTATGCAAGAGTTGGCGGAGGAGCATTCAGCGGAAAAGATGCAACAAAAGTGGACAGAAGCGGTGCTTACGCAGCCAGACTTTTAGCAAAAAATATAGTTGCGTCTAACATGGCTGAAAAGGCAGAAGTTAGGCTTGCCTACTTTATTGGAGCAAAAAAGCCGGTAATGCAGGACGTAGAAACTTTTGGTACGGAAAGAAAAGAAAAAAAAGTAATTTTAGATTTTATGGAAAAGATTATGGACACATCAGTGGAAGGAATAATAGAAGGATTAGAACTTAGAAAGCCTGTATATTTAAAAACATCAACTTACGGGCACTTCGGCAGAAGTAAATTTAACTGGGAGAAAATAGTAAGTTAAAAAGGAAGCTCGTCGGTAACAAATTTGGGTTTTCTTGAAGATTCCCTATATTCGCACCATTTGCATGTAGAACTTGCTTGGGGCTCTGGCCCTTCAAGAAGTTTATCTATGTCTTTCATAAAATTTAAAAACGCCTGATCGTCTATTTTTACATTCATCCATGTATGTGGAAAATCTAAAAGAACAACGCCATCTTTATACATAACTTTATCTGGATAAAAGATTAATAACGCATGACCTGATATTTTAATAGGTTCACCCATTTTCGGATTTTCAAATGCAAATTTATAAGAGGCAAGTTGCGTCATATATTTTTCTCCTTTGTCTTCCCCGGGCTGACTAAGTTTTAAATCTATAATAGTATAGGTATTATCAGGATTTTTCATTAACAAATCATATTTCCCTTTTATAAAAACAGAGGTTCCAGGAATTGATTTTGATTCAATAAATCCTTCTTGGCTAACTATTTCTCCGTCTGACAAATCTGCAAAAATTGATTTTAAATTCTTTCCAACTAAACTTCCTTGAACTCTGCTATTAATTGCATTAAAAACTCCTGGCATTAAAGCTCTTGGACGATCTATCAAGCCCTTAGCTTTCAAGTAATAACAAAGTTTACATTCTTCGTAGAGGTAGGCAAAATCCGAAGGGGATAATTTATACATTGATTGAATTATAGCAAATTAAAAAGCGAGGCGGATTACCAGCTACCTCCACCCCCGCCTCCACCCCCACCCCCTGAAGATCCACTTGAAAATCCAGAGGAGCTTGAAGGCGCTGATGTTGTAAAACTGCTTGAAGCTATAGTGCTAAAAACTGCGTAATTTGTGTAAAAATTGCCCGAACCGGAATACCAATCGGGTTTATAATCGGGTTTTAAAATTTTTAATGCAGACATAAATTTATCTATATATCCAAGTGCCATTGCATATGGAATCATCTGTTCCACTGTATAAAATTTTTCCGCTTGCCATTTATAATTTCTATCCATACTTTTTAAAAATAATTTTAAGCCATCTATTTTAAAGTCCGCCTCATCTCCTTTTGCAGTTCGGCCATTAAGCTTTAAGGACAAGAAAAATAAAACTGCTGAGAGGATTATATTGCCAAAGAAAAAAGAAATAAGAGAAAATACTAAGAGAAATTGTTTTTGGATTTTTGGATTTTTTGTGTAATACCCTTTATCAACTAGCGTAGAAAACACCTGATCTTCCATTTTTGCAAAGGTAGTATAAAAATCTGTTTTTAAGTCTGAAACCTTAATACTATCTCCTGTTTTGAAAAGCCTATCCATTAAAGTTTTTTCAAAATTAAGTAATTTATTGTCTGGATTTTTCAGTTTTAAAATTATTTGATCTGATGAATCCGGTAACAAAGTTCTTGTTGTTTTTTTGCCTTCAATTTTTATATATTTTCTGATTGCCAAATCAAAAATAGTCGCAGTGATATCATCTCTTTCAAGTCGTGTGGTATCTATTGTTCCCGCCAGAGCTGGCGCAAGCCTTTGTCCTTTACTGTCGTTTGGAATATCAAAATTTACCGCCGGCGGCCCAAATCTTTGTTTATTTTTATGTTTCCTATACCAGAAAATTAAGTATGCGGGAAAAATAATATTAAGAACTAACCATACCAAGTAATAATATTTAAGAACTAGTCCAAATATTTTTTCGCTCAAGGTTTGTGGTGGATCTTTAGATAAAATGCTTTCGGGAAAAGTTTTCGGCGGATAAACAGCAACTATCGTTAACCCATATCCCGGATAAAGAACTTGGGAGGTTTTAGCTGAATTTTGTGAGACATTACAAGCTTGATCTGTTGAACCGCTAGGGCCTTCAAAACAAATTAATTTAGTAGGATTAATTCCAAAGTCAGTATTAATTTGCATGGTTGCTTTTTCTATATCTACTTCCCATTCGTTTCCGGTTGTGTTCCAATAGATTTCGTCATGATCAGTAAAATTACTTCCAATTCCATTTTCAACGGTATAAAAAATTGTATATGTATGTGAACCGGTTATGGTCTTATCCGCGTCTCCGATTTTTAAGGAGATTTGTCTTGCGTCATTTGTTGTTTTAAAGCTTTCGCTTTCACCATCTCTTAAAATCTTAATGTTATAAATTTTTGTAATTCTGTATAAATTTTCTACACTACTGTAAAGAGGAACATTTCTAAAAATTCCGTGCCTATAAAGATCTTCAAAATCATAATTTATAGTTTCGGTAAAATCCATCAAACCGTTTTTATGCGCCGTAATTTTTGTGTCGAAGGAATGAATTACTTCAGCAAATGAGGATTTCGGAAAAAGAAAGAAAATAAAAATAAACACTGATAGTAATAATTTTTTCATTTTCTTAATGGGATTTTATCACTTTGTAAAAAAGCATGCCATCTTATCCGTTTACGACCTGAGGCGTATTTACTCTTTCCTTGAATGCATTATAGTTTTCTTCTCTTTCAAAAGTCATGCCAACAAAATATTCCCCATCTTCTAAGATTATACTTCCTTCAAGAGCTGCGACTTCTGCTCCTGGGCCTATTTCACGTTTAATTTGGCCACCCGATTCCTGAATAACCATCTTGTATTTTGCTAGCGTTTCCTTGTTGATA
>MFNK01000008.1 GCA_001782045.1 Candidatus Levybacteria bacterium RIFCSPHIGHO2_01_FULL_36_15b | reverse complement strand
GCAATATTCCCAGTTGCTGCCACCCGTAGGTGTACTGCCCGTGTCTCAGTGCAGTTGTGGCTGATCGACCTCTCAGTCCAGCTACCCGTCATTACCTTGGTAGGCATTTACCCCACCAACTAGCTGATAGGACGCAGGCTCATCTCTTGGCGCACAGTTAAGTGCTTTACAATAAATTGACTATGGAAAATTACCCCATCTTTCGATGAGCTATGTTCCACCTAGAGGTAGATTCCTACGCGTTACTCACCCGTCTGCCGGTAGCTCCTTGCGGAGCCCCCTTGACTTGCATGCTTAAGGCACGCCGCCAGCGTTCATCCTGAACCAGGATCAAATTCTCAAAAAAATTGGGTTAGCTTTACAGCTAAACCTTGTTAGATTTTCTTTAAGGAATTAATCTAACAAAAAATTCCTACCACTTTCTGATTGTCAACTAATTACTAATTTAGTTGATTGAAAGTTATTTTGTTCCGGTTCCTCACCCCAAATTATCAAAGTGCAAATTAAGCTATTAAAGACTAAAAATCCCGCCAGAGGCGGGTTCTAAACCAACGTCTTTGGCAAGAGTCTTTACATAGTGAAATCTATTATAGTGACTTTTGAGGCAATGTCAAGACGCAGTAGGAGCTTGAGAATTCTCAACAAATTCCATTTTCTGTGCCCATGATCCGCTATCGATACTCCTAACCCAAGGAAAATTATGAACAGTATTACCAGTTGCAAAAGTTAATCTTTTTCCCTCTTGCTTTGCAACTAAAGCTCTCCTTTGACCGAAAGGAACACCAATTCTCATTGCACCAATCTTTTCGAATACATCTTCGAAAAGATCCTTTTTTACTACTCTTAATATATTTCCAAAATTAATATTTACTGGATCTGGAGTCGAAATTCTACTAAATGATCGTTGTTCTGAATCTAGCGGGGTTCCTTTTGCTAAAGCCGCAACCTCTCCTCGAATAAATAGTTCTCTCTTTAATTTTTTTTGCTCTTCCGAATCCGGTTCTATTCCTTTTTCTTGAGAGATTGCCCTGTAAAATTCTGTTTGCCCAGAAAAAGCTCCACCTTTTACAGTACCTGCAAACTTTCTAATACCCAACTCTGTAACCATTCCAACTCCCAAGTTTATACTTCTTCCAATTTGTGTAGGAATATTTTCTCCTTGAGTACCAGCTGGGTTATCATAAAGAAGTTGAGTTCTTTCTTGCATATTAGTTGGTAAATTAGCATAAGTTTTATCAGATGTAATAGCTCCTTTTGATGCTCCTTGCAAAACGACTCTGGTTTTATCAAGATCTATACTTGCTAATTTCTGTTTTACAAATTCTGCGTAAAGCTTTCCGTATTCAGAAAACCCATTTTGTTTAACGCTATCCACAAATTCCCTGGTAACTTGGCCGCCCAATGCAGTTGGTCCTCCCACTAAGTAAATGTCTATTGCGGGCGGTTCTTCTCCACTTCTTATTGCTTGGGCGACTTTTGGCATTTCAGCTATAAATCTTGCTATTCCCATATCCAAAGCGCTCAGCGCGCTACCATCTTCTCCAACGCCAAAAGAAGGTTCTACAAAATAGACATAAAGCTCAAGTCTTTGATCTAAAGTGTCTCTTTGCTGGACTGCTGGTTCTTTCGGTTGAGGCTTTTGAGAAGCAATCTTTTGAATTAGTTCAGGCGTTACAGAAAGATGTCCTGCCAAAAATTTTACGCCCTTTGTTTCTTGTGATTCCCACTGAAATAAACCGTCTCCGGTTATTTGTCTATTTATTTCGTCAAGCGTTATGTCAAAGGATTTTTGGTGTTCTGGGATTTTTTTATGAACAACGTCTTTAATAATCGTTACATAAGGTGCTTCAAGTGGTTGTTGGGCTTTTAATTGCTCTGGAGATGTTGGTAGAGTTTCCGAATGAGATTCCATATTTAAAGCTTAATATATATAAGCTAAATTGGTCAATTTAATACTTACTCGTCTGCTATGTGAATCCCTCTTTCCGCAAGAGCATCTAAGGAAACACCTGTTGGTTTTAGTTCTGCCGGAGGAAGTCCCCATTTATCTTCAACTGACTCGGTGAGCCTTGTGTTTGATTGACGTCTTAAGTATTTCTTTACCTCTCTTCTTGAAGCAGTCGGGATTCCTGATCCATGCTGCAATTTTACATCTTCTGTTTCTTCTACAGGAACTATTGGCGCCCTGCTTTCATGTTCAAATCTAACTCTCCTGCCAGTTACATTTCTTTCTGTAAATTCTGTGGTTAGTGGAAATTTTCCAGCCTTGCTAGAAACTCTTTCGGTTCTTGTTTTAATTTTATCTTTTCTTCTTGCTTCATCGACATTTTCCGATGTTGCATAATTGCTGTCGTGCCTAAGGCCTACGTTTCCCTTATGGAAAAGGCGGAATTCACTCATTGCCGAAAAAGCTCTTCTTGCTTTTTCCCAAAGAGTTGGTTGTCCCTGAAACTCTACTATTTCTTCACGGTCGTCCGCAGCTGGAACATGTTGTAGTTCTTCTTCTCTCAATCCTAAGGATTGATTCGAAGCAGAAGTTTTTATCCTTGGTTCTCTTTCTCTATTCATAGTTTAAAACGACAAAAGGGATATTAATACTATTTTTACCTTATGTCAAGAACTTTAAGGAAAACTCCCGTATCCAAGCCGCGGCATCTTTTGGCGAGAGCTTAAGCGAAATAATATGAGATGCCGTTTCATTTGCCGATTCTGCGGGAACTTTTAAAAGGCCGTTCATATCCTCTCGCACTTCTTCTCCATCAGCTCTTGATGTTATAAATTCCCTGATATCATCTGATAATTTTTCCCATGCAATTTTTTGCGTATTATCACCTAGATCAAATCCCCCTTTGCATCTTTCTAAAAATCCGTGAAAAGAGGGAATGTAGTTTGGCCTAGGAGGTATCATCCACACGCAACTTTGAGGTGTGTAACTTTCAGGAAAGCCATTAGCGGACTTATGGAACAAATTTTCATCGTTAAAGTTCGCAAAATTAACAGCGCTCACTCCAAGTAAAGCTGCCCCTTTGTCCTCTGAAATTAAAGGGAATTCAATAAGTTGGTCTTCAAAATTTTCAACGAATTCATTGTTCAAAGCATTTCTAATATTGCTTTTATAGTCCTTTCTTAGTTTTACACCGGATTTACTATCAACTGCTAATATTGGGGTAACCTTATGACCCAAATCTCTGAAAGCCCCCGTAATGTCCGAGGCCGCCCTACCCGATATTACCGTATCTATCAAAATTATTTCTCTGTCCTCATTTTTAGGAATACTTTTTAAAGATTCAACGATTTTTGCGGGACTTAAAATAAAGTTTCCGTACTGTCCCTCCCTAAATTTTTGCATTAGAAAGAAATTCCACTGCAAATCTATTGAGCTTTTGTCGCCATAAACCAGATCAGAAAATGCAGCTGCGCAAGAGGCTCTAACTTTTTTATCTAACTCCGTCTCCTGTTCGTTTGGAGCAGATAAATCTGCGGTAAACGGATATAAAATAACGTCTATCTCTGGTTGTATATGCCCTTGCACATCATCCTTAATAGAATCTGATAGATATTCAAAAATCCCAGCGGGATAATAATCGGTTTGCGCACCTGACAGCCTGTGGTCGCCGCTCTTTCTTAAAAAATCTACTGCCAATAAAAAAATTGGAATAGCGCCTCTTGATGGAATAAGTATTGTTGGTCTTTTTCCCTTTTCCAAAGTATTATCCAAAGCTTCTCCTAATTTAAGCCCAACTAATTCACAGCCTCTTCTGTATTCGGTTATCTCTTCTTCGGTAAAAACTTCATTTTTGCGAAGTTCAATTTCTTTTGCTTGTGGTAATTCTGCGGTATCTATCATTAGTGCTGCACAAAAGGATTTTCGTTGTAAAAGGCTTGAAAAGCTTTCGCCCAATGTTTAATCTTTGCTTCGTCTTCTTGAGCTAATTTTGGAGCCAGATGAGGATTATTTTTTTCCGTGTTAATGGTTCGTCTCTCAATTTCTCTAGCCTCATTTTGATCAAAAATACCAAACATCTCTTTTTCAACATCTATTTCCAAATCGTCCAAAAAATAATCCGCTTCTACGGAGTTTAATAGCTTTGTCTCGATAGATCTGCTTACCCTATTTACTATTTGCATTTTGAAATCGTCTGTAATTGGAGCATACTCTAGGATAGCTCTAAGTTTTTCAATTTTGAAATTATCTACCGATCCGCTTACTGAGTTTAATCTTACTTCTTCAAGGCAATTCGCAAATTTAGCTGCCGCTTCTCTGGGATTTAATGGTCTTTCAAAAGTTTTGTGAGATTCCATACTATATTCAGTTTCTGCCATGCATGAATTATATCATATTTTTGAGGTTTTTTGCTTTCTAAAATATCTTATTT
The DNA here is from genome assembly GCA_001782045.1 of Candidatus Levybacteria bacterium RIFCSPHIGHO2_01_FULL_36_15b. Classification (GTDB taxonomy): domain Bacteria; phylum Patescibacteriota; class Microgenomatia; order Levybacterales; family UBA12049; genus 01-FULL-36-15b. Next base: position 62,489 of record MFNK01000008.1, on the reverse strand, counting down.
ATCTTTTTACATTAAAGACGTTTAGTAGCCTATGAGGAATTGCTGTAAAACGCGAGGGTTTTTCGTCTTCACACGGAGGCTCTTGATAATTTGCTTCTAAATTTACTCTTGCTTCTTCTAAATATTTGCTTACCGTCTCCAAAGTTATCCAAGCCTTATCAAGGCCGCCCGAATAAGTAGTTTTAACTTTACTTTGGGTTCCATCGTTCACTTTTTCACGGACTGTGAGATTTATTACTTTTGAACTATCAAACGTTAGTTCCCGAATATAAGCGTTCGTTCCTTTTTGTCTTATTAATCTTAATATAATGGAGCCGGCGATTCCTTCGGTTGCATCCGCATCAAGGCAAATATCCGAACTTCCCCTACTGTCATTTTCATTACAAAAAAAACTTTTGGCCGATATTTCAATTCCGTCGTAATTATAATAGCGCTCTCCGTGCTTTTCTAATAAATCAACAGCTTCTGAGTATATATGCGAAATTTGCTTTTCGTCTGCATAGTTTACTTCTTGCTCTACCATATTAGGCGTAGATTATACAGTTTTTTTAAGAAGAATAATAGTCCAGGGCAAAGGAAGCTTTTTCTCAATTATTTTTACTCCTTTTAGCGTTACAAACTTTTCAAAAGAGTTGGAAGACCAATGTTGAATATGTTCTATGTCGTTTCCAAATCTTGATAGATTTTTTCCGCGAAGAAAATTACCCAGCATAAACCAGGGCTCGTTTGGAACAGAAAGCAAAATATATTTTTTAGAAACCCTAATTAACTCTAAAAGTGCATTTTTGGGATTTTCCAAATGTTCTAATACTTCTGTGCAAACAACCAAATCGAATGATTTTGCTTTATAAGGCAAGCTATAAATATCACCTTGTATGATTTTAAGGTCAGGATGAATCTTTTTTCCTATTTCTATAGCACGATCTAAATATTCAACTCCCTCCCAAGATTTGCCTATTTTGGCATTTTTTAGTTTTTTCATAGTAAAACCCTCTCCACAACCTACATCCAGAACTGAATTTATTTGATAGAAGCGAACTGCATTTACAAAAACCTTGAAAAAGTTCTCAATTAAAAATTTTTGTAAGGGGTTTTTGGGATTATGTTTTTTGTAATTATCTGTAACTAGGTTTGGATCGATTTTATGTTCCATATGCAAAGATTATACGATATTTTTTAAATTTTCTATATTTTCCTTTAGCAATTTCAGCTAGCTTCTTGCTTTTGCTCTTTTACGATACTTATTGAATTATCTTGAATCTGTCGCAGGCGAGCTTGAAATAAGCGATGCAATTTGTGTCGAGACCTGGTTTTACTAAAAATGTTTGGAACTACTTCTTGATGCTCAATCTTGTCAAAAATTTTTATTGATGTGCCAAAATCCGTATGATATCTTTCGATAAATTCCCAGAACGGAAAATCTTTACCTGGATTATTTTTTAGATGCTCTCTTAATTCTCTTCGAAGTCGCCTTTCAAGAAATATCCTCCTTGCTTTTCTTCTTGGCAAAAGATCTCCACTACGAATTAATTTCTGTACATTTCTCTTTGCCTGAGCAACTGTTAAATCCTTAATTAACTCTGGTAAGTGTTCAACTAAAACATTTGGGTCTTTTAATGCTGCTTTTATTTTTGCACGCCTTTCCTCCGCTTCTTCTTTTCTTTGTTCTGCAATTTTATTAACTGGGGGATCCGTTATTTCACCTGCTTGCCTTAATCTATATTTAGCATGTCTTATCTTGAAATAATGCTCTCTCATCTCCCGTGAGATTTCTATTGTTGACAACCCCATCCTATGAAAATCTATAATTTCATCATAAACGTATCTCGTTTCTTCCGCCTGCATTTTCCCTAGCTGACTTAGTGGATCGATTAGTCCCATTAATAGAAGTTTCCCTGTTGTTCTATTTACTTCGTTGTGCGGTATTTTTGTTTTTTTCGAAATTTTATTATTTACGACTCCCTCTTTTCTCTCTTCGTAAACCATAAGTTCGTTCTCGCTTAAACCCAGCTCTAATTTTCCTTCTTCAAATAATTTTCTTCTTATCGATCTGAGTTCATTTCTTTCTATATCAAACTCATCATGAATGTCGTGATAATTGACACCTGCAATCAGTAACTCTTTTGCCCTGTTGGTATTCCATTCTTGATGAAAATTATTATACAGAGCAACTTTTCTTTCGTCGTAAATAAATTTATCTGCAATTTCTACAAAAACTTTTTGAAAATAGCCTTCGTTAATATCTCGAAATTGCTTTACAGTTTCCCAACTTTGATTTTCGATTAAAAAGTGGAGAAAGAAATTTCTTTTTGTGGCTATATCAACCATGAATCCATCAATTATTTTAACGGCGTCCATTTCCCAAGGCGTCAAGTCTTTATTTTTAACCTCAAGTGTAAAAGATTCTTTTCTGTCATTGCGAAAAGTATTTCCGTTTTTTTCTGCTGCTGGGGAAATTACCTGCCTTTCAACCATTTGTGGGATTATAACCAACAACAATGCCTAGAGCAATAGATCAACTACTGTTTTTAATTCTTTGTTCAATTTTTTCTCTGATAACCAGAGGTAGCGCAGCTGGATCATCTATATCTAATGCTTGCGCAAATTCGATCTGAATCTTTTCGCTAATTTCTGCCTGAACTTCGAACAAGGTCTTGCCATCATAAATCTTTCTTCCTCTTTCATTCAGATCGTTGTATGCAGGATTATCAATTAGATAGTTTATTCTTTTTTCCAGTGTTACCAAATCTGATCTTAATGTAATATCGTCAATATAATGCATAATTTTTTCAGACAAAGATAAAGAATGATAATCATTAATAAATCTATTAAAAGCCATGTGTCCTACTGCTTGAGTTAGTATAATTATTTCCTCTGGGTATCCCTTTAACCTTAAAAATTCCGATTGTTCGCTTACCGAATTATCAAACTCTTCGGATCCTTTTTCACGTGCGCCTTCGATTTCTTTTCTCTTGAATATATCGTGCGCGAGAGCCGCAATTCTCAAATCACTTCTATCTGCAACGGAAAGACCGAGCATTTCTCCAAGCACGTCTACTGCCTCTGATTCAACCAATTCATGTTCAACAACATTTCTCCACCCTTCGTTTTTTGGAAAAAGACCAGCAATTTTTTGATCTCTCATTACAGAAATTGCGCTTGCTGCTCTTTTTGCCCAGAACTGTGTTTTTTGATTTTCAACAGTATTTTCCATTATTAAAGTTTTTTTATTGCCATATATAGCACTATACCCAGACTTACCATTACGTTGAGTGATTTATTAACCCCAAACATAGGAAGTTCCACAACTGCATCTGACATTTTTAAAACCTCTTTCGAAACCCCATCGCTTTCATGCCCAACAACCAAAGCAAGGGGAAATTGATAGTCGAATGTATCAAAAGGAACTGATTTTGAACTCTGTTCTATGGCCACAACTTTGAGATTTGAGATTTCAGATTTGAGATTTGAGATTGCGGAAATAGCTGTTTCAGCATATTCCCAGGCAACCCATTCCGTAGTATTAATACTCGCTTTCTTAATTCTTGTGTGAGGGGGCGTTTCTGCCTGCCCGCATAAAATTACTCTTTCCGCAGCCACTGCATCCGCCAACCTAAATATTGCACCTACGTTGTAGGTATCCAAAACATTGTCAACTATTATATATATGGGATTTTTCTTCAACTTTCTTTTTTGTAAAATTGTTGAGCGAGTTGTCCGCAGCTCTTTTGCCCCAAGTTTCATTACACTATTATATCAATCTAATTGAGATTTGATATAATGCGCCTTACCAATGGAACCTAATTCATTTTCAAGTCTTGCGGAAAAACTTATTAGTGTTTTTGAAAAAAAACAGTATGAAGAAAAAAACGATACTGTTACTGTAAATGCATTAATTTCAAAAGTTGCCTCGTTTTACGAAAAATTCAGAACATCAATGGACTACGGTTCGGAGGAAACAATTCCAAGACGCGCGATTGAAAGAATGTTAAAAAGAATGTTGATTCTCGAGCAAGATCCCAAACATTTGGCACAAAGCCTAATTAGAGAACTAATTTGGGCAGGATATTTCCCCAATGCAACCATTCCGCAAAGCTTAACAGAACACTTAGCCGGTGCAATTGAACTTCATTTTAAACTAAAAAACTCTGTTTCGGCACAAAAAATAATTTCAAATGACGACTTAAACACCTTTATTATGCAGATTCTGTCTTGTGAAATTTTATATATTCTTATCCCAAACCGTGAAAAAGATGCTGTTGCCAATTTTATGTTTAAAATCCTGCGGGAAAGCGTAATTATGGAAGATGAAACCGAGGAAACAAAAGATATTCAGGTTTTTTTGGCAATTAGGAAAAGTTTTTCCAAAGACGATTTGGCATTTTTAAGATATAAGCTCTTCGTACAAATTTTTGGAAGGTTAAACAGTTCTAGCTTTAACCAAATTGAACAAAATTTTGAAAAAGGTTATAGCGAAATCAAATACCAGCTTCAATTCCCTAAAAAAGAAAGGATTGTAAGCCACATTAAAAAAATAACACCTCCTTTTTTAATTCTTTACGAAATATTACTTGAAGAAAGAGAAAACATAAAACTTCTAGTCCTTGATAAAGAAAAATTCAGAATGAAAGTATTTGGGGTTTGTGAGCGAAAATATCAGACAATAAAGCGAAAGGTACGAACCGCAATAATTCGAAGCTTCATTTTTATTCTATTTACCAAAGCAATTACCGCTTTGGCAATAGAGGGCACATTTGAAAGTATTTTTTTAGGAAGAATTCAGTGGAGCTCAATTACCCTAAACACCGTTCTTCCGCCAATAATTATGGCTGTGGCAGGACTTGCAATTAGAACACCAGGAGTAAAAAATACGGAATTTATTTATGCAGGTATTCAAAAGATATTATTTATGGAAACTCCTGTTATTACTAAAACGTTGGTTCTTAAAAAAACTAAAGAGGCGGCAACATTAAAAGATTATATGTTTAGCATTTTTTGGCTTTTAACCATTGTCTTAACTTTTGGAATAATTTGGTTTTTATTAGGAGAACTTCATTTTAATATTCTAAGCAAGGGTATATTTATATTTTTTATAGCAATAATTTCGTTTCTTTCTTATAGAATTAACCAAACTGCAAACAGCTATACTGTTGCACGAAAACAAAACATATTTACTCCAATTTTTGATTTTTTCTTTGTTCCAATAATAAGAGTCGGAAGAAGCCTAACCGAAGGAATAACCCAAATAAATTTTCTTCTTATAACAATTGATTTTATAATAGAGGCTCCTTTTAAGGGCTTAATCGGATTTTTCGAGCAATGGTTCGTTTATGTAGCCACTAAAAGAGAAGAGTTGGAATAGTATTAATTTGCTACTTCTGTTTGCTCTATTTCTTGAGTATTTTGTCTTAACTCGTTTTCTGCTCTTCTTGTTTCTTTAAACTTTAAAGCTGCTTCTTTAGCTTTTTTGGCCGCTTCTCTTGCTGCTTCCAATTTTGCCTTTCTTTCTTCCAAAAGTTTCTTTCTTCTTTCTAAAAGTTCCATTCTTAGTTTCTTTTTTGCAGCTTCAATCTTTTTGAGCTTTGTTTCTTCCTGTGCGATTTTTTTCTTTTCAAGTTCTGCTGTTTCGCTTGCTTTTTTTTGCAATTTATTAAGCTTCGCTTCTATCTTATCTGCTCTGGTTGATACACCTAAAACGTTCGTGTTAAGCTCGTCTTCCAAATCATTATTTACTGCCTCTTCATAATCTTGAGTATTTAAAAAGTCCTCGACTATAATTTTGGAAGCAAGAAGCGATTCGCTTGCGCTTTCAAGGCTCAAAGAAACGTCGCTTGTTGCGCCTTCTGATACTTTAGATAAAATCATTCTATAATCCCTTAGATTGTCATTAACATTTTTTGCAAGCACCGATACATCAATTCCCAAGGCTTGTGCTTCTTTAATATCTGCCTCTGCTTTTCTTGCTTCTTCAGTTAACTCAATTAGAGATAAGTTAATTCCTCTTCTATCTGCTTTTGCATACATAACTCTTAATTCTGCCATTCGCTCTCCTAAAATTTGATTTCTAACCTCTGCTCTTTTCTCGGGAGTAAAGGCAAAACCAAGTTTTACCTTTTGATAAAGTTTGTCTAAAGAATAAAAAGGACTATCCGGCAAAAATAAACCCGCGCCTGATGTAACAGGCGGAAAATCAGATGCAAATACTGCTTTTGGAGAAAAAAGTATAAAGAGTAGAAGGAATGTGAAAGTATATAAATTTCTTTTCACATATTAATTGTTAGCTAAATAATGCTTATTGTCAAGTATTCTTGTTGAACTCTTAATTTTTATAAGAGTATAATAAAAGATGCATCATGACAGCTACCGGACATGCAATAATCGGAACAGTAATAGCAGCAAAAATAGGTAATCCAGCTTTAGCAATTCCTCTAGCAGTAGCATCTCACGTAGTTGCTGATTCTATACCTCATTGGGACACTGCCACAAATAGAAAAGAAAAATCCTGGAATAAACTGATATTTCATACTTTAATTGATATATCTGCAGGTTTTTTAATCTCTTTTCTTTTAATTTATTTTCTATTTCCGGACACGAATTATTTTTACGCGGTAGTTATGATTTTTGCTGCCCAGTCTTTTGACTGGCTTACAGCACCATACTATTTTTTTAAGATACAACTCTTCAAGCCTTTTTATAATCTTCAGAAATCTTTTGAACACGAGATTGAACTACCATGGGGATTTATGAATCAAGCTATTATTGTGACTGCCATTGTAATTCTAGCTATAATTTTCTAATTAATAGTTGCTAGTAACTGGATTTTGTGTAATACTTTTTGTATGAATCCAAACGCCGATCAATCTCCTCAAGCAATTCAACCTAACGCGCCTACTCCTCCGCCTGTTGAAACTGTTGTTGCGCCCCAAACTCCTGGGTTTACCCCACCCAATAAACCTTCAATCTTTAGCAGTAAATGGACAATTGTAGGAATAGTATTGCTATTTTTAATTCCAATAGTATTAGCTCTTCTATATTTCTTTGTTCTTAAAGGAAACAGCAATCAAGAGAGTCAGGCTATTCCAACTCCAATGCCAATCGCAACCGAAGCGCCATTACCCACTTTAGCCGCAACTGACACCCCAACGCCAACAATCGAGGCCTCCCCTACACCTAGCGTAACAGCAACAGTTAGTGCATCGCCGACGCCATAATGGAACAAGAAATTCAAGGCCAAAATCAAAATATAGAAGTTGAAAAACCTACTCAGAAAGGAGTTTTTATAAACTCTAAGTGGATAAAACTTGGCATTCTTATTGCGTTAATTTTGGTTCTTGTTGGTGGGGCTTATTATTTTGGAACTCAAAAAACTACAAATACACAGCCCAGCGACACACCTACTCCCACTGTATCGCAAGCTTTAGAAGAATCTTTTGATTCACCAACGCAAGAACCAACAAAAGCAGTACAAACTAAATCGTTTACTTCGGCTAAGTTTTCAGAGCTTGGCTTTTCAGGATATAGCCTTATATATCCTGCTGACTGGACGCTGAAAGAGGAAAGAGATAATTCAGTTCCTGTTTCCACTGTTACTCTTACAAAGCAAGGATATGCTCTTAAAATTTTCCAAGCTGCAACAGGTGGCGCACAGTGCATTTACGAAGGCGATATGCCGGAAAGCCCAGCTAGCGATTATAGAACTAACAAGTATAAGGATTTAATAACTGGCTTTGCGACATTAAGACAAACAGAATCTCCTTCAAACGGCAAAATGGCTTATTCTTATTGCCAAAAGAATACAAGTGATGGCTCTTTCGGTCAGCCGACAACTGTGGGACACATGAATCTTACAACAGGAGTAGCAGTCCCTGATCCAAAAATTGTCTCCGAATTTGAAGAAATAATTAAATCAATCAAAACTCTTTAATATTCTTTATTTTCTCTTTCGACTAACTCAGGATTTCGAAGGCCCAACAGACTCTGACTTCTTAATATCCTCTAACTTCCAAGCGGCGAAGTCGCATTTTGGGTAGTTACTGCAACCATAGAACTTTCGGCCTCTCTTGGTCTTTTTGATTACAATTTGTCCTCCATCTTTAGGACATATTAAATCTGTTTTATTTACCAAAGGCGCTGTATATTTGCAGTCCGGAAATGTTGAACAGGACAAAAATTTTCCAAATCTTCCATGTCTTATTACCAAATTTCCTTTTCCGCATAAAGGACAAACCGTATCTGTTTGTTCAACTGCAATTTTAACTCTTGCTGCGTCTTCTACGTTTTTTAAATCCTTTTCAAAAGGCGTATAAAACTCTCTTATTACGGGCACCCACTTTTTAACTCCATTTGCAATCTCGTCTAACTCATCTTCCATTTGCGCAGTAAAAGGAATATCGTCAACATCCGAAAAATTTGCGACAAGAAAATCATTTACCGCAATTCCTACAGAAGTTGGCTTAAAACGTCCTTCTTCTCTTTCTATATAAGCACGTGATTCGATAGTAGAAATAATTGTGGCATAAGTTGATGGCCTTCCAATCCCCTTTTCCTCCAAGGTTTTAATAATAGATGCATCATTGTATCTTGGAGGCGGCAGCGTTTCGTGCGATTCGGATAGCGTACTTACATATTGAAGTTTTTCGCCCGCTTTAAATTCGGGAAGCCTTTTATCTTCCAAGGCTTGCGGATTAATTTTTAAAAATCCCTCAAATAAAAGCACACTTCCGTTTGTTTTTAGGGTATATGCCCCATTTCCCGCGTCTACTAGTACTGTTGTTGATTCAATTAAAGCGTCCGCCATTGCCGTTGCAAGCGCTCTTCTCCAGATTAATTCGTATAGCTTGCCGTATTGCGGTCCAAGCTCTTTTGCTACTGTAGAGCCGTCAACATTTGCCTTGGTAGGTCTTATTGCTTCGTGTGCTTCCTGTGCGTTTTTAGAAGTATTTTTGTAAAACCTTGGTTTTTCTGATAAATATTTTTCTCCAAAAGTCGCTTTAACGAATGCGTACATTTGTTTTCTTGCCGAATCCGAAATCGCAAAAGAATCTGTTCGGTGATAAGTAATAAAACCCTCTTCGTAAAGTTTTTGGGCAAGCTGCATTGTTCGCTTTCCCGATAACCCCATCCTTCTTGCGCCATCCTGCTGCAAGGTAGAAGTTGTGTACGGAGGAGGAGGCGTACGTTTGCTTTCTTTTTTAGCCACATCGGAAACGACGAATTCTTTAGTTGCGAGATCTTTTTCAAGATTAGCTGATTTTCCTTCTGTTTCAATCGTGGTTTTTACGAACTTGTATTCCCCATCGTACAAACTTAATTTTTGCGAGATTTCTATCTTTTCTTTGTTTATTTCAATTAAATCAAAGTCTGTTTCTTCTTTATTCTTAAGAACTGTTGAGATAGTCCAGTATGGTTCTTTTTTAAACTTTTCAATTTCACGCTCTCTTTCTACAATTAGGCGGAGAGCCACAGATTGAACTCTTCCTGCAGACAATCCCCTTCTTACTTTTCTCCATAAAACAGGCGAAAGATTGTAGCCGACCAAACGGTCGAGAACTCTTCTTGCGGTTTGGGCATCAACCAAATTGACATCAATTTCCCTTGGATTATTAAAAGCATCTTCAATTGCTTCTTTTGTAATTTCATGAAATACAACTCTTGAAAATTTAGCTTTAGTTTCTAATTCTTTTAAAACTTCCGCAACATGAGCAGCTATTGCCTCGCCTTCGCGGTCCGGGTCAGTTGCCAAGAATATATTTTCTGCCGTCTTACCTTCCGATTTAAGCTCTGCAATTGTCTTTTTTTTATCCGGCATTTGCTGATAATCAGGCGCAAAATCCTTTTCCACGTCAACCGATAATTTGCTTTTGGGTAAATCCATAATGTGACCCATAGAAGCCAAAATTTTATAATCTTCCCCTAAAAAACGCCCGATTGTGCGGGCCTTAGTCGGCGATTCTACTATTACTAAGTTTTTCATGTTGATAAACAAATTCCCTGTCCCGTTAAAATTGCTCCGTGAGCCGTGTACGAATAGTACTGAAAAGGCGAACGGTAAGATTAATGGGATTCATAACTTTAACTTAATCAGTTTAGTGTAAATGATACCACCCTTGTCAAGTACCAGACGAAATTAGTAGTTTAGGGCTCCTGCAGCATTTGGGGCTGCGGTGGAAGAAATTCTTCGATGTGCTGTTCTGCCATAGTAAGCGCTTCTTCACCTTTTAAATTAACTTTATTTTTATTATCTTTAAACCTTGAATTTAAACCAATCTCAAATTCAACAATTTCCGAAAAGTTTTGGCTTCTATCCCAACTTTTTCCCTTTAATAGACCCGGCTTAAGTTCTAATAGAGTACACTTTTCATGTTGCCAATATATTAAATTGATTCCAAAAATCCGAACAACCCCATCATCGCCTTTTAGTCTCTCGGTCACTAAGCTTATTAAAGCAGATTTTCTTTTTTCAGCGGTTAATTCTGGGGCCCTTTCTGCTATTGCCATCTAGCGAAATATAACAATCTATTTATTTTTTGTCAATTAATGAAAATGTTGTATAATCCGAGCCATGAATACAAGTGAAGGTGGTGTTTTTATAGATGAAGATGTAATTCCGGAGCCCCAACCCGGCGCGGACGGCGCAGGAATTATTCCTCCCGGAAGAACCGCTGTTGGATACGGCGAGTACAGTGAACCTCCATCTGATTCGGGATCAGGTTTTGTCGCGCCCGAATACGAAGAAGATCCACAATATAAAGCAGCTGCAGATTATCTTTTGGGAGTAATAAATGGAACTGTTGAGGCTAAATATGAGGAATATCCAAACATGGAAGAGGTCGTAGATTTTCAAGTGCGGTTTGGGAATTATTCTTTCGCCGCCCTCCAATTTAAACAAGTGCTTACAGCCCCGCAAATTACGAACTATGTTACGAATCGAGCTCCAACGATTCCCAATATTGTTTTAGAGAAACTTCTGATTGCAAAAATTCTTAACAGAACTGCTTTTCGTCCTTCATACAGACGGGAGTTTCTTGCTGAGTTTGCGGAGCAAATGGCAAAAGAAATAGGGGTCCAAACAGAAAGTTTGGGAGACCTTAAATTCCCATTCATCATAGATAAAGTATTAAAAGGGCAACTTGTAATTTATTCTCCTCATGAGGACAACAAGTAGTTACCACCAGAGTTTTTAAGAATTCCTTTAATTTCCATAATTGAAAGCGTTGTTGCAATTTGTGAGGATTTTGAGCCGAGTTTTCGCACGATTTCGTCAAAACTAAGCGACTCGTTTTCTAAAATTTGAGCGATTTTAAGTTCTTCCTTTGTTAATCCTTTGAATTTTTGCTCACTAATTCTTAATTCCGGACTCTGAATTCTAAATTCTTTAAGAATATCATCGGGCGAAACCACCAATTTTGCTCCTTTTTCTATTAATTTAAGAGGCGCTGCTGAAAGACTTGATGTGATTGGTCCCGGTACGGCAAATACTTTTCGACCATACTCTAATCCTAAATTTGCAGTAATTAAAGATCCGCTGTCTTCCGCACCTTCGGTTACCAAGACTCCTTGCGATATTCCTGCAATAATTCTGTTTCTACTAGGAAAAGTGCCTTTATTTGGAGGCTCACCGGGGGGAAACTCCGAAATTATCGCTCCCCTTTTTTCTAAAATTCTGTGATATAAATTTTGGTTGCTAGCGGGAAACGGCAAGTCAACTCCGTTTCCCAAAACTGCAATTGTTTTTCCTCTTGCTTCAAGTGTTGCTGAATGCGCTTGCCCATCAACTCCCAATGCCATTCCCGAAACAATTGTAAAACCAGCACTTGCCAATTCAAATGCGAATTTTTCCGTAACTTCTGCCCCGTAATTTGTCATCTTTCTTGTTCCAACAATTGCCAAAATTTGTGAACTTCTAAGCAATAACTTATTTCCCTTAATAAATAATAGAATTGGCGGGTTTGGAATTTGCTTTAAAAGTGGCGGATACTCTTTATCTACTATAGTAATATAATCAATTTTTTGAAGTTTTAATTTTCTTTTAAATTCGGCAAAATTGAACTCTGATTTACTTTTCAGAAATTTTTGAGTTGTAAGTTCTCCAAGGCCAGCATCTCGCAGCTCTTTTAAACTAGCATTCCAAGCTTTTTTTGCAGTTTTGAAGTGCTTGAGTAGCGAGCCAAGAGTTTTTGGCCCAATACCAGAAACCAAACTAAATCCTAAATAATAGTCTCTTTCTTCCATGTTTTTATATTAACAAAAATTGACAAGAGAAAGACCTTGTGGTATTTTTAGCAGATGGCAACCAACTTTGAATCAGGCCTACATGACAATCCAGAGCTTGCAAAAGTCATCGCCCCGAAAGATGTAATAGATTTTATCGCACCCAAATATAAAACTGTTACAGATTTTTCTGGAAGTTTGGGAGAACCGGATGAGAATGGAAAAATATCGGTTACTTTAAAAAGAACTATAGAAGTTGAAAAGGTAGGAGTATTTAGAATGACCAAAGAAGCAAAAGAAGAAACTTTAATGGTGGAAAAATCAAATTTAATAAAAATAGCAGGCTCTATTGCGGATAGAATGAATGAGATATCTTATTGCGGTGAACTTTGGAAAAATCAAAGAATAACAGATGAGTATCAAAGACTTCATAAGGTCAACACTGCTTTAATTAAATTGATGAGCATCAACATTGTTGAATAATTCTCTTCGTATAAGTCTTATCTTGAAAAATAATCCTCTAAAATTTTCTTTGCTATTGGGGCTGCTACATTACTTCCCTCTCCAGACTCTTCCGCCAAGACAGTAACTACAATTTGCGGATTGTACGCTGGCGCAAACAAAGTAATCCACGCATGAGGAGTCCCTTTGGTATCTCCGTGTTCTGCTGTCCCTGTTTTACATGCCACAACAATTTGTCTGGTTTCCGCCGAACCCGATGCCCCTTTTACTTCTAAAAAGTTTTTTCCGTCAATTTTAAGTTTTGAGTTTTTTACTTTAAAATCAAAAAGCGGCCATGCAACTCCTCCTTTTGCACAAGATTCAATCATTCCCTGTCTAATTAGCTCAAATGATTTTTTATCCAATAGATTTTTTGCAATTGTCTCATCTGCTTTTTCTTTTAAAAAATGGGGGCTATGCAAATTACCCTCGTTTCCTATTGCCTGAGTCCACGCATTTACTTGAAGCGGTGTAGTAAGTAAGTATCCCTGTCCTATTCCATAATGGTAAGTGTCTCCCAAATACCACCCTTCTCCTATGTTTTCTTTTTTCCAGCTTTCGCTTGGCAGAGTACCACTTGCTTCTCCAAGTAAGTCAATTCCAAGCTGTTTACCTACAAAAAATGAAGCTGCTCCTTTTGCAATGCTTTCTACGCCTAAGGCTTCTGCTAGCTTGTAAAAGAATATGTCGTTGGAGCGCTGTATTCCTTTTACCACATTAACTGTCCCATCAGTTCTTCCATATCCTGTAAAATACCAGTTAGAAAATGAAAAAGCGCCAACTCTTAAAATTCCCGTATCGAGAATTGTGAAATTTTCATCTATTACTTTGTCTTTTAATGCGGCAGAGGCCACTACTATTTTAAACGTGGAGCCGGGAGGATAAACCCCTGAAATTGCTCTGTCTAAAAGCGGCTGGTTTTGAGAATCTGCAAGTACTGATTCAATATTTGTGTATGCACTAATAGTTGAGGCTTTATAATTTTCTCCCATTGTAAAAAGATTTGGGTCAAAAGACGGCTTGGAAACCAAAGAAAGAATTTCCCCATTTGGTTTACTTACAATTGCAGCGCCTTTTTTAATATTATTCATTGCTTCGTATGTTTTTTGCTGCAAGTTTAAATCTAGCGTTAGAGTAACGTCAACGCCGGCAATAGGCTCGTCTTGGCCTAGGCTTCTTAGGGTTTTTCCGCTTGAATCAACCTCCAGTAATTTTCTTCCGTCAATTCCCTTTAATCTCTGCTCGTAGGAGCGTTCTATTCCTTCTTTACCAATTAAGTCATTTCCTTTATATTCGCTAAAAAGCGGACTTTTAAGTTCCTCGGGTGAAATTTGTCCGATATATCCTAAAACATGAGAAATTTCGTCTGCGTATGGATAGCGCCGTAAACTATCTACTTCCAGCTGATTGTTACTATTTGAAAGCATTGGCAGCGCTTGATCGTGGTTTAAAAGTACGGTTTTATTATCTTTTATAATTCTGTATCCCGGTTCGTTAAAAACCAAGGGGGTTCCGTTTCTGTCAAAAATAACACCGCGCGCGGCATGTATTGCAACTGTTTTTGTTCTATTTTGGTTTGAAAGCTCTCTAAAATATTCTCCTTTAATAACCTGCAGGAAGAAGGCTCGTAAAATTAGCACTGCAAATACTAAAAAGAAAACAACAAAAAGCAAATATACTCGTGGGTTTCCATTTACTCTCCCAAATCCCTGTTGCGAAGAGCTTCCTGTAATTAAATTATCGCTGTAGTTATCTCCCATTTCTAAATTTCAAATCTTAATTTGTGTTCTTTAACAGAAACTGTTTTTAGTTTATTAAAAATAATAAATAATATTATCCCGAAAGACGAAGCTAAAAAAGACGCTGCTACAGAAAAATTCCCCTTTATTAAAAACGTGTACAAAAAAACTAACACAAAATTTGAAAGAAAAACTACTTGAATACTTGCCTCGATTTTTTTCTCATAAAGAAAGATTACAAATATCGCTACCAGGAAAAAAAGTGACGAGGCGCCTATTGTTCTTAAGGCTAAAGCATCTAGTACAACACCAATAATTAAAGACAGGGCAAGAAGCCATTCTTTTTTATAAATAAAGGAAAAAGTGACAAGAATAGACAAAGCTAATGGAAGTGATATTACAGACGATTCTAGAACTACTGCAAAAAGTGTAAGTAAAATAACAAAAATCATTAATTTATAACTATAAATACAGTTGAAAGAGTTGAAATGTCAATTAAGGGTTCTATTTTTGCTGTTTGGAAAAGACTGCTGGCATTTTTATTAACAGACACAATTTTACCAATAATCAGGTTTGGAAGTACTCCAAATCCGCCTTCGTTAATATTTCCTAATGTTACTACTAAGTCATTTTTTGAGATTCTCTCTGAAAGTAAAACATTTTCTAAAATTATCTGCCCTCCGTCTTGTCCCCTTATAATTCCGGATGCGTCATTTTGAGTTTTTGCAGTTAAACTAAACGAAGGCAAACCAAGGGTAGCAACAATTGAGTAGTTGTCGTTTGATTTTTTAATAATTCCAATTAAATTATCTTTATAAATTACAGCCTGTCCTTTTCTTACGCCGTTCTTTACTCCTTTGTCTAAAATAAGATTTTCCGGATTTGAAACTCCGGGAATAAAGCTAGGTGAACCAATAATGCTTGCGGCAGTTAAATTTTGAGTGTTAATACCTGAAGTTTGAAATTGGTCTCTTAATGCTTTGTTGTCTTGTATAAGTTTTTGCTGGTCTACCAATTTTTTGGCAAGTTCTATGTTTTCTTTTTGTAAATCAGATGAGTTTCCAATAAAAATGTTTCTTGCTGCAGATTCAAACGGCGCAAAAATATTTTGCACAAAGTTGCCTGCAAAATTAAGAACTTGGAGTTTAGAAAATATGAATAAAACAAGGGTTAAAAAGATTAGAACTATAAAAATTAGATTCAGATTGCGCCGCGGCATGCAACCATTTTAGTGCTTTTGCGTATTTGTTACAAGCTTGCTGTGCTAAATAGAGGAATTTGGAATCTATTAATTTAGGCCTTCATCAAACTGACCCTGTTCTAATTGAAAATCGTATAATAATTGTGCTGCATCACGACCAAGAATTGTTCCATCGTAATCGTGTTCCCCTTTTTGTATATCAAAGTCTAATCCTTTTTCTCTAAGAGTAGAGAGATCTATTTCTGCTTCTCTGATTGGATCCCTGCGATCAACAACGCTAGCTAAAAGTTGAAGTTTTGCATTGCCTTTCTCATTAGAAGAAAAACTTACCATTATACCTCTTCGTTGAGTTAATGGCTGAAGAGTAATCCAATGTGTTGGGTCAAATAGAGGAACGGGAAGCCAATCAAGATCTTCATTTTCTTTTAATGCATTATCTAAAGATTGGGTATCTGAATATTCTACAACATTTCCCAAAACTACATAATACATTTTTAAATCTCTTGAACTTTGCATCACAACAGCTGATGCATCATCGGGCAATGTTTGATACTCGGGGTTAATCCCTCGTGGGCTTACTTCTGCATTCATGAGCGGAATTATATTACTTTAGAATTAATTTGTCAAACTATAGGTTTAAGCCTCGATAATTTACTGAAGGCCACCGATTACTTTGACGCGTTGAAGAAGAGCATCGTCTTCTAAAACCTTACCAGTTCCTCTTACTACGCTAGTTAACGGATCTTCGCTTGGGATAACCGGAATATGAATTCGCTCTACTATTAATTTATCAAAGCCCGGAAGTTTTGATCCCCCACCTGTTAATAATACCCCATGTTCCAATACATCGCTTGTGAGTTCCGGAGGAGATTCTTCCAAAATTTCTGCAACCGCATTTATTATTTGCGTTAAAACCGGAGCTAAGGCTTCTCTTACTTCAACTTCTGTAACTTTTAAGCTTTTGGGCAACCCTGTTTCTATATCTCGTCCCCTTACAATTGCTACCTTTTCGCCACTTTCATTTTTTTCTACACCTATTAAATTTTGTCCGCTTAACCCCACCGGACTTTCAACGGTGTGAGTTTTAGGCCTTGGACCTTTTGCATATGCGCTTCCAATTGTGATTTTTAAATCCTCTGCGGTTTTTTCTCCTATTAAAAGACCGTGTTTTAACCTTATATAATGTGCAATTGCGCTGTCCATATTATCTCCTGCAATTTTTAATGACTTTCCAACAACTATTCCCCCTAAGGAAATAACCGCGATTTCCGTAGTTCCTCCCCCGATATCAACAACCATTATCCCTGTAGGAGCAAAAACAGAAACATTTTCTCCAATAGCAGACGCCATAGACTCTTCTATTAGAAAAGCCTCTCTTGCGCCTGCGTTTAAGGCTGCTTCCCAAACCGCTCTTCGCTCCACCTCTGTAACTCCAGATGGAATTCCTATTACAACACGTGGTCTTGAAAAAATGGTAGGAACGATCTTTCCTACTTCATGGATATTCTGAATATAATGTGTAATCATGGCAAGGGTTGCGTCAAAATCTGCTATTACTCCGCCTTTTAGGGGTTTTACGGTAATAATATTCGCCGGTGTTTTACCAAGCATTTTCTTAGCTTCAGTTCCGATTGCAATAGTTTTTTTTGTTTTCTTATGCATTGCAACAACAGAAGGTTCTCTTATTACTATTCCTTTTCCCTTAACCCAAACAAGGGTATTTGCGGTTCCTAAATCTATACCGATATCATAAGAAAAAAGAGAGAAAAGCTTGTCTAACATCAGTTGAAATTGTAGATTATAAATCATCAATTGTAAATGGCAGGCTCTTATGTTAGTATAAATTTTACTGCTGTTAGGATGAATCCCGTTAGATTTTGGATCAAGACAAAATTTACGGGTAAATGCAGTAATCTAACGGGATGAAGTTATTAAATTATCTAAACAAAACAATTGAGTACTCTTTTTATCTTCTATTTTTTCTCGTTCCTCTAACACTCGCTGGCGACACATCGGAACTGTTTGAATTTAATAAACTTTGGGTGACTTTTGTTTTAACAATTGTAATTGGAACTTCATGGATTGCTAAAATGGTGATTAAAAGACAGTTCCAAGTTCAAAAAACTCCTTTGGATATTCCGATTGCGCTTTTTGTAGGCTCACAAGTTTTATCCACTGTATTTTCGCTAGATATGCATATTTCCCTGTGGGGATATTATTCAAGATTTAATGGTGGACTTTTTTCCATACTTTCTTATGTTTTTCTCTACTACGGCTTTGTTTCCAACTATAAAGACTTTGGAAATAAAGGAGGAAAGGAAAGTTTAATTAATGTAAGAGCAGTTGCTTTTTTTGTTGCTGGTATAGCGGTATTTTTTACAGGAAATGTAATTGCGTCCTTTTTTAAAAATACTACTGCAAATGCATTTCCACTTCAATCGCTTACTTCTTTAACAACTGTTCTTGCATCTTTTGCAATTTTTGCACAACTTGCTCCCGCGGGTTCTGTAAAAAGAGTTTTGTATTTTGCTCTAAGCAGCTGCGTTTTAATAGTTTTATGGGGGCTTCCGTCTCATTTTGGATATGATCCAACCTGCCTGCTTTTTAGAGGCACATTTGATGTATCCTGCTGGACTGCGGATTTCCAGCCTAAAATCAGACTTTTCTCTACACTGGGCCAGCCTGCTTGGTACGGAGCATATTTGGCAATAATCGTACCAATACTTTTGGCAATCTTTGTAAAGCTTGTTTCTTTACCACAGCTTTTTGAAAAAGGAAAAAAATTGCTAAGTAATTACCTGCTTGTTTTTGCTACTTCGTTATTTGTATTCATTGGACTCTGCTACTTTTCTATTCTTTGGACAATTTCAAGAGGCTCGGTAGTCGCGGCATGGGTAACATTTTTAATATTTCTTTCCTATTACTTTTACTTTTTTATCCGGCCTAAATTTAATATTAAAAAACCTAGCTTTGATTTTAAAGTACTGGCATCAATACTTATTTTATTTTATGCAATTATATTTTTTAACGGCCAGCCTTTTTCATTTTTAGATATTTTTACCTTTAAGGGAATTAACGACAGATATCAAAATCTGACAAAGCCAAAAGCTAAAGCTCTCCCGCCAGCTCAAAGCGCGCCTGTTGCAGACTTAGGAGGTACTGAATCGGGAACAATAAGGCTTTTGGTGTGGAAAGGAGCAATTGATATTTGGAAAAACTATCCTGTCTTTGGCTCAGGCTTAGAAACTTATGCTTTTTCCTACTATAAGTATAGGCCGGTTGAGCATAATTTAACGTCTGAGTGGAATTTCCTATATAACAAAGCCCACAACGAATATCTAAACTATCTTGCAACTACTGGAACAGTGGGAATTGCTACTTATTTATTAATGATTGGAGCATTCTTGTTTATGTCTGCAAAATTCTTATTTAAGAATACAAAAAGGTTAGGCAAAGAAGCACTGCTACTTGCCTCTCTAGTTATTGCATATATAGGAATTTTAATTTCTAATTTCTTTGGATTTTCTGTTGTAATGATAAATATTTTCTTTTATACACTTCCTGCTTTTTTCTTAATTATGGCGGGTATGTTAAGGGAAAATAATTCTTATTCGTTTAATTTTTCCAAGAACAAAAGCGAGGCAGTATTATTAAGTAATGTACAAAAAATTTTAGTTATTGGAGTAATCGTTATAGGTGCATATCTTATTTTTGTACTTGCAAGATTTTGGCAGGCCGACAGATATTATTACTTGGGTTATAATTTCGACAGAGCCGGCGATTATCAAAACGCATATCCATTTTTACAAAAATCCGTTGAGTTTAGGCCGAGTGAGCCTGTTTTTAGAGATGAATTATCTTTAAATAATGCCGTTGTTGCATCCGCAATAATTTATCAAAATCAACAAAGTCCTAATCAGGCTGATTTAAATATAGCGAAACAACTTATTGATAGTTCAATTGCAAACAGCAATAAACTTAAAGAGGAACATCCTAATAATATCGTTTTTGCAAAAACCAGAGTAAGAGTTTTCTACTCTCTTGGCCAAGTTGATGCAAATTACCTACCACAAGCACTTGATGCAATAAAACGCGCAAAGGAACTTGCTCCGAATGACGCTGATGTTTCATATAATTTGGGCGTTTTAACGGGTCAGTCAGGCGACGTTAAAAAAGCCGTTCAAATTCTTGAAGAAACTATAAAGTTTAAGCCGGATTATTTAAATGCTTACTATGCACTTGGACTTTTTTATCATCAGCTTGCAATAAACGATAAAGGACAAGTTATAAATGCGCAGTACGAGGACAAAGCTATTTTTCAAATGGAATATATTCTTAAAACTTTCGGTCCATACCAGCCGGCATCTGATGCTCTAAGTACCTGGAAAAAATAAAATGTCAGAAATTTTAAATGCCCCACACCCCATTCTGTCCAAAATAGCGGAACCGGTAACAAATTTCGATAATAAACTTGAGACTCTAATACAAAACATGTCAAAAGCCCTTGAATCTGCGCGTGACCCCGTTGGTGTTGGACTCGCTGCCCCCCAGATTGGAGAAAGTAAAAGAATTTTTGTAACAAAACCTGGTATTAAACATAAGCTTGAAGTTTTTATAAATCCCAAAATAACTTCATTCGAACAGCTTGAAAAAAGAAAGAAAAAAAGAATTAGAAAGCTTGAGGGCTGTTTATCTCTTCAGGGTATTTGGGGAGAAGTAGAAAGATATCCAAAGATTACACTGGAATATCAAAACGATAAGGGCCAAAGGTTTACGAAAAGCTTTACGGGATTTTTGTCTACAATTATTCAGCACGAAGTAGACCACTTGGAAGGAATTTTGTTTCCCAAAAGAGTTTTGGAACAAAAAGGGAAACTTTACGAATCTAAAAAGGACGCAAAAGGCCATGATTATTTTGAAGAATTAACTATATAAGATGAAAATTGTGTTTTTGGGCTCTTCTCATAATGTTTTTCCAATAATTGAAGGTTTAAAAAACAATTTTGAGCTTGATTTGGTTATTACTACAGAGTCAGAAGAAAAAGCATCTATTATTCCCTTTTGTCAGTCTAAAGGAATTGAAGTAATTCGAGTTAAAGATAAACTTGAGCTGGAAAATCTAAAAGAAATTAAAATACTAAAACCGGATTTAGGAATTGTTGCAGACTTTGGAATAATAATAACCGATAAAACTTTAAAACACTTTAAACGCGGAGTTTTAAACATACATCCTTCTCTCTTGCCAAAATATCGGGGTCCTACTCCGGTACAATCTGCAATTCTAAACGCAGATACAAAAACAGGTGTATCAATAATAAAGCTTGATGAAAAAATGGATCACGGACCAATATTGGTACAGGAAGAAAGACAAATTAGTCCCGACGATACAGCTCAAAGTTTATATGAAATACTCTTTAGAGAAGGTGCAAGATTGCTTCAAGAGGCTATTGAGCCCTACACAAAAGGAAAGATAATTCTTAAGGAACAAAATCACGATTTAGCAACTTTTACTAAAACATTAACGCGGCAGAGCGGTTACGTAAATGTTGCGGAAATGCCCGATTTCAAAATCTTGGATAGAATGACAAGAGCTTATTTTCCTTGGCCTGGAGTTTGGACAAGGACAAAAATTAGTAAGACTGAAGAAAAAATTATCAAATTCTTGCCATTCAAGGCAGCTCAAGTAGAAAGCAAACAAGAAATGACTTATAAAGATTTTTTAAACGGTTATCCGCAGGCGGATTTTAAACTTCTTGAGTTTTTGAAAAATGCAGACGCTTAAACTCTCTTTTCAATTTGCAAGTTTAGTAATAATTCCTACTATTTATTTTCTTAGCTTATATTTAGCTTATTTTGGCGGAAAATTTAATGGCTCTCCCCTTTCCTATCTTGGGATTATAGTTGCAGTTTTTGGAGTAACATTTTGGATTACTAGTATTATAAATTTAGGGACTTCTTTTGGAATTTTGCCTAAAAAACAAAAAAGGATAACACGAGGTCTTTACAGGTATTTTAATCACCCGATGTATATTGGAATTTCGGCAACTGTAATCGGAATTTCTGTCGCACAAAGCTCTTATGTTGGACTCGCATTTTATTGCCTTATTTTGCTCCCTTTAACTTTAATTAGGGCAAGACTCGAGGAAAAAGCGCTTTCTTAGACTGCTGCGATTACTTGAGGTTGTTCTGATGCTTCTTGAGGTTCAACTTTGACTTCTTTCTTTTGGGTCTTTCCTTTTAGAAGTCTTAAGCATTTTGTGCAAAGCTTCATTGTTTTATAAACTGAGCCGACTGCAATTTTTGCCTTATGTAAATTTGGCTTAAAGATTCTTCTGGTTCTGTTTTTTGCATGCGAAACATTATGGCCGTACATTATCCCTTTGCCGCAGTTATCACACTTGTTTCCTTTTGTCATAAGAGTTAGATTATACTGTAAAACGAACTGCTTTTCAATTATAATAAAGAGGTGGAAATCGTAATCTTACTACTTGTTTTAATTTACAGTGCTATTCTGCATGAAATTGCACACGGATATGTTGCAGAACGTCTTGGAGACCCAACTGCAAGGCTCTTAGGGCGTCTTACGCTTAATCCAAAGCCCCATATAGACCCGATTATGAGTATTTTCCTTCCCTTGATTCTTATTTTATCAGGATCCCCTGTTATCTTCGGCGCCGCCAAACCGGTTCCGGTTGATCCATTTAATTTAAAAGATGGCCGGAAAGACTTGGCGTTAGTTTCTTTAGCAGGTCCTGCAACCAATGTTCTTATTGCGTTTATTGCAGCTATTGCAATTAAAGCTATCGGATTTTTTCCTCTTGGAGAAGCTCAAGTATTTATTTACTACGTCCTCGGACTGGTAGTAAGACTCAACTTGTTGCTTGCTATCTTTAACTTGATTCCCATTCCTCCGTTAGACGGTTCTAAGATATTTGCTTTGATTTTGCCGGAGAAAGAAGCCGCTTCTTATCTTTCAATTGGATTTATAGGGATTTTTATTCTTTTCTTTCTTCTAATGTTTCCAATCGGCGGTTTTTCGCTTGGCGAGGCTATTTTTAATCTTCTTACATTCTCCGAACATCTCTTAGGCCTTTAACTTGACAAGTATATCAATCTGTGTCTAAAATTAATTAGTGGCGCTTCAAGAGTTCTGGATTGAAGGCAGAAAGGGCGGGAAATGCGTCATGTACAAAATTCAAAACGAGCAAATACCACAATTTCAGCAAGTTGCATCTTCAAAAGGGGTTATAATTGAGAAAAGAGGAAAAGGAAGAGAAATGTCTACGGTGTATGTTTGCGCCATTAAACCCGAGGAAAAGAAAGATACAGAAAAACACTTAAACGCTCTAAAAAACTTTGTGAGAGAAGAGACTACTATTTTTAGACAGAATAATGAGTCTTCATCCAAATCCGCCGCCTAATTTATGGCATATATTCTTGTTTTCCCAATAATCTAGAGTGGAGTAAGGGAATTTCCCCACTCATAAAAGGATCTACTGCTTCTTCCAAGGTTCTTATTCCCAACATAGAAAGATATCGTAACCCAACTGATGTTAGGTTTACCATTCTGTAGTGATCCATTGATTTAAAACTATTATCAAAAAGATTCTTAAAAGTTGTGGCAACACCGGGAGAGAAACTACCTTCGGCATATTTTATTAAAATATTAGAAGCCCTATGGGTAATTAGTTCAACTATCGACTCTTCCAAATCATAACCGCTTCCAGTTATGGCTTTTCTTTCTCCATTTATATCATCACAATACAACGATATTTTAGTTGCATTTATTTTAACCGAGGGGTTGTTAGCTGATGCAAATCTTTCAAGCTCCTCTATTATAGGCGTAAAGCGTTGGTTTGACCTAGCCTGCATACGATCAAAAGAAAATGTCATACGAAAAAGGGGGTCAGAAGGATCTACGGGTATATCTTTGATTTCTTTTACATAGTGGTGTGCTCCTTCATGAGCAAGAACGCGACCAATCCCCAGTTCAAGAAGAGCTCTTTTATATTCTTCCGGAAAGTTACCATTTTTTACATCTGTTATTTCACTTTCCAAAATCAAAATGGGATTCCCGGGAATATCCCTGTCAGTTACATTAAAGGGTTCTGCTTCTTTACTACTAAACTGTGTTACTGCTTTTGGGTCTTCTTTCGATAGATTATCTAATAGATCTAGACGTAAACTATGTACTTTTCTTACCATTTCCGACCGATAATAATCGATAGAGCTCCTGTCCCTTACCACTATTACGTCGATTTCGTTGCGCAAAGGCTTGACCTGTCTAAAAAAATCTGGGAAGCTTTCGGAAAGAGCTTGATTTACTAATCGTATAGTTTGAGACCTAACCAAAAATGGAGATATTTCTAAAGCAGGAGGGAGATTCGTTTTTGTAAGTTCGTGGGATCTATTTTTCTTTTCTTTACCCATGAGAAAGGCATTATATATCTGAGATTTTTCAATGTCAATTCAAATTAGCCTGACTTCTTGCTTGGAAACCTTCAAAAAGCTATAATTACACTTACTTAGGGGTATCGGTTAACGGTAAACCAGCGGTCTCCAAAACCGCGACTGGGGGTTCGACTCCCTCTACCCCTGCAGCTCCTCTATGATTAATCAGATAAGGAAAGAAATTAAGACAATTTCAGACCCCAAAAGAGCAACGGCGCTACAGCGATTTTTCAAAACAGGAAAAGGCGAATACGGATATGGCGATGTTTTTGTAGGATTAACTCTTCCTCAAATTAGAAATCTAGTCAAGAAATACCAAGAAATGGACTTAAAAGATGTTGTCATGCTTTTACAGTCGAAAATTCATGAAGAAAGAATGATTGCGCTTCTTGTTTTAGTTGAGCAATATAAAAAGGCTAACGAAAAAGTTAAAAAACAAATTTTTAATCTTTATTTAGCAAATACAAAATATATAAATAGTTGGGATTTGGTTGATGTAACTACTCCAAGAATTATCGGAGAATATTTAAAAGACAAGGACAGAAGTATTCTTTACAAATTAGCAAAATCAGATGGTTTATGGGAAAAAAGAATTAGCATTATGGCTACTTATCAATTTATTGCGACTTTAAAACAGTTTAAAGATACTTTTGCAATTGCAGATATTTTACTTAATGATAAACACGACTTAATTCACAAAGCTGTTGGTTGGATGTTAAGAGAAGTAGGAAAAAGAATATCGCAAGAGGCAGAAGAAGAATTTTTAAAAACACGGTATAAAAAAATGCCTCGCACTATGCTTAGATATGCAATAGAAAGATTTCCAGAGGATTTAAGACTCAAGTATTTAAAAGGCAACGTTTAAGACGTTTTGAATTGATATGGTTAATCTGCTTTGATATAATTCCCCGATGAATAAATACGAAAGGTATTTTCGTTTTTCGCGCATGACCTCAAGAGTTGTTTTATCTTCTATTCACAGGAGCCTTGAAATTAAAAGAGGTCAGGAACCAACTTCAATGCTGTATTCCTCAGCATTCTTGCCTGTAATTGAAAGGATGGGTATCCGTAAAGGAAGTGATAAAGAGAAAATTGCCAGAAAGCTGGTACATTCCATACTGCAATACTGGTTTATGGCAGATGCCATGCTAGATAAAGACTCTGTTTACTCCAAAATGGATGAAGAAATACTTACTCAAAACATTCAAGATGCTCTCAATTCCCAATTGTTTAATGATATTAACATGCCTTTAGAAATTAAAAGAAGGATAGAAGAAATGGAAATTGATGCTCGAAGAAAAGCCTACGTTGCACATTCTGAATTTATGGCAAAATTTAATCCATCAACTTCTCCGTTTGAAGAAGTACTTGAATATAGAATAGATACGACCGGCTTATTTGGAGAAACTATCGTTGATGCTTTAAATATAGTTTCTGGCAAAAAACAAGATGTAGCTACGTTTAAAGACGAGATGTTGAATGCTTCTTTGTGTTTACAAATGTTGGATGATTTAGTCGACTACGTTTCCGATTATAGAAAAGAAGATCCCAACCTATTTTACGCTTTAACTTCTGAAAATCCGACAGAAAGAACCAAGTTAAAAATAGCCTCGGCTAATCAGTTTATCCTTGATACAAAAAGACCATATGAAATAGCTCAAGTTTATGCACCCAATACGCTTTTATCTTACATTCGAAAACTTGAATCTATGAGCTCGAATCTTCCTCCGTATATGAAAAAATTTATACTGGATACTTTAGCGACAATACCATATGTTAGCTTTACTCCAAATTCTTCTATTGATAGATTCAACCGCTCAGAAATGAAAAAGATTATTGCTAAGAAGACAAAAGTAGATTAAAGGAACTATTTAAGTTTCTCGTTTTCTTTGTGGTCGGTTACTTTTCTGCAGTGTTTGCAAAACTTCTTGAGTAAAAGTTTTTCTTCGGTATTTATTTTATTCCTTGTTGTAACGTAGTTTCTGTTTTTGCAGATTGTACAAACCAAGCCAAGTATAATTCTGTGCTCTCTTTTTGCCATTTGAGTATTATATGAAAATTGCTGTTTTAATTCAACCCTGAGCCGACAGTGGGAATTCCTTCGACCTTGCTCAGGATAAACTCATCCCACAATCAGAATTCGAAAATCTCACGCGAATGGTGAGCTTGTCGAATCCAGAGCCGACAGTGGGAATCGGACCCACGATCTAGTCATTACCAATGACTTGCTCTACCACTGAGCCATGTCGGCACGTTTACTGAGCTTGTCGGGCGTTGTGCTGGGTGAGGGACTCGAACCCCCGCAGCCCTTTCGGGCATCTGGTCTACAGCCAGATGCGATTGCCGCTACGCGAACCCA
The DNA here is from genome assembly GCA_001782045.1 of Candidatus Levybacteria bacterium RIFCSPHIGHO2_01_FULL_36_15b. Classification (GTDB taxonomy): domain Bacteria; phylum Patescibacteriota; class Microgenomatia; order Levybacterales; family UBA12049; genus 01-FULL-36-15b. The sequence goes on along the minus strand of MFNK01000008.1, from coordinate 36,028 downwards.
GCTTAGCTTATTAATTTATTATAAATTCTTTCCAACTTCTAACTCCAATTGATATATGACTTTTTCCTAAAACTCTTTCCCCTGGAATTAAATATTTAGTTTGATCACCGCAAAAAACAAATAAAAAATCAAAATCTCCATCCTTATATTTAGTATGATAAGTTTTTTCTCTATAACCTCCAAACGTTGTCAAATCTACTATAAACGCTCCACTTGGCTCTTTATAGTTTGTATATTTACACTGTACTCTTTTTAAAGAACCCTTTCTATCCACGATCAAATCATACTTATCTGTATCGGAAAAAGGAACAAATACAGATTCATTATTTTTTGTAAAATAAGCCACAGCCTCTGCCAGGGCTAATGTAGATTTTTTTTTGCTGTTCACGTTCTTATTTTACTTGGTTATATACCATGTGTCAATGCGCTAGTTATCTGAGCCGAAGGTGGGATTCGAACCCACGACTTGCTGTTTACAAAACAGCTACTCTACCACTGAGTTACTTCGGCGGTGTGTCTAATTTTATCAAAAAGAAGTTAAAGAAGAAAGAACAAGAGACAGTTTTTGTAAAGCGTTCGGCCTAAAGGACTTGATAAATTCGTCTTTGGTACCGAAATAGTTGATGTTTCCCCGAGCCTGTAACTAAGAGAGCTAAACCTTAACCCACAGGCTAAGATTATACACTCTGTCTCCTTGCCAATCTGGCAAAGATACTTCAAACCCAGTGAACTTGTAGAGAAAATCTTACCAACTATCTCTTATACCAAAGAACATTTAAAGTATAAAAATACAGAGGCTTCTTGTCAACTTGACAAGAGGGTTTACAATGTCAAACCCTAAATAAGAAGAATGCCTATAAAGGCAAAAGCTGCTCCTAAAAGACTGCCACCGATAACATCGCTTGTCCAATGTTCCCCAAGATAAACTCTTGATACTAACATTGTAAAATCAAAAGTTAAAATTGCTCCATACACCAAATACTTCGTATTCCTAGACAATTTTAGCCTGGAAATAAGCACAAATAAGATAATCGAAATAAAAACTGTCCTTGCAGAATGTCCGGAGGGATAAGAAAAATACTCCCCGGGAATACTAATTTGTGGGATTGGGAATAATTTTATGGTTCTTAGAAATTCGATTGGGGGTCCCGAATGGCTAAGATTTGACTTTAAAAAAAGTTCCGGGATATGAAGTAATACAAATAATAAGAGCACAATAATTATGTTCAATTTCTTAAATATAAGTAGTATTAAAAGTAAAAATAAACCCGCAATTTCTGCATTTCCAATAAGACTAAATGCAGAAAATAAAGTATCTATACTTTGAGGAATAAATTTTTGAAGAATAAGTGTTGTATCAAAATCAAATTTAGTAAGTAAATTAAAATTAACTAAAACTGTAAATATAATAAAAACTGTTGTAAAAAGAAATGAGAAATTTAAAAATTCTTTTTTTCCGAGTTTCATTTATTCCAAGTTGAGTTCTTTGAGGAATTTTTTTAAATCTTCTTTAAGGTCGGGATGCTCCAATGCTAATTCAATTGCTGTTTTCATATATTCCAGTTTATTTCCTGTATCGTAATATTTTCCATTCACAATTTCCACAGCATATATATCAACCCCCTGTTCTCTAAGTTTATTAATTCCATCTACTAACCAGACTTCTCCACCCTTTCCGGGCTCTACGCTCTTTAAAGCCTTAAAAATTTCAGGAGGCAAAATATATCCGCCGTGTGTTGCAAGATTAGAAGGAGCAGTATCCGGATTCGGTTTTTCGACTATTTCATTAATTTTAAAAACGTTTCCTTCAACTTGGGTGATATCTGCAATTCCATATCTTTTTAAATCTTGTTTTTCTTTTATCCTAACTCCCGAAATTACAACGCCTCCATATTTTTCATATACATCTATCATTTGTTTTAACCTTGGTGGTTTAGAATAAATAAATTCATCCCCCCATAAAACGGCGAAGGGTTCGCCGTCAATTACTGGTTCTGCGCTAAGTATGGGAGTTCCGTTTCCATAGGGACCTTTTTGCCTAATATATATAAAGTTTGCCATGTTTGAGATTTTCTGGGTCTTTTCAATAAGTTCGGTTTTACCACCTTTCTCTAAGTTGTTTATAAGATCTGCGTTTAAAATATCGAAGTGATCCTCAATGGCTCTTTTATTAGAACCGGTAATTATTACAATATCTTTAACACCCGATTCAACTGCCTCCTCCACTACATATTGAATAACAGGCTTATCAACAATCGGGAGCATTTCTTTAGGCATTGCTTTTGTTTGAGGTAAAAAACGGGTTCCAAATCCAGCCGCGGGAATTACAACTTTGCTAACTTTATTATGGCTCATGCACTTTTGATTGTAAAACTTGTCTCCTGCTCCTGTCAATATTTTTTCTTTTTGTTCATACTAAAGCTTCTTTACATGAAGAATATTATTTGTTAGAATGTTGACAAGTCCCAAAAATTATTAGTTTTAATTTCTATGGCAACGACACCAGTCAGTTTTATTGCAGAGGTAAGAGACGAACTTAAAAAGGTCGTTTGGCCGTCACGAGCCGAAGTAATTAGATTAACAGGCGTAGTAATTTTAGTAAGTTTAATTGTAGGATTATTCTTGGGAGGGATTGATTTTTTACTAACAAAACTAACCGAGATTATAATCGTAAGATAATATGAACGACGATCAAAATCAAAAAACAGAAGACAAAATGCCCGAAAATCAAACTTCGGCTGCAACCCCTGTTGAGGAAAAAGTAGAAGAAATTGAGGCTCCGAACGAACCGCAACTGGAAGCACCGCACGACATGCAAATAGAAGCAACTGAGGAAGATGGAAAAACCCAAGAAGAAGCAGTAGACCTGCCCGCAGATGCTTCGCCTCAGGCGATGCAGGCGGGAAACGAAGCAGAAGACAGAGAAGAAGCGCAGGAAACACAAGCTATTGAGCCTAAATCCACCGCCGCTAAAGCTAAGGCGGACGAGAAAGAAGAAGGCAAACCAAAAGCATCTGATTTGGCTAAATGGTATATAGTTCATACTTATTCCGGACATGAAAATAAGGTTGCAAAAAGCTTGCATCAAAGAGTTGAATCAATGGGTTTTGAACATAGAATCTTTGATATTATTGTTCCTACAAGAAACACAATTAAAGTAAGTCAGGGCAAAAAAGAGAATGTAAAAGAAAAAATATTCCCCGGATACGTTTTGGTAAAAATGATTTTGGATGATGAAAGCTGGCTTTTGGTACGAACTACACAAGGAGTAACGGCATTTATTGGAGCCGGCAATAAGCCTACTCCAATTTCCGAAAAAGAAGTTGCCGCAATTCAAAAATTTATGGAAGCGGAAGAGCCTTTGTTTACAACAACCTTTACAATTGGCGAAGCTGTAAAGATTGTTGATGGTCCATTTACAGACTTTTTAGGAACAGTTGATAATATTGATGAAGCAAGAGGAAAAATAAAGGTATTGGTATCAATTTTTGGACGAGAAACACCTGTTGAACTAGACTTTTTACAAGTAAGTAAGTTATAATACAAAAACTTATTGCTAACCTGGAAGACTTCGGTCGAAAGAACCAGTAGATAAGATTACCTCAAAAAGGTACTTCTCTACTCTTCCAGATAATTTTGAACAGATATGGCAACTAAAAAAATAAAAACAATTATAAAAATAAATATTCCAGCCGGTGCGGCAACTCCCGCACCACCCGTTGGAACTGCTTTGGGACCACACGGACTCCCTATTATGGAATTCGTTAAAGCTTTTAATGATAAAACAGCCGATCAAAAAGGGACAATAGTTCCCGCTGTAATTACGGTTTACGAAGACAGAACTTTTTCTTTTATTGTTAAAAAATCACCAATTGCCGAAATGATTAAAAAGGCGCTGAATACAGAAAAGGGCTCAGGAAAACCCGGAACCGAAGAAGCAGGAGTATTAAGCAGAGCCCAAGCAGAGCAAATTGCAAAAGACAAAATGGAAGATTTAAATACAGACGAATTAGAACCGGCTGTAAAAATTGTGGAAGGAGTCGCCCAAAGTATGGGTGTAAAAGTAAAATAAATGGGAAAAGTTAGAGTTAAATCATTTGACGACCTAGAAGATGCAGCAAGGGCAAAAAGGCTTGAAGAAAGACGTGCGAGTAAAAAAGAGGCTAAAAAGACTGAAAAAGCAAAAGTCGATGAGGGAACCGAAGTAGTAACGCCTCCTGCCGAACAGGAAGAAGCGGTTGAAACAATAGAAACAAAACCAGAAGAGGCTGAAAAAAAAGAGGTTAAAAAAGCAAAAAAAGAAAAATTCCAAAAAGAACCTCATTCAGCCAAATATAACGACTTATCATCTAATTTAGACAGAACTAAACTGTATCCATTGCCCGAAGCATTGGAACTTTTAGGAAAAATGCAAAGGGGCAAATTTGACGAAACAGTAGAGCTTCATATAAATACTGTAACTGCCGGCATTTCAGGAAACGTTACTCTTCCCCACGGGACTGGAAAAAAGACAAGGGTGGCAGTTGCAGACGATAAAATAATTGCAGAAGTAGAAAAAGGTGTTATAAATTTTGATATTTTAGTTGCAACACCAGATATGATGCCAAAACTGGCTAAAGTTGCTAAAGTTTTGGGCCCAAGAGGCTTGATGCCAAATCCTAAAAACGGGACAATTACGGCAAAACCGGAGGAAGTTGTTAAAAAATATGAAGGCGGGCAAATTAACTTTAAAACAGAAACTAAAAATCCCCTACTTCATTTAACTGTTGGAAAAATGAGCTTTGGTTCTGAAAAATTGAGCGAGAATATCGAATCAATGGTAAATGCTGTTAAAAAAGGAAATATCGTCAATATAACCCTAAAATCCACAATGTCCCCTGGGATTAAAATTAGAGTTTAAGGTCTTACGGTTGAATTGATGGCCTATTGCCAAAGGGGTCTTTGAGTAAATTGTCTGAATAATTCTACTTCATTCTTACTTCCAATTATAAGAGGCGTTGTTTGTAAAAGAGATTCGGGTTGCAAATCTAAAATCCTATTTGTTCCATCTGTTGCGGCTCCTCCAGCTTGTTCAACGACAAAAGCCAATGGATTAGCTTCGCAATTTAACCTTAATTTTCCCGTTGGATGGTTTGAATCTGCAGGATATAAATACACTCCACCTTTTAACAAATCCCTATCGACATCAGCTACTAAAGAGCCAACATATCTTGATGTAGCACCCGGTCTTGTCTTTAAGTGATTGACATAAGATTTAACAGAATCTGGCCAATTATTGCTGTAGGCTTCATTTACGCTGTATATTCCTCCCGAATCAGGGGTTGCAATTTGTGCGTATTCTTTCGGCAAAACAAATTCTCCTACGCTTGGATTTAATGTAAATCTATAAACCCCAAATCTTGCTGTGTAAACGAGCATAGTGCTTGGTCCATAAAGAAAATATCCTGCGCAAACCTGCTCGCTTCCTTTTTGAATAAAATCTTTTTCATCAACCGGAGTTTTATCAGGAGAAACTCTTTTATAAATTGAAAAAATTGAACCTACCGAACCATTTATATCAAAGTTCGAAGATCCGTCTAAGGGATCAAACCAAAGAATATACTTTCCATCTTCTGAATTTGGATATGGCACAAAACCTTCTTCTTCTTCGGAAGAAAACCCAGCAACGTTATCGTTATTTGCAAGTATATCTTTGAATTGCTGATTTGCCTTTTCATCCAGCTGTATTACGTTTTCGCCATATGCATTTGTTCTTCCAGTTGAACGGTAAAGATTTTGAATACCCGCCGTATTTACGGTAAAGGAAATCTCTTTTGCTACTCTTGTAAGATCTGTAAGTATTGACGCCAGTGAACCTGTAACTTCTGGATGGAGTTGACTTTCTGCACGAATGTGATCCGCAATGTTAACAGGCAGGCTGTGTTCGCCATTTTGTCTTTCAACTGCTGACATAGATGCAAAGGATATCAATATAGGCTTATTATGTCAAGAGACTGCTTCTGATATAATTATCTTGTGATCGAACCCAAAAAAGACGAATTGATGCGAGCCCCAGATGTTGCGGATTTGGATCCATACAATCAACGTGGAAAACCCAAACACGAAGCAGCAAAAGAACTTTTAGAAGATTCCAAAGAAGAAAAAGTAGCTAAAGAAAGATTAAAACCAAAACAACCCTACCGAATTGTCGTGTTAGGTTCTAGACTTAGTGGCGGTCTAGATTTAGGATCTACAATTTATGATTATCTCTTAAGTGCGGGAGCAAAAGATCCGTCAACAAGATCGGCAAGAGATGTAGACGCAGCTGAAAGCGCTTTTTTTGGCGTGGTCGATTTAGATACATCAACAAAGGATGAATTAAGTGTTCCTACCGGAGTTGTACTATTGCCAGAAATGAGGCAGTATTCCCCTTCCCGAGAAGGAATGACAATTCCTAGTTACGAAAGTGGATTTGCCGATATGATAAGAAAATTATGTGAAGAAAATGATGTCCCATTGTTTGAAATTCATGAAATGTTGCAAACTCCCGAAGCCGTAACAGAAAAGACTGAGGAAATTCTAAAAGAATTTAATTTAATATAAATGAGTGAACCTAAAACAGACGATATAATGCGAGCCCCCGATGTTGCCGACTTAGATCCGTATAATCAGCGTGGAAAACCAAAACAAGAAGCTGCAAGAGAATTGCTTCCAGAAACACCAGAGGAAAAAGATTCAAGAGAGATAAATAGAGAAAAAGAGCCATTCAGAATTCTTGTTTTAGGTTCTGTTTCCAGTAGATCAGTTGTATTAAGAAAATGGATATTTGATTTACTTTCGGATCTTGGAGCTAAGCAACAGCAAGTTGCAGTTCAAAATGAAGCAGACTCTTATTTGAGCAATTTTTACAACGTAGAAAATTATACAACATCAAAAAAAGAAGATAGAAGCTTACCTACCGGAGTAGTGCTTTTACCGGAAATGCACACATATTCTGAAGCAATGACCGGAATGAACTTTTCAACATATAATAGCCCCTTCGCAACAGGAGTAGAAATACTATGTGAAGAAAATAATGTTCCCTTATTTGAAATTAGAGAGAAAATAATATCAGATGAAGATGAATATAGAGTTAAGGCTGAAGAAATCTTAAAAGCTTTTAACATTACCTAATCTTTCGTCGGGTTTGTTCCATGAGGAGTTTGGTTATAGTCTCCGCTTTTGAATGCTTGTAATCCTCTATTTTCTGCTTCAATTCTTTTTTGCATTGTTGGCGCTTCCTTTACTTTATTAATTAAATAAGCGTGGTGAGAGGATTTTTCCGCAAGAATATCCTCCGATGATAAAGGAGTAACGTGTCTTCCTTCTGTGTCCAGCCTTTGGGATTCCATCATTACCATTGCCCTTTCTAAATGCCAAAAACTTGTAAGAAGACCAACATTTTTAAAATTGTGTTCTCTTATAATTCTTGCAGCCTCTCTAACGTTTGCTAAAGTGCTGTCAGAAATATCTTCGCGAATTATTAAATTTTTAGGAACTCCATATTCTTCTAGCTCCCAAGCCATTACTTCTGCCTCGGTTGGTGCTTGCGGCTCCAAAACTCCTGGCTGACCGGATATATTAGAACTAAGCCCAGTACAAACAATAAAGTTTTTTGCTTTGCCTTGTTTATAAAGTTCGGATGCGGCTAGGATTCTACCATGCGCTCCCATTGATTTTTCTTCCCCTTCTTCAAAGCTAGATGTTCTCCAATTTCCATTGTTATCTTTTCGAATATTGCCACCCAAAACCACAACAACGTCAAATTCGCTTTCATTTATTTCCGGAGATTTTACTAATTCCTCTTCCATAAACCCATTATATCTGATAATATTGCGCCGATGAAAGAAAAAGATTCTCGTCCGCTAGTTGAAACGCTTTGGCAGCTTTCAAAAGCTGTAAGATACGAAGTTAATGATCCAGATAATAATTTAGACAAAGCCAAGGCTCATTTGAAGCAAGGCTCGCTTCTTTTGTATACGAACCACTTCTCTACCCTAGATACTACAGTTTTAGCAAGATTTTTAGATGAAAACTTGTCTCTTTCTAATTTGAGCATCCTCGCAGGAAGAAAACATCTTGACCCACAGAGAGGAGTTTCTTCAAGAATTAAAAATTCAGTAATACATGGCCTTGCGAAAACAAGAGGATTTGATGTTTTGCAGGTCGTCCAAAGATATGAAGCGCATTTATACCAAGATTCAAGCAACTTTAATCGGGTTTCAGTACAAAAAGCAATAGAAGCATTAAAAACAAAAGGTCGGATTTTAGCAATTGCTCCTGAAGGCACAAGAAGTAAAACAGGCGGATTAATAAAAGCCGAGCCTGGAATTGATATTTTATTTAGAATTGCTAAAGATAGCTCACTTGCCTTGCCTATAGCGCTACACCCGTATCAAATATTTCCTCCCCTAACCCAAACCGTTGTTGAGGTTGGAACTCCCTACTCTTATGAAGAAATTTCCATGGAAAAAGTGCTTTATCCGGATAAGTCAATTATCAATCTAATGATGGGAAGGCTTGCAGTGCTTCTTCCAAAAGAAAACAGGGGCTATTACGCAAAAAGCGTAACGTCTTGAGTTTAAGATAGTTATAAGTTATAATATCACTTCTTATGAGTAGAGAAAGAGCTCAAGAAAGACAAAGGACGCAGAAAAGGTATCCTAAAATAAGATATGTTTTACCTCCATATCAGAAAGCGGATGCTTCTGATTTCGTCGGCTCCGCTAGAGTTTTAGACATAGATAAACCAAAAGGAAATTCAGAAACAGTTTTTCAGGCGGAAAAAAACCCTCATAATTAAGTATTGAAAAATACTTTTGTATTTGTTAAACTAACATAACCTAAGACAGTGGGTTGAGCGAAGCTAAATCCTGAGCGAAGTCGAAGGACGCTTCAATCTATAAGTCCTACCGAGGAAAACTAAAGTTCAGCTCAAACTTATTTACTCGTCTTAGACGAGTTTTTTGTGTTCCTCTTGAAAATTTAAAATAGAACACAATCCTGAGCGCAGTCGAAGGATATTATTATGAACGAAGAACCTAAAATAAGCAAAAATAGAGAAAAAAAAGTAGGAATTGTAAGCAGCTTAAGTGAAAAGTATACAAAGGCTAAAGCTGTTATATTTACTAACTATCAAGGCTTAACGCACAAACAAATAGAGGGACTTAAAAAACAGCTAAAAAAGGCAGATTCCGAATTTGTTGTAGCCAAAAATTCGCTCTTAACGCGCGCAATTACAGATAAAAAGCTCGAAGGCGAACACGAGCTAGGTGGCCAAACAGGAACGCTTTTTTTATATAACGATTTACTTCTTCCCCTTAAAGAACTTGCAAAGCTGATTAAAGAGCTAAATTTGCCAAATGTTAAATTTGGCATAATGGAAGGAGATTTTGTAACCGGAGAACAAATTTTAAAACTATCAACTCTTCCAACACGCGAAGTACTGCTTTCGCAACTGGTTTTTACTCTTAAATCCCCTATTTCAGGCTTACATAAAGCATTAAATTGGAACTTACAAAAACTTGTTATGACTTTAAATGCAGTTGTGCAAAACAAACCGGCTGATTCTGTTCCGACTTCTCCGGCTAACAAACAGCCAGTAATTGAACAAACAGAGGCAGTCCAAGAACAGGCATCCGTGCAAACTCCAGTCGCAGAGTCATTAAATAGTGAATCTGCCAAACCACCTAGTGGTGAGCCCGTCGAACCAGAAACTATACTCTCCGAAACACCGCAAGAGCTAGCAGCGGAAAAACCCGAAAATCAATCTAATAATGAAAATAAAGGGGGTGAGAATTGATGGCAAAAGCAAAACAAGAAGAGCTTTTAAAAGCAGTTGAAGAAATGTCAGTTCTCGAACTGTCAGAATTTGTTAAGGCTTTGGAAGACAAATTTGGTGTCAGCGCAGCAGTGGTTGCAGCAGCACCAGCAGCCGGAGCCGCAGCGCCAGCAGAAAGCGGAGAAGAAGCCAGTGAACAGACGGTATTCAACGTCGTTTTAGCGTCCGGCGGAGCAAACAAAATTGCAGTAATTAAAGCTGTAAGAGAATTAGTTCCAACTTTGGGACTTGCCGATGCAAAAGCATTGGTAGATACGGCTCCAAAAGAGGTAATGACAGCAGTCAACAAAAAGACAGCTGATGAAGCTAAGGAAAAATTAACCGCAGCGGGTGCAACTGTAGAGCTAAAGTAATTTAGCTAATCCTGAGCCTGTCGAAGGACAAAAATCCGCCTTTATTGGCGGTTTTTTGTTGTATAGGAGTTTCTTAATTATTCTGTGGTTGGACTGGCAATTCCTAAAAGCCAGAGGACTGCTTCTTTTTTATATCTTCGATCTCCTCTTGAGTTAATTCTAATTGCAGGCAATTTTCCTCTTTTACCCCATCTTTTTATAGTTAAGGGAGAAACGCGCAAAATCTGGGCAACTTCTCGTACTGTTAGAAGATCCGGAAGATTATTTATAGAAAGTTGTTCTGGCATACTCTTTAATATATATTGATATTGCTCAATATATAAAGTAATTATCTACAATATAACTAAGTGTAACATATTTTGTCAAGAGGTAAAAGCTGGATAATTAATCTGACTTGCCCGGATAACTTTCAGGGTATATTAATGCGACTATTCCTAAAGATGGTAATTTACTATCCCTATCAACAAAATCAAAACGAGTTTTAATAAAGGTGCTAGAGGTGCCTGAGTTATACTGATCACTTATTGCTACTAATTTTCCATCTATCGAAGTGCTGGTTCTAGTATAATTATTATATACATAAAAATATGATTCTTTTGCGTGAATAAAAGATATTTGGGCTAAGTCTACTGCTTCGGCAATATTAGCTTTAACTCCTGGAATCTGATTTCTAATTTGCTCATCAAAGAGTCGCACAAGCTCAATCTGCTCACCAAATGTTTTAAAAAAACTATCTTTAATAAAAGGGTCCAAAATGTTTATTGCCACTTCTGTTTTAATGGACCTATCATTATTCATCTTCTCTATTAAATCAAAATATTTGGTTTCATAAATTTTGCCTAAACCATTATTATATAGATCGTCAAAAGTTAAATTTTCTAATTGAAGAATCGTGAGTCCCACTTCTTCCAATTTTTCTCGTTGTTCTTGGGTAAACTTTAGACCATCAAATTGTTCTTCCTCAACTTCAGGCTCTTCCCCAATCAATTCCCTCGCAGCTTCATGCTTTGGTTTACCACGCATGTTATACGGATCTAAGTCCGCAACCTGATCTGATCTCATCATGTCGTCTTTCTTAGGTTCAATCATAAATTAACTCGATTTGAATCAGGGAAAATCAAGGGGGTTGCAAATATAAAACTAATATCTTCTGTTGCAGAAAAAGCATGTATGCCAAGTCCATATTCATCCATTCCGCCTACTGATATAAAAAATGAATCTGTTTTTCCCGATCCTAAGCTTTCCGATCTACTCATTGCTGTACTGGTGTACATATACCCTCCATTAGGAGTTGTACCTTTGAACAATTCTAGTCCACGCTTGGTTAAGCAATGCAGTACTATTTCTGCATAGTCACTTGGAAATCCGAGCGATGCATAAATGCCTGGAATTTTTCTTTCAAGCTCCAATGAATAGTTTGTTACCATATTTGCTTGTTCATCATAATTTTTATTGTTACTATCTGGTAGGAAAAGATAATTTGAAGCTAGTCTAATTGCCACTTCAGTTTTATGTCCTTCATAGCCAAGCTGGAAATCGGAAGAGTCTAAATTCGACCATACTTTTAATCCTTTTTCTTTTAATGAATTTATAGACTCTCCGTGAAGTGTAAATATTTCCGCACCGTAATCGCGCAGTTTTACTTTTTGCTCTTGTGTAAACTTTGGTCCATCAAAATTCTCATCTTCCTCAACTTCCGGCTCATCCCCCAAAAGCTCCCTTGCGGCTTCTTGCTTTGGTTTTCCACGCTGGTTATACGGATCTAAATCCGCGACCTGATCTGATCTCATCATTTCGTCTTTTTTAGGTTCTGTCATTATTAGGAATAATCAAGGGAGCAACAAATAGATCTTTAAATTGGTTTAAATCGTCACCCCAAAACATAACATGGAGTTCTTTTTTCATTCCTCGAGCAAGGGATAATTTTTCAGAACGATATCTACCACGTGTAGTTGAGGTACGAATACTGCCAGCGTAACGAAGCCCGAAAAGCCTACTACGCTCATCTTGAATTCTACTGTCTTGATCCGCAATCGCAATATAATCAGCTGCTTCTCCAATTATTGCTTTAACTCCGGGAATATCGCTACTTAATCTTGCGGAAAACAAATCAATTATTTCCTGCTGCTCGGCGAGAGTCTTTTGACTACTGTTTGATAGAAAGAATAAACCTGGAGTATGCACAACTGCTACTTCACCGACGCTGGATTTCAAATTTTTTACAAAATCAGGGCCTACATTAGTTGCAAATTCTATTTTATCCTGCATATCTGCCATTGAAATTCCTGTCAATTTATAAATTTCAAAACCCCTACTTTCGAGTTCTACTTTTTGTTCTTGTGTAAAAGATCCAAAACCCTCTTGCTCTAATAATTTAGTTTGTTTTTCTTCATCAGAACTCAAAAGCTCTCTTGCTGCTTCTTGCTTAGGTTTCCCACGAACATTGTAAGGATCTTGATCTACCCACTCATCTGGCCTTTGAAAATCTTTTCCTGGTCTTTTTTCTGGTACTTTTTCTACAGTTGTAGACTTACTAGATTGTTTGGGAAATCCTTCTTTTTCAAGTTCTTCTAACTCCTTTTGGATTTCGAGCCTTCTGCTCTTACTTATCGAAGAAGGTGGATCTGGAATATCTTCTCTTGATAAAAATTCGTCTTTTTTCGCTTCAGCCACAGTTAAATTATATAGACTCGTAATATACAAAATCAAATCTATTAATCAATTTGAACGTCTTTTATAAGAAGTGGTGCAATTTTAATATTTTCCGACATTTTATCTGTGTCTTCAAATTTAAATTGAACAAAGTTGTCTTTAATTGTAACTATGGCAACTGAAAGATTTGGACCTGGTCCAGAAGTTCTTGCCCAGTCGGATTTAAATAAAGATCCAAAAGGTTTTGTGTTTCTTCGAAAGTATAGATAGCTCAATTCCACATAGTCAGCAACGTTGCCCCAAATAAATCTTGTACCTTCTACTCCTCTCTTATTTTTATTGGAAAGAACAATTTCTGCCTGCTCTAAATATTTTTTATAAGCCGTCTCTTGCCAAAAAAAATTATTTGGATCAATAGCAACTTCTCCTTCCATGGATTTTTCATTCATCAACTTACGCAAACCACTTCTTAAAAAATTATATTTAAAACTTATTCCTTTCATTTCGTTGGAAGTAATTCCGGAAAGTCTGTAGATTTGAAATCCTTGTTGCTCTAACTGCTGTTTCTGCTCTTTCGTGAAGTACATTTTCCCAACTTCTTCTCGCGGTTCTTCTTTTACAATAAGCTCTTCTGCCTCTAGCTGCAGCTCTATTTTGCGAACTTTGTATGGATCTAGGTCTGCTACCTCATGAGCTCTTAATCCCAGCCTACTTTGTTCAATCATAGGCCGTATTATACACTATACTCCCCTTCTATAACTTGCTCTGTGGACTGATTTTATTTTTTCTTCATCCGGAGTATCAAAATGCTCAATTATAAACTCTATTGTTTCTTTCGGATCTTGAGTATTAACATATATACCTGTACCAACTTCAAACCCTCCTATAATTTTTTGCCGCGGAACAAGCCTTAAATACCAATCTTTATAGGGATAAATCATAAAATTGTACGGAAATTCGTGGCCATGGCGCATGTCCATAATCTGAATAAGCTTGTATAAACTTTTTGCCAAATCTTTTATCTCGTTACCAGAAATTTCCCCAAAAGTTTTACATCTTTTTTTAGGATATAACCATACCTCATCAGACCATTTGCTTTCTTGGGGTGCGAAAATCGTAAATTCTGCAGTTTCCTTAGTCTTATCTGTTTCCGATATCTCATGATGCTGAAAATTTAATTTAACATGTGCCGGAACTACTGCAAGCTGGCTGTGGGGATGCGGAAGGCTTTCTCCAGATGCTTCTCCATGATTGTTAAAAATTACTACAGTTCCCTTATCCTGATGCTCTAAATATCTTGCTTTATATGCTTTTAAAATTTCCTCGGACTGCTGTATAGGAAGCTCATCAAAAGTCTTATGGTGATCCGGAGAATGAACTATTATTTCATGTATTGGGGCAAAGGGAAATTTATTTTTTACAACTATAACTTTCCAAGTGTTTTTATTGCCTATTCTGTAAACCTCGTCAGGAGTCTCAACCATTCCAATGCAGAAGGGACAAATAGACTCTGTACCTGTTAGCTCGTTTGGGCGCTTTGCCCGCTTTGGAGCAAGAATAGACCAATTGCCCGTTTCGTCTTCAATAAATTGATAGTCCATAAATTAATAATAAATGATTAATGATTAATGTTCAATAAATAGCAAGAATGCGAGATTTGGAATTTTTACGGGTGACGTGAGCGCTTCGGTCGATTATGAGACAACTGAAAATCTGCGTTTGTGTTTGGAAAATTAGGATTAGTGCAGATTTTAACTTAGCGAAGTGGAGAGAAAATTCTAAATCTTAAAAAGAGATTGATGAGCGTGTCCTAATAAGCGATCGAGCGCGAGCGGTAGAACCCGAATTAAAGAATAAATACGAAATATAATCGAATTAGGTGAATTGAACTCAAAATTAATTAAATATCCTAAATCTTTGATGTGAAAATGCTTTTTTAGGGGTATTTTAGCAGCTGAAAATTATGTGTGCTAAGCATAAAAGTGAAGTGTTTAGATTTTAAACTCAATACAAAGAATCATTTAGTCAATTGTTTAATATTTAATTAGATTCTAGTAGCGCTTTATGAGTAAAAGCAACCCTAATTTGTGAAATTAAATCACCTCAAGCTTAAAATGCTTCTTTCGGTAAATATTCGGTAATTAGTTATATTTAGCCTTAAAATTGACATATCTTCTATTTTTTTTCGTATTTTAACATTATGACATTTACTTATAATATAGGACTACTTTTTTATTCAGGCTCAGATACTAATATAGTATATATCTTTAAGTATTAATTTATAACTAAAGATATCATAATTAATCAAGCAAAATTTACGTAATTTTAGTAAGTTTTAAAAATAAATACAACACGTTTTACAATTATTGGTATATCTAACAATTTATGAAAACATAATATTTGTATTTGTGAAAATGAAAAATACTAATTTTAACTACCAACATTAATAAAAGGATTTATTGATAAATGTAATCGATATAGAGGTAATTAACGCAACTTTTCTTTTACTATTAAATATATATACTTTAAAAGTGAAAATTGCCTCTTTATTCTCCACGGCTGAATTAAAAGTCTAAATAACCACTCAAGTCCTAAGTTTCTCAATAACTCCGGTGCCCTTGGTATTTTACCGCTAATAAAGTCAAATGATCCCCCTACTCCTATTATTACTTTCGCCGGAATGTCGCTAAAATGCTCTTTTATCCAAATTTCTTGCTTTGGAGACCCAAATGCGACAAAAAGTATGTCTGTATACTTAGATTTTAGAGCATTTTCCCAGTCTTTATAGGCCCAAACAACTTTTAATCCGGGATTTTCACGAACTAAGCACTCGGCAGTTAATTCTGCTATATTATGCCTACCCCCTAAAAAGCTTACTGTTATAGGCCGATTTGCAATGTGCTTACAGAGACTTTTCACAAAGTCTACACCGGTTATTCTCTCCTGAAGCTGTTTACCCAGTAATTGAGCTCCCCATACTACCCCTATGCCATCGGGTAAGGCTATTTTTGCACCGTTTAGTACTTTTTTATAGTATGAGTTTTTGTTGGCAATTACCAAAATTTCGGGATTTGGTGTAACAACATAAAACTTTTCATCCTTTTTCTCTAGGCCTTTAGTAATAAACTCTAAGATATCTTGCTCTTTAGCATTTGTAACACCTACACCAAGTATTAAAATTTTGCTTAAGCTGGTCATTTAACTATAAGATAAAAGATGATTTTTATTATTTTCTAGTTTTCTATAAAAACGAATAATTTTATTACTCATACTTTCTAGCCTTACCTTGCACCTGAGGCAAATGAAAACAATCGATTTAGTCGAATATTCAACCCAATTACTATAACCTGATGGACTGTGAAAAAAATCCGTGAAAGTCTAATGTTATTTGTGGTACTATTTATGTCTATAATCATTATAGGATATTGTTAATTTTATTTTTTAGCAATGCTTCTTTTATAAAGCTCTATGTTTTCAAGCGCTACGCCTGTTCCTCTAACAACACAAAGAAGAGCATCTTCCGCAACATGACATGGAACCCCTGTTACTTTAGTCATTAACTTATCAAGGTTTGTAAGAAGAGATGTACCCCCACTCATTACAACTCCTTTATCAATAATGTCACTGGCAAGTTCCGGAGGAGTTTGTTCCATAACTCCCTTAACTGCCGAAATAATATCTAAAAGAACCGGCATAATAGCCTCATTTACTTGACCTTCATTTAGTTCAATCGTACGAGGAAGCCCTGTTATAGAGTCACGGCCTCTTATTTCCATTTTTTTCTGATCTGATACCTTCTTTTCATCAATCAAGGCATTTCCCATCTGAATTTTGATTTCTTCAGCCGTTCGCTCTCCTACTAATAAATTAAACTTCTTTTTGCAGTAAGCAGCTATTGCTTCGTCAATTTTGTTTCCGCCAACTCTAACCGAATGATGAACTACAACTCCTCCTAAGGAAATAACTGCTGATTCAGTTGAGCCTCCGCCTATATCAACAATCATGTGTCCGGCGGGCTGGGCAATTGGAATTTTGGCTCCAATTGCGGCAGCTAAAGGCTCTTCTATTAAATAGGCAACCCTTGCTCCGGCTGCCATAGTTGCGTCTAAAACTGCCCTTCTTTCTACTTGAGTAACACCCGAAGGAATACAAATCATAACCTCCGGCTTGAAAAATAAAGACCTACCAGCGGCTTTATCTATAAAATACGAAAGCATAGCCTCGGTTATTGTGTAATCTGCTATTACTCCATCTCTTAGCGGCCTCATTGCTACGATATTTCCGGGAGTGCGTCCTAGCATTTCCTTTGCTTCTTTTCCAACTGCTACTACACGATTTTCCTCTGCGGTTACGGCAACAACTGTCGGCTCGTTAAGTACAATTCCTTCCCCAGCCAGATAAACTAGCGTGTTTGCAGTACCTAAATCTATGCCCACTCGTTTAGACAGCGCCATATTTTTAAGGAGGTTAACCGTATCAAACCATCATTTAAACCTATCAATTAAGAAGTTAGCCTCAATATGACGATTATAACACCATAGAATAAACTTGCAAGAGGGCAAGGTGTGGTTGTATAATCCCTACACCTATGCGAAAACAGCTTGCTATATCTTTTGCAGTCACTGCCATACTACTTGCCATTACAGCAACTGTTATTCTCTATGGAAAAGGCTACAGATTTGGATTTTCAGGCGGAACCCCTAAAGTGGCCGGAACCGGCTTACTCGTTGCAACCAGTACCCCAAATGGCGCACAAGTTTTTGTAAACGGAGAGCTTACTACAGCAACCGACAATACCATAAATTTATCCCCGGGAGAATATGAAGTGCGAATTTATAAAGACGGCTACTTTGCGTGGAACAAAAAAATTACGGTAAAAAAAGAGGTAGTAAGCAAAGCCGATGCCCTGCTTATTCCGGCCGCTCCTAAGCTTGAAAACATTACCAATATAGGTGTTTCAAACCCGGTACTAGATCCAACTAAGACTCTTCTTGCTTATAACGTATCATCGCAATCAGCACTAAAAAATGGAATATATATACTTGATATGACATTAAGGCCGGTTTTAACTCTTCAAAATGCCTCTACACAGGTTGCAAACGATGCTGGCCTTAACTTCTCACAAAGTACAATTACATGGTCACCTGATAGCAAGGAGCTTCTGGCAAGTTTTACTACGCCACTAGCATCGCATTATCTGCTTGCTGCAGATTCCTTAAACACAAGTCCTGATAATGTAACCTTAACGCTTGATACGGTTAATGCAACTTGGGAAGATTTAAAATTAGAAAAGGAAATGGCAAGAATAGCAGGACTTAAAAAGAACGTAAGAGCGGTAGTTTCGCAATATTTTAATGTTTTAGACTGGTCAGCGGATGATACTAAAATACTCTATTCTGCATCCGTTTCGGGGACTATTGAGCCATTAATAAACCCTCCATTGATAGGCACAAATTCAACACAGGAATCACGGGATATAGAAAAAGATTCGGTATATGTCTACGACACAAAAGAAGATAAAAACTACAAAATCTTGGACAATTTGCCTAAAATGGCCGAAGATTCCCCTTTACCTATAAACTGGTATCCGGATTCAAAGCACTTGGTGTATGTGCATAACGGCAAAATAGATATTATGGAATACGATGCTCAAAATCAGACAACTGTTTATGCAGGACCTTTTGTAGATAGCTTCGTGTTTTCGTGGCCAGGAGCTTCAAAATTAGTTATTTTAACTAACTTAGGCAATTTGGCGATTACCCCAAACCTTTATACAATCAGCCTTAAATAATTAGGCCGCTTTTTTGGCTTTTTCTACAAGTTCTATTTGTTTTTCATCTGTAAATATTCCTGTTACATTAAAAAGCTCATTTAGAGCTAATACGAAGCTCGCTCCCTGCTCGTATTTTCGCTCTTTAAGTCCTTGAGCAATAAAGATTAGGGTATCAGATTCGGGATTTGGATTTAGGCTTAGTGGTATTTGTTCTTGATCAAGCAAAAAGTTACTTGCTACATTAAGAAATTGAGAGGCTGAATAAAAATCCCTATCTTTTCGTGCGAGTTGGGCTAGTTTTCCAAGCTCTGCTGCCATATTAGAGGTGAATCCCATGACCTTGTTTTAATGGCTTAGGTCTTTTGGGATTTCTTTTTATTCTTTTTGAAGTTCTTTCCCAAACATTAAATAATGCTTTTCTTAAAGCAGAATCCTCCAAAGTACCTTCTCGCTGAACATCATCAGGTACTTCTCTATTGTAAACAGATTTGGGTTCAAATTCGGCCATGGAGGCAATTATAACAAAGTATTGAGCAAAGTCAATTATTTTAAGGGGCCTATTCTCCTGTTTCTTCTCTTCTGGTCTTCCCACCTCATATTATAGACTTCCTGTGATTTTGGATCACTTGGCTTTCCTATGTCTCCGTTTTGAGGTTCAGAAGACATTTTGACGTTTCTAATTAAATCTCTTTCTACCATATTGTAGTTTTTGTAGCTTATGAAGAATATTTCAATTCTCTTTATTCACAAAGAATAATTATATCAAAAGGGGTCAAACATGTCAATTATTTGTAGACTTTTGCTGCGTTTTCTAAAACATCTTCCCAAGTTGGGCAAACTATTACATTTTTAAAATCAGAAGAGAAGTTTTTGATGTCATAAAGGAAAATATATCCTTTGTAAGTCTTTGGTAAGTAATCTATTAAATGCAAATTATCGTCTACTATGCCCTGGACTTGTGGGAACAATTTCTGGAGCATATTCGCTTTCCACTTTGTACCGTCTTCATAGGTTATTTTTGCAGGCTTGCCTATAACCTTGGCCTTGGGAAAATTATGCTTTTCCAGCCAATATGTTGTTCCCTCAAGCACGCTTTGGGGCCTTGTAGTTAAATAACAGACAACCGGAATAATCTTATTAAGCTTATTAACGCTATGGTTTGAATTTTTTATGAGTGGTAAATCCTTTTGGATTTCGTTTGAATTTCTATCTTTATCTATCCAGTCTTGAGCTTCTTTTGACTGCCAATGAGGAAAGTTTTGTATTAGCCTATACTGCTCGAAAATTTCTCTTGGGGTTAAATTTTTAGGATTTCCGAACTTTTTTGAAAGCTGTCTAACCCAGTATTCAACTGTATACGAAATTGTTTCATCGATATCTAGCGCTATTCCTTTCATTTTGGTTTTGCAAAGACAAGCAACCGTTGAAAAATGGTTCCGGGCGGCCAGCAAGTTTGAAGAATTAATGTTTCACTATTCTCTTTTTGTGCATTAACTATATGAGAAACATCATTTGGGTTAACTATTTGAGAACCTGTAACAATATAATCGTGCCTAATATTTTGATAAAAAACAGTAATTTCGTCCCCCGGCTGCAAGTCTTTTAGCAAATAGAATACTGCATTATATCTTCCAACGTTCCAAAAATTATCCGTTGAGTGGGCAAAAAGATAAATGTTGCCTAAAAGACCTGGGAAAACTGTTCCTCTTGCGTGAGCAACTCCCTGCTGCAAAATCTGCTGGTAACTTTTTTCATCCGAACTATCCACATTTGCAAAAACTTTTGCAGAAGCTCCAATTTTTGGAATAACAATACTAAACTCTGGATCCGGAGCCACCAAAACTTGTTCTTTTGCGCCCAGTAAAACGTCTGTAAAGCTTGCAACTCCCCTGGATGTGGGCGAAGTTGGAATGGGTGTAATTTGAGGCTGATTAGGCATTGGAGTCGGCTGAATATTTTGAGTTTGTGGATTTTGAACAATATACTTTACTCCACGCGCTGTTAGAATTCGATAGTTTAGCTCGTAATAGAGTGCCGGACCAAAAGTCGCAATAATTCCATAAATTGCAAAAAGAACCAAGAAATTCCCAACAGTTCGCAGAATTATAAATTTAATAACTTCTCCTCTTTTCACAACCTAATTGTATCTACTTTTTATCGGGCTGTAAATCGGAAACCAGCTTTTGAGTTCTTGTTAAAACCTGCAAAGCGGCAGCTCTATCAAGTTGTGGAGCAACAGATGGGAAAAGAGAAATTCTTGTTTCAGGATAATCTCTATGCTTCAAAATATCAAAAAACTTGTCTAAGGAGTAAATTACGCTGTAATAAACCATAGGAAATGTCCCGTTTATTGCAAAAATAGTTCCTGGCATTATTCCATACGCAAAAGGAAACCACCATTTTTCGAATGTATTTAGCTTAACTAGGTTATCTGTCCCCCCTTTTCTTAATTTCTCTCTTAATGCTTTGTCAATCTCTTTAGACCAAGAATCTGATTCTCTGATATTTTTATTTGATAATTGAATCCTTGATGTGATTTCACTTATGTTTAAAGCCAGTCCAAGCGCTACTGATCTGCTATTTGATTTCTCAAAATGATTAAATTCTCCTCTCGCAAAAATATCCGCAGTAGGCACGATATTCTTTGTTTTACTTTTTGAAGCCAACGCACTACCATCAGAGTTAACGCCTACAACATTATGCTCTTCGCTAGATTGATCCAAATCTGTTTTACCTTCAACTTTTAATGCGAAAATTCCACTGAGATTGTTTATTCTATCTACTCTTCCTATATTTACCCCAATTCTGTCCTGATCCACGAATTGTGGCAGATTAAAATTAAAATACACATTATCTAAAGGCTGTTCCCGCTCTACTTTTGGCAAGGGTATAAAACCCGACTCAATTTTATTCATAAGGACGAATTATAGCATAAATTTGTGGTAAAATAACCTCGAGCCCCCATAGCTCAACGGATAGAGCAAGCCCGTCCTAAGGGCGAGATGACAGTTCAATTCCGTCTGGGGGTACAAAGCGGGGTGTAGTGTATCGGTAACATGCATCGTTCGGGACGATGAGACACTGGGTTCAATTCCCAGCACCCCGACTGAGAGGATTTTCCCTATTTAAGTCGGAAAGCTTCCAGCTGGAAACCTTTTGAAACGCCATACGTAAAAGTTCGTGCTCTCTAGGAGTTCCAGAAGCAGAATTTCCAATTAATTTGTTATTCCAATTTCTAAGGGTTGTTCCGCCTTCTTCAGCGTCCTTCCAAGCATTTATTTCTACATTTACTGTCCGTCCGTCTACATCTGCAACTACACTCCTGTTTATATTGTTGGATACCCATGTAAAGGAAATAGCTGGCTCATCCCATCGGTACCTTTCAGGTATAAAAGTTAATAATTTTTTGTGGAGTTTTCTTCTTTTTGCATTTGCTTCTTGGAAAACCACACTAAATTCTTCTTGGGTTTTATCTAGAATTTTGTCTATGCCTGGGTTTATTCTTTCTGTCCCTCTTTCCAAATTCATTCAGAAAATATACCACAAATATTATAAAAAGCAAGCTACCTCTTGAAGTTAATGCAATTTATTTTTTAAAACCGAGGCCGAGCTGGTAATGATGCAATGCCTAAATGAGCAAAAACGGCTTCTGGATAGTTATTAACCTTAAGCTCTGTAACATCTCTGTGGGTTTCTGGCAGTAAGAATTTACCCTTCTCCTCGATTAATTCTGTATAAGTATAACTTACATCTTGGCTATGTCCTTGGCACAATTGCCTAACCTGGGCTCGCCTGAAATTATTTATAGACATATAAAACCACGGGTCTTGTGATACAAATTCCACAAAATAATACTTAAGTTGCGAGGTTGGAAAAATACCTAACTCTGTATTATCGTTTCTACTAGCAGACTCCCCGACAAATGGATAGTGCTTTTCCGAGCAAACTCCTAAATCTTTTTCTTTGAGAATTCCTTCTAAGGCTTTTATCCGTGTGTTCTCAAGATCTTCCCAGGCCTTTACCGCTTCTTGGTGAACCAGAATTCTGACTTGATTAGCTCTTTTGAACGTTTTAGAAGCAGCTTGAGATTCTCTTCTTAAGTCGTTTTCAATTGTCATAAAAGCATGATAAAACTATTTATTTGCTATTTTCATTGACACTCTTGTCAATAATCCCTCTTGAAAAAAACTTACCGAAGTGCGATTATTAGCAGGTGAACGGAAACGAAAAACTCACAAAAGCTCAGAAAAAAGCGCTCCAGAAAACGCAGTGGACACAAGAAGCTGAAAAAGCAAAAAGAAACGAGCAATTAAAGACATTTGGCCTTTGGGGTGGAGTTGCAGCTTTAGTTGGAATTGCAATTTTAGGATTAGCTTTATTTGTAAACAAATCCCCTTCTTCTACGGTAAACACAGATCAGACAGTTCCTCTTGCTACAAAGTATGATTTTGAAAAGGGACCAAAAGATTCTAAGGTTACATTAATTGAATACGGAGATTATCAATGCCCAGCTTGCGCAAGCTATCATCCGATTGTAAATAAAATTTTGGCAGATTATAAAAATTTGCATTTTGTTTACCGCTTTTTTCCATTAAGTAATATTCATAAAAACGCAGAAATTAGCGCAAAAGCAGCTTATGCGGCGAATGTTCAAGGCAAATTTTTTGAAATGCACAATGCTTTATACGAAAACCAAAATGATTGGTCGGAAAGCACAACTCCACAGACAATCTTTGTAAATTACGCTCAAATGTTGGGCTTGGATACTGCTAAGTTTACGAATGATTTGAATTCTACGCAGGCCAAAGCTTTTGTTGCAGATTCAGAAAAAGAATCGATTTCCGCCGGCCTAAACTCCACTCCTAGCTTCTATTTAAACGGAGCAAGAATAAATCCCAATAGTTACGAAGATTTTAAAAAACTAATTGACGATGCATTTAAAAAATAAGTTTATTGTTTACGCGGCAATTGTTGCATTTTTAGGCTTCTTGGACACAACCTACTTAACTATTCTCCACTTTAAAAACGTAGCTCCGCCTTGCACTATTGCAGGGTGTGAGGTTGTTTTAACCAGTAAATATTCAGTTATTTATGGCGTTCCTTTGGCACTTTTAGGTTCACTTTTTTACTTAAGCGTTATAATTATATGCCTTTTGATACTGACAAATTATAAAGAAAAATTCCTGCAAGCTTTCTACTTATTAGCAGGAATTGGTTTAGTTGTTTCTGTGGTTTTAATTGGAGTTCAAGCGTTTGATTTAAAAGCATTCTGCCAATATTGCCTTCTTTCCGCAACAACATCAACGGGAATTGCAATCTTAGCATTTTTAGAATATAGATCAAGAAAAACTTAATAGTTGTGGATTTCGGAAGGCGTAAACCAAAGAGAAATTTCAAATTCTGCTTCTTCTTTTGTAGCGGAAATATGAACTAAGTTAGTTACTGCTCTTTTTTCTTCGTTTGCATAAGCAGCGCTATCTGTTGAAAAATCCCCTCTAATTGTTCCAGGTGCAGCAGCGACAGGCATTGTAGAACCTGCTAACGCTACTACATTATCTACTGCGTGTTTGCCCTCTACCACCATAGCAACAACGGGTGTGGAGGTCATAAAGTCTAATAACCAGCCAACCACAACCTTACCAACTTTTGCTGCGTCTTCTGTTCCAAACTCTTTTTTTAAATCCTTGCCATATTTTTTGTAAGTATCTATTGTTTTGCCTCCAATTCGGTCTAAAGTAGATGTTTTATCTGTGGCATAATGCTTGTCTAATAAAGACTTGTCTGCCTTTACCATTTTCATACCAACAATTCGAAGCCCCATACGCTCGAATCTATGAATTATTTCACCCATTATTCCCCGCTTTACCGCATCAGGCTTTAAAAGTACTAATGTTTTTTCCATCGGTCTAATTGTAAAGCGTAAAACCTAAAATGTAAATAGAAACTTATGTTATAACAATGTTATAACGACTAGCTCGTTTGACTAAATTAATGCTTAGACTTATAATTCGGTCCTAATGAAAAATGAATTGTTAAGAGCAAACGAAGTTGCAGATTTAGATCCGTATAAAACAAGAGAGCCAAAAGAAAAACTTCCCCCACATACCTACAAAGGAAAGTTAGAATTTTACTCAGAAACTGGCATCGAGGGTGGATACTGGGCATTCCAAGACAGAGATTTTATAACTTATGATAGAGCAGACGGCGTCTTTGGAAACACTGAAGTTTGGGATTTAAATAATCCGGATAGAAAAGGAAAAACTAAAGACGATGCAGAAGTACTACACGGAGAAAAATGGGATCTTCTTCCTGATCCAATGGAAAAAGAAGAAGATTATTATATTTCTTCTTTATACGTAGGTGAAGAAGAAGGAGACAAAGAAGCAGATAAAAGGTTGATGGAAAAGTATGAATTCAAGATGAAATATTCAGCCGATAGGTTTAACGAGAAGTTAGGCGAAGGAAACTGGATTATGGTGGATAAATCTACTGCCGTAGATACTAAAGGAAAAAGGTATTCTGCAGGAGGAACGCCTATTGCAGAAAGACCTTATGGAATAAGGCCTGGAGAAATAACAAGAGCAACCGTAGAGTGGCAAGACGGAGTTATTGAGCAAAGACAATCTGACACTCTTTTAGTTGAAAAATGGGATTATGAAGGATTCCACATGCTCAATAATGGCGATAAGTTAACTATTTTTGACATTAAAGACCCACAAAAAGTAGTTTGGGAAGAAAAAATCAGCCTTAAGGATGTTGGAACTTTTGTAGAAGACTCTAATGGACTTTGGATTCATAATGCACAAAGAGAAGTAGACATTCACAAGTGGGGTGCTTATTTTATGCTGAGATATCCGGCTAAATTAGAACTCGGAGAAGAATCTGTAAGAAATATAAAACTGGCACAGGAAAGAGAAAGCTTGAGGAAACAGGCTAAATCTTCAGAAGCTTCTTAAATTTTGCCTCGGATGCTCGTCCTGAGCCTGTCGAAGGATCAAAATTTCCGATTATTGCTAAATTTAATGTTTCGTTTTTAAAGTATTTTTTGGCGACTTTTTCTACATCTTCCATTGTTACTTTTTCTATATTTTCAATAAGTTCTTCGGGCGTTTCCATATTCTTTTCCAAAAGCTCGTTTTGAGCGTAAAAAGCAGCCATAAAGCGGCTGTCTTCTTCTTCTAAAACCAAATGCCCTTTTATGTACTCTTTGGCTTTTGCAAGTTCTGTTTTAGTAACATTTGCCTTTCCGCTTGCAAATTTAGAATACTCTTCAACTACAACTTTTATTCCCTCATCCACTCTTTTTGGATCAAGTCCTGCGGTTGATACTAAATTTCCTGCATCTTGATAATTTTCCGAACCGGTTCTTACGTAATAAGCAAGCCCTCGTTTTTCCCTAACTTCGCTAAAAAGCCGCGAGCTCATTCCTCCACCCAAAATTGAGCCTAAAACCGATAAAGCGTATCTATCCGGATGCTCGAGCGCAACCGTGCGGAACCCAACCGCTATATGAACTTGTTCCGTAACTTTATGTTTTATATAAAGAGATGGTTTGACCTGGTTTTCTACTATTGGGCTATATTTTACTGTATCAAATTGTGACATTTTGCCAAAATACTTAACGGCCATAGCCTCAATTTTGTCCGGAATTATTCCGCCCGCAACTACAACGACCATATTTTTGGCGCTGTAAAGGCTTGCCATATAATCAACAAAATCCTGCCTTGTAATACTTTTTATAACTTCTTTTTGGCCGGCGATATCCCAGCCCATCGGAGTATCTCCATATAAGAGACTTTCGTAAATATCGCCTATTTTTCTGCTTGGTGTATCTTCGTAAAGGTTTATTTCCTCCAAAATTACTCCTCTTTCTTTCTCTATTTCTGCTGCATCCAGCTTGGAATTTTGAAGCATGTCGGATAAAACATCCATGCAAAGTTCTGCGTGTGTTTTAGCAGCTTTTACAAAATATCCTGTTACTTCTTTGCTTGTAAATGCATTAAATTCGCCTCCAATGCCATCTATCATGCTTGCAATATCCATGGCACTTGGTCTTTTTGTCGTACCCTTAAAAGCCATGTGTTCCAAAAAGTGGGAAATTCCGTTGTTTTTTGTTGTTTCGTATCTGCTTCCTGCTCCAACCATTACCATTACTGTTGCAGATTCAAACGAAGGCATAGGAACTGTTATAACTCGGACACCATTGTCTAATACTTTTCTTGTGTAGTTCATAAGAGCTAATATTATAACGGAAAGAGTATCAGTTTAAAATATGTCAAAAATCGAGGCTATTAAGTTTCCAGACTAAAATCAATTATTGGTTGCGCCAGAAAATCTTTCCTTTGTTTTGAAACAAGCTTAAATTCGCTATTAATTTTATCGTCAAAAAGTCCCATAACTACAATTTCATTTTCATTGGTTTCGGTGCTTGTCCAGTCCCATTCGCCGGGGCTTCCCCACCCGAATCTATTAGCTAGAAGATTCCATTCAATTGCTTCAGGAAGTCTAATATGCGCCCTGAATCCCCAAAGGTCTAATTCTTCAAGTGCTTTTTGCTGTTTCATAGTAATTCCTGATAAAATTTCGCTCCAATCATCACTATTATAAAAATTTATTCCTAGATGATCTTCCATAAAACTTCCATCTCTATGCTCCACAGCAATCCATTTACCGGGAAGTTGCGGAAAGGGTATATTCCCTCTTTCTACGTCGTCCCAAAAGGTCTGACTTAAGTTTTTTGGTACGTTAGGATTATCTCTATCTATATCTGGAAGATACTCAAGAGCTTTCCAGTTTGGATAATCTCTTTGTAAGGCACTTAAATATCCCGCTGTACTTAGCCCACGCCATCCGTTCTCGAGCTCTAAATGAGGAATATAAATAAAATTAAAACCGTTTTCTTCAAGTTTTTCTTTCATTTCGTGGGTAAAATAAGGTGGCAATGGCCCAATTTCCGGCCTTAAACCAAAAACTCTTTCCCAAGCCAATTTTTCATTTACTACCAGGGTCGTTTCCTGGACATAATTGAAAGCTCCTTCTAGGCCATTTTCAGGCTCATCCCCCAGAAGATCTTCTGCCGCCTGCTGAACAGGTTTTCCACGAACGTTATAAGGATCCAAATCAGCTACTTCGTCTGCTCTTAAATGGAAATTTAATTCTTTCATAATTAATGTTTATAAAGTACTTATTATTTCTCTTATCCAGTTTTTTAATTCTTTCCTGTCGGGAATCTCTAAGTGAAGAGTTTGCGGAGCAGTCCCGTAAGGAGTAATTTCATATATTAAAGCGTCAGATTTACTGGCTTCCATATATCCTTGTGCATTAGCGTTAATAGGTATGCCTTTTCTTTGACAGGACCTTATATATTCCTTGATTAGGATGTCATAACGTAGACCTTTTAGCCTTCTCTGTGTGATTTCATTTTTAAATTCCGAGAATTCTGCTTTGCTAAAATCCGGCAATTCATTGGGATAACCACCTGTAATTTGAGAAAGTATTTGGAAATCCGAGAAATTAAAAGTGCTATTTATTATTCTTCGAGTATAATTATCACTACAATAAATGTCCTTTTTCCCGTCTTTTGCATCCTTTATCCCGATATCCTGGAACCCCGCTTCCTGCAAAAGCTCTGCAAGAATTAAATTGGAGGATTCCGGAATATGTGATCCCCAAATTTCCAATTCCCCTAAAGTTTCTTTTTCTTCCAAAAGCTGTTTTGGAGAGTTTTGAATGGGCTTACCGCGCACATTATACGGATCTAAATCAGCTACCTCGTTTGCGCTAAGTGTGGATTTTGAATCAACAACTATTACTTCTTCTGTAGCTTCTTTTTCTCTTCTTGGTATTCCTTGTGAATCAACAATTAGTTCAATTAATGCTTTTATTTCGTCGTCGTCCGGAACAGTACTCGGCGTACTAAATCTTAAATACTCTTCCATTTCCTCTGTATAGTGGTTGACATTCATTGCATTGCTGTTGTCTTCCCAAACCTCTAAGCCATCATCTGGCCACGTTTCAAAATCTGCAATTGTATTTTTACAAAAAAGTGCTTTTAACCTGTTTTGCAAATCTACATTCTTAAATTCTTCAATGGTAACTTTATCAAAATCAGGCTCGTCTAAACTAAACCCTGGGTAAGTTGCGTCACTTAAAGCACCAATTTCCGGCATTTCAGTTATTTTATTCATGGTCATTCTTGCTTTATCAGTGGTTACATATATATTTGTATATTCCCCTCCATCGTTTTCCCTTGTTTTTCTTTCAAAAGCTATGCCCTTAATACCCCTCTCTTTTAAGATATTTGCAAGAGTTAAATCAACAGAATTATCTGGCTCTGCTCCCCAAAGGAATCTATCTTCAAATTCTGGACTTCTTAACTTTTCCGGCATATTACTGCCAAACCCTGATGAGCTTTCTGTCATAAGTTTTGCATTACGATCTGTTTTACCCAATGTTTTACTTCTGCCCTAGAGGGAATTTTTTCCCTTTTATTGACCAGGGCTTCAAAACTAGTGCCGGGATATGATCTCAAATTTTCATCAATTAACGCTTCATATATTACAACTTTTCCGTCTTCCAGCGGTATTTTAAAATGCTTTGAAGCCTCTTTTAAGTGTTTTATTTTTGCTTGATAGTAAAGCGCCTTGAGTCTTCTTTGATTGACTATGTTGTCAAATTCGTAGAACTCTCCTCTTTTGCTTAAATCAGGTGGTTGGGAAAAAGGTTTTGGATCTGTAATTTCTTCCAAAAGCTTTAAGTCAGGTAATTCACATAATTCTTCAAATTTCTGTTGCGCTCTTTCTTTTTTTATTCTAATTTGTTTAAATTCTTCTCCTGGGACTTGCGTTATTATAATGCCTCCGTAGCCCTTTTCTTTTAAAACTTCTGCAACTATAAGCCTAGAGCTTCCATGTAAGTGTCTTCCGTCAATTACTTCTAATTCTGGAATTGGAGAGTGCTCAACTTTAATCGGCTTAGAAGGTTTTGAACGCACACCATACGGGTCTAACTCTGCTACTTCGTGAGCTCTTAATGTATCTTTTGATGCAGTTTGAGATGGAATTTCTGGAGTTTGAGTTTTTTCCACAGGAATAGAAACTGGACCCATAATCCCCTCCATTACAACTTCCGTCTTTTGTTCTTTTTGGTAGTTTATTATTCTTTCTGTCATTTTCTAACCCCATACGGATCTAAATCCGCTACTTCGTTTGCTCTTAGGGTCCTATTTTGAACTTTTAAATCCACAGGTTTAAGAGTTTCTTTTGCCTTTTGAGATTCTTCCTTAAAATCTTCAGGCGTCGTATTTGCGTCTACTATAGCTTCTATTAGTTTTTTTATTTCTTCATCTGTGGGAATATGTACTCCTGAATCTATAAAGAATGTTAAATTCTGCTCCTTTTTTTCAACGCTTTTTTTCATATCTGGATAACCTGAAAAATCAAGGAAAATTCTTTTAAGATTTTCTATCTCTTTCTTCAGTTGAAGAGTAATGAGTTCCTCTTGAAGTTTTGTACCTTTGAATTCTTGCAAAGTCAGATCCGCAAAATCTGAAGCATTTAATCTTATATCCGGCACATCACAAGCTTTAAAAATTACATCAAACTCCGGAGTATCATCGATCCTTTCCATAATTTCGCGGGCCCTTTTGGTTCCGAATATTCCTTTTGCACCCTTCCCAGCAGATCCTAAAGGCTGATCAATTCTTAGTCCTTTTAAGCCCTTGTCTATCAAAACTTCAGCCAACATAACTTCTGTAGAGTTTTCGCCAGTATTTGTAAGAAAATCTTCCGGCGTGCCATAATTAAATTCTTTTAGCTCTTGTTCTTTGTTGCTCATTTTCTTACTCCATACGGATCTAAGTCCGCAACTTCGTTTGCCGAAAGAGTTCTGTGCCTTATCCTTTCGTCTATTAGATCTTCCGGTCTCGCATTTGCATCAACAATAACTTCTATTATTGCCTTTATTTCCTCATCGGTGAGAATATGAACCCCAGAAGCAATAAATTCATTCAATTTTTTCTCTTCTTCTCTAGTAAATCTGTTCATTTGTGCATTGTCGGAAGAATAGGGAAAGAGATCTTCAAGTTTTTCAACATGTTTCTTCAATTGAAGAATCTGAAATTCTTCTATAAGCTTTGTACTTTTAAATTTTTCTAGTTTTAAATTTGCAAAGTCTTTGGGTGCTAAGGGAATATCCGAAATATCATGAGCTATAAAAATTACATGAAACTCCGGAGTATGGACTATCCTTTCCATAATTTCGCGGGCCCTTTTGGTTCCGAATATTCCTTTTGCACCCTTCCCAGCAGATCCTAAAGGCTGATCAATTCTTAGTTCTTCTAAGCCTTTATCTATTAAAATCTGTGCCAGTATAACTCTTACCGAATTTTCGGGGCAATTTGTTATAAAATCTTCCGGTGTGCCTTGGGTTTTTAACCGCTGCTCCCCGTTCATTTCTGAGCTCTTTATTTGAACTTGTATTTTTTCTATTGACATACTATTTACTCCTTACTCTATACGGATCTAAATCCGCGACTTCACGCGCGGTTATATAGGGTTTTTGAGGCTCTTGAACAACCGGGCCAAGCTTTTTATCAACAATTGCCTCAATTCCATGAATAATTTTCTGCCTAAGCTCATCGTCTGTATCCTCAAAGTCAATATACACTCTATCCTCTCGAAACTGGGCAGAATCAAAAATTTCGTTGAATATTTGCCTCGCGTCATCTTCTGCAAAAATTGCTACAAAATCAGGTAGAGGACTCCCATAAATATCTGTTGTCTCGTTTGAAATCCGAACGTCAATACCTCTTTTTTTTAGTATTTCAGCCAGAATTGTTCTTGGTGAATTTTTAGGTGTATTTGTGACAAAATCTTTTGGTTTTCGAATCACTTTTCTCTCCGTTTGATTCTTTTCAAATACAGGTCCACCAATCCCCTCAAAAACTACTGTTTCTTCTCCGTCTCTTGGGTATTCTTTAATTTTTGGCATTGTATATTCCCTTTCACTTTCAGGAATATTGATAAAAAATCTTGGTTCTTTTTCCATGCGTGGAATATAACACACTATAAGACAAAAATCAAGTTCAATTAGGTTCGTTTGGAGCTAAATTACATTTTTTCCGGGGCTGATATCCCTAGCAAATCTAATGTATTTTTTAATGTAATTTGGGTTGCCTTTAATAGTGCTAAGCGGGCATTTTTTAATTCACTTTGAACTGAAAGCACTTGATGTTTTTCATAAAAACGGTGGAACGCAGTTGCAAGCTCTAGAGAATAGTTTGTAATTAAATTTACTGCAAAATTATGGCTCACCTGTTCAATGAGACTTGGGAATTGCAAAAGCGTTCTCATTAAATCTAACTCTTCTTTTTCTTTGAGAAGTTCTAAGTTAGCAGATTTGAGATTTGATTTGTTATCTTTTATTTTAGCGAATATGGAACATATTCGCGTATACGCGTATTGGACGTAGAAAACAGGATTTTCGTTTGCCTTTTTCTTAGCAAGCTCTATATCAAAATCTATATGGCTCTGATTATTTTGCATCGACAGGAAAAATCTAAAAGCGTCTTTGCCTACTTCCTGTAAAACTTCCCTTGCTGTTACAATATTTCCCAATCTTTTGGCCATTTTAAAAGTTTCCTGCCCCTTTTTAAGTCTGACATTTTGATAAAGAATAACTTTTAAGTTTTCAGGATCGTGTCCTAATGCCTTGGCAATTGCGAAAAGTTTTGGCACGTGTCCGCTGTGGTTCGCCCCTAAAATATCTATAACAACATCACTCTGCATCAATTTCTGGTTATGATAAACGATATCAGATGCAAAATATGTATATTTCCCGTTTGATTTTCTAACAACTGTTTCTCTATCTTTAAGATACTCATCAGAAGGAGCAAACCATAATGCCCCTTCGCTTGTCTTAAGCGAACTTTTGAGCTTGTCTAGCACCTTAGGAATATCTTTTTGAAGTTCGGATTCTTTAGTAACTTTGTCAAAATTTATTCCCATAAGCTTGCAGTCTTGTAAAATTTGCTCGAGCATTATTTCAACTGCTATTTTTCCTGCTTCTTTTATAAATTCGTCTTTGGAGAGTTTTTGAGTGTGTAATTTTGTGTTAACTTTTTTCGCCAAATCATAAACGTACTCTCCTTTGTATTGGATTTCGTAATCTTTGGGTTTTTCGGAAGAATTAAGAACGTAGTAAATGCTTTCACCGAGTTTTTCTACCTGTCCGCCTATATCGTTGTGTAAGTACTCCCGTGTGACCTTGTAGCCTGCATAAGAGAGCACATTTGCAATAATGTCACCCATTGGTCCGCCTCGGGCATTTCCAATATGCAAAGGCCCTGTAGGGTTTGCGCTAACATATTCAACGCTTGCCGACTTTCCCTTTCCTATATCTATGGAGCCATATTCTTTATCTTCTTCTATTATCTTTTGCGTTTGAGCTGAAAGGTATTTATTGGAATAGTAAAAATTAACAAAACCGGGCTCAACTGCTTCTATTTTTTCAAAATCTTCTAAAATTTCCTTTTGTTTTTCCAGTTTTTCAACTAAATCTTTTGCCAATGCTAAGGGTGATGAATACTGTGATTTTGAGTTTTTAAACAAAGCAAGGGCAATATTTGAGCTCAAATCGCCGTGTGATTTGTCCTTTGGAAATTCAACCTTAAAATTAGGCTCTTTTGCGCCCATTTCCGAAGCTAAAGTTGTTAAAATTGAGTATAATTTTTTTGTCATCTAAACCCATTCTATCACATTCAAATGAACAACTTCCCTGCACTTGATTTGGCTTTGTATTTATTGTAAGATACATACATATACTATAAGCTCTGCCTGCGCAGGCGGGTGAAATGCTTATTGTTTTATGACTGGAATATTTACATTTTTATTTTCAATATGGCTGGGATACATATTGTTTCTTTATTTCACTCATCCGGAAAAAAAGAAACATAAGCTTCCTAGAGTTCAAGTGTGGAGAATAGAACTTTCTCCAAATCTTAGAATTCACTCGCGAAGCAAGATTTACCATATTCACCATTGGTTTGTTTTAACTGTTATAACAGGTATAACATTAATGAACTACGAAGGATTTCAATATTTAACTGTTATTAAAGGCTTAGCAATTGGAGGCATAATTCAAGGCTTAAGATACCCGGACAGGTTCAAATTCCGCCACCACAGAACTGCTCGGGAAGCAATTAGTGAAGCCAAAATTTAACCCCGTCTGAAACAACTTCAACTTCCCCGTTTAAATCTGTTCTTAAAATATTAATGTTATACTTTTTTAAAAGCTCAAGGCTCAATGCTGCGGGATGGCCATAATTATTTCGCTCACCTACCGAAATTATTGCAATTTCAGGTTTTATGGAAGTTAAGAACAAATCGCTCATTCCTGTTTTTGAACCATGATGTGGAACCTTTAAAGCACCTGTTTTCCCTATATTCCATGCAAATTTATCCAAAATATTTGCTCCCGCATCTGCTGTTAAAAGCGCACTAAACTTGCCGTAGTTAAGTTTTCCAACAATTGCGAAATCATTTGAACCCAAGCTTCCCTTACCTGCGTATTTAGAGTTTTCTAAAAAGAATTGTTTTTGAGGCCAAAATAGAGTCATGGAGCTTTTTCCAAAATTTATTTTATCTCCGGCAAAAAGATATTTAGCGCTTATATTTTTCTCTTTTAGTTTACTCTGAAAAAGCTTGTAAACAGCTGTGGTTTTAGGAATATCTACTGTAACAAAATAGTTTATTTTATATCTTTCAACTACAGAAACAAGCCCCCTTAAATGATCTGCATCAGGATGGGTTAGAATTACAACTTCTAATGTTTTGTCCCAGAAAGGCATATGATTTGCAAGACAATTTAAAACCTTATCGTCTGGCCCGCCGTCAATTAATACGTCCAAGCCACCTTCGGTTCTTATAAATATAGCATCGCCCTGCCCCACGTTGCAGGCAACCATATGAAGCCTGCCGTCTTGGAATCTAGAGCTTTGATAAATAAATAAAAAACTTAAAATAAAAAGACTAAGAATTCCTAGAATTAGATACTTTTTCATATAAAAAGACCATTATGCTTATTAAAATTAAATAATAAGAAATAACAAATTGCCACGAAATTTCAGGAATGATTAATACTGCGCCAACAGATGCAAAAAACTCAACGGTTTTTTGGAAAAAAAGCAAAAACGGTAAGGCTAAATATAATAAAACTAACGCAAAAAGAGGAAATATAAAAACAAAAACTGCTGAAATCATGCCTAAAATCGTTAAAATCGGTATTGTCCATAAAACCAAAGCGTTTGTAATAATTGAAAAAAGTGAGTAGTTTCCAAAATTAGAAATAAGAATGGGTAAAGTAGCAATTTGGGCTGCTATTGTTATTATGAAAACTTCGTTAAACTTATTTATAAATCGCTTAAAAAGAGATGGAATGTAAATAATTCCCATTGTCGCCGCAACGCTTAGCTGAAAACCTATACTGGTAAGAAACTCAGGCCAAGCAAAAAGCATTAAAGCAACTGTTAAAAACAAAGTATGCGAACTGAATTTTTGTTTTCCTATAATTTGAGCGCTAAATACTATTACCCCCATAATACCGGCTCTAATAATTGACGCTTCAAAACCTGCCAAGGCAACATAAAACACAATCCCTAAAATTGCAAGAACTATTGCAATCTGTCTTTTGAAAAACAAAATAAAAAAATAAAATAAAAAACCCGACACCATTGTCACATTCATGCCCGACGCTGCAATTACATGCATTACTCCTGTTTGCTGAATTTGTGTTAGAAATTCTTTTGGCAGACTGTCCTTTATTCCAAACACTATTCCTAGCAGTAAGCCTGCAGAAGCAATATCAAGTTTTTGTTGGAAAAAGTTAATAATATTTTGGCGGATAGAATAAATGACTGCTAAAAAAGGGTTAATTTCATGATTTTTAAGTTCAACTTTAGGGTGGTCCATTGTGAAAATAGTATCACCGCTATTTAGCAGTCTACTTTTTAGTTTGCCAGAAACCTGTATTTTATCTCCATAATTAAACTCCCTATCCAGTGATAGTTTAACTAAAACTCCAGTTAATGGGGAAAGATTTACATACAAACTTTGATAATTTTGATAAATTTTGGGCGTAGATGAAATTGTAGTTGTGAAATTTATAATTTGGCCATCATTGAATTGGGGTTGATTTGAATAAAAGAAAAACAAACGAACTGCAAGAATTAAACTAATTAGCAGATAGAATAAAAATAGGCTTGTTCTCACTGGACTATTGAATTAATTCTAGCAAAAAAATTCGAAGAACCAAAAACCAAAAAAAACAAAAATCCAAGAATCCAATTACTTAGTTCCAGATGTTGGCACTACCAGAGGAGAAGCCCAAACAATG
>MFNK01000007.1 GCA_001782045.1 Candidatus Levybacteria bacterium RIFCSPHIGHO2_01_FULL_36_15b | reverse complement strand
CCCGAGCAACCTCTTCAGAGCTATGTGCACCCGTGTTTTTACGAATTTCTTCCAAATCCTTTTCCATTTTATGAAACCCTTCTTCCCATTTTTCTCCGTATTTTTCAACTAGTGCATTATGATAGCCTGTAGGATTAGGTGCGTTATTAACATAATATAAATCAGGTTCGGCAAGCAAACCATGCGGTTTTGTATCTTGAATAGACTGCTTTGTTCCCTTAAGTGAGGATTTTACAAACTCATATACTTCTGCCTGCTCTTGTGATAGATTATGCTCTTCAATTACAGCTTTTATTTCTTGTGCCGAAATTCTAGCGGTTTGTTCTGCTCGTCTACCATAAGCAAGACCTTCACTAAACCAAACAGACGGACTGTTAATAAAAAAGAATGTCACATCTTTTTCTAGCGCTAAAATTTCCTCAGCTTTTTGTCTGGCCGTAGCTTTTGCTTCTTCTACGCCTTCAGGAGTTAACCAACCTGCTTTGACTTTTAATTCTTCTGGATCATCCTTATGTGGACGCGTTCTATCAGTTTTACCGTGTTGTTGAAGGATTACTTTTATCTCAGGGTTTGGATATTGTATGTCTTTTTCGCTGCGTGCTTCGTCCATACAACAAATTTTAGCACTTTTAGACAGTTTTGTCTTTTAGGCACCTTTTTGGAGGCTGTTTAGGAATTCTTCATTTGTGTCTGTTTTTGCCAGTTTTTCTATAAACAAAGACGTTCTTTCGTCTTCTCCAAGCATATAAAGCATTCTTCTCATGGTAACCATCTTTTTTAGAACTTCCGGATCTAGTATTAACTCTTCCTGTCTTGTGCCTGATCTTTCAATATCAATGGACGGATATACTCTTTTATCGGCAAGTCTTCTGTCCAAGACAAGTTCCATGTTGCCTGTTCCTTTAAACTCTTCGTAAATTAAATCGTCCATTCTGCTTCCTGTGTCTACCAATGCAGTACCTATTATAGTTAGTGAGCCACCTTCCTGTGCATTTCTTGCTGCTCCAAAAAACTTTTTAGCAGGCCACAAAGCTGCCGGATCAAATCCTCCGGAAAGAGTTCTTCCTGATGGCGCAACCGACAAATTATAAGCACGCGCCAGCCTTGTAATTGAATCTAATAAAATAATTACGTCTTTGCCCGTTTCTACAACTCTTTTTGCCCTTTCAAGAGTAATTTCTGCAACTCTGGTTTGAGCGTCCGGCGGTTCGTCAAAGTTAGAAGCAATTACTTCTCCCTTAACGCTACTTGTTATATCTGTAACTTCCTCCGGTCTTTCCCCAATTAATGCTGCCATTAGGTGTACATTTGGGAAGTTTTGCGAAATACCGGCCGCTAATTCCTTTAATATAGTAGTCTTTCCTGCTTTTGGAGGCGAAACTACCATTCCTCTTTGCCCAAAGCCAATTGGCGCTATCAAATCGATAATTCTGGTTGATAATGGCTGCTTTCCTGTAGTTAAGGTTATTTGTTTTTTGGGGTAAACAGGAGTTAAATCGTCAAAATAAGGCCTATCCAAGCTTTTGTCGGCATCTATATCGTTAACTTTTTCTACTCTTAAAAGTCCGAAATAGCGCTCGGTATCCTTAGGAGGCCTTCCTATTCCCTCTACCAAATCCCCGCCTCTTAACATAAAACGTCTGATTTGAGACTGCGAAATATAAATATCTCGGTGGGATGGAATAAACTTTGGCCTTAAAAAACCATGCCCTTCAGGCTGAACATCTAAAAATCCTTTAACAGGAATGCCTTGGGGTTCAGGTCTTGGTTCATAATAAGAACTCGCTTGACGCTCTTCTACCACAGGCTGTTCTGCTACTTGCGTAACCGGTTCCTGAGCTTTTGAAACATCGGGAGTCCCGACAATATCATCAACTGGAGTTATTAGTTTCTTTTTTACTGGCATAAGTATTTAATCAATATCGAAAGACTTGCTTCACGATTGGGCGTTTGCTTTGAAGATTTAAAGCAACATCATTACATCATACCTTTATATTTTTGTCAAGAAGAAGATTGAAAAAACTATTGACAAGGCCTATAGGTAATGTTATAATTCCAAAACTCTATTATTATAGGACAACGTAATAATAACCCTGCCATAAAATGTAATAAGCCTATAATCTTATTTGAGTAACAAATCTAATAATTTTAGCGTTTACTAAATATATAATGAAGAAATTATTTACATTCTTAACAGTCTTTGCTTTTGCAGTACTTTTATTTAAAGTACAAAGCGCAAATGCAGATTGTACAGCCCTTTATGGAGGCGGACAGTCTTGTCCCCCATCTTATAACTTCAATATTAATAAATTAGTTCAAACTCCAGGAAAAGGCGGAGGTTTGTTTGTTGACAACCTTTCAATAAACGACCCTAAATACGGCCCCAAAGCAAACGTTACCTTTAAACTTATTGTTACCAATACAGGTTCAAATACAATTCCTACTTTAACAGTGGTTGATACACTCCCGGCATACTTGAGCTTTGTTTCAGGACCTGGAAGTTATAATTCGGGAAACAAAACACTAACGTTTACAATTTCAAATTTGGAAGCAGGAAAAACTACTGAATATTTAATAGTTGCAAAACTTTCAGACGCAAACATGATGCCCTCTGACCAGGCTACAATTTGTTTAATTAACTATGCATCTGTAACTGATAATTCTACACAAAATAGTGATTCTTCACAGTTTTGTGTACAAAAACAAGTTTTAGGAAAAGTATTCCCTGCTCCTAAAATAGGAGCTACACCTCCTACCGGTCCCGAAATGGTTGGCTTGGTTGGACTTATCCCTGCCGCATTAGCAGGATTTGCAATTAGAAAAAGATTTAATACTTTTCAAGGGGGTGAGAAGTAAATGACAGAAAGAAAAAATTTAAACGAAGAGCTGTGGGAACGCCAAGCACAAGAGCAGGCTCAAGAACCCAGAGCATCAGGAACTGTAACAAGTACACCTGACGCAATCTATATAAATAAAAGGACAGTAAAAAGATTCGGTTCTTTGGGTTTAATAGGAGCAGGTATTTTAGCAGGCGCATTAGGAATAACGGCCTTAAATGGCGGTTTTAATCCAAGACCTTTATCAACCGAGCAACCGTCAGCTTCTGCTACTGCATCAGCCACGCCTACACCAAGTGAGGCTGGAGCATCACCTACACCTTCGGCAACGCCATCTGAGGCGCCAACGCCTACGGCAACACCGGAGCCTACACCTTCACAAACTCCTGAAAATGGATATGTGCGACAACCTACACCAGAAGGTTGGACAAGTACAAAATTGGAGTTACTATTGCCTGATGGAACCGCACTAAATCTAGACGCAGACTACAGACAAATAAGCGTGGGAGAATCGGTTCCTCTTTTAAGAGGAGCAGTTGTAACTGGAGACCCTAAGGTTGACGGTATATTCTTAGCCGACAGCGATGCTTTCAGCGGACAGGTCACACTTATTAACAAAGACGGAGCTATTGCAAATCCAGGACTTGGAGACTGGGGCTTTTCAGTTGTAGAAAACTTTGATCCTGCGTATACAGATGCAGTAATAAGACAACAGGAAGCACAAACATTAGCTCACGGTTGTGACAACGGCTGTGAAGTAGTCGATTTGGTAGTTTATAACCAAGACGGCACTTTAACTGCTTATACCCCAGGGTTTTCTGTAGAGCCAACAACGGTTCCTTCTCAGAATCCTGACAATTGTGTTTGCCCAACGCCTACACCTGAACCAACTATTTGCCCAACGCCTACACCTGAGGCAGTATGTCCACAGGATACGGATGATATTGAACATAGAAATAGTGGGTATAACGGTGATAAGAGAATCTCCCCCAAAGAAACTAAAACAGGTAACATGTTTATTTTCCAAGGAGACGGATCATGGAGACTCAATGGAACTGGAGCATGGCATTCAAGCTATGACAGTAATGATTCAACAGCCCAAATATACGTCTATAACGGAGACGAAAGAACAATTCAGTGGAGTTTCGAGTGGGGTGGAGACTTACAATATGTTGTATGTCCCACAGGAATATCTCAAGAAGATTTCCAAAGCTTACTCAATAGAGACTTAAGTGAAACTTTGGCTAGACCAGAGATTAATTCCGTTAAAGTTACTTACATAAATTCTGATGGTTCAACCCATTCAGATACCGTAAGATAAAAACATAAAGATTGTTTTTAATCCCACCCCACATTTGGGGTGGGATTTTTTCAAGAAAGAAATATGAGCGAAAGAGACGAATACATAAGAATACCGAAGCCTCCAAGAATTGTTTGGCAGGGGGCAGCGCTTTTTTTGAGCTCAGTTATACTTGGAGCTGGTATAACATCGTGCGTTAAGAATGCGGAATCCTCTCAAGGCCCGTCTCCAAAACCAAGCCCTACGTTGCCTAGCGAAACTTTAAATCCTGTGGAATCTCCAATTGTAATTCCTACGCAATCACAGGATGCTACAGCACAACCTACTGAACCAATTTCTATTAATGGTGAGATTAGGCCAGTTTTAGATGAAGAATCTAATTTGTCACTACAGGAATACGGGTTAAACTGGACACCGGACGGACATATTACTTATTTCACTATGCCGGATGGCAGTAAAAGATATTTTATAAGTGCAAACGTTTCTACTTGGATGATAGAAACTTCTGGACAAAAGAGCCTAAAAGATTATATTTTGGCTGGGGAGCTTAACCAATCTTCAATTCGGGAAGTAATAGTTCCAACTGGAAATTTTTCTGATTCAAACGACTACAAAAACGGATATGTAGGACTAGCTAGCGTAGTGCAAATTGAAAAAGAAACAAATCCAATGCATTTAATAGCAACAGCCCATTGCGAACAAAGAATAAATTCGGCCGGATCGGATAGTTTTAGCGCAACTGTTGCACTTTTCGAATCATTTGATGGAGGTCTAAGTTGGGAAGATAAAGGACCAATAATAAGGGGCAGAAATCAACAACCGCCAGGAGATAGAATCTCAGGCGCTGGACAACCTGCGGCTATCATCAAAGATGGATACTTATATATCCAATATATCGAATGGGCAACAGGCGCAGATCAGATTTATTCTGCCAAAATGCAGATATTGGAGAATGGCACATTAGGACCTATAGAAAACATAGAAGATGAAAGTGGACAACTTAAGCCTGTTTTGTCAATTCCAAATGGCGGAGGCTATGCTGCTCTACCCAGTCTTTCATATAACGAGGGCTTGGGAAAGTTTTTAGCAATAATTGAAACAGGCGAAGGGTTTGCATATTCTACTTCCTCGGATTTAGAAAATTGGGATCCAGAAAAATATGTTTTAAAATACAGTGACTATAATAGTGCCCCTAGGTGGCAAAATCTTTCAGCAGGACAAAGATTTATTACTTACCCTACATTTTTATCTGAAAACAAACCTACAGATCAAATAACAGGAATATACGGTGAACTTTATTTTGCGACAAGAGCATTTGGGGACAACTCTCATAATTTAACCTCTATTGATCTAAATTTTAACGGTAGCTAGTTTGACTTTAGTGCGTAAAATTTGGTAGAATAACATGCATTTTGAAATAGGTTAATTACTACCCAATTAACTTCAAAACAATCCCATTTATGAAACAAAAACCATTAGTTTCAATTTTGGTGCCTGTTCATAACGCTGCCCCACATTTGGCAGAATGTCTTCGTAGTATCAAAAAACAAACATTCAGAAACATTGA
The DNA here is from genome assembly GCA_001782045.1 of Candidatus Levybacteria bacterium RIFCSPHIGHO2_01_FULL_36_15b. Classification (GTDB taxonomy): domain Bacteria; phylum Patescibacteriota; class Microgenomatia; order Levybacterales; family UBA12049; genus 01-FULL-36-15b. The sequence goes on along the minus strand of MFNK01000007.1, from coordinate 12,994 downwards.
AATTATTGCAATTGATGACTCATCCACCGATAAATCCTTTTCTATCCTTAGAAAACTCAAGACAAAAGAAAAGAGACTTAGAATTTACAGAAACGTTAAAAGATATGGAATAGCAGTTACGATGAATCGCCTTCTTGAAAAAGCAAAAGGAAGCTACATAGCTTTTGCAAGCACAAACGACGTATTTACAAAAGATAAACTTAAGAAACAACTGGAGTTTTTAAACAAAAACACGCAGGTCGTAGCCGTTGGAACACAATGTTTATTTATTAATGAAAAAGGCACAAAAATAGGAAGAAGCTCCTATCCTCTGCAAAACGACGAGATTAATCATAACCCTCTCCATGGAATATCAATGCAGTTTGAAACAGTAATGGTAAATAAGTCTCTTCTTCCAAGAGACGTCTTACGATTTGACATAAACTCGCACCCGTTTTTATACAGCGATATATTTATAAAAATTAAGCCTTACGGGAAATTTGCAAACTTAAAAAACGCATTTTATATCCACCGAAGAAACCCTCAAGAATATTTACTGGATTTAAAAAAGAACATACTTTCCCTTATTAAGTTGTTTGTAAGATCTAAGGCTTTATACAATTTTGATTCTTCTATGAAAGGCTTCTTTTCCCCGGTGCTTAAATCTGTATAATGAAACTAGTTACTAGATACTAGCGACTAGATACTAGTTATTTAAAAAGAATGCGAGATTTGAAATTTTCGAAAGTATACTGGAGCTAAAACATTAAAGATTCGAACTTTGAAAAACTAATGCAGCAGAATTCAACTTACGAACAAAATCAAAACCAGCGCACCGTAGACTTGCAGAAAATTATAAAGCGAGCAGTCTTTTCCTATTGGCCAGTAGTAATTCTTGTATTAATTTCTTCTATTTTGGCGTTTTTAAACTATACACCACACACTTGGCTTTCGGGCTGGGACACTCTTCATCCTGAATTTAATTTTCCTCTTAATATAGAGCGCCTTATTAATGGAGTTTTCAGGATAGAGCAAGGCTTGGGGGCGGTTGCAGGGCATTCTAACTTTTCCGACTTACCAAGAGTTTTGCTGCTGTATATTGCAAGTTTTGTTATTCAACCCGAATTTATAAGGTACTTTTATATATTTTTGTGTTTAATTGCAGGGCCACTTGGCATGTACTTATTTTTGGAAAAGTATGTTTTAAAGGATAAAATACCAAGTTTCTTAGGAGCACTATTTTATTTATTAAACTTAGGAACTGTTCAAATATTTAATGTTCCCTTTGAAATGTTTACCACGCTTTTTGCAGCTCTTCCTTTTGTTTTTTATTTTGCAACTAAATACCTAACAGAGGATGAAAATAAATATAAAAACCTATTATTTTTTGCCGTATCTATCATTTTTACCTCTCCTAGTGCTTACGCAGCAACACTTTGGTATGCATTTTTTGCCTGTTTTGTTCTTTACGTCTTGATTTATTCAAGAAAAACAATAAAAGAAGCCTTAAGCATAATAGGCTTAACGCTTCTTTTAAACTTATTTTGGATTTTTCCTAATATATATTTTGTTATTAACCATGCGCAAGATGTACAAAATGCAAATATAAATTTGCTTTTTTCAGAATCCGCATTTCTAAAAAATAAAGAATTCGGAGATTTAGGATCTTTGTTCTTTTTGAAAACCTTTTATTTTGACTGGAGCATTTATAACGGGTCAATTTTTGTAAGCCTTTTAAGTCCATTTATAGAACATCTTAAGGACATTAAAGTTTATTTAATTGGAATTATATTTGGAATTTTTTGGATTTCCGGATTAATTTTGAGCTTTCTTAAAAATAAAAAGCAGACCTTACCTTTTCTAATACCTTTTTTATTAAGCTTGTTCTTCCTTATTAATTCAAACTTTCCAACAGGTGTATTTTTTGACTTTCTTCAAAACCACTTTCCGTTTTTTAAAGAAGCTCTAAGATTTCCGCAAAATAAGTTTTTAAACATGCATGTGTTTTTTGTATCAATATTTTTTGGATATTTTATGCTTTTCTTAAGCCAGAAATTAAAAGATAGGGAAAAAAATTTAATACTGGCAGTTCTTATTTCTGTGGCACTAATTTTTTACTCTCTTCCCGCATTTAGCGGTAATTTAGTAAACAAATTAGTAAGAGTTAATATTCCGCAAAGTTATTTTCGGCTTTTTGATTATTTAAATAATCAACCTAAAAACTTAAGAGTTTCTAACTTTCCTATACAGTCCCAATGGGGATGGGTTTATTACAAATGGAGCGGACAGAGCGAGCCCAGTTTTCAAGGAGCAGGATTTTTGTACTTTGGGATTCCACAGCCTCTGCTTGATAGGGATTTCGACCGCTGGAGCAATTTTAACGAGTCTTATTATCGCGAATTATCATATGCGGTGTATAAAAAGGACGCTTCGCTTCTTGGCAGTGTTTTAAAAAAATACAACGTCGGATTTGTATTTATAGATAAAAATGTTTTTGAGCCTTCACATCCTGAAAAAGCTCTGTTTTTTGATGAATCGGAAAAGCTTTTAGAACAAACCGGTCTTATATCAGAGCGCAAAACCTTTAAAAATATTAAAGTTTACAAGGTAAATCAAGACTTTGCGGATCTTTCCATTATCAATACCTCCAAAAATGTCGCCCCTGCTACAAAATCCAGTTATAAAGACTTTGCTTACGCTAGCTTTGGCAACTATATTACCGAAAGTCAAAACTCCCTATACTTCCCTTTTCGCGAACTCGTGGATAACCAAAGCAGGCTCGTTTCAAAAAATATTATTTTTGAAGATGACAGAATTAAATTCAATATAAACCAAGCTACAAATACAGATATTAGCAATTTTTTAAAAACAGCAACATCTACTCCTGCAAACTTGATTTTAGAAAAGAAAAGTCCTTCTCTTTTCTTATCTTTTTATCCGGATTCCCCTGTTTTTGATAATTTAGCAGTATCAGCACCGGTTAAATCTACTCTTTCTCTTAACGGACAGTTTCTCTCTATTAATCAAAGCCAGCTATTTGACTTAAATACTTTCTCTGAAAATACTCCTGTTTTAGCAGGAAAAGTAATTCTTAAAGCAACTGCTAATCTTATCTCGTTATATAATAGTCAAAATTTCGAACCCGTTTTGGATGTTTCTAGGGTTATTAATCCTTTTTTTGAAAATTGTGATGAAAAAGCGCCTCCCAAAGCTGAGTTTTTTGGGAATAAAATAAAAATAGATGGAATTGGAAGCATTTGCGTACTTATTCCATACGGTTTTTTCCCTAATGATAAAAACGAGACATTAACTAACTTCGGCTTTGAATACAAGGGCAATTCGAGTGTAAAAAGCTGTCTTTTTGACCAGTCTACTTCGTCTTGCATTTACTATAAAGACGCAACAATAGAAAAATCAAATGGGGCTAATTTAGTTAGCTTTCTTTATGTTTTAAAACCTGAAAGCGCAAATCATACTGCAATAAAACTCTTTTTCGATAAAAAAGAAGACTTGGATAATAAATTTGAAATTTCAAATTTTTTTGCCTCTTTTTCTAAGGCTACACAAAGCTTAGAGCTTCAAAACACTGGTCAAAATTCAAGAAAAGTATCCTTTGAAAATATTTATCTTCCTAAAGATCCATTAAGCAGTAGTGAAGTTTTGTTCCAAAACAACTTTGAAAATGACTGTAACCTGCCTGCGCAGCCAGGAAACCAAAACGATGAAGCAAAGAAGGAAGTTTTAAGTCAAGATGGAACAAGAGTTGTAAAATATTCAGCTAAATTAGGTAGCTTCTGTGATCATTACTCTTATCCTAACCTTCCGCATAATATTGGCTATTTTGTGGTGGTAAAAAGCAAAAACGAAGCTGGACTGCCGCTTACCCTATGCGTTACAAACTACACTTCAAGGCGTTGTGATATTTATACATCACTCTCTAAAAATAAAGATTTTGGGCAAGATTTGTTTGTTATTCCGCCAACAGATGACGACGCAATAGGATACGATATTAACTTTGAAAATACGTCTGTTTATAAAACTCCAGCAATAAATTTTGTTTCTGCGGTTGAGTTTATTCCATTTCCCTATGATGCTATACAAAACATTTCAATTGAAGCAAGCAAGTTGGAAAACTATAAAATTTTAGTTTCAAATACATCATTTGAAAAAGGATTCATAGCTTACGAAATCAACAACAATTCCCTATTGAGCAAGCTTTTACCCGCTCTATTTGGGAAACAATTAAAAGAACATGTACTGGTAAACAACTGGACAAATGGCTGGAAGCTAGAGGCAAAATCGTCAGATGAAAGCTCTAGTTATAGTTACATAATTGTTTTCCTGCCACAATACTTAGAATGGATGGGCCTTACGCTTATCTTTATTTTAATTGCCTTTTTGCTTTTTAAAATCCGCAATCGAAAAAGTATTTAATCGGTTTGAAAACCAGAATTACTCGTTTCCAGAAGTTATCCACATTTTTATGTTGAAAATATTTAGATTGTAAAATCAATCTAAAATATATACAAATAACTACAGGTTATATGGTTTTTCGTTACCATTTTGCTATAGGCTTGACACCACTTGACAAGATATGCTAGAATGTGGATAACTTATGAACTTTAACTTTCTAAAAGCCGGTAGGAAAAAGGCGACTAGGACTTTAGCAGATTACAAGCAAGAAATTTTAGTAAAACAAGGCAGAGATCAATTCAGAAAGTTAATAGAAAAAGGAATTAGTATTCCTGTAGCACTTTTGTAACTAGGAGAGCTAAAAAAAGAGCATCGCTTTCGTTACTTGGATAGATAACTTCTTGGTACGATAAGCAATGCTCTTGGAAAAAGGGCAATTAGTCCTTTAGGCAGGAAATAAAACTAATTACCTATCGACAATTTTTAACAGAAAAAAATTGCATTGTCAAATTTTTTTCTGAAGCGGAAACTTATAGTTTGGATTGATATGATTTGATATTTTCATATCAATTATTGGAAGCTATAATGGAGATATGATTCTTGGGCAGGGAATCATATCTCCTTTTTAGTTATCTGCATTCGATCACTAAATTTACTTCCTAAAGCATAACTGGTTTGCCCTCTACAAGTCATGGAAGCTTCTCAGCTGAGTTTTTATTGTTACAATACGCATTGGATTGAGGAGAAGAAGTTGTATAGTTCTTTTTTTAATGATTGGGAACATTTGATAATCACTTTCAAGAGTTAATACGAATTTAAAATTAGAGTTTTTTGGAGAAAAGTATTCTTCCTGCAGAAGTCTGGATGACTCTAGAAACAACTACATTTAGCTCCCTTCCTAGTTCACTACTCGCGTTTTCAACAACTATCATAGTTCCATCATCCAAATACCCTACTCCCTGTGTTATGTCTTTGCCTTTATGCTGAATTTTTATATGCAAAGTTTCTCCTGGAACTGCAATGACCTTTAATACATTAGCAAGCGTATTTACGTTTATCGCAGTTACACCATTAATGCTTGCTTTTTTCTCCAGATTATAATCACACGTAATAAGTCTTCCTTTATTCTGTTTGGCTGCAGAGATTAACCTTTCGTCAACTTCTTTAAGCAAATCCAAGCCCAAAGCTCTTTCCCTATCATGAGAAAAAACACTAAACTTGACCGTTCTTACCCGCTTTACCTTTTCCAAAAGAGCTAAGCCTTTTCTGCCTCTTTCTCTTTTTACCAAGTCTTTTGAATCCGCAATGTGTTTTAATTCCAAAAGAATGCTTTCCAAAACCACAAGTTCACCTGCTAATAAACCAAGATTTATTACATCAAAAATTCGTCCGTCAATAATGGCCGACGTATCTAAAAATACTGCATTTTCTATTCTTTTTGTTTCCTTCGGTCTTTTTGGACGAAATGTAGGAATATGACTCATTGTTTTGGCTATTTCTTCTGCCAAAAGTCCTATCATTTTAGGGGAAAAATGAATTCCCTGCTCTGGCTGCTGAACTTTTTTCTTGGGTTTATTATTTTTTGCCATATTATTTATAACTTGACACTATTTGAGCAATATTTTTGTAATTTTTGGGTGTAATAATTTTTGTTATTCCAAGTTTTTTTGCTTCTTTTATTCTTTTTTCCAATAATGATGGAACCCTAAGTTCCCCTAAAAGACCCACTTCGGCGATTGCTGCAACGCTTCCAATTTGAATATTTTTAATTGATGAAACGATTGCAAGGGCAACGGCCAAATCTGAAGCAGGATCCGATAATTTAAACCCGCCTGCCACATTTACATAAACATCTTGGGCATCAACTGCAACTCTTGCATGCTTTTGCAAAACCGCAAGAATTAACTCCAATCTTTTATAATCAATTCCGCTTGCAATTCTTCTGGGGAGCGGGAATTTGGAAAATACTGCTAATGCCTGAATTTCTACCAGAAACGCCCTGCTTCCTTCTAGCGTTACCGTTAATACAGAGCCTGATAAAGTTTTATTTTTGTCTACAAATAAATCCTGTGGGTTTTTCACTTCTACCATTCCTTCTTCCTGCATCGAGAAAATTCCCACTTCATCTACCGGTCCAAATCTATTTTTTAGACTTCTAAGTACTCTTGTACCTGTATTTTTCTCTCCTTCTAAAAACAATACCGTATCAACCATATGAGATAAAATCATTGGCCCCGCTACCATACCCTCTTTTGTAACATGACCTACTAAAATAACGGGAATATCTAGCGTTTTTGCAATTTTAATAAATTGCGCCGTCGCATACCTTATCTGCCCAACACTTCCGGAAAGTCCTTCCAGATTTTCCGACTGCATAGTTTGAATAGAATCAATAATAACTAATTTTGGCTTTAAATCGGAAACTATTTGGGCAATTGAGTCTGTATCTGTCGTAGAAATTAAGTAAAGATTTAAAGATTTTAGATTTTTCGAAAGTCTTTCTGCTCTAAGCTTTATTTGCTGTTCGGATTCTTCACCTGAAATGTAAAGTATCGAGCTTACTCCCGAAAGTTTTAAAGCAAGCTGAAGAAGTAGCGTTGATTTTCCAATTCCAGGATCTCCTGCTAAAAGAGTAACGCTCCCGTTTACAATTCCTCCTCCTAAAACCGTGTCTACTTCGGAAAATGAGGTTAAAATTCTGTCTTTTTGTTCTCTTTTTATTTCATTAATTAGCCTCGGTTTTGCCTCTTTCTGAAATTCAAGACCTGAAAATTGAGAAGTATTTTTTGATTTTACCGTTTGAACTCTAAACTCTTTTAAAGTGTTCCATAAACCGCATTCAGGACACTTTCCAAGAAATTTCGGGCTCTCGTATCCGCACTCTTGGCAGACAAAATTCGTAGTCGTTTTCATATCAATTCTTAATTCTGAATTCTAATTCTGAATTATTATCTGTATCCAATTGGTTTTTCTTTTAGAACCGGCGAGAGTATAACTTTTTGGTTTTTATCCACTTCTAAAACCGTAGCAGCAATGGTTTGTCCTTCTGTAAATGTAACCGTAGGCGGAATTTTTTCCTTTTTTACAATTCCTTCTACTCCTTCTCCCAAATCGACAGTGATTCTTGAAGAATTAACGTTTGTTATGGTTCCCTCAACCTTTTTATCCGGGGTAAATTCTTTTAATTTTTCCTCATATGGGTTTTGGGTAAGCCTTTTTATTGACAAATTAACTCTTTTGGCGGTTTTTTCAATACCTAAGACCTGAGCTTCAATTTTATCTCCTACTTTATATTCTTCCGGGACAACTGTTAATTTATCCCAGGAAATTTCCGAAAGATGTACAAATCCTTCCAAATCGCCATTTAAAATCGTAAATATTCCAAAGGGTGCAATTGAAGAAATTGAAGCTTCTATTTTTTCGCCTCTTTTAAAATTTTTAGCAGCATTTTCAAACTGTACATTATCAATTGCGGCTTTTTGCGAAAAAATTATCTTTCTTAAGGGGCGGGATAATTCTATTACGGAAATTTTGATTGGTCTTCCTGTCAGATTTTCGTTTTGAGGCAAGATTGATACTTGAGAATTCGGCAAAAAACCTGAAATTCCATCATTTGTAGTTACTAAAAACCCTCCTCTGGTTGTTGCGTCTATTTTTGCGTCTATTTTTTCTTTGCTTTTTTGTAAAATCTCGAGTCTTTCCCAAATTTTCCCCTCGTTAAAACGCCGCAGCGATACAACAGTGTTACCGTATTCCGATTCGGGATTTAGAACCTGTACGCCTACTTTATCCCCGATCTTGAGGCTGTCTAAAAGACTTTTTAATATTCTTCTATCTTTTTCTAAAACTACAGCTTGACTTTTTGTTCCGATATCAACAAGAATTTCAGAAGAAGTAAGTTTTGTTATAATACCTTCTAATATTTCGCCTTTTTGCGGACTTACAAATGCGGTTTTACTCTTGAGCATAAGCTCCGCCATTGTAGTTGCTCTACCCGGCTTAGATGCTTGAGGTTTACTTTGAACTTTGAACTTTGAACTTTGAACTATTCTTGCCACTCATTTATACTTCCTTTCGTTTTAGATAACCCAGTATAGCACTATATAAAACTTAGAGCAAGAAAATTAAGCTATTCCATGAGCTTTTTTGTAATCTCCCAGAACTTGTTTTACTTTCTCAAAGTCTGGCTTTTGAAGTCCATAATCCTGTCTTTGCTCTTCTCTCCATTGCTCAACATGCTCAACAGTATAAGCAATATATTTGCCATAAGGTTCTTGTGCCACCTCTAAAAGCATTTCGACCCATTCGACTGCATCTAATTTATCCATTTTGCTGGCATATTCTAAATAGCTATTATCGTTAGCCTTGTATCTAACATGTTTCTGAAAATCCCAGTGAACAATTGTTGCTTTTTCTAAATCGATGAAATCATAGTTCCCACCTTCGCTAATGGGTAGGAGCTTGGATCCACAAATCCAAGCAGCATCATCATTATATCCATCCCGACCTTGCTCTTCTAAATACAAGGCAGGAATCAATTTCCAAAGTTCTCTTTGCTCCTTTATATGTGTTTTTACAGAATCTATCATTTGCTTTTGTAGATTTTCAATTCCTCTACTATGCTCTTTTACCATTGGCGTCTGTTTTTGTGAATTTCTTTTTACTCTTGGTTTTCGGAGAGCTTTTGGAGTTTCTTTAGGTTGAGGCTGCCTGATTTTATAAGGATCTAAATCGGCTACTTCTTGGGCTCTGAGTCTTTGTGGCTCAAGCTCTACTGCCATAGGAAGCTGATTATATTGAAGATTTAGGATATTGTCAATATTGACCGTTGCGAAGGCAATCTTCTCTTTGTATAATTTGCAGGTGTCTAATGACAAAGCTGTAAAAGAAGAAAAGGAATGGGACAAGTATTGGGCAAAGAAAAAAACTGCAAGTCAGGCTATTTACCGCATAATTGCATCTATTTACCGCACGTTAATTATTAAAAGGTCCCTAAATCACTTTGTACAAAAGGAGTTTGAAAAAGGAGCCCAGCTACTTCACGCAGGGTCAGGAGCAGGACAAGTAGATAAGGATCTGGTCAAAGCGTATAACATTACAGCCTTGGATATATCTAAAGAAGCTCTAAAACTCTATAAACTACACAATGGAGAAAAAGCAAAAACTGTTAAGGCCAGTATTTTTGATATTCCACTTTTTAATAAAAGCGTAGACGGAGTATACAACTTAGGCGTTCACGAACACTTTACAGGAGCAGAAAATCTTAAAATCTTAAAAGAATACAAAAGAATTTTAAAAGATGATGGAAAACTTGTACTTTTTTGGCCTCCAAAATACGGAGTCTCGGTAATTTTCTTAAATACTATGCATTTTTTGCTAAATGACATTTTAAGAAGAAAAATAAGACTCCATCCGCATGAAATTTCATTAATTGAATCTAAAAAACAAGTTCAAAGTCTTTTAAAAGACGGCGGTTTTAAGCTTGAAAAGTTCTATTTTGGCCCCAAGGATTTATTTACCCAATGCGTTGTAGTTGCTAAAAAGAAGTTATAAAAGTCTTGCAAAAATCTCTATTAGATAACCCCTCGATATCAAAATCAGAAAGTTTTATTTCGTAAGGATAGCGTCTTAATCCAAATTCTCTACAATACGCATCGTTAAATATTTGAATTCTTTCTCCCCCATCTTTTAATTGAGAAATGCTCAAATGATTTTCAGTAGGAACAATCCCACATCTAATATCTACTAATGCAACATTATTTTTATTCTTTAGATCCTTAGGTCTTTGGCAAGGAGCAAAAGTAACATTGCCTAAGGAGTAACTTTTTTTATTTAAATTTTCTGTAACTTTTTGAGCAGTATTTTTATTATATCCGTTTGTGTAAAAGAGAAATTTCTTAAAATAATCATAATCTGATGTTGTATATACTGTAATTTTTTGGCTAGGCGGTGCACGGTGTGCATATGAAGAAATAACTCTTACAGGAAAGTCGAAATAACCCTGAATCGGAAACCAATACAAATAAATGTTTAGAAAATTAACCGCGGACAATGTATATAATGAAACAATTATTAATATTGCTATAATTTTTGCTCTTTTACTTTTAAGAATTTCTATTAGATACCAAATTCCAGCGCCGGATAAAATAATAAGAAAAGGATAAGTAAGTGAAGCGTGAATTGAAAAGATATCAATTTTGGCAGTATGTATTACCATTGGAATTATTCCTGCCACTGCAAGAGATGACAATAAAACGAAAACGGATTTTTTCCTACTGAATAAAAAAAGTGCTCCTAAGAATATAAATATACTGTCAATATAGTAGAAAAGACCATGCCTCTTTATTGAAAAAAATTCATCACCTGAAACAAAAAGGTAATCAAAAGAAAAAGTCTTTAATGCTTTGGTTACAACAATGTTGGTAAAGACAGTATATTTATTTGTAAACAAATTACTAAATGGAGATTGAATTGATGTTTTTCTTAAATAATCGACTTCCTGCGCTATAGCGCTATTCGATGGTGTTAAAATTTCACTGACTCTTGAGGTTGATGGATTAAGCTTAAGGGATATAAAAAATAACAAAACAAGCATGAAACAAAGAAAGAAAAGTACTAAATATGGTTTTAGAAATTTCTTTTTATTAATTACCAAATAGCAGTAGAGAATTGTTATTAAAACAAACGGAATAAATATAACTTTTGTTGCTATATATGAATAGAAAGCAAGCACAATAAATGGAAAAGACCACAAAATTTTCCAGCCTTTTGCCTTTAAAAGAACAAATAGAGCAATAAAGTAAAATAAAGTTGCAGGTATTGCTTCATATGCAGTTCTACCCATATAAATTAGCCAGGGATTAATGGCTGCAACCCCAGCTGCAAAAAGCGCCGGACTCTTGCCTAAAAGCTGTCTGCTAACAAGATAAATAATAACAACTAACAAAACTCCAAGAACCGCATTAGCTAATTTTGCAGAAAGCATAGAGAAGGGCAAAGGCCCTACAACAGCCGAATATAAAATATATGGAAGCTCAGCCTGTGTTTCACCTTTTGGATATTGGAAAAATAACCCATTTACTGGCGACCAACTGCCAAAAATGTCATGTCCTGTTAAATACAGCGCTTTTGAATTTAAAACATAAACAATTTCATCTCCACCTATAGCGTTAGGAACTTTATCTAAAAATGCAAAGCGGAAAAATATTGCAATTGAAAGAATTAAAATTAGAGGCAGAAAAGCTCGGAGATTAAATCTAGATAACATAAGATAAATATAGCAAATTTGATGCAATATTTCCTAAGCTTGAGCTTTAGATTGTTTTAAGGCTGTTTCTGTTAATTCATTGATTTTTTTCTGCATCGCCTCTAATCTTTCTTTAAACTCTTCATCATAATCCAACCGTCTTACTACTGTTGCTATTGCATTAATAGCTGTCGTGTGATCACTTCTTCCTACAAAACCTGAAATTTCACTCAATGAATAATCTGTTCCAGTAAAGATTATATACTGTGCTGTTTTTCTAGGCTGAGTGAATCTTTTTTTTCTACTTTTGCAAAAAATACCTTCAACAGTCTCATCATAACTATTGGCAACAACTTCCAGTGCAATTTTTGCAAAAACTTGATCTCTTTCTTTTTTTTCTTGCTTCTCTCTGTCTATTTTTGGAGTAATTCTTACTTTAGACTTATGCCAATTTTCAAGCGATAAATTAAAATCTTCTTCAGATTTTTCTATAGCATTTCTTACACTTGAATATCTTCTGTGAACAATTTTAGAGATAGCATTTATACTTAAACGCTTTTCAAAATAAAGAGATCTTTCTAATGCCTGGATTGGTATTCCGTTTGAATTATTTCTCTTCTCTTTAATTTCCTCAAAATTTACACCCGAGAAATTTTCTTTAATAAAAGAAACAGCAAGCTCTGGAACAGAAAATGCCAGTTTTTCGTCGTTTACTTTTCTAATTCTATTATCATTACTCGTTTTTAATTTTTTTAAATAATTGTAATCGGGGTGATTTTTTGGCACGTCCTTAAGTGCTTCAGTTAAAAATTCTCCCAATCTTTCTACTGCCATAAGATGCGTATTATAGGATAATTTAATCTCTAAGTCAAGACTATTTTGACCACAAAAAATGCTGGCCTTGACCTATTGTCCCGGAACATATCCAGTATCGTAGGCGCTGAAGCGTTTCACTTCTCTGTTCGGAATGGGAAGAGGTGGTGCCACTTCGCTAGAAAGACCAGCAAAAATTTTCATTTGACTCTTTAAAGTAGTGAAGAGAAATTTTCTTTTTTAAATCTATATTCAAACCATTAGTACGGGTAGGCTTAATGCTTCACAGCACTTACACCGCCCGCCTATCAACCTGGTAATCTTCCAGGGGTTTCCGCAGTCTTATAGACTGCACGAGATCTAATCTTGAAGACCGCTTCCCACTTAGATGCTTTCAGCGGTTATCGGTTGGGAATCTAGCTACCCAGCGATGCTCTTATTCAGAAACAACTGGCACACCAGGGATTCCCTCATCCCAGTCCTCTCGTACTAGGGACGAAACTTCTCAAATCTCAACGATTGTACAGGATAGAGACCGAACTG
>MFNK01000006.1 GCA_001782045.1 Candidatus Levybacteria bacterium RIFCSPHIGHO2_01_FULL_36_15b | reverse complement strand
TAATTATACAACTTAAGGACTATAGGAGCAAATTTTTATTGAGTTTGAAAATAAATTATCTGAACATTGAGGGTGCACGTGCTTGCTGAGCATACCGGTCTGGACCCATTATATCATCATAGCGGTGTCTCTCCTTTGAGGCTCAAATGAGACAAATGAGACAGTATAAAAAGGAACGCCCCAAATGATGATATAGTTTGATATATTAGATATGTTCAAAAAATTAGAAGGCAGACATCCTACCCTCTAATTCGTAGTTAGCTTCAAATAACTACTAAAACACCTGAGCTAAAATATAAACTTTTTAAGGGACAACGTCAAGAAGAGGCTTATTCTTAACGTGAGTATCGGAATTTAAAATCTGCTAGGCTCTACGGAATCGTCCTGTAGCCCGATGAGTTATCGAACCAGACGGGGAGTATTTTTCAAGAATTTGTGCTATCTTTTGCATTTGATCTGGGCTTAGCTGTGCTCTTTCTGTTCTTAATCTTTCTTCTGACCCTTGAGGTGTACCATCAGGAGTAGTTTTTGATTCAAAAATACCAATAGTTCCATCAGTTTCAGTTAAATTTAGTTCGATTCCAAAGTTTTCATCTGGCTGGGCTGACTTACCCCAAAAAGTAACTCCAAACCTTATTATCCTTCCCTGATCGGTATCAGAAAGTCCAATAAATCCACTATCTGGAACGTGGGTTTTAGAGATAGGAATCTGGATTTCTGACCCATCTAGTAGTTCATCTATACCCGTATCAGCAATATCGAAAATCAAGCTTTGCTCTGCACCATCCTCCAATGTGTAATCAACTGACTCGTAAGTAGGAGAAAGCAATTGAAGGAAGAAATAATGCTCTAAATCAGCATACACTTGTTCAAAATCTGGAGGGACAGGGCTTTGTGCAGTCTTTGCGTCTACTCCTGCGGAACCTGCCGTTGGTCGTTCTCCTGCCATAATATTACGAATAATATCACTTTATACTGAATTGTCAATCTGCGTCGTAGTTCTTGAGTTCTGCGACAAGATTAAAATTCATTATCTTTTTCTAAACCTTGATAAACTTCCATTAATCTCTGAAAATGATCTAGGAGCGATTCAAAATAAAAGGCGCTGGCGGTACAAATGCTAGTCGACCTGCGGTGGAGATGCGTGTAAAATAGGACGGTGAAAATGCTCTTGTACTCTTTGTACATGCCTAGTTAAAGCTACTTCTAAAACTTCGTCCATATGGGAAACGAATTTAAAGCTTAGATCTTTTATTACTTCCTTTGGAACATCTTCTAAATCTTTCTTATTATCTTTTGGAAGTATTACAGTTTTTAAGCCTGCTCTGTGAGCTGCTATTACTTTTTCCTTTACTCCGCCAATTTCCAGTGCCCTGCCTCTTAAAGTTACTTCACCGGTCATACCGACTTTTCTATTTACGGGAATTTTTGTCAACGCTGATGTAATTGCTGTTGTTATAGCAATACCAGCTGATGGACCATCTTTAGGAACAGCACCTTCTGGTACATGAACATGAATATCAAGTTTCTGATAAAACTTTTCGTCCAAACCCAACGCTTTAGCTCTTGCTCTAATGTAACTCATAGCAGCCTGGCACGATTCCTTCATAACTTCACCAAGTTGGCCTGTAAGAATTAAATTACCCTTACCTGGCATTAATGCAACTTCAATAAATAGTACGTCTCCGCCTGCTTCAGTCCAGGCTAATCCTGTTGACATACCGATATCATCTTTTTTCTCGATAAGAGTCGAGCTTATTTTAATTGGTCCCAAAAACTTTGGAACATTTTTGTCGGTTATTATGATTTTTTTCTTTTTTCCTTCCGCAACTTGTTTAGCCACTTTCCTAAATATTGCAGCAATTTGACGTTCTAAGCTTCTTACTCCTGCTTCTCTTGTATAATGCTCTGTCACAAATCTAATTGCCTTATCTGTTATCTCTATATCCGCAGGTTTTAGACCATGTGCTTCCATCTGTTTTTTAAGAAGAAAGTCTTTAACTATTTTAAACTTTTCTTCTTGGGTGTATCCGGCAAAATTAATTACTTCCAGCCTATCCCGCAAAGCAGGTGGGATAGTATCTAGAATATTTGCGGTAGTAACAAACATAACGTCCGACAAATCGAATGGAACTTCCAAATAATGGTCAGAGAATGCATGATTTTGCTCCGGATCAAGCGCTTCAAGAAGCGCAGAAGAAGGGTCGCCTCTAAAATCAGCTCCAACTTTATCAATTTCATCCAGCATAAATACCGGATTTCTTGTTTTAGCATCTTTAATTCCCTGAATTATTCGCCCAGGAAGCGCTCCTACATAGGTTCTTCTGTGTCCTCTTATTTCAGCCTCATCTCTTATTCCACCTAAAGAAACTTTTACAAACTCGCGTCCAAGAGCTCTTGCTATTGATTTTCCAATTGAAGTTTTACCTACTCCGGGAGGGCCTGCGAAACACAAAATTGGCCCCTTCATTTTACCCGATAGCTTGTGAACCGCCAAATACTCTGTAATTCTTTCTTTTACTTTTTCAAGTCCATAATGATCTTCGTCCAGTATTTTTTCTGCGAGTTTTATATCCAAATTGTTTTTACTTTCTAGCGACCAAGGAAGCGAAAGCAGCCAATCTAAATAATTCCTTATGTATGCAGACTCCGGATTAAATTGATTCATCTGGGAGAGTTTTTTTATTTCTTTTTTTGCCTTTTCCTCAATATCTTCGGGCATTTTTGCCTCTTTTAATTTCGTGTACAGTTCTCTAATCTCGCCGTCTTCTTCATTTTCACCGAGCTCTTTTTCTATAGTCTTAAGCCTTTCTCTAAGCATTACTTCTCTTGCGCCTTTTTCAAATCTTTCCTGTGTTTTACTGGCAATCTTTTTTTCAAGCTCTAGTACTTTTATTTCTTTAGCAAGTATCCCTATTATCTTTTCCAGTCTTCTCTTAACATTTACCTCCTCTAAAATTTCCTGTTTTTCGGAAGGTTTTAGGTCTAAAACGGAAGCAACTAAATCTGCAAGCTGTGAAGCATTATTGTCAGACATTACATTCATAAAAACGAGAAAATCGACAAATTTACCCAAATTTACAGCTTTTCTAAATTCAGTTATTAAATGGTTTGTTAATGCTTTTATTTCAGGGGTGTCCTCGAACGTATCTTCAACTTCTTCTATTCTTGCCATCAAATACGGAGCATCCTGTAAATATTCCAAAATTCTTATTCTTGACAAACCTTTTACCTGAGCATTAATCTCTCCTTCGCTTTTAATCATCCGTTCAATATGTGATAATGTTCCGACGGTATAAAGATCTGTTGAAGAGGGTTCGTTAAGTTTTGCATTCTTCTGCAAAACAAATCCGACAATTCGCTCTTGCGCAAAAGAATATTCAAGCGCAGCAAGGCTTTTTGGCCTGCCAAAGGTCAAAACTGAATCTGTATAGGGGAAAATTATTCCGTCTCTAATCGGAATTATTGGAACAACTCTTTGCATCTTTTTGTATTAGCACTCTATCACATCATTTGCTAGAATGTCAAGTGCTTTATATTACGGGTTGACCCTATTAAATAATTTGCCCTACGCAAATTGGCTCATGCCATTTTACAGGGTTGACACTAATTATATAACGAAACTAGAATTAAATTAATATGGTATACCTAAGTCAATTACTTAATAAAAACCTTTACTCGCAAGGGAAAATATATGGCAAGATGGTTGATTTTGCTGTACTTGAAAGCTCTCCTAAACCATCTGTTTCCAAAATTGTCGTAAAAAAAAATGGCAAAAAACTGACTATTTCTCCTTCGGCAGTAATATTTAAGGATAATAAGGTCATTTTAACCTCTACTAAACTTCCTGTGTTGCCTTATGATGAAAAAGATTTTTACCTAAACGAAGATCTTTTGGACAAACAGGTAATAGATGTCGACGATAAAAAACTGGTTAGAGTAAATGATGTAGTTTTGGAAGCAAATGGCGAATTAAAGGTTATTGGAATAGATATTGGCGCATCGGGAATTTTACGCCGACTTTATTTGGATAAATTTTTAAGGACTACGCCCAAAATTATCCCCTGGCAGATGATTGAAACTTTTGATTACAGTACGGGTAGTATAAAAATAAGTCTTTCTCAAAATAGACTAAATAAAATGCACCCGGGAGAACTTGCAGATATACTTGAAAATTTAGGAGCTAGAGAAAGAATGTCTATTGTTGAAAGCTTAGAAGCAACAAGGGCAGCGAAAGCAATTGAGGAAACAGACGAAAGAACACAAGGAGCAATTTTAGAAGAGTTAAAAGAAGGCGTTTTGGGACAAATTGTTGCTAAAATGCACTCCTCTACAATTGCAGAAATCTTCTATCAGGTAAACCCACTAAGATTAAGAGAAATATTAAAACTCATGGGAAAAGAAAGAGCCAAAAAAGTAGAAAGACTGCTCGACTTTGGCTCTGAAAAAGCAGGAGGAATTATGCGTACTACGTTTTGGAAGTTCGACGGAAACCTAACCGTAAAAGAGGTATATAACCGGCTTTATAATTTCTCGCCTAAACCGGAAACGATAGTTATAACGAATGGAAAAGAAAAGTACGTAGGCATGATTTATATAAAAGACTTATTGGACAGTGACTCACTTTCTTACTTAAAAGATATCGTAACGGATAGGAAATTTGCATATCCGGAAGTAGAAATTAAGGAATTAATAACTTTATTTACTAAGTATAATTTAAGAACTTTGCCAGTATTGGACAAAGAAAAAAGACCAATAGGAATAGTAAAAATAGATACAATTTTAGAAAAAATAGAGGAACAAACAAGAAATGATGAATTTATTTAAAAGAAAATTACTAGTACTTATTCCAATTCTTGCAATTATAGGACCCGGGATAATAGCCGGCAACGTAGATAACGATGCTGCGGGGATTACTAACTATTCAATTGCGGGAGCTCATTTTGGATATTCTCTTTTGTGGGTTTTGTTTTTATCCACTTTTTCCCTTGCTGTAACACAAGAAATAGGCGCAAGAATGGGTCTGGTTACAGGAAAAGGGTTAGGAGCACTAATAAGAGAAAAGTTTGGCGTGAAATGGACAGCATTTGTCATGATTATACTTTTCTTTGCTAATTTAGGAACTATTGCAGCTGAATTTGCGGGTGTTGCTGCATCTTTGGAGATTTTTCATATTCCAAGAATTGTATCCGTACCTATTGCCGCAGTATTAATATATATAGTAATAACCAAAGGTAATTTTAAAAAAATCGAAAGGCTTTTTCTGCTTCTCTCGTTTTTTTACATAGCTTATATTTTATCTGCCTTTAACGCTAGACCAGATTTTACCTTGGCATTAAAAAGCCTTGTGGTTCCCCATCTTGAGTTACAAGGCGCTTTTCTTCTAACTATGATTGCACTTATCGGAACGACAATTACTCCCTGGGGACAGTTTTTTATACAAGATTATGTTGTAGATAAAAAGTTGTCTAAAGAAGACTTAAAGATTGAGCGCGGAGATGTTTTTTTGGGGAGTTTTTTAACTAATTTTTTTGCTTTTTTTATAATAGTTGCTACTGCGGCAACGCTTTATACTCAAGGAATAAGAATAGACGATGCAAAAGATGCTGCTTTGGCTCTAAAACCCCTTGTCGGGCAAGCTGCTGCGGCAATATTTGGACTTGGATTCTTAAATGCGTCATTGTTTGGAGCCCTGGTCGTTCCTTTAACTACCGCCTATGTTATAACACAGGCGTTCGGTGCTGAATCAGGACTAAACTTTAGCTATAGACAAGCGCCTAAGTTTTATACTCTAATTGCAATTCTTTTAATTATTGGGGCAGGAATGGTAGCAATTCCCTTTTTTCCCTTAATTAATATTTTAGTTGCTACACAAGTAGTAAACGCTATTCTTCTTCTTCCAATTTTTGTGTTTTTATATATTCTTTCAAACGACAAAAAATTACTGGGCGATTATGCAAATGGAAAATTCATAAATATTTTACTGATCGTTACACTAATAGCAATTTCAATTGCTGCAGTATTATTCTCAGTTGCTATATTTGCCCCAAATATTCTAGAGGTATTT
This sequence comes from Candidatus Levybacteria bacterium RIFCSPHIGHO2_01_FULL_36_15b, assembly GCA_001782045.1. Lineage (GTDB taxonomy): Bacteria > Patescibacteriota > Microgenomatia > Levybacterales > UBA12049 > 01-FULL-36-15b. Next base: position 2,654 of record MFNK01000006.1, on the reverse strand, counting down.
TAATTAGAAGTTTGATAAATCTGAATCAAGTTGGTTTAAGGAAGAATCTACTTCATCTAAATCTGAAGTGTCTAAAGCATCGTTTGCTTTACTCAACTCCTCATCGTTTTTTATTTCCGAAATAGTAGTTTCTTGAATAGTCGGAGCATATGTGCTTCCTTTACTTAAAAACAGATACGCGCCAACTAAAACTACAAAAACAACGACTCCCGTTAAAATTAAAGTTAGAAAATTTGGTTTCATATTACTCTGATTCCTCCTCTGAGTTTAAAGTTCTAATCGCAACTATTAAATTCTTTATTGACGTTCTGTATTCTTTTAGCGCGTTTTTAACTGTCTGCATATTTTCCCTGAAGGTTGTATACATATTTTTTGGGTCATCTGATTCGCAGGAAAAGCTGCCCACAGATGACTGCGCAGAGTCAAGGGCCGAATCCACTGCAGCTTTTTTGGTAGCTATTTCGTCTATTAATTCCTGATAATTTGAAAGACTTTTATCTGGTAAAACCTTAGTTTCATAATATTCTATTACTCTTGCCGAAATGCTGGAAAATTTAGTCTCCATATTTTCAGTCAACCTTACTAAGTTATTTATCCTTTTATTAACCGCATCTTCTCTTACCTGGCAAGTTCTTAATTTAGCACCTTCAAGTCTTAACTTGGTATTTTCTCTTACAGCTTGGATTTTTTCTTCAACACGTTCTTGGGCGTCAGCTCTCCTTACAACGGATATATTGTCAGGGTTATTTTTTTCAGCTAAAACAGGAGTTACGAGAAGTGCAAGTGAAAAAATAAAAATTAAAGACGTAATAATCTTAATTTTCATATGCAAAAATATTAACAAACACCTATAATATTGTCAAATTTACCAATTACTATAGGTTATTGCATTTTACCTAAATTAAGAGTATTATCGCGGCATCTAAATTACGTAGGTTTACTAATTTAGCGTTTTAGTGAAAAAACATTTTTTAAGAGGAGTCATTGTATTTATTTCGATATTATCGCTTCTTGCCCAATCGATTGCTCCTTTTGTGGTTTTATCACCTCAAAATTCGTATGCGCAGGAAGTAACAGAGGATACTATTACTCCAAGTCCTACAGATACACCTGCCGATTCAATAACTCCAACGCCAGCGCCGGATGAAACTCAAGCAACAGAAACACCAACTGCAACGCCAACCGATACACCAAATGAGCCTATAATAATTCCACTACAGGATGCACCAACTGTAACTGATACACCTACTGTCGATAACTTATCTCCTCCAACAAGTTCGGATAACAACTCCTTAAACAATCAGCCGGAATCAGAAACCAGCGCACAGCTTACACCGGCAGTCTGGCAGACAGGAAGCGATGGCAAAGCAACCACTATAAATAACGTAGTTCTTGGACAAACATATACTGCTCCCCAAAATGACAAGGTGAAAATTACCTTCACTAAACTGCCGGAAGCTTCCGATAAGTTGAGCATTAGAGAAATTAAGCTGTCTGCTGATCAGCAGGATGAACTTTCGGCGCTTTCAGATACCGCTTATGAGTTTACTTCACCAATGGCAGACGGCACGTTTGAATATGACTTAACGCTGCCTCTTCCACAAAATGTCAATAAAGATGAGGTAGCTGTTAAATCAGCCGAGTCAACTGATGAACTTGATAACGCTCAAACTCTTGGCGAGCCTAAAGAAATCGCTAACGAAACGATAACTATCAATGGATTAAACCATTTTACGGTTTTTGTCCTTGTCAACGATACGGATGGAGATGACAGTGGAGACGCAACCGACGATATTGCAAACGGTACGCTTTCGGCAATTGACGATACCTGGGTCGATCAAAACAGTCCAACTAGTAATAAAGGGGCAGATGACGAATTAATAGTACGCAGTAAAAGTGGTAACGATAACAGACGGGCTTTTGTTAAGTTTGATGTTTCCTCTGTTGCCAGCGGTTCAGAAGTAACCAAAGCGACTCTCAGGCTTTTTCTCAAAGATGCTCCTAGTGCTTCGCGAACCTACCAAGTCTATAGAATAACCGACACTTGGACAGAGGACTCACTTGATTGGGACCCTCAACCTGCCAATGCCGGGGTGTCCGATGATGTAGCAAGCGGAGATGACAACAATGTCTGGCTCGAGTGGGATGTGACGAGTGATGTTCAAGGTATTGTAAATGGTGATTTGACAAACTACGGGTGGATGATTCGCGACTCTAGCGAGGATTCTTCAACCAACCGTGAAGGAAAGTTCCGCTCCAGTGAAGACGGGAATGAACTAAGACGGCCGCAACTGGTTGTTGATTTTGCAGCGCCCGATGATCAGCCAACCAAGTATAATTCCCCAACCGATTCAGCAAGCGGTATAGGAGGAGATAACGACGGATTCGAAAGCAATCCCATCAATGCATTAAGTGACGGGGGAGGAGTAGCCAGCAACATAAACGGTGCCGGTGACCGACATGTCTTCAGAGATTATTACTTTGAAATTCCCACCGATGCTGTTGTCAACGGCATTGAGGTGAGAACGGACTGGTACTTAGATTCGGATGGTGGAACTAATAGTCTTGACATTGAGCTTTCTTGGGACGGAGGGGCATCTTGGACTGCTACAAAGAGCGATATCACCGAAACAGACAAGGAACACATTGCCTCT
>MFNK01000005.1:488-8803 GCA_001782045.1 Candidatus Levybacteria bacterium RIFCSPHIGHO2_01_FULL_36_15b | reverse complement strand
CATAATTTGCAATATTGGCATAGTATCCGTTTACCCCTGTATTAAATGGATTTGAGTATTTAGCTCCGCTTCCAAAAGCTGTAGCTGCATTTGCCCAAGTTGCGGTAGTTACATCTGCTCCGCAAGGATGAATTCCAAAAAATGCATTGCCTGTAGCAAGAAAGACAATTGGAGCAGGAGTATCAACCGCAGTTAATCCGGTTGAGCTCATATTATCGGTAAGGAAAAAGCCGGTTGATGGATTGATAAATCTTCCGGATGAAGTCGCAGTAATAGAATACCCGTATGCTCCATTTGTTGAAACAGAAAGCTCTTGTGCAGATATATTTATTACACCATTTCCCAAAGAGCCTAAATTAACGAATGTCGAAGTAGCATCAAGTCCAACTCCCGGATTAGTAACATCTCCTCCTGTACAGCTTGCGTTTTGCGTAGTTATATTGGTTCCGTTGGCAAGGCCTGTTATTGTAAACGTTAAGGATGGCTCAACTGTTCCTTGTACCTGAACAGCTTCAACTGTTCCAATTTTAATACTAGAAGTATCTAATTCCACATCGCTTGCATTTTTAGTTGTTACAGTTACTTTCCATGTAGTAGCAGTTCCTGAGGTTACTCCTGCTTTAACAGGATTTATAAGAGCCGGAGCATAAGTAGAACAGATTCCGCTTGCCGAAACAGTTCCGGTGCAGCCGATTGCTAAATATACGGTGGCTGGACTCGAATTTCCAATAGCGGCGCCTGTTGTAACAGTAATGGATGGCGCGCTTACGCTAACGCCTCCTGAGCATGCTGTTGTTGGATTACAAATTACTGCAGAAGTACCCAAGTTATTAAATGCAAAAGTTGTTGCAGAGGGGGATGCGCTGTTGTCTGCTGAACCGGGAAAGGTTATTTGTATTTTTCCGCCACTTGGAATCGGGTTCACAGTGGTAAATTTAATTATATGGGTTGCAGTTATTGATGTGTATATTGTTGTTCCGGCATGGTGGGTATTTGATACTTGTCCTGTAAAGAAAACCGTCCTTACGTTTGAAGATGGGGTATTTGCAGCAGACATAGATGCAACAGTTGCCGTGCTTAGGGTCTGGCCTGTATCGTTTAGTAAAACCGCACTATCCGAAGCGATCCAGAGTGCTGAATTGTAAACTGTGGTAGGCAAATCTATTACTGTAACTTGAGTCGCATTTGCGGCCTGATCTGCCGAAAGTGGAGCAGAAGCAGAGGGTCTTGAAGTAGTTAGCGTATCAGATGTATTGGCAAGACTAGCTGCGTAAGATTTTGCCGTGAAAACAAGAAAGAGGCATAACAACAAAATTGAGGCAATAGTCAGTCTCTTAGAAAATTCCATAAATGTACACTCAATAATAATATGCATCTTATATCATGCTTTAGTCAAGTGGTAAATTGAGGCCATTAATCTATCTTTTTTCTAATGCGCAAAATTATAAAAGTTACAATGCCTAAAGCTGCTAAAATTCCGATTAAATAAGTTGCTGGAAATGCAAAAAAAGAAATTGTGCGACTAAATTTTTGCTCTGAATCTGAAAAACCTAGGGTCAAAGTCGCTTTATAGGGGCCAATTAAGAATTTCTCAGGCCAAATTGCAACGGGGTAGGGATAAGCTTTAGCGTTTAGGTCCGCATTTTTGCTATCCGGTATTAATCTTTGTGAGCTGGATAAAATATTAACGGGAAGCAAATCTATCTTTCCTACCTTTTGTCCAAATATATTTTCAATAACAATTGATCCTTTTGCACTTACGAAATGATCGCTTTGATTTTCAATCTGCACAGTAAATGGAACAGGACCGCTATCTACAAAAAGTGGAGCGCTAAATTTATCTATAAAGCCCTTAGTTTCTCCCTTTGGGCCTACGCTTAAGAGCACATTCATAGCAACTCCTGCGGAAGTTAAGGTTGAATTCGTAGAAATATTAGTACTTGGTACATTAACAAAGAAAAGGGTAAAATAATAATCTCCTTTAGCTTCATTAGGGGGAATTGTAATTTCAAAATCTAGTTCTTTTCTTTGCTTTGGAGAAAGGGTTAATGACTTTATAACAACTCCTTTATCTTTTATTTTAATCCTATTTATAAACAGCGGGTCGGGGAAATCTTCAAAATTATCTAAAATTTCAATTTGTCCGTCATTTGAACTCGATGGCTTAAATGCTTTTATTTCGATATTCAAGTTAAGCATTCCATCCCCGTCATTTTGAAGATAAAATTTAGACTTAACCTCAGCCGGCGGAGTTGTTTCGATCTGCATAATTGGAGGGAAAATTCCTAAGTTAGCCGATTGCGCAAAAGCCTTATTATGAAAACCCAACAACATAAGGCATGCAAATAAAAAGATAATAGTCAATTTTTTCATATTAATATGCTGGTATTGCTATATAGTTAAGTATATTTGTATATAGTCCTGCAGGTTGGGTTCCGGCTACGTTAACCTTGTATGTTATTTGTGCTTTTCTGTTTCTCCCTACATTAGCAGAACTCATAACCGCAACCGCAGAGGGAGACGCAATAAATGATTTATAGTAAGTTGAAGTTGTGAATCCGCTTGCGCAATCAGTTCCCGATATGTTGTCGCATCTGTATCCAAGTCCGTATGTTAAGGAGCTTGTCCATGCATCAGAAGTTGTTGATGTGCAGGTTCCGCTGTCGCAAGTAGTTGCCGGAATTTCAAACCCGCTTGCATCAACTCTTAAATTATGATTTTGAGAAACTGTAACTTGATATCCGTAAGCAGAGCCATTGGAAATCGTTAAAAGATTTGTTCTTGTAACCGGTGAGGTAGGACTGATAATTCCAAAATCTATAAACGTATTGGAAATTGCAAACCTAAAATAAATAATGCTGCTTATATATTGAAATCCAGCTCTTACTTTATAATTTGCACCTGAAAAAAGGTTGTTGGGAGTCTGTCCTGATGTAAATCCCAATTTGTATCCCGATCCTGTAGGTTTTCCGGCAATGCTGTTTAGATTTCCCATCTGAAGAATATAATCACTGTTTTTCATCGTTTGTCCCCAAACTTCTGATACACTAAATAGCATTAAAGTAGTATATAGCCATAGTGCCAAAACTACAGCCACAAGCCTCAAGGATGGACAACTCGCTTTATAATTTTCTGCAAGCCTACGCTCGCTAGTCTCGTTTTTGCTCCGATTCTTCATACTGTTCATAAAATCTCATTTAATTCGGGAGTTTTTTCTTTTAGCTCGAGTATCCTTTCGAAAATTCCAAATCTTGCATTCCAGCTATTAACCATAAATCATTAGCCATTAGACTTTTCAGAGCTTTCGGCTCTGAGGTCTTCTGTTTCTTCCAAAATGTCATTTAGCTTATCCAAGTCTTCTTGTTTTAATATTTCTTTTTCATCCTCAATTACTTCTTCGACGTCTTTAGAAATAGAGTCGGATGCTTCTTTTGCCCTCTCTTCAATTGCGTTTATTTTTTCATCCTGAGAATCTGATTTTTGATATTCTTTTCCAAAGAAAAAAGCAAGAGGTGAAACAAGAGCAACAGAAGCTATTTTTAGTATATTTGCGGTAAAATCACCTGTATTTACATGTGGTGCAAAAATTAAAATTGATCCGGCAATAAACACAATTACACATAGTGGGTCAAATACAAAAGCGATACCAAAAGCTATGAAATAAAGAATAAAAAACAAGGCACTATCCAGTCCGCCTGTTGCAAAAATTAAAAGAAAAACAAGAGTATTCAGTATAAAAATACCAATGCCGCCTTCCTGACCCAGCTGCAGGAAAGCTTTACCTTTCTTTTTTGCAACAATTATTAAATATAAAGCTATAAAAAGACCTAAAAGCTGTACGGTGTATTCTTTAAGAGGGGAATTTTGCCAAACATATACTACTCCGAAAGAAAGGGCAAGTATAGCGGATTGGACAGCGAGTTTCATACATATTAATCGTATGCAATTTGATTTAAAAGTTCAAGGTGCTATAATCCGGCAAATGAAAGAGTTCAACCTTAGAGCAGACGAAGTAGCGGATTTAGACCCGTACAATGTTCGTGGTTTGAAAACTCAAGATCAAGCAAAAGAATTGCTTACTCCTGAATCAAACTCACAAATTGATAGATTTACTAATCAACAAAAAGACAAACTTCAGGAGCTAGAATATAGAATTTTTACTCTACATGGAGAAACTTTAGGCTCTTTAGTCGAAAAGGGAGCAAAAATAAGCTGGGCATGGGATGATTCTAAAATAGATTTTAATAGAAGTTATAGCAGCGAAGTTGCAATTGCCAATAAGCATTTTGCAGGTTTCAGCAGATATGACGAGCAAGTTAGGGAATTGATTAAGTTCGAAAGAAAAATCAGAGAAAGCTTGAGTGAAGATGGAGAAGAAATAAAAGCTGTAATAGGACGAGCACAAGATTATGCAGAGCTTTTTTATCAGGATCCAGAAATTTTTAATGCGACGGGAGGGGATTTTGATATTCAAATTAGAACCAGTACAGAACCAAATGAAAGTTACAGAGCTTATTTTTTTATGAGAGAAGATGAGCTTATTTTTGACATTGAGTCAGAAATTCATAGTGGAAACTCTGCTATAACTCCTTTGATTATCCCGCGAGTATTTTAATATGACAGAACAATTTAAACAAGAAATTTTACGAGCAGACGAAGTAGCGGATTTGGATCCGTATAATGTTCGTGGAAAGACTAAAACAGAGGCTGCAAGAGAACGTTTGCAATCCGCGGATGAAAATTCAACCAAGGTTGAAAAAGTTAAAGAAGGATTCTTCAACAACGAACAGACAAAAATACTTGCAGAAAATAAATTCAAAAGATTTGAGCTTAGAGGCCGAACAGTAGAAGAAATTATAGATAAGATTCCTATTGAGTTTCATGGCTTGTCAGAAAATATGAATGAGATAAATACCATTAAATCTATGCAAGGGGAGGTTGCCATTAAAACCAATAAGACTGGATTTTTCATACCAGACAGTGGCAGTAAGAATTATTTTAAACAATCTGGAATGGTCCACGCTTACGAAAATGAAGTAGTTATTCCGCTTGGCTTAAGAGGCGTACAATCAATTTTAGGAAACCTTGCTGACTATTTAGAACTCGCATTAATAAATTTAAGCTTATTTGGAGCAAAATACGGTTATTACTACACTATTACAGAAAGCAAAATTGATCATTACAGAAATGGCAGATCAGCCTTAGCAGTGGGTGCGAGAGATCCTTCTGGTATTCATGTTTTATCAAGTGGGCTAGATTATAAAAGAGGAGATATAGTTTTTGCTGCTCCTCTTATTGTTCCTTTTAGAGCAAAATACTACTAATCTATGCTATATTTAGCTTATGAATAAGTACTTTGCCAAAGAAATCGAGCCCAAATGGCAAGAATATTGGGAAAAGAACGGAATTTATAAATTTAAAAAAGATCAAAAAAAGAAAAAATACTACAATTTAGTTGAACTTCCTTATCCTTCCGGGGATTTACATTTGGGTCATTGGTTTGCATTTACGCCGCCTGATGCCCACGCAAGATATAAAAGAATGAGCGGTTTTAATGTTTTTTACCCCAACGGCTTTGATTCTTTTGGACTTCCTGCAGAAAACGCTGCAATAAAAAGGGGAATCCACCCCAAAGATTGGACTTATAAAAATATAGAAACCATGAAAAAACAGTTTGAAACAATGGGAACGATGATTGACTGGGGAAGCGAAGTTATAACCAGCGATCCGGAGTATTACAGATGGAATCAGTGGATTTTTATTAAAATGTACGAAAAAGGTCTGGCTTATAGAGGTAAAGCTTTGTCGAACTGGTGTCCTGTCGATCAAACGGTACTGGCAAATGAGCACATTGAGCAGGGAAAATGTTGGAGATGTGGAGCTGAAGTAATTCAAAAAGAGGTAGAGCAGTGGTGTCTAAAAATAACAGAGTATGCGGATAGGCTAATATGGCCCGAAAATACCTCTTTGGACTGGCCAAAAGAAGTTAAAGAAGGCCAGAATAACTGGATAGGTAAAAAAGAAGGAATGCTAATTAAATTCAGAATTCAGAATTCTGAATTTAGAATTAGGGAGCTCGAAGTTTTCACAACACGGCCGGAAACAACGGATGGGGTTTCGTTTCTTGTTATTGCGCCGGAGCATCCATTGAACAAAGAAATCAAAGAAAAACGAGTTCAAACATATATCGAAGAAGCTTCGAAAAAAACAGAAATGGAGCGCAAAGAAGACAGAACAAAATCTGGAGTATTCAGTGGATTTGAGGCTAAAAATCCGGTTACGGGCAAAAATATTCCGATCTGGATTTCCGACTATGTTTTAGCAGGCTACGGAAGCGGTGCTATTATGGCCGTTCCTTTTGCAGACGAACGGGATAGGGAATTTGCCGAAAAATTCAACCTTTCAATTCTTAAAACCGACTTTAAAGCTAAACCGGAAGGTAAAAAAACAGTAAATTATCACCTTCGTGATTGGTCGGTTTCACGTCAGCGTTACTGGGGAACACCTGTGCCTATGATTCATTGTGAAAAGTGCGCAGTTGTGCCCGTACCACTTGAAGATTTACCAGTTGAACTTCCTTACAAAGTTGATTTTACCCCAAAAGGGAAACCGCCTTTAGCCTCGGACGAAGCGTGGCTTAATGTTAAATGTCCTAAATGCGAAGCACCTGCAAAAAGAGATGCAGAAACTCTAGATACTTTTTTTGACAGCGCATGGTATTACTACAGATATTGCTCGCCAAACTATGAAAAAGGACCCTTCGACGAGCTCAAAATAAAAGAGCTTATGCCAATAGACATATATTTCGGGGGATCAGAGCACACTTTGGGTCATACCTTATACGCTCGATTTTTCACAAAGTTTTTCAAAGATTTGGGATTAGTTAATTTTGATGAATTTGCACAAAAACGAGCCCAGCACGGAGTAATTTTGGGTCCGGATGGTGTAAGAATGAGCAAATCCCGGGATAATGTAGTAAATCCTGATGATTTTGTAAAAGAATATGGAGCAGACACGGTTAGGCTATACATCTGCTTTATGATGCCCTATACAGCAACCGCTCCTTGGTCTGACAGCGCAATTTCAGGCGTTTACAAGTTTTTAAAACGGGTTTGGGATCTGCAAAATAAGATAAAAGATCATAAATCAAATCTCAAATCTGAAAACATGAGTTCGGAAGAGTTCTATCAGATGCACTCTGCGATTAAAAAAGTGGGCGATGATCTTGATACTTTAAATTTTAATACTGCAGTATCGGCTTTAATGATATGGTTAAACTTTTTAAGCTCAAAAAAAGATGTTTACAGGCTTGAATACGAAACATTGTTAAAACTTTTGGCGCCATTTGCACCCCATATAACAGAGGAAGTTTGGCATTCTATTAATCCAAGTGCTAACTCAATTCATTTAGAGAATTTCCCATTATATCAAGCTAAATTTACAGTGCGTGAAACGGTTCAAATTATAATTCAAGTAAACGGGAAAATAAGAGATACAATAGAAATTGATAGTTCAAAAATAAAAGATCAAAGTTTTGTCGAAAATGAGACTAAAAATAGTGAAAAGATCAAGAAATACATTCAAAATGGCGTGAAAAACACTATTTACGTGCCAGGTAAAATACTAAACTTTGTTGTATAGCAGATGGAAAGTTTCCAAGAAAATTTGATATCTGCCCTAAGAAAGCACTGGCTGCCGGTAATTCTTGCTTTGCTTGCTTTGATATTCTTTGTATATGGTATGATATCTTTCTTGGGAAATTCCGCTTCTCCCGAAGTAACATTTGAAACAGACACTTCAAGCCAGGAAACCGCGCAAGCAGCAGTAGATATAGAAGGAGCTGTCGTAAATCCGGGTGTCTACAAGCTCAAGCCTGGTTCTTTGCTTCAAGATGCTCTTATTGCAGCGGGCGGTGCTTCAGAACAGGCTGACAGAGAATGGATGCAGAAAAATCTTAATTTAGCTTCAAAACTTGTTGACGGACAGAAGATTTATATTCCAAAGCAGGGTGAAACAGGAACTTTTACTGTAATTCAGGGCGTAGAAGGTAATTTAACCGCTCTTATAAATATTAATTCCGCTTCACAAAGTCAGTTAGATTCCTTGCCGGGAGTTGGCCCTGTAACATCGGAAAAAATTATTTCAAACAGGCCTTATTCTTCGATAAATGAGCTTTTAGAGAAGAAAATTGTGGGACAGGTAACATTTGATAAAATAAAAGATAAGATAACTGCCCAGTAAGTGTTATAATACCCATATGAGCGAGTCTAAAAAAGATGATTTTCTAAGGTCAAACCAAGTTGCAGATCTAGATC
>MFNK01000005.1:0-473 GCA_001782045.1 Candidatus Levybacteria bacterium RIFCSPHIGHO2_01_FULL_36_15b | reverse complement strand
GTAAACCAACGCATAAGACTGCAGAAGAGCTTCTTGCTGAAGATGTAGAGCTTCAAGCACCCGAAACAGGGGAGGAAGGTACATTCACTTCAGAACAGAGAAGATTACTCGAAGAAGAAGGATATCAAATATATACTCTCACTGGAGAATCAATTCAAACTCTTAAAGCTAAAGGCTTTAAATTCTGGTCAACCTGGCACAATGAAGACTCTTCTTTCGAAGCTTTAAAATCAAGAATTTCCGAAGTTGCAATGAAAACTGACCCAGATGAATTTTTCATCCCAGACTCCAACAATAAGACTCTGGAACAGCAGCTTGAAATAGTAAAGAAATATTCAGACACTCTTTCTAAAAGAATCCCAGGAACTGAGGCAATACTAGGAGAAGTTGCTGATTACATAGAACTTACATATCTTCATTTAGGGCAAACAGGTGAATATTTATTTGGAGAAAAATATAACAACAATTACACA
>MFNK01000004.1 GCA_001782045.1 Candidatus Levybacteria bacterium RIFCSPHIGHO2_01_FULL_36_15b | reverse complement strand
TTTTTAACAACAAATATACTGTCAAAACACCTATTTAATTTTGGAATGAAAAAGTGGGAAACTCAGGAGCTCATAGATTTTCCTAGCTGAACTAGAATATCAATATCACTATCATCTTTATTATCACCACGAGCATACGAGCCGAAAACAGCAGCTTTTTTGACCCCATACTGGGAAAAAATATCTTTTGTGTTTTGATATAAATTGTTTGTTTGCATAGTATGCACTATTATAGCATTATTGAGTCATTCTAGATCTGAAAGAAAAAAGAAGGATATTCCAACTTTCCGTTTTGGTTGATAATGACTACACTTGCATATATTCGACAACGATATTTATTATTTTTTGAATATTTTCATTACATGATTTAAAGTATATATTGTCTAGTATTTTACTCCCTTTTTGTCTGATGATATCACTTATTAAAGCGTGAATGAATGATTGAGTGGCAGATTCAATTCCTTCAAAGTTTAGAATAATTTGTTTTTCCACATCCAAAATAGGTATTATTTTGTTAAGTCTAATATCCCGGGCTTTATCTTTATCTTCAGCAAATGTACCCACTATAGGTAGAAGAATTATTTCTTTCATATAAATTTAGGTTTTTTAAAAAATTCTTTTTTTCTTTCTCTCACAGATTTTGAATATGTATCCCTAATTAATTCAAGTAACAACGAAAACTCTTCACGATTATCTAGATTTATATCGACTCCCACAACTGTGCCTTGCCAATAAGGCAAATCTTCATTTTTAGAATGCTTATCTTTAAAGGGATTGCTTTGTAATCGAATTCTTTTTGAGGAGCTCTCCCTTAGTAATTTATACAATCCACTTCCACTATATATGACAAAAAAGTCTCTATTAACCTTAGCAATAGATTTAATAAAGAATAAACCAGCCCCTGCATTAAATTCTGTACCTCCAATCCTATCGGTAGTTCCAGTCACACCAGGAGTCAATGCTAATTGGATAGCTTGAAGATCGTTTGTTACTCTGTACACAGCGCCTATTGAAGATTTAATTCCTATTCCTCTATCTACAATTCCTATTCGAATAGTATTGCTTTTTTTATAGTATTGAGCGCAAAGAATTGCTCCTATATCAGTTCTTGCATGTTCAAAAACATTTCTAGTTAATTCACTCATGATATAACGAATAGGTTCTACTTGATCCGGTTTAAGATGTAATAATGGAATCATTTCAGTTAAAAATTTGGTTAAATGAGCGCTGTCTTTGATCTGAGTTAAAGGTATAAATCTTCCTGCCGCTTCGTGTTCGACTATTTCAATACCAGATTTTATTTGTAATAAATCAAATAAACCCATTCTCTTCAAATAATGTTTTGATGTAGCTTCCATATGTTCACAAGTAATCTGTTCTGGCTTCAATGACAAACCTAAGGCTGCGATCATAGCTAACACCACAGGATGTACAGAAATCCACTTTTTATTAGCAGTAATTTCCAATATATTAGGATTAGATGTATCAAAAGCTCTAAGAAAGGGGTCAATATTACCTAAAAAGGCACTATTTGGTATATGAATTCTCATAATCTAGTTATATTTTACCAGGATTCCCGGTAAAATTCAAGCACTACCAGGATTCCCGGTAAGCTTTTTCGAACGTACCATTCCCGGGAGGAAGATTGCATGCTAATTTTGCTCCCACTCGTGGATATGTTCAGGAACAAGAAACTTCAGTTAGACGTTAGTTTAGCGAACATTCAATCGATCTATTCTATCTTCAATTTATCATTACAACATTAGTTTTAGGGAAGGAGGATATTAAGAATTGATATACTTTATTTCACTTCACTGGCGAGAACGTAATCTTCATCTTCGGTAGGAGCTTGCCAATTTTTCAGATAATTATCCAACATTTCTCTGCTAATCTTAAAAGAGTCTTTCGTGAAATTATCGTTTCTTCCCACAACCCTTTCTCGTATCGTTTCTATCGGAGTATCAAGATAGTACATTACCGCTTTAGCACCAATTGTACCCGTTCTTCTTCTCATCTCATCTCGTGTTTCTTTTTCCCAAAATCCCTCGTCAATAATGACATCAATACCTTTCTCAGCAAGTTGGAATGCAACATCCCTTGATAACCCGATGATTTTAGTATCCCATTCGGCATATCCATCGATTGTGGGATCGTTTCCAATTAAACGAATTGACCACTCATCTTTCGTGATTCTCACTGCACGTGTTTTTTTCTCTAGCTTCTTTGCAAAAGTAGTTTTACCTGCACCAATAAATCCACAAATTAGATAAACGATAGGTTGTGTTTTCATAAACGTTATTATACCGGTTCTAAATCAAATTAAGAAACTACGCACATCTTTTGAGGCTATTTGAAGCTAAAAATATATGCTCGCTCTGGTTGCTTTGCCCTCCGTAGTTTTACTCGGCCTTCGTAGCTACTTCGGCGAAGGAGGCATGAAGGAGGGACTTTGTCGGAACTTTTTATTTTGGAATTTAAACTATATCTTCTGACTTGCTAACACCCAAGGGAAAGAATTTTCAGGAAAAGTGAAATTATCCGGTGAACCTATTGTTCTAAAATACTTTTCTTCTATCTCTAAATCCTTCATCAAAGATGGATTGAAAGTATTTTTGGCATATGGGAAACCTTTCAGATCTAATTCCTCTTTACTTAAACTCATAGGAGTATAACAATTCGAAGCGACATCTGACGGATCTGTAATAGCAATTGTGAATCTATCTCCTCCTGATTGTTTTCTGAATTGATCGACTACTTGAGTTAGTTGTATCAGATTCATTCCTGATATTTGCGATTCCGGATCTAAAAAAGATACTGATAAATTAGGCTCATATGCTGCCAAAAGATAAGTTTTATGACTGCCGTCCGGATAATGAATAGTAAAAAGACCATTCATATTTTCCACACTATAAACAAGATCCTTTAATATCGGTGATGCACCTTCAAGTGCTTTAAACGAGCCCTCTACATCAACTGAATCAATTACAAATCCAAACTCCATTAATGCCTGTACTCCGGCATGTCCTGGAGCTTTTACACTACTTGCGTGGTATGCTGAAAATTCTTCGGGAGTGGCAACAACTAATCCTCTATTCTTAGTTAGTACCATTCCTCCTCTATTTCCGCTATATGGTAACTGTGATTCTGTCTCCTTATGTCCATCAGCCCACGCATACATTTTATACTGCGCATATACAGCTTTAACTCCAGGCATATTAGGTAATTGATACTGGGGTCTTGGTAAAACCAACGACCTCTTCTGATTAAGAGGTTTAGCTAAATCGTAAAATAACACATCTAAACCGTTATGTTTTCCCTGCTTTTTTTCTGCACCGACAACCGAAACAGAGTTGGTTACATCAAAAAATAACAACGGGAATTGTCTCTTTCCCTTAACTGCCTCTAAAATTTGCACTGAATCTGATACTTCTGGCATCCATTCTTCCTGTTGATATTTAGAAACCTCCGGGACTCTTAAAGTTATTTCACCATTGCCGATTCTCAGTTGGGACTCGACAACCTGCTTTACATCTTCAATTATTTTTCCTGATTGTAGTGATCTTGCTGTTTTATCAACAAATTCTGGATGATCGTTTAGTACTTGGAAACTTTTTGCTCCAATCACAGTCGCAGTACTAGCTAAAGCAAGTTGCAGAAATTTTCGGCGACTCATCGATGGCGCTTTCTTTTTAGGTTCAGCTAAAATTTCTTCTTCTTGCGTCTGTACTTCTTGAGGTTTGATTCCTTCTTGCTCACTCATAGATCCAGTATAACAAAGTTCCCACGTACACCTAAGGTTTAGAAGACGAAATTGATGTAGTTGTCTAAATTGATTGGCTCGAGAATCGTAACTCTAATATAACCATGCAATTAGCTTGTTTAATCAAGACATTCGAAGATTTTAGGCTTGTAGGTCAAATCAGAGAGGAAATAGAAAAAGTCCAAATTTATAATACTTGCGTTTCAGGGTAATCAGAACAAGAAGAATTTTGTGTCTTTATTGCTTCCTTTATATTTCCACCCATTTCTTTATTCCATCTTTCTTGTCTAGCCGTGGAAATATTATTATCCATTTTTAAATTATATTCACCTAGAGAGCTAGAAAGCAACTTTACTGTTGGAGCAGTCAATGCAAGAAAAGCTTTAATTATCTAAAATAAGTCTCATTGGCAAACTTAAACTGTTCTATAAACAATTTTTTGATTTCATAAATACTTTCCTGCTCGTAAAACAAAATTAAAGCCTTTTTAAATTCGTCTTCGTCAACACTGCGATATGAAAGTGGATATAAATCGTAAGCTAACAAAATCGCATTAGTCAGCATTCTGGCAGTTCTTTTGTTACCATCTGCATACGGCTGAATATAAGGAATCATAAAATGAACAATCAGGGTCTTTTCAAAAGGGCTTTTACTCCTATTTACAACATTAATCGTTTGTTCAAAAACCTCTTTTGTCTGATGTTCATTATCAAGAGGGTGATAAGTTGTTCCGGTAATTCCCACTGCTTGTTTTCTGATACCAGAAGAAATTCCTAACCCTTTAGTTAAAATATTATGCAGCTGGTTAATTACTGAAACAGAAATAGTTTTAAAGTCATTTTTTGCTTTTAGTATTTCTTCAAAAGCTGCTTTATGATTAAGAATCATCACTGCCTCATCTTTACTTTTGCCAGTTGCTTCTTTTTGTTCCTTAATTAAAGACTCTGTTTCCAGCAGCGTATAAGTATTGCCTTCAATTTTGGATGATTTCCAAGACAGTTCAATAACAAACCTTTCCAGTTCCCTTTTCAAAAGGTCAGGACTTAGTTTAGTTGTCTTTTCTTCAAAACTTAATGCCACTTTATCTAAGATGTTTATTTCTTCCGGCGTCAATAAATCATGCAAATTTTTAAATATCTCAAAATCAAATGATTTTCTGGCACCAGTTCTATTATCTGGATCATCAGCGAAATATCTTTCAAGGTTAAACTCGCGAAGAAGCTTATTTGAAACTTTGGGAAAATAGATTGTAGCTCTAGCCTTCCCTGTGACACTAAGCAGTTTTTTAATCAATAAAACATGAAGATCCCTTATAATCGTTGGCTTTGAAACGGGATATAATTTAGAAACTTTTTCCTGAATTTCTTCCCTAAGAAGTCCTTCCGACTGGTTAATTACATTAAGAATGTATTTTTGCCTGGTAGTTAATACCGTCTCATCCATACATATTATCGTATCATATTGAAACGATTTATCAAGAGATATTTATTGGTATATTAAGTGCTATCTGGCTCCCCGCTTGGGATATTGCTCGAACCGAAAAGTGGTTAAGATGCTATTTATTTATGAAATGAATTCCTTGCAGAATAAAACCAGATAAAAAGAATCGCATAGATTATGAGTGTATAACTAAGACTTTCAGTAATGCTAAAACCCTGTCCCATATTATAAATAAATAGGATAATTGATAGTGCAATCAGCAAACCTAATGAATAGATTCCCATTAACTTTCTTTTCATAAGCCCGTAACCTGTCGTCAATAGAAGAACTCCTTCTGTAAGAGATAGTATGCTTAAATTTTTTGGAGAACCTTCGACAAATGAATTTCCAACAATTGCAAATAGAAGTGTAACGAGCCCAAAGATTAAAAATACAATACCGAAACCTGAAGCATTTGAATATGCGTCTAAAAAGCTTTTTTTAGTTGTTGCCATGTAATTTTATTATATATTAACGTAAAAAAATATCAATAGAAGTTTGTTTATTGAACCAATAAATTTATTGGATTGTTCTGGCAATCTATTTAAGATGCTCACTAAGTTGGATGATTTTCGAACTTATGACTGGCTCGGCAAAAATTATTTTGAAAATTTAGAAAGGAAAGTAATCGTCTGCTTTCCTTATCATAATTAAACTACAAAAGTATTATTCAAATGAACCGATATACTCTTTATAAGAAAAAATTCTGTTCCTTTTTTGACCAGTTAATTCATTTAATATTCCTTTTTTAACAAATTTATCTACCAATAAGAGAGCATTAGGATTTGATAAGGATACCAATTTTTCAACATCCTTAATTCTTACCATAGGGGTTTTATAGAGAGCCTTCAGCAATACCATACCTTTTTCAGAAGATTTACCTATTCCAGCAACTATATTTAAATGATGATCTCTTAACTCTCTAATTTTTCTAGCAGTTTCTACAGATTTTTCTGAAGTATCTATAATTCCCTGCATAAAAAACTTGAGCCATCCTTCAATATCATCTTTTTTACGAAAATCATTTAATCTGTCATAGTAATCTTGTCTGTGATCTTTAAAAAAATCAGATAAGTATAGAAGTTGTTTTCTCAATATTCCTTGTTGACAAAGATAAAACGTAATCAGTAATCTACCAATTCGTCCATTACCATCTAAAAAAGGATGTATTGTTTCAAATTGCGCATGAATAAGTCCGATTTTGATTAACATCGGGACTAAAGAATCATCATGCATATAATTCTCAATATTAGCCATTAAGCGCATCACTTCTGTGTGTGGAGGCGGGATAAATTTTGCTGTTTGCAAATTACTCCCACCCACCCAGTTTTGAGATATTCTAAATTCTCCAGGAGTTTTCCATTCTCCTCTAACACCATGCAATAGTGTTTTATGTATTTCTTTAATTATTCTTAATGACAAAGGAATTGTTTGCAATCTCTCTAATCCATAATTCATCGCAGATATATAATTAATTACTTCATCTACATCTTTATGTGTTTCGTCGTTTTCTATTCTCGCCTCTGCTTTAAGAACATCTATAAATGTTGCTTGGGTTCCTTCAATTTGGCTTGATAGTGTTGCTTCTTTTCTAACATACATTAATATAAAAAAATCGACGATATCCTTCGGTAAACTATCGGCCACACCATCTAGTCTGCCTAATGCAATATCTGCTCGTGAAAGCAATGTTTGTAATTCAGGATCAATATTTACCTCAAATGGTAATTGATTCGGAATAAAGGCTGTATATCTGGAAATCCCCTCAAGTTGATTAATAAATGTACCGGTTCTCATAAATCTATCCATAGATAATTAATTTTTTATCTATGTTTAGTAGTATAAAACATAGATTTGTTTTTGTCAACTTAGCCTAAACGTAGATTAGAATTTTCATATCAATGGGAATGAAGATTAATTATAGATTTAAAAAAATCCGAAAAAATCGTAGAAATGCTCGCTCTGGTTGACTTTGTCGAAACTTTTTATTCTAGCTCATGTAGCCATACCATTTAACTTTTCATAAGTTTCTCTTAATCTTTCAGCTGTATATTTTACTTCAGGTTTTATATCTTCTCGTGCATAATGAGCTACATGTCCCATTTGATTTCCAAGCATATGAAGTAATAATCTTTTTTCAAATCTATCATGAAACATTTCATTATCTCCATATCCTTTTCTAAATTTGTCCATATTTATAAATCGAGCATCCATATAAAGGCGCGCAAAATCATGGATAGGATGATCCCCTCTATACATTCCAAAATCAATAATTGCAATAATATTTAGATTATTATCAATAAAAATATGTTCTTCTAAATAATCTCCATGACACAGTACAGGTTGCTTACACGTAAATTCATCTCTATATATTTCCAGATATTTGATCATTTGTTTAAGTTCTTCTTCAGTAAATCCACTTTGAATAAGGAAACTACTTTCTTTGCCCCGATCTACTACATCAGAGTTTGCTAACTTATACCATTCAGTAAAATCCCAGATTCCACTCTCATGCCTTTTATAAAAACCGTCTACTTTTACTGAGTGTAGCTTTCTCAGTGCTTTACCGGCGCTTTCGTAGATTTCATCTAATTGTTCTGGAGTAAGTTGTTTTTTTATTTCGCCTAATGGTTGCCCGACAACTTTTTTTTGAATCATATATTCATATTCTTTGTCATTCACTTGAAAAGTACCTACTTTATATACTTCAGGAACAGGAACACCAGCATTTTTATACTGATTAATTACCCATTCCTCTTGCTTCATACTAGATTCGCCAAAATGTTTTATCCTTATAATTGAAGTATTTCCTTCTTTCGTTTCTATTTCATAGACTTCATTATCATAGCCTTTAACTATTTTTTTTCTACTTATTGGAGATAAATTTGTAGCTTTTTGTACTAAATTAAAAATGATATCTTCAGGAGTATTAAAAGTATCATGTCGAGATGATAATGAGTTGTCAGAATTGGACATTTATGCAAAGTATATCAAAAGTTCCGACGTACACTTGTGGTCACGAAGTTAAAGATTACTATGAAAGTCTAAAGTCAAATGCTCCGCCTGATGGACGAAGTTAGAACCTCATTTTTACTACTTAATTACTAAAAGCCACCCTCATTATTGAGAGTGGCTTCATATTTTTAAATCCATTTATCCTTCTATTTCAACTTGAAAACCGCCGTAAGCCATTCGTTTCATGTCAAAAGGCATGGGCATATCTTTGTTTCCTTCCATCTTCTTGTTCATTTCTTCCATCACTTTAGCATTGACCTCATCTCGATGTTTTTTGGATTTAAAGACTATAAAAGAAAACCAAACTGTCTCATCACTTTTTGCTCCAGTCATTTCAGTGAATGCACGTGCTTTCTCACCGCCCATTTCTTGTGGGACAAGGTCATCACCACGGCATTCATAGTATTCAAGCGCGCCATGCTTCATCCACGTATCGCGACCGCCTTCTGCCATTTTTTTATATTCATCAGCTTTGTCTTTTGGAACTACAAGCACAAACCCATCTACATATTTTGCCATAATTATTCACCTCCTTTTCCAATAAA
>MFNK01000003.1 GCA_001782045.1 Candidatus Levybacteria bacterium RIFCSPHIGHO2_01_FULL_36_15b | reverse complement strand
AGACGCTTGGAAAAATCCAGGAGAGATTTCAGTTACATCATCGGAAACAAAATGAGCCTTAGACTCTCTTCGGAGAGTCCTGAATAATATAGCTATGGGTCGAATCCTGTTGAAGTCAAATCAAATTAGCCTCAAGATTTTGGAAATATTAAATTTTAGGTCGAACCTTAATTTGAGGAT
This sequence comes from Candidatus Levybacteria bacterium RIFCSPHIGHO2_01_FULL_36_15b, assembly GCA_001782045.1. GTDB lineage: Bacteria > Patescibacteriota > Microgenomatia > Levybacterales > UBA12049 > 01-FULL-36-15b. The sequence continues at coordinate 335,427 of MFNK01000003.1, read as the reverse complement.
AAAATAAAGCTTTTTTAGTTGCTATCCCGTTAAGTACCGCCAGCGGGAGTTGAACCCGCGATTTTCGGAATGAGAATCCGACGTCCTAGGCCACTAGACGATGGCGGCGCACGTATATTTTACCGCAAAGCACAAATTTAAACAATTAAACTTATTTTGCTATAATCTATTTGTGGATAAAGTTTATCTTAGCGTTGTAATTCCTTCATATAACGAATTTGCTAATCTTCGAAAGGGAGTTTTAGATAAAATTGAGCATTTCCTAGAAAGACAAAGCTATTCTTACGAAGTAATTATTGTAGATGATGGTTCAACTGATGGAAGCCTTGAATTTGCAGAAAAATTTTGCAGAGAAAATCCCAAGTTCAAGATTTTTAAAAAAGAGCATTTGGGAAAAGCAGGTGCGGTAACCGCTGGTATGCTTAAGGCAGTTGGAGAGCTACGCCTTTTTACAGATATGGATCAAGCTGCTCCAATAGATGAAGTAAATAAGCTAATCCCGTTTGTAAAAAAAGGTTTTGATATTGTAATTGGATCAAGAAGCTCCCACAGAGAAGGAGCTCCTTTAACAAGGCAATTTATTTCTGTTTCGGCAATAATATTGCGAAAAATTCTTGTGGGTCTTACGGAGATTTCAGACACTCAATGTGGTTTTAAATTATTCACTGGTAGTTCGTCTGATAAGCTTTTTAATAAAATGCACGAACTCCATAATGGATTCCATAAAATAAAAGGTTCATCTGTTACTGCAGGTTTTGATGTCGAGCTTTTGTATTTGGCAAAAAAAGAAGGATATAAAATTAAAGAAGTTCCAGTTGACTGGTTATATGTTGAGACAAGAAGAGTAAGCCCAGTTTCCGATTCCATAAACGGGTTTTTGGATTTTATAAGAATCGGACTAAATCGCCTGACTGGTAAATATAATAAATGAAGTTACTAAAAGTAGTATTCGGTACTTATTTTTTAACGCTGGTTGCCCTTTTTTTTTACTCTTTCACACAGGTTGATTTAAGCTTAACCTTAACAAAGACTACCCTCCTTCAAGCAATACTTTCTAAACTTCAGTATTTTGGTTTTTATCAAAGACCAATATCTGCTGTAGTATTCATTACGATAAGCTTATTGCTTTTTGTTTTTTATGTTTATTTTCTTTCTATTGCAAAAAAAATTACCCCAAATAAATTATTTATTTTAATAGGAATAACATTTATAAGTCTTGTTTTTTCATATAATGCTTTTTCATATGATCTTTTTAATTATATTTTCGACGCAAAAATTCTGACTTTTTACCACCAAAACCCATATTTATTTAAACCATTAGATTTTGCTTCTGATCCAATGCTTTCCTTTATGAGGTGGACTCATAGGTTATATCCCTATGGACCAAGCTGGTTGCTTTTTACTGCTCCCTTGTCATTTATTGGTTCTAATGTTTTTCTTTTAACATTTTTTATGTTTAAGATTCTAATAGGACTTGCTTTCTTGGGTAGTTCTCTTTTAATTTATAAAATTTCTGAGTTTATTGATTCAGAAAATAAAATATTTAATACTATTTTTTGGTCATTTAACCCATTAATTATTATTGAGGGATTAGTTTCGGCACACAATGATTTTGCGCTGGTGTTTTTTTCAATGCTTGCTTTTTATTTATATTTACAGAAGAAAAAGTTTTTTTCATTTTTAGCTTTACTTTTTTCCATAGGAGTTAAGTATTTGTCTTTTATATTAATTCCTATTTTTGGATATCTTATTTATTTAGAGAAAAGAGGAAAAAAAATTCAATGGGATAAAATTATTTTAGCATCGGTTGTTTTTTCTCTTATTTCGCTAGCTGCAGTAACCTATAGAACAACATTTCAGCCGTGGTATCTTATATTTCCGTTGTCCTTGGCTGCTTTAATTGCAAAAAAATATTTTATTATTATACCAGCCTTTGTAGCATCTCTTTTTATGATATTTATATATACTTTTTATGTTTTATTGACAGATTACTCACCAAACTATCCTCAAGTAATTTTAAATGTAGAAACCATTGGGCTTTTTGCAACAATTGCATCCCCACTAATTTATTTAATCTTAAAGAACCCCTTTTCCCGCTTTATTGAATAGCAATCATTTTATTATGTATAATTCATGTATGGATTTTATCCGTAAGCATAGAACACATATACTGTTTATACTCCTTATTTCTTTTCTTTATTTTTTTACCAGAATACTTCTGCTTGGTAATCTTCCAATTTTTACAGACGAAGCGATCTATGTCAGATGGGCTCAAATTGCTTTGAATGATTCTAACTGGAGGTTTATTTCGTTAACAGATGGGAAGCAGCCTATGTTTGTCTGGGTAGCAATTGTTTTTATGAAGTTTATACAGGATCCTTTAATTGCCGGAAGACTTGTTTCTGTGGCTTCAGGCTTTTTTACAATTGCTGGGTTGTGGTTTCTTACGTTAGAGCTCTTCAAAAACAAAAAAGTTGCATTTATCTCATCTTTGCTTTATATATTTTTTCCTCTTGCGGTGGTTTTAGACAGAATGGCTCTATACGATAGCATGGTTGCAGCATTTTTTGTCTGGTCTTTATATTTATCGATTCTATTACTACGGACGCCAAAACTTGAAATTGCTTATACTCTTGGATTTGTAATCGGAGGAGGAATTTTAACAAAAACCGCAAATTTTTTTAGTATTTATCTCCTACCGTTCTTTTTATTGTTTTTTAATTTTAAGGACAAAAAGTGGAAAGAAAAGATATTGCGATTTGCTCTGTTATCTGCTTTTTCCGTAGCAATTGCTTATGGTCTTTACAACGTACTAAGACTTTCTCCTCTTTTTCAGATGATTAGTGCAAAGAATGCTGTTTTTGTCTATCCGATTTCGGAATGGTTACAGCATCCTTTTACCTTTTTCGTCGGAAATCTAAATGGTCTTTGGAGTTGGCTGTACGAATATTTAAAAATTCCCTACATTGTATTAATTATTATTTCTTTAATTAATTTTAGGGATTTTGCAAAGGAAAAATTAATACTCATAATCTATTTTTTACTTCCTTTTATTGCGCTTGCGCTTTTTGGAAAAGTAATTTTTCCGCGGTTTATATTTTTTATGAGCATAATGCTAATTCCGCTTGCTGCTTTGGGATTAAATTACCTAATTGAGTTTTTATTTAAAAAATACAAAACAAGCAAACAATATTTAACCTTAGCCTTATTAATTCTTTTTCTTGTCTTTCCGGCTTTTATTTCGATTCAATTTATATATGACCCTATCAATTCAAGAATTGCCAAAGCGGACAATAGTCAATATATTAATAGCTGGGCAGCGGGTTGGGGAGTGAAAGAAAGTATTGATTATTTTTCCAAAGCAGCTAAGAAAGAAAAAATTTATATTGCAACAGAGGGCACCTTTGGCTTAATGCCTTTTGCTCTTGAAATGTACCTAGTAGATAATAAAAATATTACTATAAAAGGATACTGGCCAGTGGATAATATTTCCAAAGAAGTTTTAGATAGGGCTAAAAAAATGCCTACTTACTATGTTTTTTATCAAAAAGAGCATGATCCAATTCCTCCTGAATTTCCATTAGAATTAATTTTTCAAGTGGAGCAGGGAAATACGGGCTCGTTTTATAGGGTTTACAAGGTAATATCAAATTAAAAATGAAGAAGCTTAAAAAGCTTTGGCCTTATATCCTAATAGGATTTATAGTAATTCTTTTTTTCCACCCCCTTTTTAAAGGATATATCCCTTTTCCTGGAGATCTTTTAGTTGGAGAATATTCTCCATATAGTTCAAACTCTTATTTTGGAATTGCTCCTGGCGGCGTACCCAATAAGGGTCAGGGTTTTGACATTATTAGAATGACTTTTCCTTGGAAAGAATTTGCAATAAATAGCCTGGCAACCTGGCAGATTCCGTTATGGAATCCTTATAATTTTTCAGGTACTCCTTTTATGCCCAATTTTCAAAGTGGATTTTTTTATCCTTTTAATTTATTGCTGTTAATATTTGGAATTATTCCAGGTTGGGCTATGTATATTATTGCTCAGCCAATTCTTGCCGGAATATTTACTTTTCTTTTTTTACGGCAAAATAATCTTTATAAAGTTGCCTCTATATTTGGCGCAATCACTTTTGCTTTTTCCTCGTATATGGTTGTATGGCTCCAATATGGAATTATTGGTCATGCTGTCCTTTGGTTACCTATAATACTTTTCTTAATAGATAAGAATATTAAGAAACTTACAATATCAACTTCCTTTTTATTGATTTTATCTCTTACTTTATCAATTCTTGCTGGATATATTCAGGTTTCTATTTATGTATTTATATTTTCATTTACTTATTTAATTTACAAAATAATTTCAGAGAAAAAGAAATTAACGCTAGTTTTAAACTACCTGCCAGTTTTCATCTTACCCTTATTTCTTTCTGCTTTTCAATTGCTTCCTACTTTTGATTTATTTTCTCAATCTGCAAGAAGTAGTTTTTCAATTGATGCTATTAAAAACTTATTAATTCCCCTGTATCACACGGTAACTACCTTTGTACCTGATTTTTTTGGAAATCCAGCAACTAGAAACTATTGGTTAAACGGAACATATATTGAAAGGGTAACTTATATAGGAGTTTTACCGTTAATTTTTATCTTCATTTCTTTTTTTCAGAAAAAATTTAAACCATATTGGTTTTTCTTTGCATGGGCTTTTTTTGTTTATATTTTTACATTAAACACGCCTTTTGGATTATTCATTAATTCTTTACATATTCCATTTATAAGTACAGGAGTTCCCACAAGAATTATTTTTCTTTTTTCTTTTTCAGCCTCTGTCCTATCTGCTATGGGATTAAATATTTGGTTAAAAGAAAGAAAAATAGTTTATAAGCCTCTTGTTATCGTTGGGTTTATATATTTATCTTTATGGATTTTTGTTTTTATTGCTCCTTATTATTTAAAATATCCATGGATTTCAGATTTGTTAGTCTCTAAAAAGAATTTAATATTACCATCATCTATTTTTATTTTAAGTTTATTAGCGTTAATTCCTTTTCGAAAATATAAAAACATTGCCACAATTTTTTTGATAATTATTGTTTTTGACCTTTTTTATTTTTTTAATAAAATAACTCCTTTTTCTCCAGCTCAATTTTTTTATCCACAAACTAAGGTAGTTAAGGAAATAAAAAATCTTTCGGGGATAGATAGATCTTGGGGTTATGGAAGTGGATATATAGAAACAAATTTCCAAACTCATGAAAAAATTTACTCAGCTGAGGGATACGACCCTTTAATAATAAAAAGGTATATGGAGTTAGTAACTATGGCAAAGGACGGAAAAATTCTAAAGACTATTCCAAGATCTGATGTAAATATTTCTCAAGGCGGAAAATCGTTAGGGGAAAATGTTTATAGAAAAGAACTTCTTGATCTTTTAGGAATTAAATATATTACCTTTAAAGACAACCTACTATCTAATAGTTGGCAACCTAACGAAGAAGTATTTCCAAAAGATCAATATTCGCTTATTTGGCAAGATAGTCCATGGCAAATTTATGAAAATAAAGACGCACTGCCAAGATTTTTTATTACATCTGATTATATAGTTGTATCAAAAAATAAAGCACTGGAAAAAATATATGATAAAAGCTTGGATTTACGAAAAACTTTAATCTTAGAGAAAAGCCCAAGCTTTCAAGCGGCTTTTACTGTGGCTCAAAAAGCTAATTTAGTTTCTTATTCTCCAAATAAAATAGTCATTCAGGCCTTAGCAGATAAGCCCTCGCTGTTATTCTTATCGGATAATTATTACAACGAATGGGAAGTAAAAATAGATGGGAATAAAAAAGAAATTCTTATTGCCAATTATTCTTTTAGAGCCGTTGAAATCCCAAAGGGGAATCATAAAGTAGAATTTTATTATAATCCCAAAAGTTTTAAGTTAGGGCTTGGCATCAGTGCATTATCTCTTATATTTTTAGTGTCTTTTGTGGGATATAATAATGTTAGATTTGCTTATGCTAGGAAGAATTCAATTATCAAAAAATAATTTAAAAACTTGGTTAATTCTTGGAATCATTTTATTATTTGCGTCGTTTTTAAGATTATATGACTTAGGTTCTGTTCCTCTCGGTTTTCACATCGACGAGGCTTCTTTGGGATACAACGCTTATTCCCTCCTGCTTACAGGGAAAGATGAAAATAACAATAGTCTGCCGCTGTATATAGACATGTTCGGCGACAACAGGCCATCTGGATATCATTATTTGACAATATTGCCAATAAAAATTTTAGGACTAAATGAATTTGCTACAAGATTACCAGGGGCATTATTTGGAATATTAATGATTTTGCCTATCTATTTTTTTTCCCAGCTTTTATTTAAGAACAAAAGAGTAAGTTTACTTGCTGCAATTTTGGTGACTATGGCTCCATGGAGTATTGTATTGTCTCGCGCTAGCGCTGAGACAATAGTTTCGCTATTTTGGATAATTTCTGGGTTTGCTCTTGTAATAGCGGGGATACAAAAGAGAAGCCCGATTTATTTTTTTGCCGGAGCAATATCTCTTTCGCTTAGCTTTTTCTTTTACCATACGCCAAGAGTTTTTGTACCTCTACTATTCTTATGTTTTATACTTTTTCTTTTTCCCGTTTGGGGTAAGTTTTCAAAAAACGTTAAGATGTCTTTAATTTTTTCATTTTTAGTCGTCTCTTTGATCTCTTTTTCGCTCGTATTTCTAATTAAAGGAGGAACAGGAAGATTTTCTCAGGTAAATATTTTTAATGCACCAGGAACACAGCTTATTTTGGATGAGCAAATTCGCGAAGATGGAAATCAAAACATCTCGCAACTTATTACAAGGTTTACGCATAATAAGATAACGAATTATTCCATAGCGTTTGTTTCAAATTATCTAGAATATTTTTCAGGGCAGTTTTTATTTATTCAGGGAGGTTGGCCCAATTGGTATAAGGTGCCGGGCATGGGCTTGCTATATTTAGTTGAACTTCCATTTATTATTGTAGGTATTTTTTACTTACTTCTCTCAAAAGATATCTTTCACAAACTGCCTCTTGTGTGGCTTTTAATTGCTCCAGTTGTTGCTGCAATTACTGTTGATGATGTTCCAAACCTACAAAGAGCGATTGTAATGTTTCCTATAATTGGCCTTATTGTAGCGCTTGGCTTTGTTAAGATTATTGAGAAGTATCCAGGAAAATTATCTAAATTATTTATTGCAATTTTTGCAATTTTCCTACTTTATAATTTTTCCTATTTTTTACATCAATATTTTATCCAAACTCAGGTCCATAGAAATTGGTACAGATACGAAGGTTTCGACAAAATGATGAAAATTGTTAAGGATAATTACTTAAATACAAATGGGATTATTATTAGTAAATCTTTCGGTGGAATATATCCGCTGGTTTTATTCTATATGCAGTATGATCCAGTACAATATCAAAAAGAAGGTTCTCCAAAAGATAAGCCTGGTAAGGGGTTTGGAAAGTTTTATTTTGCGAATTCGGAATGTCCCTCGTATAATCTTGACCCGTCAATTCCCATAGCAAAAAATACGATTATTATCGACAGTGGAAACTGTAAGGATTATAAAGGCTTGAACCTTTTAAAGCACACGAATCTATATAGGAAAGATGGTACAAGGGCCTTTAGGATAATATATGTATCTATTTAAAAAAAATATATATTTGATTATTTTAACGTTTGTGTTTTTACTCGCTTTTTTTCTAAGATTTTATAATTTAGGAGTAAATCCTCCTTCTTTAGATTGGGATGAGGCGAGCATCGGATATAATGCATATTCGATTCTTAAGACTGGAGCCGATGAATATGGAAATAAACTTCCATTATCAATTAGATCCTTTGGCGATTATAAACCACCTGCCTATATTTATCTTTCAGTACCCAGCATTGCCTTATTCGGCTTGAGTGAAATGGGAGTTAGACTTCCCTCAGCGATCTTGGGATTTTTGTCAGTTATTACAATTTACTTCTTAACAAAAGAAATTTTTTCTAAATTAGAAAAAAACAAAAAAGAGATATTGGCAATATTAGCTGCATTTTTTTGGGGAGTTTCCCCTTGGAGTTTGCAATTTTCTAGAGCTGCGTTTGAAGGTAATGCAGGGATATTCTTTTTTCTATTGGCATTTTTATTGCTTCTTAAAAGTTTAAAAGCGAAATGGCTGGCAATTCTTGCGGCAATCTCTTTTGTTTTAAGCATATATTCCTACCATAGTTTTGTTTTGATTACGCCTCTTTTCATTGCCGCCTTTACGCTTCTTTTTTGGAAAGATATACTCGTTAACAAAAAATACTATCTTGTTTCACTTCTTTTCGGCTTAATTATTTCTCTGCCGGTTTACTCAAGCTTTATATCAATCGGTGGATCCGGTTCTAGGCTTTCTATGGTATCAATTTTTGCCACAGGTGAAACAATAAATCCTTCGATAAAGAGGCTTGAATACGATTATTCTCGCAGTGACAAAATAGGCGCGATTCTAGACAACAGAAGAGTTGTCTATTTCTTAGCTCTTGCAAAGGGGTATTTTGATCATTGGAATCCTGATTTTTTATTTTTTAATGGAGATGGCGGTGGACAACACCATGCAGTAAACATGGGAATGCAATACCTATGGGAATTGCCCTTTATTATATTTGGAATATATTTTATTTTTAGGGATAGAACTAAAAAATCATTATTGATTTTGGTTCTATTTTTAATTGCACCTTTGTCTTCAGCAGTTAGTACAGGTACGCCGCATCCAGTACGAGCTATTGCCATGGCACCGGCATTCTCTATATTTACAGCACTTGGCGTGTACTATTTTTTCTTAAATAGAAATAATTACAAATACAAAATTCTTCTTGTAATAACTGCCGGACTTTTCGTTATTAACTTTGCTTATTATCTCCATCAGTATTATGTCCATACTCCTCGCCAGATAAGTCATTGGTGGCAATATGGAAACAAAGAAGCAGTTTTAGAAGCTAAGTCAGTTGAAAATAAATACAGCAAAATTCTTTTTACTTACATTTATGACCAGCCATATATTTACTATCTATTCCATAATAAAATTGAACCTTCTTGGTATCAAAAAAATTGGAACTATCAAGGTAGCGGACAAGTTGAGAGGATGAGAAGGGTTATCGGTAAATATGAATTCAGAAAAATAAACTATAGTCAGGATAGTCAGCTTAAAAACACTCTTTTAATAGGCAGTCCCAATGAGATTCCAGAAAACGCACCCGGACTTATTAAAACTATTTACTTCTTAGACGGCAGCGTTGCGTTTAGAATAGTTGGTACATGAAGCAATTCAAAAATATTGTTGTAATTTTACTAATATCCTTTGTAATAAGTCTGCCTCTTATACTGCCTTATTTTAAATCTGGTTATTTTCCCACACACGATGGAGAGTGGGCAGTTGTAAGGCTTTCAGAAATGTATAGGGAATTTAAGTCGTTCGAGATTCCGGCGCGTTATAGTACTTATCTAAATTTTCAATACGGTTATCCACTTTTTAACTTTACATATCCACTTCCTTATTATTTAGGACTGGTTTTTGTTTTTCTTAAGCTTGGATTTATTACAAGTATAAAAATTCTCTTTGCATTAAGTGTAGTTTTATCGTTTCTTTCAATGTTTTTTTTGGCAAAAAATCTTTGGAAAAATAACTTAGCGGGGTTTATATGCGCAACTCTTTATATATATATTCCATATCACATAGTGGATTTATATGTTAGAGGCTCACTTGGTGAGTCTTTGTCATTTGTTCTTTTTCCGCTCATTCTGCTTTGGATAAAGAAAATTTATGAAAAACCAAATTCTATTCCAGACATTCTTATATTTGGAATTCTTTACTGTTTATTAATGCTAATGCATAACATTATGGCAGTTCTTTTTGGGTTAGTATTATTGTTAGTTTCGTTTTTTGCAATTTTCAAAAAAAATATTTCATTTTTATTAAATCTTATATTTTCTATTGTTCTTTCCCTTTGCCTTGCCGCATTTTTCTGGATACCGGCTTTTGCTGAAAAAAATTTAATATTACTTTCTAAGGTTCCAATTGCAGACAGAAGCCAGTATTTTGTAAGCCTTTCGGATTTAATTACTCCAAAGTGGGGATATGGTACGCCAACCGATATTAACGGCTTCGGTTATCAAATAGGACTACCCTATATTTTAGTTTTTATCACGGTTTTTTTCTTAGTTCTTTTCAGATTCAATAGCAGAGACTCGCGAATTGCAATTTATTTAATTTTATCGACTTTAGCTATTTCTATACTTTTATTTTCCTTCTCTTCAGTTATATGGTCTAACGTGCCACTGATTTCTGAAATAAATTATCCTTGGACACTTCTTGCAGTAATTACTTTCTTGATAAGCCTGCTCGCTGGATATTTGACAACAATTGATAAAAGATTTATTGCAATGTCTATATTTCTTGCAATCTTTGCATTTGTATTGGTTATTCCACATGCAAAGCCGCAATCTATTATAGTAAGGGAAGACTCATTTTATACTACAAATCAAGCGACTACTACATCTTCAAATGAGCTAATGCCCTTATGGGTAAAAACAATGCCTAGACAACAGGCGAGCGAGAAAGTAGAAATTTTAGACGGAAATGAAAAAATAATATTATCACAAACGCTTGCAAATAAAATCAGCTTTAGCACATTTCTAGAAAAAGAAAGAACGGTTCAGGTGAATTTGATATATTATCCAGGTTGGAATGCTTACGTTAATGGAATAAGCACTAAAATAGACTATGATAACCCAAGAGGAGTAATAAGGTTAAGATTAAACAAGGGCAGTAACGATGTAAGCTTACGCTTTGAAGAAACTCCTTTAAGAAGCTTAAGTAATTTTATTTCAATAATTTCATTTATAGTAACTACGATTTTATTTTGGGTATATAGAAAAAAAATATGGAATCATTAAAAAAACTATTTCCATTCTTTTTAATAATAATCTTATCTTTTTTTGCAATAAGACCACTTTTATTAAACGGATTTTTCCCAATGCATGACGATACGCAACCCTCTAGGGTTTTTGAAATGGCAAGTGCCCTAAAAGATGGAATGGTGCCCGTAAGATGGAGCGCAGATTTGGGTTTTGGGTACGGCTATCCAATATTTAATTTTTATGCACCATTTGCTTACTATACTGGAGCAGTAATTAACTTATTGGGCTTAAATCCTCTTGACGCCACAAAAGCGATGATGATTATTGGCATTATACTGGCAGGAATTTCTATGTATTTATTGGCTAAAGAGTTTTTTGGAAGGCCTGCGGGCCTTGTCGCCGGGTTGCTTTATTTATATGCCCCATATCATGCAGTAAATATTTACGTCAGGGGAGACGTTGCGGAATTTTATGCCTATGGATTTGTTCCTCTTGTTTTTTTGGGTCTTTATAAAATATACAAGGAAAATTTATATAAACATGTATTTCTTGTGGCACTTTTTTTTGCACTTGTTATTATTTCCCACAATTTAACTGCTTTTATAATTACCCCTTTCTACTTACTGTTTTCTATTTTTCTTTTTATAAAAAACAAAAATAGAGCTAATTTATTTATAGCTTTAGGATTAGGAGTTTTACTTTCTTCATTTTACTCGCTCCCGGCTATTTTAGAAATGAATTATACAAATGTTGTGTCTCAAGTTGGCGGAGGAGCAAATTTTAGAGATCATTTCGTATGCTTATCGCAGTTTTGGACAAGTCAATGGGGATTTGGCGGTTCAGCAAAAGGATGCATCGATGGTATTTCCTTTATGATAGGTAAATATCATATATTAGCTTCCGTATTATCTATACTTGCCACTCTCTTTTTACTTCTAAAAAGAAATTTTAAAGTTTTGGAGAAAGACACAATTCAAATAGTAACATTGTTTTTATCATTTTTACTCTTAAGTGTATTTCTAATGCTTTCGGCGTCTCAATTTATTTGGGATAGTTTACCTGCAATGGAATATATTCAGTATCCTTGGAGATTTTTATTGATAGCGTCTTTTTCTGTGTCCTTCCTTAGCGGTGGTTTATTTTTATTATTAAAACAATATATTAATCCTAGAATATATATGATAGTTATTTTTTCAGCTTGTATCGCAGTAGTTTTTCTAAATTTTAAATTCTTTTCTCCCCAAACAATTCTTGCTAAAGATTCATCTGATTATGTGTCGAAAAATGCTTTGAATTGGGATATTTCTAAAATAACTAGCGAATACATGCCAAAGAAATTTATGAAACCCAAAAACATATCTCAAATAGCAAATTTGAAATCAGTAGAAAATAACAACATTAGATTGGAAAGCTATAGTAAAAAAACTAACAGAATAGAATTAAATCTAAGAACTGTTCAAAAGACAAACGTTGTTGTCCCCTTGGCATATTTTCCGGCATGGAGAGCATATCTAAACGGAAGAGAAGTAAGTACAAAAGAAGCTACTAAGGGCACAAGCGTACAACTTGTACCAGGAAAAAATAATCTAGTGTTTGCTTATAAAGAAACAAAAACTGAGACAATTGGTAATATTTTAAGCATATCTGGCATTGTGCTCCTTGCTCTTGGTATAATAAAAAGACCCAGATGAGCAGATTTGAGGAATTATCAATCTTTTTCCCCTTTTGGAACGAGGAAGAAAATTTGGAAAGAGTTATAAATAAGGCAATTCCCGTTGCTAATAAAATAGCAAAAAAATGGGAAATTATAATGGTGGATGATGGATCTTCTGACAATACGCTAGAACTTATGAAAAAAATATCAGAAAGAGACAATAGACTTATTACGGTTGCTCATGGAGAAAACAGGGGATATGGAGCTGCTTTAAAAACCGGGTTAAAAAGATCAAGATACAATCATATTGTTTTTAATGACGGTGATGGGCAGTTTGATTTTTCGGAAATATCAAAATTTATGGAAAAAATAGACAACGCTGACATAGTAGTAGGTTTCAGGAAAAAAAGACATGATCATCCATTTAGACACTTATTAATGTTGCTACTTAAGATTTGGGACTATATATTTTTTGGATTTAGGTTTAAAGATATAGATTGTGGATTTAAGCTATTTAAGAAAGAAGCAGTAAATAAAATTCTTCCTCTTTCATCCGAAGGAGCTATGATAACCACGGAAATTTTAGCCAGGGCAAGAAAAGCAAAATTAAAAATTCTAGAAGTTGAAGTTCATCATTATCCACGTATTTATGGAGATCAAAGCGGGGGAAACTTACGGGTAATTCTTAGGGCAATAAAGGAAAGTTTGACGTTATGGAAAGATTTGAATTTTAATCATGCAAGAAGTTGATATAGCCACAATTAAGCAGAAATCAGTTCGTGGAATAATAGCACTTACTTCAAGAACGTTTTTTATACAAGTTGTAAATTTTTCTGCTAATTTTTTACTTACAATTTTTCTGGCTCCTTCAATTTTTGGGGTGTTTTTTATTGTTTCGGCTATCATTGCTTTTCTTTCGTATTTTTCTGATGTTGGACTTGCAGCTGCTCTGATACAAAAAAAAGAAAATATAACAGATGATGATTTAAAGACTACTTTCACCATCCAACAGATTCTCGTTTTATCACTTGTTGCATTAGCACTTTTTTTCTCGAGCAGTATTGGAAGGTTTTATAATTTAGGACAAGACGGGGTATTTCTCTTCCAAGCTCTTGCCGTATCGTTTTTTCTTTCTTCCCTTAAAACCATACCATCGATAATATTAGAGAGGGAATTAAATTTTACAAAACTGGTAGTGCCTCAATTAGTAGAAGCTTTATTTTTTAATATTACAGTTGTGATTTTGGCAATTAATGGATTCGGAATTTCAAGCTTTAGTTTTGCAGTTCTGGCTCGGGGAATTTCAGGACTTATTACAATATATATAATAAGTCCCTGGCGAGTTGGTATTGGATTTTCAAAAGATAGTGCAAAAAAACTCTTAACCTTTGGGGTTCCATTCCAGCTTAATAGCTTGCTCGCCTTAATAAAAGATGATTTGTTTATAGCTTTTTTGGGCAAAATACTTCCTTTTTCACAAGTAGGCTATATTGGGTTTGCGCAAAAGTGGTCTTTAATGCCTTTAAGATTAGTAATGGATAATGTTATAAGAATAACTTTTCCTTCTTTTTCAAGACTTCAGAATGAAAAAGAGATTCTTTCAAAAGCAATAGAAAAATCAATATTCGCAGCAAGTTTCCTTATTTTTCCCTCGCTTGTGGGACTGGTGGTTTTATCCCCATATTTTATTGATCTCATTCCAAGGTACAGCAAATGGGAGCCTGCGCTTTTGTCTCTTTTATTTTTTTCTATAAACGCAAGTTTATCTTCTATCTCTACGCCGCTTACGAATGCTTTGAATGCAATAGGCAAAATTAAAACCACCCTATATCTTATGGTATTTTGGACCTTATCAACTTGGGTTTTAACGCCACTACTAATTGTACTATTTGGTTTTAATGGAGTTGCAATTGCTTCTGCGATAATTTCAGTTTCAGTAGTTTTAGTTATTTATATAACAAAAAGACAAATTAAATTTAATGTAGCAAGTGCGATTTCTTATCCAATTTTCGGATCAATTCTTATGGGAATTGCTGTTTACCTAATAAGTCCTTTTATTTCGGTTAATTTACTTGGCTTAATTTCGGTCATTGTAATCGGAGCTGTGATATACTTTTTTACAGTATATATTATAGGAAAAGAACGTTTAAAAACCGATTTATTACTTATAAGAGAAAACCTAAGGAGTTAGAATATGCCAAAAATTTCGGCAGTCGTAAGCGCATACAATGAAGAAAAAAATATAGATAGATGTCTTAGGTCCTTAAAGTTTGTCGATGAAATTATCTTCGTTGATAATCAATCGGTTGACAATACATTTAAAATTGCAAAAAAATATACGGACAAAGTTTATAGTCAAAAAAACGATCCTCAAAATATAGATATTCAAAAAAACTTCGGCTTTGATAAAGTATCTAATGATTGGATATTAAGCCTAGACGCTGACGAAGAAGTGTCAAGTGAGCTTGCAGAAGAAATAAAATCTGTGATTAAGAACTCAAAAGACGCATCTGGCTATTGGATACCAAGAAAAAACTTTATGTTTGGAAAGTGGATAAGCGAAAATACTGGATGGTATCCTGACTATCAATTGAGGTTATTCAAGAAAGGAAAAGGAAAATATGAAAGCAAGCATGTTCATGAAGATCTTAAGCTAGGAGGACACACGGAAAAATTATCCAGCTACATAATTCACCATAACTATGAATCTATTGCTCAGTTTGTAAATAAAATTATGATATATGCTCCAAATGAGGCAGAAGAATATATCAAGAACGGATACAAATTCTCATATTATGATGCAATTCGCTTTCCAGTTGACGATTTTCTTAAGTGGTTTTTTTCGAGAAAAGGATATAAAGACGGTTTTCATGGATTAATGTTGTCTTTTTTGATGGCTTTTTATCATTTTTTAGTTTTTGCGTTTATTTGGGAAAAGAAAGGGTTTGTAGAGCGCAATGGTGAAAACTTTTTATCCGAAGTTGAAGATGAATTCAAAAGAAATGGGCGGGATATAAATTACTGGATAAGAAAAGAAAAATTGGAAAATATTAAAAATCCCTTCAAAAAAAATATTGAAAAAATAAGAGGAAAGATAAAAATCTAGATGAGCAAAGTTTTTATTTCTCTGCTTACATTTAATGATAATGAATCTACCCTTGAATGTCTTGAGAGTATTAGAAAGTTAGATAGAAAAGACATAGAGCTTAATGTGGTAGTTATTGATAATGCCTCAGTAGAACCATTTGTCTCTCGGGAAAGCCTTAAAGAATTTAAACTAAAGATTATAAGGAGTAATCAAAACTTAGGGTTTAGTGGAGGGCACAACATTGGAATCAAATATTCCCTGCAGAATGGTGCTGATTATATCGTTATTTTAAACAACGATACACAAGTAGATAAGGATTTAATTACAAATATGCTGAAAGCTTTCAAAAGCGATGTAGGAATAGTGGTTCCTAAAATATATTTTGCTAAAGGTTTTGAATATCACAAAGAAAGATACAGCGAAAAAGATAAAGGAAAAATTATTTGGTATGCGGGAGGAGAAATAGACTGGAAAAATATTTTAGGAAAACATACTGGAGTCGATGAAGTAGATAGCAATAAATACTCTAAAACTAGCGAAACTGAAATAGCTACAGGTTGCTGCATGATGATCAAAAAAGAAGTTTTTGAAAATGTGGGACTTTTGGATGATAGGTATTTTCTCTACTATGAAGATGCAGATTTTAGTATCAGATCAAAAATTAAAGGATTTAAAATTCAATTTGAACCTGCTGCAAAATTATGGCATAAAAATGCTGCGGCCACCGGGGGTTCCGGCTCGGAACTGCAAGATTATTACATAACACGCAATAGACTGATATTCGGTATCAAATATGGACCTTTTTACTCCAAGTTGGCATTATTGAAAGAAAGCATACGGCTTTTGTACGAAGGAAGGAAATGGCAAAAGATTGGCGTGCGGGATTATTATTTGCGAATACTAGGTAAGGGTAGTTATAAAAGATGAAAATTTCAGCGATTATTCTTGCAAAGAATGAAATAGATAATATAAGGGATTGCATTGATAACTTATCTTTTTGTGATGAAATTATCGTAGTAGATAACGGCTCAACAGATAATACAGAGAAAATAGCAGAAAGCTTAGGAGCAAAAGTATTTATTGACTCCACAGTTAACTTTTCAGAGAGTCGCAATTTTGGGCTTAAACATGCGAGTTTTGATTGGGTTTTGTATATTGATGCTGATGAAAGATGCGATGAAGTTTTAAAGGGTGAAATTCTCAAAGCCGTTAAAAATGACAACATTAGCGCTTATTATCTAAGAAGGAAAAACTTTTATTTAGGAAATTATGAATGGCCCTATATAGAAAAGATGTTAAGACTTTTTAGAAAAGGCAATTTAAAAAGATGGGAGGGTAAAATCCACGAAACACCAATAGTTGAGGGTAAAACTGCAATTTTTGATGGTTTCTTAATACATAAAACTCATAAAAACTTGGAATCAATGGTTGAAAAAACTGCTGCTTGGTCTAGTATTGAAGCAGAGTTACGTTTAAGGGCTAATCATCCTAAAATGAGTTGGTGGAGATTCCCAAGAGTTATGTTGTCTGCTTTTGTCAATTCTTACATATTGCAAGGTGGATATAAGGCAAGGGGCACAGGACTAATAGAAAGTATTTATCAAGCTTTTAGTATTTTTATAACATACGCAAAACTTTGGGAATTTCAAAATAAAAAAAATGAAATTATTAAATAAATTTTGGCCACTGCTATTTATTTTTTTTATATGGCTAATCTTTTCTGCTCCCTATTTTGTTCAAAATAAAATTCCTTTTGCTTCAGATTATCTTGTTAATTTCTTTTCTCCATGGAATGCTTATCCCGGTTTTGCAGGACCTGTAAAAAACAATGCTATGCCCGATGTTATAGGTCAGATTGTCCCGTGGAAAATGTTTACTATAGATACATTAAAAAGTGGTGAAATTCCGCTCTGGAATCCTTATAGTTTTTCCGGGACGGTACATCTTGCCAATTATCAATCAGCAGTACTTTCACCGTTTAATTTATTATTCCTTTTACTCCCTTTTGTAGATGCATGGAGTATTTTAGTTTTACTCCAGCCGCTTCTTGCAGGAACTTTTATGTTTGTTTTTTTAAAAAATCTTAAATTAGGAAATCAATCATCTTTAATAGGAGCAGTGTCTTTTATGTTTTGCGGCTTCATTACCTCATGGATGGGTTATGCAACGCTTGGATATGCAATACTTTTTTTACCGCTCGCCCTTTTTTTTATAGAGAAATATTATAGTGAAAGAGAATTTAAGTATTTGTTTATGCTATCGCTCACTTTTCCTTTGTCTTTTTTCAGCGGACATTTTCAGATCAGTTTATATTTTCTTTTTTTTATAGTTATTTATTTATTATTTAAGCTTTATGAAACAAGAGATAAGCAATTAACCTTTTTCTGTTTTGCTTATTTAACTTTTGGAGCCTTACTTACATTGCCTCAGGTTTTGCCATCTGTCGAAGCATATACTCAAAGCTTAAGAAGTTCTATCTTTCAAAAAGCTGAAGTAATACCGTGGAGCTATGTTGCAACTTTTTTTGCTCCAGACTTCTTTGGCAATCCGGTTACAAGAAACGACTGGTATGGGCATTATGCCGAATGGAATGCCTTTTTAGGACTTGTTCCAATACTCCTTGCTATATATAGTCTATTTTACGTAAAAAACAAAAAAATATTTTTTTTCCTAGTCTCCTCATTAATTGCAATATTTCTTTCTTTTCAAACACCACTTTTAAATTTAGTTGTATTGCTTAAAATTCCTGTATTATCAACCAGCGCTGCTTCAAGAGTAATAGTTTTATTTAGTTTTTCGGCCGCAGTTCTTGCGGCTTTTGGTTATGAAAAACTGGAAAAGGATTTAAGAGAGAAAGTGTTAAAAAAATTGAAACTCTTTTTACCACTTATCTCAATAATTTTTATAACTCTGTGGCTAATAGTGTTTTTAAAAGTACTAGGTTTGGAAAAATCCGTTATTGCTAGGCAAAATCTAATCCTACCTACGCTTATTTTTGTAGCGTTTTTAGGCACAATCGGTTTATTTATAATTTTTAGTAAACTCACAAGGCGAATAAATATTATTCTATTTATACTTATTCTTCTTACAGCATTAGATATGCTTAGATTTGCGACTAAATGGCAGCCATTTGCTCTCAAGAGCCATTTTTATCCAAATGTACAAGTTTCAAGTGAGTTGGCTAAAATTCAGAATAAAGATCGTGCGTTAGCAAATTTTGGCGCAGAAGCCTCGGTAGTCTATAAAGTACCGACAATAGGAGGATATGACGCTGTATACAATAGAAGGTACGGAGAATTCATATCGTCTCTAAATAATGGTGACTTAACGCCTGCAGCTCGTTCAGTCGTGGCATTTCCCAAAAACGGACTGAATTCAGATGAGGGATTAAACTTATTGGGAGTTAATTATTTAATTCACAAGAAATCAGATGGTAATGCTGTTTGGGAGTATCCTTTTTGGAATTATCCAGATAGTTTTAAATTAACTTATGATGATGTAGCTTATCAAATCTATGAGAACATTAAAGCTTATCCTAAGGCCTTTCTTCTTGATAAATATTCTGTCAAAACAAACTCCCAAGAAATCCTAAACGAGATGTTTACAAAGGATTTAAACTTGAGAGAAACAGTCGTTTTAGAAAAAGATCCCCAAAGTGAACCAAATTTTAAAAAAGGAGAACTTAATTTACTTACCTATACGTCCAATAAGATAAAGATAAAAACTAACACTGATGGAAATTCCTTGCTTTTCATATCAGACCCTTTCTACCCTGGTTGGGAGGCATTTGTAGATGGGAAGGAAATAGAAATATTACGAAGTGATTTTACGTTCCGAGCAGTATCTATTCCAAAAGGAGAACATTTAATAGAGTTTAATTATTTTCCTAAATCTTTTGTTTTAGGACTTTTTCTTGCAGGCCTAGGTTTTATTTTAATGTTATTTTTCCCAAAATTTAAGTTCTTGTATGGTAAGCCTTTTTTTAGCAAAATAAAACAAGTAAACAAGCTCTAGAATTCCTAACGTGTTTAAAACAAGAATTGCTATAAACCAATTCTTTTGTTTTAAGTTGGCGGCTCTCCATAGTGCTATGCCTTTCCAAAGCAAAGTCCAAAGGAAAGCTGCAAAAAGAAGCAATGAGGGAATTTGCGGAATTAGAAAATTATTCACCACTTAATTATAGAGAAGGTCTTAGTTTTATGCAATAAAAATTGAAAGTTGATAGAATTAGTCTATGAGAATAGGAATTTTCGATCCTTATTTGGACGATATTGGTGGAGGAGAAAAATACATGATGACATTGGCATCTTGTCTTTCTAAAGATAATGAAGTTTATGTATTTTGGGACGACCAAGAAGTGTTTAAGAACTTGACGAGGAGATTTTCAATAGATCTATCGAAAGTCAATTTCTACAAAAATATTTTTTCCTCGAAATTCAGTTTTATTCAAAAGATTATTGAAACTAAAAAATTTGATATTATAATTTTCCTTTCCGATGGAAGTATCCCCGTAACCCTATCAAACAAAACATTTATACATATTCAACAACCGCTTCCTAATGTAAGGACAAATTTATTAAGTAGTTTAAAGCTCAAACGAATAAATGCAGTTTTTTGCAATTCAACGTTTACAAAAAGCTTCGCGGACAAAGAGCTTGGAATTCAAAGTAAAGTGCTTTATCCGTCTATTGAAATTAAGGCAAGACTGGAAAAGAAGGAAAATTATATTCTCCATGTGGGGAGGTTTAGAGACGCAAGGGTAAACAACGAAGATTATAAAAGACAAGGCATGATGGTACAGTCTTTTAAAGAAATGATTGACGGAGGTTTTAAAGACTGGAAATTTGTTTTATGTGTTGGTCTTAATAGTGCGGACGAGGAAAATTTTAATAAGATCAAAGAAATTGCAAATGGTTATCCGATTGAATTTTTGGTGAATAAAAGCAATGACGAGCTTTGGGATATTTACTCAAAAGCTAAAATATATTGGCACGCAACAGGTTTTGGAGAAGATTTAAATTTACATCCCGAATTTGCCGAGCATTTTGGCATATCAACTGTTGAGGCAATGGGAGCAGGATGTGTACCCGTTGTAATTAATGCTGGTGGACAAAAAGAAATAATAACAGATGGAGAAAACGGTTATCTTTGGAACTCAATTGAAGAGTTAAAGAAAAAAACTATTGAATTAGCTAAAAATGAAAGAAAGTTAAATATATTATCTATTGCAGCAAAGAAAAGAGCGGAATATTTTGCAGGCGAAAGATTTTGTAGAGAATTAAAAGAAATTATTTTAGAATGAATAGATTTTTGCCAGGTTTATTAATTTTAGCAACTGTCACAATTTTCTTTTGGCAATTTCTGTTTAAAGGTTTATTGCCTATACCTACTGATACTATAGTCGGTTTGTATCATCCCTATTTGGATTTTTATGCGAAAGATTATCCCAGAGGAATTCCTTTTAAAAATTTTTTGATAACAGATCCAGTTAGGCAACAAATTTCATGGAAAAATTTGGTGCTAGATTTAGAGAAAAAACTTCAGCTTCCTCTTTGGAACCCGTATAGCTTTTCCGGAACACCGCTTTTGGCAAACTTCCAATCCGGAGCATTCTACCCTTTAAATATTCTATTCTTAATATTTCCTTTCTCTTCATCCTGGTCCTTACTTATATTTTTGCAGCCTCTGCTTGCTTGTTTTTTCCTATTTTATTTCCTAAGAAATTTAGGAATGAGCAAAATAGCTTCGTATTTTGGTTCAGTTACTTTCGCATTCTCTGGGTTTGCTATTGCCTGGCTTGAATGGGGAAATATTTTACATACTGCGCTTTGGCTTCCTTTGATGCTATTGTCTATCGATAAAATTCTAAAAAATCTTAATAGGTTCTCAATTTGGTGGTTAGTATTGGCAACTGCAAGCCTTTTCTCTTTTTTTGCTGGGCACCTTCAAATATTTTCATATGTGTTTGCTGTATCTCTTGCATACTTTATCTTTAGATGGATTGAAAACGGTAGAAGTACGAGAATTATTTTGTTATTTATTGGTTACCTTTTGACCATCACAATTATTGCATTGCCACAGTGGCTTCCGACGTTACAGTTTATAGAAAATTCTGCCAGAGCAATTGATCAAGTTAATTGGAATATAGCTGGTTGGTTTGTACCTTGGCAAAATCTCGTACAATTCCTATCACCTGATTTTTTTGGCAACCCCGCAACGCTTAATTATTTTGGGGAATTTAATTATGGTGAGTTTGTCGGATACGTAGGAATACTCCCCTTAATAATGGCTTTATTCTCAATATTTAAAAAAGATAAAACCACAGCTTTCTTTTGGTTTATTTTACTGGTAGCATTTATTTTTGCTTACCCGAGTATTATTGCCAAAATACCCTATAAATTTTCTATACCTTTTATCTCTACTTCGCAACCAACAAGACTTATGTTTGTAATCGATTTTTGCTTAAGCGTTCTTGCAGCTATTGGAGTTGATTATTTTATAAAAACCAAAGAAAAGAAAAAAATAATTTTTATAATATCATTTATTTTCATACTATTTTCTTCTCTTTGGGCTTTTACTCCAGTTTTTGGAAAGGACTTTATAACAGCTGAAAATTTAGCCGTTTCCAAAAGAAATTTAATGTTACCTACGGTTTTGTTTCTATTTATATCGTCAGTTTTAATGGTGACGTTATTTATTAAGAAAATATCAGAAAATAAGAAAGCTATTCAGACTTTATTTATTATAATTGTCGTTATTACTTTATTTGACCTTTTCAGATTCGGTTGGAAATATACAACCTTTGCGGAAAGTAAATATTTATTTCCAAGTACAAAAACAACTAACTTTTTACAAGAGAATTTAAATAATTATCGTTTTATGTCTACAAGTGCAGAAATTTTTCCGCCTAACTTTGCCACTTATTACAAAATTCAAACTCTGGATGGTTATGACCCTTTGTATCTACGAAGATATGCTGAGCTTATGGCAGCACTTGGAAGGAATGAGCCAAATATAGAACCTCCTTTTGGGTTCAATAGGATTATTACGCCTCAAAACTTCAAGTCACCATTAATTGATCTACTCGGAGTCAAATATATCTTAAGCTTGGAGGATATAAATGAGCCGTATTTAGAAAAAGTTTATCAGGAGGGACAAACAAAAATTTACAATAATTCGCGTGTAATAGATAGAGCATTTTTTGTAGGAAAAACCACAGTTGCTCGTGATAAAAATGAGGCAATTAACTTAATGTTTGATGATTATCCTTTTAAGCAAAGGGCGGTTATTGAAGAAGCTTCACAAAGTCTTTCCAAAAACTGGAGCGTTGGCAAAGTTGTTATCGATGAATACAGTGAAAATAGAATAGTTATATCAACTAGAAACGAGAATGAAGGGTATTTAGTCTTAACTGACAGTTTTTATCCTACGTGGAAAGCTGAAATAGATAGTGTGCCAACTCGAATTTACTTGACCGATTATAATTTTAGGGGAATAATTGTTCCAAAGGGAAATCATAAGATAATTTTCAAAAACACTCTTTTTTAATATGAATTTAAGCATTATTATTCCAAATTACCAGGGACAAAATTTATTGTCGAAAAATTTACCTAAGCTTGTTAAAGAACTTGAAAACTACAAAGAAGGCAATGCGGAAATAATAGTAGTGGATGATGGATCAACAGACCAATCAGTTAAAGTGGTAAGCAATTTTTCCCAAGTTAAGCTATTAAAAAACGATAGGAACCTAGGATTTTCGATAACAGTAAATAAAGGGGCAAAAAACGCAACAGGAGAAATTTTAATTCTATTAAATAATGATGTATATCCGCAGTCTGGATTTCTTAAGCCCCTTCTTGATCATTTTAAAAGCGAGAAGGTATTTGCAGTCGGATGTATGGATAAAAGCGTTGAGGAAAATACAATAGTATTGCGAGGAAGAGGGGAAGGAACCTGGAAAAGGGGATTTTTGGTTCACAAAAGGGGAGAGGTAGATAAAAGCGATACCTTATGGGTAAGTGGAGGAAGTGGGGCTTTCAGAAAGTCTCTTTGGGACCAGCTAGGGGGACTTAACGAGCTTTACACACCTTTTTATTGGGAAGATATAGATTTGTCTTATCGCGCACAAAAAGCAGGATATGATGTTCTTTTTGAAAAAGAAAGCGTTGTTTTTCACGAGCACGAAAAGGGAACTATAAAGAGAAACTTTTCCCCCTTCAAAGTTAAGGCCACAGCCTACAGAAATCAATTTATATTTGCGTGGACCAACTTAACCGATTCTAAATTAATGCTGGAGCATTTTTTATGGCTCCCTTATCACTTCATTAAAGCGATACTAAACCTGGATACTGCTTTTAATTTAGGTTTTTTTAATGCTTTAAAAATGCTGCCCAAAATTATAAAATCTAGAAATGCCAATCTTAAAATTTTCAAATTATCCGATCAACAAGTGGTAAGGAAGTATCAATGAAATTATCTATAATTATTCCTGTTTATAACGAAGGAAAAACTGTAGAAGAAATTCTAAAAAAAGTTATCAACGAAAAAATTCCTGGAGTTGAAAAAGAAATTATAGTAGTTGATGATGGCTCAACAGATGAAACGCGGGAAAAATTAAATAAACTTCAATCAAAATCTTTTAAAACCATATTGCAAGATAAAAACCAGGGAAAAGGAGCTGCAGTTCTTGCAGGTATTAAAAACTCAACCGGGGAATACATAATTATTCAAGATGCCGATTTGGAATACGATCCAAAGTTTATCAGGCAGTTAATAAAACCAATATTAGAAAAAAAATCAAAAGTAGTTTATGGAACGAGAATAAAAAGACTCCCTCGTCTTGCAGGAGAAGAGAAAACTTTTAGGTTTTTGCTACATTATTTTGGAAACAGATTCCTAAGCCTAGTTACAAGCATCTTGTATGGTCAATGGATAACAGATATGGAAACCTGCTACAAGCTTTTTCCAAAAGTTGCTCTTAACGGTGTAAGAATGAATGCTAAGGGGTTTGAGTTTGAACCGGAAATTACTGCAAAGCTATTAAAAAGAGGATATAAAATTATGGAACTTCCAATAGAGGTTAAACCGCGGGGATATGAAGAAGGAAAGAAGATAAGCGCAGTAAAGGACGGAAGCAAAGCAATCTGGTACCTTTTTAAATATAGATTCACAGATTAAATATGACCAATGGCCAAGTTACCCGAGGTTCAGGGATTCTTGAACACTTTCTCTCTAAAAAAAGAGCTCAAAAAGCTAACTATTTAATACCTAACAGATATCGAACGGGAAGAATTTTGGATGTCGGATGTGGTTTTTATCCTTACTTCTTAACAAAAACAGAATTCAAAGACAAATATGGGATCGACCCCTCCCTTTCAAATATAAATATCGACGGGATAAAATTAATAAAATCCAATATTTCGCAAAAGCCAATTCCTTTCAAAGAAAATTTTTTTGATGCAATAACAATGCTGGCTGTTTTTGAACATATAGATCAAGAGAAAATTCCACTTGTTTTAAATGAAATATACAGAATCTTAAAAAAGAACGGTATTTTTATAATTACCACTCCGCCTCCATGGTCTGACAAACTTTTACATCAGATGTCAAAATTTAATTTAATATCTGAGGAAGAAATTCATGATCACAAAAGCCATCATAGTAGAAAAACAATAATAGATATGGTTCAAAACACCGGATTTAAGAATATAAAAAGCGGGTATTTTGAATTAGGATTTAATATGTGGTTTAAAGCAGAAAAATGAAAAAATATAAATTTATTATTTTAGGCTTAATCATTGTCATAGCTATGCTTTTAAGGTTTTATCAACTAAGCTCTAACCCTCCTTCACTTACGTGGGATGAAGCGGCTTGGGGATACAATGCTTATTCCTTAGGGATTGACGGTAAGGATGAGTTTGGTAGATTTTTACCTGTTGATTATTTTGAGTCATTCGGTGATTTTAAGCCCGTAATGTATGCCTATTTAGATGTAATTCCAATTAAAATATTTGGCCTAAATGAATTTGCTACCAGATTTCCTTCTGCTTTTTTTGGTGTTTTGACTGTGCTTCTAACGTATTTTTTAGTTAAAAGAATTTTTTCTAAATCTAGAAACGCAGAATTAATAGCATTGGTTTCGTCATTGTTTCTTGCTGTTTCTCCGTGGCATATTTTGCTTTCAAGAGGCGCATTTGAGGCAAATGTTGCCTCTTTTTTCATAGTTTTGGGAATATGGGCATTTTTATCAGGAGTGCAGGATAAAAAATGGTATTTAATCATTTCAGCAGTTTCTTTTGCGCTATCAATGCATACGTTTAATACTTCAAGGATAGTCGCACCGCTTTTGGTTATATTACTTGCAATTGTTTTTAGAAAAGTGCTTTGGCAAGACAAAAAGCAAGTTTTTTTATCTTTTATCATTGGACTTTTAATATTGTTGCCCTTAATCCCATTTCTTCTTACTCCTCAGGCATCATTGCGTTTTAAAGAGGTAAATATCTTTAGTAATCCTGAAATTGTTAAAAAAGCTAATCAGCAAATTGAAAATGATAATAACGCCTTATGGTCTAAGTTACTCAATAATAGAAGAGTTTTATATTCATTAGATTTTGCAAAGCATTACCTTGATAACTTGTCGCCTAGTTTTCTATTTATAAAAGGAGACGGAAATCCAAAATTTTCTACACAAGAAGTAGGGCAAATGTATATTTGGGACATTATCTTCTTTGTGGGTGGAATATTTTTGTTATTTAGAAAAAGAGAGGGAAATTGGTGGATCATACCATTATGGATTTTAATAGGCATACTTCCTGCAGCAACTGCAAGAGAAACCCCTCATGCTTTAAGAATAGAAACGACTCTTCCTGCTTTCCAAATAATAGCTGCTTTTGGATTCGTAAGCGTGTTTGAAATGATTAATAGATATAAAAAAGCAGTTTATGGGGTATTGTTTGCATTGTTGTTTGTTAATGTAGCTTACTTTTCACACTACTATTATGCGCATTATCCTAAGGCATACTCTGGAGAATGGCAATTCGGTTATAAACAGTCAGTTGATTATGTTAAGTCTGTAGAAAAAAACTATGACTATATCCAAGTTACCACTGCCCTTGGCAGGCCTTATATTTATTACCTTTTTTATAATAAATCAAGCCCAGAAGAATTTAGAAATAGCTCAAAAATTAAAAGAGAAGCTTTTGGATTTGTAAAAGTGGAAAAGGTAGGAAAGTATTTGTTTCCGGAAAACTATGATTATTCTCGCGGTTCTTCTAGTAAAGTTCTGTATATTAATACTCCATACAAATTACCGGAAGATATTACTATTTTAAAAACTTTCTATTTACTTAACGGAGTACCGGCTTTGGTAGCATATACAAGATGAATAGAAAACTAGTATTAATTATTTTGTCAGCAATATTAATCCTTGCTGGGGTTTTAAGAATTTGGCAACTTGGAGATATTCCTCCCTCGCCTGATTGGGACGAGGCAGCGTTGGCATACAATGCTTATTCGATAATTCAAACAGGAAAAGACGAATATGGAAAGTTTTTACCAGTTGTTTTAAGATCGTTTGACGATTATAAACCCGCATTATATACATATCTTACGATTCCATCAGTCTTAATTTTTGGTCTAAATACTTTCGCAGTTAGGTTTCCATCGGCAATTTTTGGAATTATTTCCGTAATTGCCGTCTATTTCTTAGTTAAGGAACTATTGAGGACCTCATTGGAAATTGGAAATTGGAAATTAGAAATTACAGCATTGATATCGGCAATGCTAATGGCTATTTCTCCATGGTCTTTGCAATTTTCAAGGGTAGGATTTGAAGCAAATGTCGGAGCCGTATTAAATATTCTAACAGTACTATTTTTTATTAAAGGTCTACAAAAACCTAAATTTTTAATGCTGGCAGCATCTTTTGCAGCTTTTTCTATTTATGCATATCAAAGTGAAAAGGTCTTCACTCCACTTTTGGTTTTAGCACTTATCTTAATTTATAGGAAAAAACTATTTTCTATTAGCAAAAAATATCTATCTTCATCGTTTTTATTGGGATTACTATTAGTGTTTCCTATGGTTTTTTATATTTTTACCAACAGCGCCGCTCTTTTGCGGGTTACAGGAACAAGTATTTTTTCATATCAAACGGAGCTTTTAAAAAATAATATTCAAAGACTTGAGGAAGATAAGGCTCGCAATGATAAATTAGGCTTAATCCTGGATAACAGAAGAATAGTTTATGCAAAAACTATGGTGTCAGGATATATCTCACATTTTGACCCAAACTGGCTATTTTTAAAAGGCGATATTGCAAGACATCATGCACCAAATATGGGAATGCTGTATTTATTTGAATTGCCGCTCATTTTAATTGGTATTTACTTCTTATTATTTGGAAAAATCGATGTTAAAACAAAGCTAATTCTTTTTTCTTGGGTTCTACTCGCTCCATTGCCTGCATCAGTTACAACCGAGGTTCCTCATGCTGTAAGAACGCTTAATTTCTTACCCACGTGGCAAATAATTGCAGCACTTGGTGCACTAAATTTACTAATTTGGTCTAAAGGCAAAGACTTAAGAAAAATTCCCTATCTTTTATTTACCGGTGCCTTTGCGTTGCTTGCTATGTTTAATTTCATGTTTTATCTTAATCAGTATTTTGCTCAACAGAATTACTATTCCTCCTTTTACTGGCAATATGGCTATAAGGAGGCAGTTGACATTGCTATGGCTTTAGATACTAAATACGATAAAATAATTGTATCGGACGATCAGCCGATGGATAAATCATATATGTTCTTTTTATTTTATTTAAAGTACCCACCAGAACAGTATCAAAAGATAGGTCAAAATAGCGCCGGTGGATACGCAGCTCACCATTCTTTTGGTAAGTATGAGTTTAGGCCAATTGATTGGTCTTCTGATTCTAAAATGCCTAATACTCTTTTAATAGGGAATACTGATGAGATTCCAAGTGGCACTGAAATAAAAACTATTTATAACCTCGACGGCACGCCGGTAATTAGAGTTGCAGGTACCTAAGCTTATGGACTTTAAAAAAATTATTTTTAAAAAAGAACTGGTAATTTTATTTCTTTTAGTTATTGTTGGTTCTTTTTTAAGGCTTCAAGGAGTACTAACTAATTCTTTTGCGTTTACATATGACGTAGGGCGCGACATGCTCGCATTGCAGAATATTGTAGTAAACCATGATCTAATGTTTATAGGCGCAACGACCGGAATTCCAGGAGTATTTTATGGTCCTTGGTGGTACTACATGCTCGTTCCATTTTTCATTATTTTTAGAGGCGATCCCGCTGGAATTGCTTTAATAATGGCTATAGTAGGCGTTGCATCCATTATTGTCTCTTACATTTTAGGAAAAAAAATAGATGGAATTTTTTTAGGCTTGGGGCTTGCCGCATTCGTTAGCGTTTCTCCTGTTTTAGTTTCATTATCTGTTCAGATTTGGAATCCTAACATAGCGCCTTTATTTGTTATGTTAACGCTTTATTGCTTATATAAAATCTATAAATTTGAAAAAAAAGATTTAAGATATTTCTTTTTTCTTGGGATCTTGCTTGCATTAAATATAGATATAGAAATCCTTTGGGGTATTCTATTTACAATTGGTACCATACTGTCACTCTTTTTCCTTCTTTATAAAAAAATCAAAATCAAACAAATATTTTCATTTGCATTAGGAATGATTTTAATTGCTTCTCCAAGAATTTTTTTTGAAATAAAACACGGTTTTCAGATGAGCAAATCTTTAATAACATTTATTACAAGCAAGAATACGATAGAAGACCCAATTACCTTTACTCAACTTGTAGAAAATAGGGTTAATTCCTTTGTTGATATGTATGCTTCCTCACTTACCTTTAATAACCAAATACTTGCTTGGGTATTCATTGTTTTCACAGTTATATCTGCAATTTTATTTTATAAAAGATCAAGTGAAATTTTTAAAAAATTTATGATCACACTCTTTACTATTCTTATTGTTTTCTTTATTGGAACAATTTCGTTTGGCAGAGCTTTGTGGCCACATTATCTCGTAGGACTTCCGGTTATTTATATTTTATTATTTACGCTAGCGCTTTTTATGATTCCAAAGCAAGAAAAATATCAATATTTAATCATTTTAGCCGTGTCGTTATTATTTATTATTAATTTCGATCCAATACGACAACTAAAGTCATTCATGAGCCCACAATTTATAGGTAATGCATCTGTGTATAGGAATCAGCTTGCAGTGGTTGATTACGTCTATAAAGAAGCAAACGGCAAGGATTTTAAATTTGTAGCATATACTCCCCCAGTTTTTGATTACACGTATAGATATTTATTTATGTGGTATGGAGAAAAAAAATATAAATATCTTCCAACTGAAGAAACTAAGGATGCTACATATTCTTTTTTTATAATAGAGCCAGATCCGGGTTACGAGGATAGGCCAAAATGGTGGCTTAGGGATAGAGAAAAAAATGGGAAAATAATCAAGTCTTACACATTGCCTAGTGGAGTAGTTATACAAACAAGAATTGAACAATGAATTTCTTAGTAAAACACCATTTCAAAATACTTTTAATATTCCTTTCTTTGTTTCCAATCCTTGCCCTACTTCCTTCGGGTTTTCCCATAACCCACGATGGACAGGATCATGTTGCACGAATTGCCAATTTCTATTTAAACCTTGAACAAGGAAGCTTAATTCCACGATGGGCTTCTAATTTAAATTGGGGATATGGGCATCCAATTTTAATGTTTTTATATCCCTTGCCTTCTTATATTGCCTCTCTTTTCCATTTTCTAGGATTTTCATTTGTAAATTCTACAAAAATCGTTATGGGCCTAGGAATGTTTTTGTCTTTGCCTTTTATGTATTTATGGCTTAGAGAATTTACTTCTAAATACGCCGCTTTGTTTGGAGCAGTTTTATTTACGTATGCACCATATAGGTTTGTTGATCTTTATGTAAGAGGTGATGTAGGAGAAAATCTTGCATTTCCATTTATTCCATTAACTCTCTTTTTTATATACAGGTTGTATAAAAATCAGGATTTAAAATATTTTATCCTTGGAAGCTTTTCTTTATCCTTTTTAATCCTGTCTCATAACGCCATAAGCCTTATACTGATGCCTTTTATATTGCTTTACTCCTTATTATTAATCTACCTATCTAAATACAAAAAAACATTAATTATTAATCTTGTCTTTTTAATAATTCTTGGTCTTGCGCTATCAGCATTTTTTTGGATACCGGCACTTTTAGAGGGTAAATATACATTAAGAGACATTGTAACCGCAGGTACATATATAAATAGGTTTGTTAATTTTGAACAATTAATTTATGGACCGTGGAGTTATGGAATTACAGGACAATTTACTTTACAATTTGGGCCTTTATCCTGGATTTCATTACTTCTTTCTCCTTTAGTACTAATTTTTGGTAAAAAAGATAAGTACAAATTTTATCTCGCACTTATTTTAATTGCTTTTAGTATATTTTCAATTTTTATTATGCTTCCGGTTTCTAATTTTATTTGGTCGAAAATAATTATTCTTCAGAATTTTCAATTCCCTTGGAGATTTTTAGCTATGGTGCTTTTTACTACATCTGTATTAGGAGCATTACTTCTAGACTCACTAAATAAAAAAATTAACGTCAAACTGGTTTCTATCTCCGCCATCATTATTATTTTATTAATTAGCATTAACTATGCTAAGCCAAAAGCTTATCAGGAAAAAAGCGAAAGTTTTTATACCGGGATTTATGAAAGCACAACGGACACAGGAGAAAGTGCTCCAATTTGGTCGGTAAGATTTATGGAGCATCGGCCCAGTGCCCATTTAGAAATTATAGATGGGTATGCCGAAATTGAGGAGATTGAAAGAAGTTCTACATATCACAAATATCAAATTAAAGTAGATGCAAAAACACTTTTTAGGGAAAATACGCTGTACTTTCCCGGCTGGAAAATAACAGCAAATAATTTACCTGTTGAAGTTTATTTCCAAAATAAAGATTATCAAGGAATTATGACTTTCTTTCTAAATAAGGGTAGCTATGAAACCGTTGCAAGATTTGAGGAAACAAAATTAAGAATGATATCGAATATAATATCTCTATTATCTTTGATTTCTATCTTTTCACTTTTTATATATTCAAAAGTTAGGAAAATAAAATAGAAATGAAAATTAATTTAAAATTTATAAAGAAATTGTTTCAAAATCCGCTATTTATCCTCTTGTTAATATTTTCCTTTGGAGCGTGCTTAAGGCTATTTAATATCTGGGATAATTTTACTTTTGGTTACGATCAAGCGAGAGATGCACAAAGAATGTTAGACATTGTTAACCTTAAGAATTTTAAGTTATTAGGACAGGAATCTGATATACCGGGTGTGTTTCATGGAGTTTTATCTTACTACGTTCTAGCAATAGTTTATTTAATAGGCGGATTTAATCCAAATTTTCCTGCAATATTTTTGTCACTTATCAATATCAGCGCAATATTTTTAATATATTTTACGAGCATCATTTTATTTAATGATAAGAGAGTGGGATTGCTTGCTGCTTTTTTCTGGGCAGTTTCTTATGAGCAGATAAATTTCTCAAAATTTATATCTAATGCATCCCCTATGGGAATAGCATCGTTATTGTTTTTTATCGGGCTTGCAATATTTATTTTCCAAAAGAAAAACATTGGCTTAACAATCTCGGTAATCGGTTTTGCATTAAGTGTCCAGACAAATTTTTACCTATTTTATCAGCTAATTTTCTACATCGTTTATTTTTTGATTTTTAAACCAAAGATAGGCTTAAGGATATTATTGTTAAATTTTGTCTTACTGTTTGCCCTCTTTTCGCCGTATTTAATTGCAGAATTAAAATGGAATTTTATGATGACAAAATCGTTGCTTAATTATGTGCTATCCCACAAGCAAACCTTTGATTTAATTGGAGGAATAAATAGGTATATAGTTAAAATATCACAGGCTATCCGCTATTCACTTCTTGCCTTTGACACAACAATTGCATTTGCATTGTTTATATCTTTTTCAATATTTTCCTGGATTAAAATTAAGGTGTCTAAAACTAAAATCTTTTTTTTCATTTGGCTGTTCGCAACAGCTCCACTATTTTTGACATTCAGCGGGGTTCATGAGACTCAATTAATAAATACAACTTTTTTTGCTCCACTATCAATACTTGCCGCCTATGTACTTGTAAATATCAAATCTGCCAAAAATATCATCCTAATACTGGGGATTCTTATTGTTTTTGTTTCTAATATGTACTTGTTTGTTTCAGATAATTTTAAAGCAATAAAGCTTTTAAGTATTCAAAATTTTACATTAAAAGATGAGAAGAATTTAATTGATTACACATACATCTCTGCTGAAGGTAAGCCATTTAGTATATGCGCTTTGACAAATCCGTTATATATTAACGTGCTCTGGTCATATTTATATAGTACATATGGCAAAAACACATATGGTTATGTTCCGTATTGGGCAGGTCAAGAACAGGTAGTAGACTCTAATAATCTTCCGTATGATAAAAATCACGTGCCATTGAGATTTATTATTTTAGAGCCGAATGCTGGCATTTCAGATTTCATAAAACCGGTATTTATATACATGGAAGATAATACATCAAGCCTCATTGAAGAGAAGAAATATACTGATCTTATTGTACAAAAGCGTATTTTAAACCAGGATTTAAGTACCTTCAAAGACACCCAAGGCTTGGGTAAAAAAGAAATAGATTCAATTAAAAGTATCATAAAGGTCAATCCAAGGTTCACATGTTATACTACCTACAGCAAGGATAAATAATGAAAACTCTATCTGTAGTTTTAGCAACTTTTAACGAAGAAAAAAATCTTGCTTCGTGCATAGAAAGTTTTAAAGATATTGCCGATGAAATAATAATAGTTGATGGAGCCTCAACGGATAAAACGGTGGAAATAGCAAAAAAATACGGGGCTAAAGTAAAAATAACCACTAATAAAGAAAACTTCCATATAAATAAACAAATGGCAATTGATATTGCAACGTCGGATTGGGTGTTACAAATGGATGCGGATGAACAAGTGTCTCCCGAATTGGCGCAGGAGATAAAGAGCATTCTTAACCATCAACCATCAACAATCAACCATCAGCAAATCAATGGCTACTGGATGCCCAGAAAAAACTGGTTTTTGGGAAGATTTTTAATGAAAGGCGGACAATACCCTGATTATACAATTCGTCTATATAGAAATGGTAAAGGAAAACTGCCACAAAAAGATGTTCACGAACAGGCAGTAATAGATGGAAAAGTAGGGTATTTAAAATCAGCGCTACTTCATTATCCTTATAAAAATTTTTCGCATTACTTAAAAAAATGGAATTTCTATAACAATTTTTATTCCCACCAAATAAAAGAAGAACAAAAAACAAAGAACTTTTTACAGAAAACTTTCTACGGTTTTATGTATTTGCTAGTCAGACCTGCTCACTGGTTTTTTACGACATATTTTAGACACAAGGGGTTTATGGATGGGTGGCAAGGATTTTTATTCAGTTTTGTTTCAGCTCTCCGATTTCCAGTCTCATACATAAAATACGTTGGTACTTACAAATTCTTGGCGGCAGTAATTATCATAATTGCATCAATTTTAAGGCTCTGGAACTTTCCTTTGCGATGGGGGCTTGGCGGAGACGATAGTAGAGATGCAATCATCGCTCTAGAGTCAATAAAACGCCTTGAGCTGCCCCTGACAGGGTCTTTTAGCAGCGCAGGTCCATTTGTTTTTGGTCCTATATTTTACTGGTTTATAATGCTTTCTTATCTGGCTTTGCCCTTTTTTATAGGAGCTCCATGGGTAATGATGGAAATAACAAGCATTATTACAGTAGTTTTGTTAATGTATTTGGGCAAAATTTTGATTGATGAAAAGTTTTCAATAATAATGGGTATTTTGGCAGCTTTTTCCCCTCAACTTGTAGTTAGATCTTTAAGCCTGGGTCAGCATACTTTTGTAGCTACTTTTTCTGCACTTTCAATTATTTGTTTTTTACTGCTTTGGAAGAAAAAAAATCACATCTACTCATTTTTAATGGGGTTATCAGTTGGAGTTGCCTTAAGTATGCATTATCAATCAATTAATCTTCTTGTATTCTTTCTTGCTCTTTTCTTCATAACTAGTTTATCAGTTAAAGACAAGGTTAAAGCATTATTCTTTTCCTTGACAGGATTTTTCATTGCGTCTTTGCCAATAATTTATTGGGATAGCCAACAGGGCTTTGCAAACACATTAAATATTTTAGATTACTTTTTAATCGGAGTAGGGAGAATTTATGTTCCAAATAGCTGGAAGCTTTATTTATTTCAGGACTTTCCTGCATATTGGTCGTTTGTTGTAGGACGACTTCCAGTATTAGGACTGGTTCTATTTTTTACAAGTTCCGTTTTTTTTCTTTTTTATGCATTCAAAAAGAAAGTATCTGCACAATTATTAGTATTGGGTTTTATATTCTTATTATTTGTTTTTATAAACAGATTTTATAGAGCTGAAAGAAGTGAGGGATATTTAATTTACTTATTGCCTTTTATATTAATTTTTAGTTCTTTTGTTTTATATAAAATTTGGAATTTAAACATAAGACTGTCCAAAGCCTTTGTTGTTTTATCTATGGCTCTAATAATTCTGTTTAGTGTGACTTATATACTTATTGTAATTAATTATCCGAGTCCGAGATTTGGATATGAAAAAGTTATTAACAATTTAACAAAAAAATTTCCTAACACAAAATTTTCTTTATACGATTATACTTATAAATTTTATGGTCAAAGCATGGGCTTAAGTTTAATAATGAGTTTTAGGGGAATATCAGACGTCAACGGCAAAAAAATAGGTTTTAGCTGCATAGAAGAAGATGGTTGTTCCAAAGAAAGACTTCCGGCGGTAAATAAAGAAGTTTTTTTGCTTGTTGATTTGGGTAGCGTTAAAAGCCAAGATTTTGAAAAAGACAAAAAAATATGGATTAACGTTAATCAACCCACGGTTTATGACGATTTGGTAGGCTGGCTCAATAAATACCAACTGAAATCCACTTTTTCATTGCAAAAATACTTAATTGAAAAAATAAATCTTAACAAATGAAGACCCTCCTTTTATTCATAGCAATTCTTTTGATTGCTTTTTTGCTAAGGTCAAATATGTTATTGAACGGAGATTTTTTTTATTTGGTAGACCAGGCAAGGGATTTGCTTATTGCTAAGTCAATTGCAGTGGACCACGATTTAACTCTTATAGGAGGACGTACGGGCTTCGGAGGCTTATTTCATGGGGTGTTATGGATATATTTTATAGTTCCATTCTTTATCTTGTCTGGAGGAAATCCTTTCCTTACCCTCATTCCGCTTTTCCTTTTGGTAAATCTAGGAATTGTTGCAGCCGGTTTTATTGTAGGATGGAAGCTGTATAACAACTGGCTAGGACTGCTTGTTGCTTTTTTTCTTACCATATCAGGTGAGCTTATTGCATCTACTCAAATTACTACTAACGCTCAAGTACTTCCCATTGTGTTTCTTTTATATCTTCTTTCAATAGTTAAATTTATCAGAGGGGAGGAAAAATATTTTATACTTGCACTCTTTTCAATAGGACTGGGTTTTCAGTTTGAGTCTGCATTTTCTGTCCTTCTTCTGCCGGTAACTATTTTAGCTTTTCTTTTTGCAGGAAGAATTCCAAGAATCAAATATTTATTTTTAGGCTTTCTAAGCGCGGTATTGGCAGTATCTACTTTTATTCTTTTCGACTTAAGGCATCAGTTTTTAATGACTTCTTCTGTATTTAAATTATTCACAAATACACATAAACCACTTCCCGGTTACGAACAGTATTCAGATATTATATTTAGGGTGGGTGATAGGGCAAATGCTTTGTGGGATAGTTTTTTCTCGCCTTTATATGAAAAAAATATAATTTCAGAAATATTATTGGTTTCTATTATTTTCTCTGCATTATTCTTTTTAACCAAAAAAATTAGAAGCTCAAGAATTCAAAAGTTGGATAAAGAGTTTATTTTTCTTTTGTTCTCTCCTGTCTTGATCTTTGGTTTTTACATAATTTACCCTTTCCCTTTGTGGTCCCACTATCTTCTTCCAATTGCTGTAATTTTTTCTTTTATCGTAAGCTTATCAATAAAAATCATTTGGAAAATTCCTTTTCTTCGTTTCCTAGTTTTAGCCTTTCTTTTAATTGCAGTCATAGCGCCTTTGAATTATCTCAGTACTGTATATCTTCAAAATCAAGAATATAAATCAGTAAGCAATGGAACTTACATAAATCAGAAAGAGGTTGCCGAGTGGGTTATTAATGATTCTAAACGAAAAGACGCGGGATACTTTGTATATTCACCGGGTATTTTAACCTATAATATGGATTACCTAATTTGGTATTTCTCAAAAGAAAATAGGTTAAACCAGCTCGAGAATAGAAAATCACAGAACACGTATTTAATAATGTATCCGCCCCGTCAGAATGATGATAATGCTCATTTATTCTGGAAGGAAAACGTAATTAGAACGCAAGCGGAGCCCGCAACTTTTAAAAGATTTGACAGTGGTATAGTTGTTGAGAAAATAGATCTTTCCAAGGATAAATTAGAAGTAGATCCAAATTATTTCCAGAATTTAATTTTCAGATAAGGTAAAATAGAAGAATGAAGATATTAGTAACAGGAGGAGCAGGTTACATCGGAAGTTTCATGGTAAAGCGACTCATCGAAAACGGAGACGAGCCTATTGTCTTGGATAGTTTAGAAGTTGGGCACAGGGAGGTTGTTCCACAGGAAGTTAAGCTTTACGAAGGAAACCTATTAGACAAAGAATTTGTCAAAAAAATATTTTCCGAAAACAAATTCGATGCTGTAATTCACTTTGCCGCTTATGCTTTAGCAGGAGAGTCAATGGAAAAACCCGAAAAGTATTTTGAGAATAACATCCAGGGTGGTCTTAACCTGCTTGATGCGATGAAAGGAAAAACTTCTCACTTTGTTTTTTCATCTACATGCTCTATATATGGTACACCGAAGAAAATACCGGTGAGCGAGGATGAGTCTAAGAAGCCGGAAAGTGTTTATGGACAGTCTAAGTTAATGTTTGAGAAAGTTTTGTTCTGGTACGATAAAATTTACAATATCAAACACATTAATCTTCGCTATTTTAATGCTGCGGGAGCAGCTTTGGATGGCTCAATGGGGGAAAACCATGAAGCTGAAACCCATATTATTCCAAACGCAATAATCGCTATTCTTGAAAACAAACCCTTTACGCTCTTTGGCAAGGACTATCCAACACCTGATGGCACTTGTATTAGGGATTATATCCACGTTTTAGATTTGGCAGAGGCTCATTTACAGGCACTTTCGTATCTTAAGGATAAAAACACAAGCGATAGTTTTAATCTTGGAGCAGGAAAGGGATATTCTAACCTAGGAGTTTTAGAAATGGTAAAAAAGGTGAGCGAAAAGGATTTGCAAATTGCATATAAAGATAGAAGATTTGGCGATCCACCACAAATCTTTGCAGACAATACAAAAGCAAAAAATATTTTAGGTTTTAATCCAATAAATTCAGATCTTAAAACAATTATTGAAAGCGCATGGAAATGGCACTCAAAAATTTAAAATATATCAAAATTATTCTTATTGCGCTGATTTTTTATAACGTTTTTTCTGTAGTTTACTCGCACAAAGATTTATATACGTTCAATTATTGGCATAACTTCTCTGATCTGAAAAAAATGGTCTACGACTCTGTTTATAAGAATAAACATGGAAATTTTATAAAGGATTTTTATTTATATTCATATTCCGCAGGAGCATTGATTAAAGGAGAAAGTCCCATAATTACGAACCCAGAAGCACCGCCACTTGGCAAATATTTAATTGGAGCTTCAATTCTTATTTTTAATAATCCAAACGTTGTTATATTTTTATTTTCCCTTCTGTCATTGTTTCTCATGTATCTTGTTGGGAAACAAATTTTCGGAAATTCCTTAATTGCCTCTTTGCCACCTCTCTTGTTTAGTTTTGAACCAATTTTTAAGAATCAATTGATTTATACGCCCTTATTAGATTTGATGCAGCTATCTTTCTTGCTGTTAATTTTTTATTTTTTTAATAGAGCAAGAATTACAAGAAATAGTTTTTTTAATATTTTTTTATCTGCTGTATTTTTAGGCGCTTTTATATCAACAAAATTTTTCGGAAGTGGAGCGGCAATTATAGTTGCCTTAGTAATTCCACTTTTGATACATAAAGATTATATGAGGCTTAAACAACTAATAATCAGCCTACCAGTGGCAGTATTATTCTTATATTCAACTTATTTGAAAGTACTATTAGATGGTTACCCATTAAACAAATTTTTGGGAATTCAAAAATGGATTTTTCTTTACAACACTGGGCATTTAAGACAGCCATTTACTATTTGGCCACTTTTGCTTATTAATAAATGGTACAACGGAAATGCAATTGCATACGATCCTCAATGGTTCATCACTTGGCCTCTCATAACTGTGATATCTTTTTTAACTCTGATGAGAAGTTTTATAGCAAGAAATACAAAGCTAGAAATAGAGATATTGCTTGTTTGGTCTTTAAGTTATTTAATTTTAATGAGCTTAGGCGATGCAAGCGCTAGATATTTTGTAATTCTGATCCCTGTTTTATATATAATTGCAACATACGGAGTTTATGAGTTTTTAGTTTTTAAATTTCCAAAACTCAAAAGATACTTATGAAAGTTGCAATCGATGTTTCACCGCTACAAACAGGTCATAAAGTTAGAGGAGTTGGGTTTTATTTAGAACATCTTAAGAGCTCCTTAGTTAATTACTTTCCGGAAAATGAATACATATTTTTTAATACGGGAGATAAATTACCTAACAAAGTAGATTTGGTACATTTTCCTTATTTCGAACCGTTTTTTCTTGCGCTTCCTTTATACAAAAGATATAAAACAGTTGTTACAGTCCACGATTTAACTCCAATAGTTTTTCCCAATCTTTTTCCAAGAGGTTTTAAAGGTCAGCTTAAATGGCAGATGCAAAGATTTTCTCTAAAGCAAGCGAATGCAATAATAACAGATTCCAAAAATTCCAAGGGCGACATTCTTAAGTATGTTGGGGCGAAAGAAAATAAGGTAAACGTTGTCTACTTAGCCGCGGGGGAAGAGTTTAGAGTTCTTGAAGGTGGAAAATGGAAAATGGAAGTTAGGAAAAAGTATAATCTACCTGAGAAGTTTGTATTGTATGTTGGTGATGTGACCCCAAATAAAAATCTTCCAAGACTTCTTAATGCGATTAAAGCCGCGAACATACCGCTTGTTTTGGTTGGTAAGGCTTTTGTCTCTGAGTTCGATAAAACTAACTTATGGAATAGGGATCTCGTTCGTGTACATCAACAAATCGACGAATTTAAAACTGAAAATTCAAATCTTATTACTGTTCTTGGTTTTGTAACCCAGGAAGATTTAGTGTCTCTTTATAATACCGCTACAGTTTCTATACTGCCATCATTCTATGAAGGTTTCGGACTCCCAGTTCTTGAAGCACAGGCATGTGGTTCTCCGGTTATTACAACAAAAGAAGCATCTCTCTTAGAAGTTGGCGGAAACAGTGTTTATTATATTGACCCATTTAATTACGAAAAAATGGCTGAAGGAATTAAAGAGGTCTTTGAAGACGAAAAACTACAAAAAGAGTTTCAGGAGAAAGGCTTAGAAAATGTAAAGCGTTTTTCTTGGAAAAAAACCGCACAGGAAACAATCGATGTTTATAAAAGTGTATGAATTTATTAACAAAGCTACTACGCCATGACCTGATAAAAGGTTCATTTTATTTATTTTTAGGGGGGATGGCGGGGAATTTCTTGGCATTTCTTCTTAACCTTTTTCTGGCACGCAATTTGTCAGTGACCGATTATGGAATATTTGCAAGTCTTCTTGCAATTATTTCCTTAGCACTTATTCCGGCAGGCTCAATTAGTACAATTATTGTAAAATTTGCAACGGATTATTATGCACAAGGAAAGTTGGATAAATTTTCCTCGTTTTATAATCTGTGTGCAAAATTTTTACTGATTTTTTCAATCACTTTGTTTGCGATTTTCTGCGCATTAACCTTTCCAATCTCATTATTTCTAAAATTGGATAGCATCTGGTATTTGGTTGTGGTAGGAGCAATTGTTTCAATCGTCTATTTAAGTAGTCTTAATCAATCTTTTCTTCAAAGTTTATTAAAATTCCCATTAATATCTGTAATTGCTGTTGTTTCTAGTATCATAAAACTTGCCGCAGGTGTACTACTTGTTTATTTAGGATTTAAGGCTTATTCCGGTTTGATTGCAATATTTTTTATGACATTAGGTTCATTTCTTATCTCATTTTTTCCATTGCGATCATTTATAAATTTAAAGTTTAATCAAAGCATAAACCTCCCTAAAAAAGAGATTTTATCTTATTCGGTTCCGGCTTTTTTTACTATGTTGTTTCTCACATCGTTTACCTCCATTGATGTAATTCTTGTAAGACATCTATTTGAAGCAAAGCAAGCAGGTTTTTATGCTGGATTATCTCTAATTGGAAAAGTGATATTCTACTTTACCATGCCAATTCCCTCAGTTTTGTTTCCACTTCTAATTAAAAGACATGCTATTGGAGCTAGTTATAAAAGACTATTTTATCTTGCTCTTGTTTTAGTTTTTCTTCCGGCAGCGCTTATCACTACGTTTTATTATCTATACCCTCAGTTTGTGATAACTCTATTTTTAGGAGGCAGAGAATATTTAGAAATAGCTAAATTTCTTGGTCTTTTCGGATTATTCTTAACTATATTTAGCATGGTTA
Organism: Candidatus Levybacteria bacterium RIFCSPHIGHO2_01_FULL_36_15b; assembly: GCA_001782045.1. Classification (GTDB taxonomy): domain Bacteria; phylum Patescibacteriota; class Microgenomatia; order Levybacterales; family UBA12049; genus 01-FULL-36-15b. The sequence goes on along the minus strand of MFNK01000003.1, from coordinate 293,841 downwards.
ATGTATGTGTAAACCTTTTTCTTTCTTTTAACCAGACTAAAATTTGGTTGCTAGTTATACCCGTAGCTATTCTTCAGATAGTTTTCATTTATTTATATCATGCTGATTTCTATCAAATCATTTATGTTTCAATTTTTTCCTCATCGATATTATTAATAGCGCTTCTTTCCTACTACTTCAAAAAGTTTGGAATATAAGTTAAAATAACTTTGCATTTATTAATGAGAGCAAATTCCATTTCATTAGTTGTTCCGGCATATAAACAAGAAAAAACTATCGCAAAGGATGTAAAAAATCTTGATAAAGCTCTTTCTGCGCTTCCCCTAAAACACGAATTAATTGTTGTGGTGGATGGTTATTTAGACAAAACAATGCAAAAGTTATCCAAGCTCAAAAATATTGAGGTTGTTGCTTTGGGATATGAAAAAAATGAAGGGAAGGGTTTTGCTATTAAAAAAGGGGTTGAAAGGGCAACGGGGGACGTAATTGGATTTATAGATGCAGGAGGGGATTTGGATCCTACTCAAATTTCCTTAATGTTAGACATTATGGACTGGAATAAGGCAGATATTGTAATTGGAAGTAAATTACATCCCGAATCAAAAGTTAACTATCCTCTATGGCGCAAAATTCTATCCTGGGGCTATAGAAGCTTAACTCAGTTTCTTTTCGGTTTTGGTATAAAAGATACACAGGTCGGTTTAAAAATCTTTAGAAAAAAAGCAGCCAAAGATGTTTTTAAAAGAATTGTTGTCAAGAAATTCGCTTTTGACATAGAGGTATTAGCGGTTGCTTATAAATTAGGCTACCACAGAATTTTTGAAGCTCCGGTCAGAATTAATTTTAAAAACATATCTAGTATCACCTCGTCTTCTTTCTGGCGTGTTATTTTTTGGATGCTCTGGGATACAATGGCAGTTTTCTATCGTTTGAAAATCTTAAGATATTACGATAAGAAATGAATATTTTGATTCTCAACTGGCGTGATCCGCTAAATTCCTTATCAGGGGGAGCTGAAAAATTGAATCTACAGATACTCGCCCCCTTCATTAAAAAAGGAGACAAAGTTAAGTGGTACTCAATGAGAGAAGAAAATTTATCGTCAGGTGGCCAGTTTGGAAAAATAGAAATTATTCGTTATGGAAACAGATTCACTCATTTTCTTCTTTGGCCAATCTTCCTCTGGGCGGGTAAGTTTGGTAAGGTAGATTTAATAATAGACTGCATACATGGTACAGGCTACTATTCTCCTATATTCGCATTAGGTATCAAGAAAACTACTGTTATTTGTGAGGTCGCAAAAAACATCTGGGATGAAATGTTATCTTTTCCTACAAGTAACATAGGTAAATTTATAGAGAAACATATTATGTTTAAAATCTATGGGTTAAACACGATTTTAACAATATCAGAGTCTACTAAGAGGGATTTGATAGCCCTTGGAGTAAGAAGTGAAAAAATTAAGATATTACCTATGGGGTTTGATGCACCTGAGGAAATAAATAAGCAAAAAAAATACTTCACACCTACAGCGCTATTCGTGGGCAGACTCGCCGAGGTAAAAGGAATAAAAGATGCTATAGAAACGATCGCTTTATTGAATTCTAATTCTGATAAAAAATGGTATCTCAGGATAATTGGGAGAGGTACAGATGAATTCGAGCAAAAACTTAGAGATAAAGTGTCAAGTCTTGGAATAAAAAAATATGTTAAGTTTCTGGGTTATGTTTCAGAGAGTAAAAAATTTTTAGAAATGTCACGAGCTTGGATTTTACTTGTTCCATCAAGTAGGGAAGGTTGGGGAATGATCGTTCCTGAAGCAAACTATGCCGGAACACAAGTGGTGGCGTATGATTCAGCAGGCCTGAGAGATAGTGCATTAAACTCGTCAGCAAATAATCTGATAGTAGATAAAACCCCTCATGCTATATATGAATGTTTAAGAAAAATTAAAAAGCCTCTAATAATAAATTCCAATTTAAAGCCAGGGTGGAGAAAATTACACGAAGCTATTATCAGATATTTTACAGAAATATGACGAGAAAACCCTTAATATCCGTTGTTATGCCAGCGTATAACGCGGAAAAATTTGCTACCAAATCCATACAAAGCGTTTTAGATCAAACATTTAAAAACTTTGAGTTAATCATTATTGATGATGCATCAACAGACAAAACATTAGAAATAATAAAAAATTTTCAAAAAAGAGATCCAAGAATAAAAATAATCAAAAATAACACTAACCTTAAAATTGCACAGTCTTTAAATATCGGCATAGGCTCTGCGCGGGCGAACTATATCGCGAGAATGGATATAGATGACCTAGCTCATCCTCAGAGATTAGAACTTCAATACAAATTGCTTATGAAAAATCCGAAAGTAGCCGTAGTGGGTTCAAATATAATTATAATCGACGAGCATGATACGGTGATACTGAAGAGAGATTATCCAACTGATTCTAAGGAGCTTAAGAAAATTTGGTTTAGATATAGTCCATTTGCTCATCCTGCAATAATGATTAGGAAATCTGTGTTTAAGGAGTTTGGAGGATATAAACTAGGAATTTATCCTTGTGAAGATATTGATCTATGGTTTGAAATAGGAAGTAAATATGAATTTGCTAGCATATCAAAACCACTATTGAAATATAGGTTTAATGCAGAGTCCAGTAGTCATGCAGACTTAAAAGCAATAGAGATTTTAACATTAAAAATCAGATTAAATGCTCTTAAAAAATACAAATATCATTTTACCTTTTTTGATTTTCTTTATAACTTAATACAATTCGTTACGCTTTGGATATTTCCATCTCGAATTAGAATTTGGTTTTATAACTTCTTAAGAAGCAATAAATATATATGAGATAATGTGCATGCAAAAAATGTAGTAAACAATCCGTGAATATGATAAATAAGTTCCTAGCTAAAATACCTAAAATTTTTATTCCATTTTTATTAATATGTGGTAAAACTTTTCTTTCTCCACATTCTTTAGTTGTATTACAATGGAAGCTCATTGATGGAGACAATACCTTATGGATAAACTATCATTTAAAAAAAAACTCAATAGTTTTTGATCTTGGAGGATATAAGGGTATTTGGTCTGAAACCATCCTAAAAAAATATCACTGTAATATCTATATCTTTGAACCGGTTAAAGAATATGTAGAAAAAATAGAAGTTAGATTCCGAGGCTCTAAAAATGTTAAAGTTTTTCCTTATGGTCTGTCGGGTAAAAAACGAAATATCTACTTGCGAATGTCAGACAATGAAACATCAGAATTTGGAAAATCAGGGGAATTGGTTAAATCCAAAGTAGTTAGCATTAAGCAATTTATGAAGGATTACGAAATAAAGCAAGTCGATCTCATCAAGATAAATATTGAAGGAGGAGAATATGAACTACTCGAGTATCTGCTTGAGGCAGGTCTTATAAAGAGGTTTAAAAATATACAAGTTCAGTTTCACACTTTTGTTCCTAATGCCGAACTACGAGCGAGTAAGATCCAAAATGAACTTAAAGAAACACATAGTTTATCTTATCAATTTCCTTTTGTTTGGGAAAACTGGACATTAAAAAATTATAATTAGTAACTTAACAGTGCTCTTCTTAATATATTCATAAATCCCACTCGAATTTTCCAATCAAAATGAAAATAAATAAATTTGAAATAATATTCATGGAGATTATACAAAAGTTGCTCGAACATAGATAAGCTTTTCCTCTTAGAAATATCGATCCCTATTGCGTTATCTTTACAGTATTGTAAGCCATTCTGGATCCATTTATTCTTCTTAACTAAGTGTATAGATGAATAAATAGGATACTTGGTAGAATAAAATCCGTCATCGTAGGAAGATCTATATGAGCCCATAATTTCAAAGCTCCAAGGATTTTCTCCTTCGAGAAGAAGGTCATATAGATAATCTTTTTTCCAGAAACCAATAACGTGGACTCTATATGGTATGAATCTTTTTACAGGTATAAATTTTGGATTTTTGGAGGTAATTGCAGAACTAGGTAAAGAGGTAAAATTTAGATGGTTTATTTCATTGCTCTCAGCAAAATTAAAGCACTTTATGAACAAAGCAGTATCTATCTTGCTTGTAATAATTGAATCTTCCAATAAAACAAAAATATATTTTTCAGGAATCTGTTTTAATATCTTTTTATAACTTGTAGACCAATTAATGTCCTTTCCCGTTAATATATTTTTTACTCTCTTGTGATAGAAAGCGTGAGAATTACTGCCCAAGTAAACATTAAATGGACAACTTGGCCAGTTCTTCCAAAAAAGTTCAAAAAAAGGAACCCATAAATCACGATATTTATCGGAAGATAAAATTAAAATTGCATATTTTGTATTCATCTAAATATTATTTATAAAATTCATTTATCTTAGAACAGATGTACGCTATATCTTCGTCCGTTAATTTGACAGAGGATGGTAGCCATAGGCCTTTTCTGGCAACCATTTCAGTAATCGGGAACTCTTTTCTTATATTATATACCGGGGTTGAATGAAGTGCTGGATAAAATTCCCGAGTCCCTATATTACTCATTTTTAAAAATTCTATTAATTCAGTCCTTTTCTCCACAAGAATATCGTTAAACCATGGTGATGTATCCTCAAGATTTGTTGGTATAAGTTCAATCTTATTATTGTTCCTCAATAATTTTGTATATAATTTATATATCTCTTTTTTTCTTTTTACTCTGAATTTCATTTTTTTTAGTTGTTCTATTCCTATGACAGCTTGGAGATCAGTAAATTTAAAATTCCAGCCAAGAGTAAGATAATGGTCATTGCCTGGATTTTCTCGTCCAAAATCCCTGATCTTTCTTATTTTTTCATAAAGTTCAGGATTGTCTGTAACTAAGGCTCCTCCTTGCCCGGTAGTTATTATTTTTGGAGCACTGAATGAATAACTTCCAATATCTCCAAACGTTCCAAGATGTTTCTTCTTATAAAATGATCCAAATGATTGCGCTGCGTCTTCTATTAAGAATATTTTATTTTCTTTACAAAAGTTAACTATATCCATATATTTTGTTGGGTATCTTCCATTTACTGTTACCAGCATTACAGCCTTCGTTTTAGGATTGACGAGTTTTTTAAATAGCTCAAAATCTAAACAAAGTGTCGCTTTTTCTATATCGCAAAAAACTGGTTTTGCTCCAGCAAGAACTATTGCATTTGGACTTGCAATCATAGTGTAATCAGGAACAATAACTTCGTCCCCCTTTCTTACTCCGCATGCCATAAGTGCTATATATAAGCTTACAGTGCCGTTGGACACGATAGAACAGAACTTTGACTTTGTATAGTCGCGCACCATTTCTGAAAACTCCTGGGTTTTTTTGAACTCTGTGACCCATCCCCCTCCTCTCATGTACTTTATTAATTGATTAGTTTCATTTTCATCAAAAGAGGGTTCCATTTGAGGTATAAAGTCAATTTTCTTGTTGTTCTTGTTTTTCATATTTAGCTCACCTCAGCTGGTGTATGTGAAAGATAGATTTTCTCCTTTTTTTTATTTGTATAATAAGTGTCCATGTACTTAGGATGCCACATAGCTCTTATTATTTTTTTTGCATAAACAGAATAAGGATTAATTCCATCCAAACATTTTAGTTTTTCAAAATCTTTTCCAGAAAAATAAGTTGGAGATGATAAATTATAACTAATATTATCTAGTATTTCATACATATTTACATTTTCCCCAAATATATATTTATTTATGTATCTTTTAAATAAATCATATAGTTTCTTTCTGCTTTTTATATTAATTGAATATCCTGTTTCAATATCATCTATTGGAAACTCTAGTTTGCCCAAAATTTCACCATCATCAAATCTTTCAGTAATGATGTGACAAGAGACACCAAATTTTTTTTCTTCGTTTAGTATTGCATGAACACCGCATTTAACTCCTCTATATAAAGGGAGGGGTGCGGGGTGGAAATTGATTGCTACCTTAAAACGATTAAAAATTTTTTTCTCTATTAAACTTCCGTAGTAATATGATATTAAGATTGAATTTTTATAATCTCTATCTACAATATTCTTTCTAATCTCTAAATTATAATTGCTGTCTTTTAATTTGTTGGAAACTATATATAGAATAGGCACTCCCTTTTTTCTTAAATAAGCGATGCAGTGCTTAACATCTTCTCTATCTGAAAATAAAACTATATTTGAAATCATTCAATTGTTACCTTATCTTTTTCCACAGAAACGAATGGTCCATTCTTGCATTCAATAACTTTTGTATCATCTTCCAAAATGTCGTAGCTGTGGCCTCCCTCGAAGCAAACAAGTAAGTCTCCTGCTGTAAGTATATCCGTATGAATAATTTTATCATTGTTATCGAAAATTGTAGCTTTAATTTTGCCAACAATAACGATCACACATTCCTGAGTCATTGAAGCTTTACGAGGATTATAAATATGCTTATGTGCCTTAAGATGTTTATTCTTTTGATACCACCATGTTCCAACTTGACAAAACATGTCATTTGGAGTGAGAAAGTTTAATTCTTCTTTCCAATCCTCTTTCTTATGAATGATTGCAAACAATTTCCCACCTTTAATTATATTCATGCTTTCTTTTTATTATTCAAATACCATTCAACAGTTTCTTCTATCCCATCTCTCAATTTAGTGGGCGGAATCCAGCCCATAAAATGCTTAATCATCCTTTTGTTGTCCATTATTTTATAGGGCGCCCCATCTGGCTTAGTAGGATCGTAAACTAGCTTCCCTTTATAGCCCACAATATCTTTAATTAATTCGGCGAGTGCTCTTACAGAAATACCTTCGCCTATCCCAATATTTATTGGCTCTATAGTTGGGGTTATTGATATAGATTTTAAGATAACCGTCACAGCGTCTTTTACGTATAACCACTCTCGGATCGGTTTTCCGCTACCCCAGACAATTACATCTTTCCTACCTTCTGCCTTTGCGTCACACATCTTCATTATTAGTGCACCTATTACATGAGACTTTTTTTCGTCGAAGTGATCCGAAGGTCCATACATATTGGGTAGTATCAGATTAATAAAATCCATACCATATTGCTTGTTATATGCCCAAGTCTGTACCCAACTTGCTTTTCTAGCAATTCCGTAGGCCAGTACAGACTCATGAAGTGGTCCATCCCACCATAACTCTTCCTTGAGTTTTTTCGTTAGGTGTCCTGGATACGAGCAATTTGAGATAGGATTTATAAACCTTTTAACTTTATATATTCTGGAGAGTTCTATTAAATTCGTAGCCATCAGGATATTGTTGTAATAGCTCTCTGCCGGTTTCTCATAGCCATAGGAAATTCCTCCCACAAAAGCAGCGCAATATATCACAGTATCTATTTTATTTTCTTTAAAGAATTTTTCCGTCTGCTTATAATTTCTAAAATCGATACCTTGAGAAAGAGAAGCAGTTATAAAGGGTAAATTCTCCTTCTTTAATCTATTTACAACGTGGAGTCCCAGGAATCCGGTTCCGCCAGCAACTAATATTTTCATAAAATTATACCTTTTTGCTCACTAAATTATATTGAGCTTAACTTGGCAAGTCAATAAGAATTGGAGTAGTTGATATTTTTCCATTGTGTACAGTAAATATAAAATGAGCCTTTAGCCCAAGATAAATCCTTTTTTCTTTAGTATACTAATGATTAACCTAATAAAGGTAATTGATGCCTTATCGTGTTATTGACTATTTTAATATAAAATGATTAATTGAACATCGTAATCTATATGGTGCATATAATAAAAAAATATTATCCAGTAATGATTCTTGTCCTTATAGCGTTAATTACACACTGGAGGTGGATTTTCATGAATGAAATTTTTTCCTCCGGGGATACCTCCCAATTCAGTTGGTTTATTAATACTTGTAGAGATATCTATTCATCTCCTAGCGCTTGGACCTTAGACACAAGTGGTTCCGGCTTTGGTAGGATAAACTTCGTTCTTTCGATGTACCCATCTCTCAGTTTAATGTATGGTAGTCTCTGTACTTTTTTCCAAAGTACAATAATTGCTTCTAAGTTAGTATATCTCGTTCCCATGGCGATACTGTCTCTCATTGGAAGTTTTATGCTCATATCATATCTATTGAAAAATAAGACTGCCGCTATTGTTGGTGCATTAGTATATGGTTATAATGTGCCTGCACTTGTTTTACAGACAGGCACAGCTCAATGGGCCGTAGCTTATGGATTCACCCCTTTAATCCTCTATTTATTCATAAAGAGCATCGATAATAAGAAATTGATTTTAAGCCTAATTGTGGGCTTAGTGGGCTTTATAGCAGGTTCCTACGATTTCAGAATACTATATATAGTACTGTGGATAATGCTCTTTTATGTTGTTTATAAGGTTTTTTCAAATATAAAAAACCGTAACTTTAAACGAATTTTTTCTACTTTGATGTTTGGAATCATCCCTTTTGTAGTCATGTTTCTTTTGAACTCCTTCTGGATAATGCCTTTTTATCTTTCTGATACTTTATTCCATAATGTGGCATTCGACCGTGCGTTATTTGGAAGTCATTTTTTCTATCTTTCGCATGCTGTAACGCTCTTTCATCCTTACTGGACAGGGGAATCCCTAAAGGTATTTACCGTACAACAAATCCCATTCTATTTTTGGTTAATACCAAATATAGCAGCACTCGGACTGATATTTAACTATAGAAATAAAAAAGTCTGGTTTTTTGCTTTCATAGCGGCATTGGGAATTTTACTGGCAAAACAGGAGGACAACCCCTTTCCACATTTATATCTTTGGCTTTACAATCATTTTCCGGGTTTTAATGCGTATAGAGAGGCAAGCAAATTCTATATGCTAGTAGCGCTTGGTTATAGCGTATTGATTGGAGCTTTTGTAAAATCACTAATGCAGATCAAAGTAAGTAGAAACTACTTCTTCTATGCTCGTTATTTAATTCTTGTTGTAATAGCAAGTGTTTTTATTTGGAATGCAAAACCTCTTTTCACTGGAGAAATCGGGAGATTATTTAATACCATCAGTCTTCCAGCTGATTACAAAATTTTGGCAGAGATCTTAGAAAATGATACTCAATTTTCTAGAACATTATGGTTTCCTGCGCTTAGCAAGTGGAGCTATTTTGACAATCTTCATCCACGCTATGTAATATACTACGATGCTTATGCGTGGTATTTGGAATTCAAAAAAAATCCTAAATATAAGGAACATGTATATAACACCACTAAAGTAGCTCCCGATCTACCCTGGAATTTTGAAGTACTAAATCAAAGTTTTTCCGACAATTTTTTAGATATAACTAGCACGAAATATATTGTTATCCCACCACAATATAAAGATACTCCTGATGACGATATGTTTCTGGGTACAAGCATAAACGATCGTCCTTTTATTATTAACTTTTTTGATAATTTAAACTTTATTAAAAGAATAGATATTGGGACAAAAGATATGGTAGCATATGAAAATTTTAATTATAAACCTCTTATATACATTACAGAAGAAATGGAAACTGTTTATAAAAAAGTTCCATATAAAGTTGTAGATTATAAGTATATAAATGCTGCAGAATACACAATAGAAATAAAAAATATAAACAAACCGCTGTACCTTAATTTTAATAATACCTATGCGAAAGATTGGGCTTTGGAATTAGAAGGCAAGCATCAACTCTCTGACAAAGATCATTTGCAAACAGACATGCAATTTAATGTTTTTTATATCAACCCCACAGACATTATAAAAAATTACAGTACAGAATCTTACACTAAAAATACAGATGGAAGTATAAACTTTAATCTAAGACTTTACTATATACCTCAAGACCTAGTAAATATTGGAACGTATATATCCCTGGCGACTTTTATAGGAGTGTTTATTTATCTGATTGTCTATATTTTGAAAATAGTATTTCGTGCAAAGCGATTAAAATTTAAAATAATAGGAAAATAATGATAAATCCTTTACTATCTATTATTGTTCCAACAAAAAATTCTGCTGTTTTTTTGGATGCTTGTATTAAAAGTATAAAGAACCAGACATATGACAATATTGAAATAATAGTTGTTGATAATTATTCTACTGATAAAACGAAAGAAATTGCAAAGAAGTACACAAAACTAGTTTTTAATAAAGGTCCGGAAAGAAGCGTACAGAGAAACTTCGGTGCATCAAAGGCAAAAGGCGAACATCTACTTTTCATAGATAGCGATATGGAATTAACACCAAGGGTTGCACAGGATTGTGTAAAAATCATCAAAGAACAAAGAATAAAAAATGCAGATCGAAAAATTGGAGGTATAATTATTCCTGAAAAATCTTTTGGAAAAGGTTTTTGGGCACAATGCAAGGCTCTGGAGCGAAGTTTCTATGAAGGGGTGGGTTGGCTAGAGGCAGCTAGGTTTTTCCCAAAAAATGTTTTTAACGAATCTGGTGGATATGATGACAGCTTGGTTAGCGGAGAAGATTGGGATTTAAGCCAGAGAGTTGAAAAAAAATACCAACTGGGAAGGATAAAAAGCTATATAAATCATAATGAAGGAAATCTATCTCTTGGGACTCTTTTAAGTAAGAAAATGTATTACTCTAAACAGTTAAATAGTTATTCCTCTAAAAAAATAAACAATTTAAAAACAAAACAACAACTGAGTTTGATTAAAAGATATGAGTTATTTTTCTCCAATCCCAGTAAACTATTCTCAAATCCACTTCTCGGAATCGGAATGTTATTTATGAAAACGTGTGAATTTGCAGTAGGTGGTATAGGTTATATTCTAAGAAAATGAAAAATATTTTGAATGAAAAGCCGGTGTTAGAATTAAATGCCAGACTGAGGCAAAGTATAAATTTTGTTAATGATTCGGATATACAGAACAAAAAAGTGTTAGACATAGGTTGTGGCTTTGGTTGGTTTGAGTTGAATGCATTAAATAGAGGAGTAAAGGAAATAACCGGAATAGAGATAACAAAAAAAGATTTAAAAGCTGCTAAAACAATTAAAGATAATAGAGCAATTTTTAAAATCGGTGGAGCATTAAAACTACCATTTAAAGATAAATATTTTGATACTGTTGTTGCTTGGGAAGTAATAGAGCACATTCCAAATAATTCAGAAAATAGAATGTTCAGAGAAGTAAATCGCGTTTTGAAAAAGAATGGGAAGTTTTATTTGTCTACTCCCTACGATTCAATTTTATCTAAGTATTTAGACCCCGCTTGGTGGTTAATTGGCCATAGGCACTATACCTCAGAGAAGCTTATAAATTTGGGAATGAAGAGCAATTTTCAAGTAGAAGAGGTATTTGTAAAAGGTGGTATATGGACGTTAATAAGTCTTTTAAATCTGTATACATCTAAATGGTTATTCAGAAGGGGACCATTCTTTAGTAGAAATTTAATTAATAAAGAAATATTGGAGTATGATTCAAATAAAAAGGGTTTTATGGGGATTTTTATTAAATATAAGAAAGTAAATACTTAAATTTTATGCCGGATAATAAAAAAGATAAACCAATTTTTAGATACAAAAATATTTTCCTTCAATCTAGTCATCAATTCATAGGCAACACGCTTGAGTATTTTATCGCACACACAGAGAAACTTGTCGTATTTATCGTAATGCCAAGAGTAAAAAATAAAGATAATACAGTAAGGCTATACAAATACGGAGAACTTATTGAAGAAAAGCCATTCATTTTATCTCAAAATGTTTTTTTATACTATTTAGTATGGTATCTCGAATATCTTAAAGCACTAAGGAAATACTATACCAGAAAAGAACGTTTTTTTGCAGTGGTTTTTCATCCGGTATTTTTTTTTGGAACCACAATGCAAAATTTTTGGAGAAATATTGATTTCGTTTATTGGGTAGGGGATTATTTTCCGGGAAATAATATATTCATTCTTTTATTCGAGAGGCTAAAAAAATTTTATCACGACAGGGTGTCATATTCCTGTTATGCAAGTAATATGATTAATAAAATTCTAAATGGACAGGTTTTAAGCAATATGAATCGTAAGACGGTTATGTTGGGGGTTAACCCAAAAGAAATTAAGCGAACTTTAAAAAGGGAAGGACTTAATATTCTATTTATAGGATTAATAAAGCCGTCTCAGGGTCTTGAATTATTTTTTGATTTCTTAAAAGACAACAGAGAATATAAATTAAAGATAATTGGAGTATGTGAGAAAAATTTATTTTCAAAATATATGACAGTAATAAAAAAACTTAAGATAGAGGATCGGGTATACTTTCCAAATAGATTTTTTTCAGAAGATGAGTTAATTGATATATCTAGACAGTGTCAGATAGGAATAGCACTCTATGAGGATAATCCTTCAAACGTTACTTATTACACTGATCCAGGTAAAGTCAAGACGTATTTGGAACTAGGCTTGCCAGTTATCATGTCTAATATACCAAGCATCGCTTCTTATATCCAAGAATATAAAGCAGGAGAAATAGTTGAAAGGACTCAACCTTCTCTAACTAATGCCGTAAAAAATATTAAGATGAATTATCTAGGCTACATTAAAGGCGTAAAGAGGTTCAATCGGCATTTTTATTATGAGAATTATTACCAAGGAAAGTTTAAATTTCTGGAAAGGGGATAGGTTTTTCAGAAAATAGTCTCTATCTATTTTTTAGGTCTTCCTGCAGAGCCAGTAGGGTGAATTTTTCTGTAGTTTTTCATTATAGATGGAGAGACCCGAAAAGTATCTGATTCATAATCATCTCCGCCTCTCTTGCCTTCTGAAAAAGCTATGAATTGATTATCTTCAATCATTTCGAGAGCATGTATTTCGTTGGGGACAGTTGTTACTAGTTCTCCCTCGTGGATAATAGTGCTTCTTACCTTGCTATTATCTTCGTCTACTTTTCGAAAATAATACCTTAGACTCCCCTTCACCATGTATATATGCTGGGTAGTGAATTTATGATAGTGGTCTCCGCGGAATGTTCCCTTCTTTGAACGGATAATTGCCACGTGATCAATCGGATGGTTATAAAAAATATCAGAGATATTACCTCGATCATCTTCCGTAGCTATTTTAATTTTAGTTTTCTTCACAATAGTTCTTTTTCTCCAGGGACAATAACTTCTAGTTTATCATTTATATTCTTTATTTTCTGAGTTAAATATTTACCAATATTCCAAGCGGTTATTAAAACCACGTCGATATTTTCTTTCTTAAGGCTAGTGTCATCTTTTATAAGTAAAAAAGATCCGGGGGTATACTTTCCAATCTTATGCATTGAAGCGTCTGTAACAAATTCGACTGAATATTTATCGAGTCTATAGAAGTTTAGGAGCGTATTACTTCTTGCGCCAGCCCCAACGGCGGCTATTTTTTTACCCTGCTTCTTAAGGCTATATATCTTTGCCAAAACATCATTCCGGTCTTTAGCTATTTTTGCCATAAACTTGGTATACGTTTCTGGTTTGAATATTTTTGCTTTCTCTTCCGCTTCAATAAATTTACTTACAAGAGAGAAATTATAGTCTGATGAATTTAGACTAGAAATGAATCTTAGCGAGCCACCATGGTAGTTTATGTACTCAACATGCGTAATGTAAAGCCCGTATCTTTTAAGCATCGTATCTGCCGAGCGCACGCTAAACGTAGAAACATGCTCATGAAATATCATATCAAACAAGTATTTTTCTAAAGTATCTTTTAAAGATGGTACTTCAAAAACAAAATAGCCATCTTTCTTTAGGCCTTGTACTACTCCGTCCATGGCTGATTTTAAATTTTCAATATGATTCAGAACGTTATTTCCCATGATTATTTTTGCTTTACCTTTAATTTTTATAGCAGTTGAGATTGTATCTTTTCCTACAAACCCCGCTATTGAGTCAACGCCTATTTTTCTTGCCTGGCTGGTCATAATGGGGGAAGGGTCAATGCCAGTCACCTTAACGCCTTTCTTTTTGAAATGTGAAAGCAAATGTCCGTCGTTTGAGCCGAATTCTATTACGTGATCGGAAGTGCTTAAGTTAGTATATTTACTTACATTATTGAAAAACTCAATCCAATGTTTTATTGCCGTTTCTGAATTGAAAGATGTATAGCTATAATTACTTTCTATATATCTTTCTTCTCTTGAGGTAAAGTATTCATTCTGTAAATGTCCACAGTTTTTGCAGAGTAAGCAGTTGAGTGGATACGTACTTAGGGGAGTCAATAGTTGTTCTTTTTTGAGGAAAGTGTCAGCTAATGGATGAAAACCTAGCTCAATCACTCTTGTTAAATTTGATTTACTGCAGACAATGCATTTTTTTGCCAACATAAGGAATTAAGGTTTGATTATATTTCTTTTTAAGAAATTTCTCAAATATTATATTGTTTTAGCTGTTTCGTAAGGTTTAATGTTTAGGTATTCTTTCCAAGGCTGTCCACTGTCAACCCTGGTAATCTTTCTGAACTTCCGTTTTAGTATAATTACATTATCTCCGGCCCTATATTTACCATTAATGCAGTCAAATATAACCTTAGCCACATCGTGAGTTGTTAGTCTGCTTCTCTTGTCTTCGTTGGGAAATTCTTTATTTCGCATCTTTGTATCTATGCGAGCAGGTGAGACACAATATGCGTTAATTCCTTCCATACCTAGAGACTGGACAAGTGAAATGACACCGGCTTTTGCAGCTGAGTAGGCGCTGTATTTGGGTTTTCCATATAAGCCCGTAACTGAGCCAACTAAAATAATTGTTTTTACGTCATTATTAGTGGCTGCTTGAGCTATGTTAAAACTACCAATTAAATTAGTGAAAACTTGATTTTTCCAATCCTCGAAATCTTGCTGCTTGACTAATCCTGATTGTACCAAACCAGCACAATTTATTACTACTTCAGGCTTATGAGCTTGAATAAACTTCTTCACAGACTTGGGTCTACTTATATCGCAGGCATCATGCTCCACAAGGATAGTGTTCCTCTGCATGGTATATATTTGTTGTGCAAGATCGCTTCCCCCTCCAAAAACCAGAATTTTCATAATATTGTTTTAATTTAAATTAAAACCTTATCTTCGATAAAAGGGCCATTCTTAATCTCTATAATTTCGCTGTCCTCGAGTATATGCACACCATGTCCTCCACTAACGAATATAACAGCTTCTCCTGCTGATATGAAAATAGACTTGAAGTATTTTTTCTCACTATTATATAAGTCAATTTTTATCTTTCCCTTTATAAGAACTAAGCACTCCTGCAGTTTATTCGTAGTACGTTTCTTGGGTGAATGAAGGTGCGCCTTTGTGTATTCTCCCAAGGACCTTTTATGAGTTACAAGCTGTATCGGCTCGCTTGGTTCAGTAAAAGACATTACTCCATTTTTAATTTTTTTTAGCCGAAGAGCTATTAAGTTATTTTTATATGCTATTTTTTCCACATTATGTGAATTTAGTTAGTTGTGTTTAATAAAAACGGTGTCTAGTTACTAATTTATGTCCCTTTCCCAAATTTTTTTTCATAAGATCATAATCATGCTTGATCATGATTTCAACTAATTGTTGGAAATTAACTTTAGGTTTCCAGCCAAGGAGCTTTCTTGCTTTTGATGAGTCGCCGAGAAGATAATCTACTTCTGCAGGACGAAAGTGGACCGGATCTATGCCTATAATTTTTTTCCCAGTCTTACGATCAATGCCTTTTTCCTTTAGGCCCTTTCCTTTCCACGCCAAATCAAATCCCAATTGCTTGGCAACACTCTCAACAAACTCACGTACAGTATGTGTCTCACCAGTTGCCAGGATGAAATCATCTGCCGTTTTGTAATTTAATATTTTATGAATTCCTTCAACATAATCCCTTGAGTATCCCCAATCTCTTTTAGCATTTAAGTTACCAAGCATAAGTACATCCTGCAGTCCTAGCTTCACTCGGGATAAACCCAATGTTATTTTCCGTGTAACAAAAGATACCCCCCGTCGCGGTGATTCGTGATTAAAAAGAATTCCATTGGCTGCGAAAATATTGTAGCTTTTTCTATATATCCGAGTTGTATGAAAAGCAAGAACTTTTGACATAGCATATGGAGATTGAGGATTAAATGGAGTATTTTCGTTCTGAAACGTCTGTTTTTCAACGGCTCCAAACATTTCTGATGATCCAGCTTGATAAAATTTAGTTGGTGCCTTTAACTGGTGTATGGCTTCTAAGATACGTAGTGCCCCTAATCCTGTAACATCCACTGTATACTCGGGCATTGTAAAACTAACTCCGACATGACTAAGCGCTCCAAGATTATAAATTTCATCGGGCTCCGCCTTGTCAATAATTGCAGCAATGTTTGCGCTATCGGAAAGATCGCCAAAGGCAGTTTGGAAATTTGGAAATTTAGCATTATTAAGTAAATGGTCTATACGTGATGTATTTGGATAACTTGCGTGTCTCTGAAGACCGTATACTTTGTAGCCTTTTTCCAGAAGAAGTTCTGCCATGTATGAGCCATCCTGCCCTGTAACTCCTGTAATTAATGCTCTCTTTGCCGCCATTTTGCAAATATATCATGTTTTTTTAAAAAGTGAAATACCTACGAATGTAGAATAGATGTATAAAAAATGATAATATGTACACAAGTTTAATACTTTTTCAAAAATTTAATGGAATTAAATAATCTCATATTGGTAACAGGAGGTAATGGACAACTGGCAAAATCGATGTTAGATGTATACCCCAAAAGAGAACTTTATTTGGCCACTAAAAGTGAGCTTGATGTAACAGACAAAAATCTTGTATCAAAGATAATCTCGAAAATTAAGCCTAGAAAGATTTTTCATTTTGCCTCTTTAACTCGAGCCGATGACTGCGCGAGAGATCCTGATCTAGCATATAGAATTAACGTAGAGGGAACAAGAAATATTGTGGAGGTATGTAAAAAATTTGACATTCCACTTCTTTTTGTAAGTACTAACGAGGTATTTGATGGCAAAAAGAAGTCTGCTTACATCGAAAAAGATAAGGCAAATCCAATAACGATTGCGGGTAAAACAAAATTTCACGCCGAAAATATCATAAAAGAGAATTTAAAAAAATACTTTATCATTAGAACTTCTTGGTTATACAGTAAATGGAGCCGCAATTTTCTTTATGTAATATTTAGCAAAGCTAAGGAACTCAAGCAAATTCGAATAGTTAAAGATGAAATAAGCTCACCTACATATTCCCTAGATCTTGCTGCTGCTATTAAGGAATTATTATTATCTGATGAATTCGGACTTTATCACTTAGTTAACGAGGGTATGGCTTCTAGGCTACAGTTGGCAAAAAAAGCTTTTGCACTTTCCGATGTAGATGGAATAAACATAATTCCAATAAGTTTAAAAGATTTTGACAGGCCATCTAAGCCGCCATTATTCTCACCTTTAAAAAATACGAAGGCCAGGGAGATGGGTATTGTTTTACCAAGATGGGAGGACGGACTAAGAAGATTTTTGAAGGAAAATACATTATAGTGAACAACATTTGAAGCCTTTGCAATTGGACTTATAAAACTTCTTTACCCCTTATGAACCCTCTGAGAACAAAAAAATTGCTTACAAAGATTAAGCAAACATTGACGAAAGGTAAAATTAAAATTCTTGGGTTCATACCAGAATATAAATAAGTATTTTTCGTGTTTGCAAAAGAAAACAATATAAATAAAAATATTGCTGCAATTAGCAATAGAGATATTTCAAATAATAAATAGATGACAAGTCCAATTACGAAAAATAAAGTTAGAAATTCTCTGAAGAAAAGTAACATTAGATCTATAAGACTATATTGACTGTAATGGTTTTTAAGTACTGCCCCTGCCGCTTCTGCATATCTTGCACTTCTATAAATTAATCTAAAAAGAGAATAATCTTTAGCGAAAGATTGTTTATGTATATACACGTTTTCTGATTTTATGATGTTTCCTAATTTCTCTAGTTTTAACCACAAATCAGCATCCTCTCCTCCCGCGTAATATTTTTCTGCATCAAACTTACCGACTTTTTTAAGAGCAGAAACTCTATAAATATCAAATTTGGCAGCAAGAAAATGCCTTTGAGACATGAGGAATCTATCGAATTCACATTTTTCCCAAAAAGTAAATTTTTTCCAGTCTTCGAATCTATGTCTAATCTTACTTATGGCCGCAACATTGCTTTCGTTTTCCATAATTTTATAATATTTTTCTATAGCATTATTTCTCTCTATTACAATATCAGCGTGCATTATTATCAATAACTCTGTTTTAACTAAATCAATTGCCTTATTATATTTTCTAGACAATCCTGTTGGTTTGGTGTTCTTGATAAAATTGAATTCAATGTGAGAAGTTTTAATATGATTATTAATAAGATCTATAGTTTGATCAGTTGACCCATCATCGATAATGATTATTTTACGAATCTGATTTGTTTTCTGTCTTTCTATGCTTTGTAGGGTATCTAAAATAGTTGTCTCGTTATTGTATGTTGGAATGAATATTGTAATATGCTGGTTTATCATTATTGTCTTGCGTTGACTCTCAATATATAATTAAGCTTATTATACATACAAAACTTACAATCTCCAATCTAAACGCAAGATGAAAGTAGCCTTTTTTACTGTATTTTTTCTAGAGCATGGTGGAGGACTTGCGAAGTATTTTATCGAAACCTCATCTAATTTATCTAAATTACCTTCGGTCAAAGCAGACGTTGTCACCATGGATGATAAGTTCGCCTTAACAATCATGAGATTGACTCATATATTCTATTTATCTTTTGTATCAAAAATGGACATGAGTCTTATTTATAAAGAGAGCAAAAAGAACATCGAGGAAAATTTAGGCGACGCTGGTTATTTTAAAGTAGATTCTATAAGATCACTTCGAAAGAAGCTTCAGGAATATGATGTAATTTACAGCAAAAATGAAGTTCTGGAAGCCTTTATTTTAAAATTCCTAGTTGGATATGAAAATTTACCTCCAGTTATATTTGGTTGTCATACACCTTTTTATTACCCGGAAACAAAATCTTTACAATCGAAACTGCATAATTTTCTCTATAGCGGTTTCATTTACAGATTTTTAACATCAGATGTTAAGGCGTTTCACGTGCTTAACAGTTCTGATGAGCAATATCTTAGAAGGTTAATGCCCGCTAAGAACATAGTTAAGATTTATAATGCCTTAGATTTTAAAACAAATAATACTAGAAGAAACAGTAAGTTTAACCATAATTGGGATAAGAAAAAACTCAATATTCTATGGGTCGGTAGACTTGCAGAAGGGAAAGGAATTCCTGACTTATTGTCCGTGATTGACTATCTTAATTTAAGAGGATATGAAAATCAGTTTATTTTTAATATTATTGGTGACGGAAGTAAGGTTCTTAGAGAGAAAATTATTAAGTCAGCTGAGAGATGGAATAACGTGAATTATATGGGATCCGTAGAGCATAGATACATGCCGAGTATTTATAAAGAAAATGATTTATTTATCTGTACTAGTAAGTGGGAAACGTTTTCATATAGTGTTCTGGAGGCTCAGGCGGCAGGATTGCCCGTAATTGCGTTTAATATGCCCGCAGGTCCTCGTGATATAATCGAGCAGAATAAAACGGGATTTCTTGTCAGTAGTAATAAGGAATTTGCAAAAAAGATAATCCAAATTTCAAGAAATAAGGGTATTTTTAAAGTAGAATTGATTAAAGAAATTACCGAGGCTAGATTCGACCCAGGAAGAATATATAAGCGTCTTCATAAAGTCTTATCTGATATTGCGAGAGTAAACTAGATATAAATTCAAATTTAGCTAAACCTATATGTTTAACAAGATAAAACATTTGTCCTGGATGATTTTTTTAATAGTCATCTATATGGTGGTATACCACACTTGGTTCTTGAACCTGGAAATTTTAACGAGCGGAGATTGGATTTTTTTCTTTGAAGAAACCATGAGCAGTCTTCGTTTATATTATTTCACACTATGGTTAGGAGATGCTTCTTTTGGTCGTGTAATTGTAGATGTTAGTCAAGCACCAACGTACGCGTTATATGGAATACTCTCAAAGTATTTTGGCTTAAGTTATGCTTTGTCGGAAAGACTCATTCATTTTTGGCCGGCTGTAATTTTATCTCCAATTTCTTCATATTTTCTTCTTAATAAATTATTTAAGAATAAGGCCGCAGTAGTTACAGGTATTCTGATTTATAGTTTCAATACGTATTTTCTTATTTTGCAGACTGGAACCTTAACCTTAATGGCAGCTTTTGCCTTGTTTCCTCTAGTAATATTTTTTTACATAGAGAGTCTAGATAGAGAAAAATTAGTTTATATATTGCTCACAGCCCTATCTTTATTTATCATAATTTCTTATGAGACTAGGGCGGGATATGTAATGGGAATTATATTATCTATGTATTTTATTTACTACTTACTATTTATTAATAATAAAAAACAATTACGGCATTTAATTCACAAATTTACTGTCGGTCTGGTACCCGCAATAATCGCTTTTCTCCTTAGTTCTTATTGGATAATGGGACTTTCCCATTCGGGGTCTTTAACAAATAGTGATCTCTTCCATAGAGGTTTATTCGGTGATGGATTTTCAAACATTTTATATTCAATTACGCTTTACCAATCATTCTGGTCAGGTTCTTTACCTGCAGTATTTAATCCTCAACAAATCCCTATTTATTATTGGTTGATACCTATTGTTGCATTTTTGGGATTATATCTAAATAGAAAGAATAAAATTGTAATATTTTTTGGTTTACTTGCTCTTTTGGGTATTCTACTAACAAAACAATCAGGAGCCCCTTTTCCAGGTTTGTATTTGTGGCTTTATTTGCATTTGCCAGGATTTGATGCTTTTAGGGAAGCAAGTAAGTTTTATCCCCTTACAGCTCTGGGTTATTCTGTACTGATTACCGGTTTTGTGGCATGGTTATGGAAGAATTGGAAAAAAACTAGAATGAGTGTTTATGGAAAATATTTTCTTACGATTCTAATCATTGCAATATTTTTATGGAATACGAAACCTTTGATCACAGGGGAGATAGGAACCCTCTTTGTCACACGCACGATACCAAAAGATTATATAGTTAATAAAGATTTTATAAATAAACAATCAGATTATTTTAGAACTCTTTGGATACCTAAAGTTTCAAAGTGGACTTTCTTTACAAATATTCACCCGGAAATTAGCTTGATTGATATTGTAAATATTGAGTGGAAGAATCTATTTAATAGCTTCTTATCAGATGATAATTCAAATCAAGCCCAGCAAACTTTATCTTTTTTGAATTATAAAAATACTCCAAATTTGTTTAAATTGTCTTCGATAAGATATGTTTATGTTCCAATCCAAGATAAGGCTAATGATGATGACTTTTTTGTACACTACGGGGAACCCAGACAGTACTACATAAACAGTCTGAATAAGATTACTTGGCTTAAGAAAATAGATATAGGAACGAAAGACTTAGCTGTTTATGAAAATGAGAACTTTATGCCCCATCTATACATAACACAAGAGAAGGAAACAATCAGAAAAGAAATTCCTTTTGAAAAGGTTTCATATGAGTTTGTTCATCCCACACAATATTCTGTGAGTTTAAAAAATGTTAAAGAACCTTTTTACTTAAATTTCTCCGAAAGTTACCATCCCGATTGGACAGTTTACGTAGGAGACTTTGCATGGTGGAAAGTTCTCACAGTTTCCGAACATAAAGACTCCATGATTCAAATTCCAGACAGCAATCATTTTGAAAATGATGCTACCCTTAATTCATTTCTCTTAAGTCCCATATCTATTTGCAAGCAAATAGCTTGCGAGCAAAATTCTGATGGCAGTTATAATATCGAAGCGACGGTTTATTTTAAACCTCAGTTATACCTCTATCTTGGTGGAATAGTGAGTCTTACTACTTTACTGGCAGTCACTGGATATCTGTCTTATTACGGTGTAATGAATATTAAGAAGAGGAAAGATGAGTGAAGAACTATTTCATTTCAGGTAAAAAGCTTTATAATAATGATGCTGTCTTAACAGTAATAATATTGGACTCATCTTTATATTTTTATAAGAAAGAACCATGATAAAAAAAATTACACTCTTATTATTTTTCATATTTTTGACTGCTGTTTATATTTACAGTGCATCTAATTTAACTGTTGTTCAAACCAACTTAGGGGAAGAAGCTTTTTCTGTAACAACCAAGGCTCCGGGCAACTTTCAGGTTGAGAACGTTGACTACGGAGAACTAATAAAAGGTGAGAAGCTTCAAGGTAGCTTTATTGCAACTAACGATTTTTTGGGACAGGTTTCTATTCGTTTTTACAACTTCCAGAGAATCAATCCGGATAGTGTTGTTTTCAGGATTAAAGAAGAAGGAGCCAAAGATTGGTATTATGAAAGCGCATACACAACAGGCCAGTTTCAACCTAATATGCTTTTCCCTTTTGGCTTTCCTGTTATCTCTAATTCTAAAGCAAAAACCTATATCTTTGAAGTTGAGTCTTTGGATGGGAAACCGGAACATTCAATCGGTATTAGTTCTGTAGAACCCTTGGGCGCAGTTTTATACCAATATCCTAAAAGTTATCTGTTTTCAAATCCCTCTAATCTAGTAGGTTATATAATGGAGGAAAAAATTGAAAAGATAGAGTTAGGCTTCCCAACCTTAATAGGAACTGGAATTTATGTTAATTTTATAATTCTTTCCTTATTTTTAATTAATCTTGGTTTAAATCAATTAAAAATTTTTAATTTAAGCTGGGCAAAAAAGAACATGTCAGCATTAATTATTATCTTTGGAATTTTAATAATTAACTTAGCAGCAATTGTATATTACCTAAAAAAAACGCAGCTCTCTATGGACCTTACAGTAATAGCCTTTTTTGTGTTGGTCGCTGGAGTAATTTACCAACTATTTGACTTAAAGTTTAAAAATAAAAACTCCTAGAAGACGTAATAGTCTTTGAAAAAAAAGTGAAAAAATTATTATTGAAATTTCTCCCCCTTGAGTTTCTGTTGATTATTTCTATTATCGTGTATAAAGAATGGTTTTCATTCTCTGTCTTTTCTTATGCTGACTGGGTTTTCCGTTCGAATGCCGCAATTAAGGATTTTATTTTCCCTTCCTTTTGGAAAGGGGGGGTAACGTTATGGGAATATCCTTTTAGATTTCTATACGGTTTATTTGGACAGTTAGGGTTTGATGGAAATATTGCCGAGAAGTTTTTAATATTCTGGCCAATCGCAATACTAGGTACTATTGCGGGATTTTTGCTGACAAGAAAAATTACAAATTCTAATATTGCAGGATTTGTTGGGTCACTGATTTTCACATACAATACTTACTTTCTTTCAATATTAACTCAGGGCCACGTATTTTTGCCTTTAGGATTTATTTGTTGTACTTTTGCTTTTCTTTCTTTTATTTATTTGCTTGAAACTAAGAAAAAACTATTTATACCGATTACAACACTTTTATTGTTTGCGTCTGGATCCGTTGATTTTAGAACTTTTTATATAGTAAGTGGAGTTATTTTACTTTACTTTTTCTACAATCAGTTTTTTCTGGAAAAAAATTGGCGGACTCAACTCAAGAAAAATTTGTCTCTATTTTTTTCTGTTTTCATCCTCTTATTAATACTGAATATTTATTGGATAATTCCTAATCTTACAACTGGCACTCTTGCAAACAATGAATTTTTAAATAGACCCATCATAGAAGGTAATTTTTTTAATATTCAAAATGTTGGTTCTCTTTTTTATCCATTTTGGACAGGAATAGAAACAACCTGGTTTGTAGTCCAGCCAATTCTAATACATTTCTGGTTATTTCCTATTGTTGCATTCTTAGGATTAATAGTTGGTAGAAGAAATAAGCAAGTTTTTTTCTTCGGCCTACTTGCATTAGTTGGAATTTTTTTGGCAAAACAAGATAGTGCTCCTTTTGGACAAATCTATAATTTATTTTACGATTATATACCGGGATTCAGTGCCTTTAGGGAAGCAGGTAAGTTTTATTTTTTAATTGTGTTGAGCTATTCGGTATTGATAGGCTATTTTGCCCTTTGGCTGTTTAATTATTTAGAAAACCATAAATTTGCAAAATACATAATTATATTTTTAATAGTTTTGTTGCCGCTATGGAATACCGTTCCATTTTTGACAGGTTCTATAGGAACTGTGTTTGTTCCGAAAACTGTTCCTTCCGATGTTGAAAAACTGAATACTTTTTTAACAGGGCAAGATGAATATTCAAGGGTGTTCTGGATAAATATGGATCATCGCTGGGATATATCGAGTAATAAAACTCCAGTAATTTCGGCAAATGTCGCGACATTAAAAAACTGGAAAGTATCAATAGAGGACCTTGATAAATCTATAGATTTGGATTCTTCTAACGTTGAAGGAGAGAAGCTTAAAACTCTTTTTGCATCTGAAATAGGAAAGAAATTGCTATCCCTAGGCTCTTATGGGTACGTAGTTATAACTCTGAAGAGTAATGAACACGCAGACTCAGACATAAGTGCAAAATCCTGGGATAGTTTAAGAGAGTATTTGAGCACTGTAGATTATTTAGAACAAGTGAATATTGATACTGAAAGCATTGCAGTTTTTAGAAATAATAACTTAAGACCCCTTATTTATATGACACCAGAAAAAGAAAGCCTGCATAATGAAGGCACATTTAAGAAATCAAATTTCACTACCAATAATACTTCTCATTATTCAATTACTCTTGACAAAAAAACTGAACCGTTTTATCTAAACTTTTCAGAAAAGTATCATCCCGATTGGAATATGTATGAAGGGAAGTTGGATTTAGTGAAATTTTTATTAGGACAACACAAGCAATTATCAAATGAAAGGCATTTTAAGAATGCTGCTGGATTTAACACTTTTTATATAGTTCCTAGCGAGATTTGCAACACCTATCCTTGCAGGCTTACTCTTCTATTCAGACCACAAGGGTATCTTTATATAGGGTTGTTGATCAGCTTGGTAACTCTTCTTATAACCATAAGCTCTGCAATATATTTTAAAAAAAAGCTATAATTAAGCTTCTTATCGAGCAAATATAAATTTAGTTATATTTTGTGTTTAGTTTGAGAAATAGCATTGGAAAATGATACAATTGAGCTCGTTATGTTAATTACCGCACTTGTTCCTGTTTACAACGAGGAAGAAAGCCTTGAAAAGCTATATCCTAGGCTTAAGAGCGCCCTTGAGAGCCTTAAAATGGGTTATGAGATCATATTTGTGGACGATGGTTCTTCGGATTCGACACTCGATATACTTAAAAAACTGGCTGCAAAAGATAAATCTATAAGAATATTTTCTTTCCGAAAGCATCAAGGTAAGGCTGAAGCATTAACTTATGGTTTTCAGCGTGCAAAAGGAGACTATGTAGTTACCTTAGACGCAGATTTACAGGATAGGCCGGAAGAAATACAAAACCTGCTAAATAAGTCAAAAGAAGGGTTTGAGCTTGTTTGCGGTTGGAGGAAAAACAGGAAAGACTCAATTATTATGAAAATCCCTTCTAAGTTTTTTAATTTTGTTATGTCGGCTTTTTGGGGAGTTCATTTACACGATTATAACTGCGGACTTAAGCTTTACACCAAAGAAGCTGCAAAAGTACTTAACCTATACGGAGGAATGCACAGATTTATTCCTCTTCTTGTTTCAGAAAAGGGCTTTGAGGTAACTGAGCTTGCCGTAGTGCATGAGCCAAGAAAATTTGGAAAATCAAAATATGGCTTTTCTAAGGTGTTTAAAGATATTCCCGATATGTTTACAATTTTGTTTTTAACAAAATACGCTAAACGACCTTTGCACTTCTTTGGATTTGCAGGAGGAGTTTTATCTGCAATAGGATTTTTTATCCTTTTTTACTTGCTGATTGTTAAAATATTAGGCGAATCAATTGGAACAAGGCCTTTACTGACCTTTGGCGTTCTTTTAGTATTGGTTGGTTTACAAATACTTTTTACTGGTCTTATTGCTGATATGATACTTAGTATCGCAGTGAAAAACGAAGGCAACAGAATGGTTGAGGAGTTGAAATATTCCACAGAATGAGAATTGGAATAGATATCTCACAGCTTGCTTTTGAAAATACTGGAGTGGCAAATTATCTTAGCTCATTAATCGAAGAGTTGCTTAAGCTTGATGAGCAGAATAAATATATTCTATTTTACTCTTCGCTAAGAAAGAATCTTAAATCTGAAATCTTAAATCTTAAATCTAATAATGTTTTAATAAAACAGTTTAGGATTCCTCCGACTATTTTAGATTTACTATGGAATAGACTGCATATTATGCCAATTGAAAATTTTATCGGAGATGTTGATATTTTT
Organism: Candidatus Levybacteria bacterium RIFCSPHIGHO2_01_FULL_36_15b; assembly: GCA_001782045.1. Classification (GTDB taxonomy): domain Bacteria; phylum Patescibacteriota; class Microgenomatia; order Levybacterales; family UBA12049; genus 01-FULL-36-15b. The sequence continues at coordinate 267,484 of MFNK01000003.1, read as the reverse complement.
ATAACCTCCGATTGGACAGAACCACCTGTAAAAAAAGCAAAAAAAGCAACAATTCTTTATGATTTAATAGTTTACAAATATCCAGAGGAGACTCATCAGGAAACAGAATTTAATCCTCTCAAATTTATAATCTCACCAAACATTGTAGCTTCTCAAAAAAGAAAGCTCGAATGGGTTAAAAAAGAAACTTCTAAAATTCTTTGTATTTCGCAGTCGACAAAAAAAGATGCTACAGAGATTTTAGGAATTCCGCAAGAAAGACTTGAAGTGATAGGAGCAGGAATATGATTAGAATTGATGAAAAGCTTTTTAAACACTATTAACATTAAACAGAGCCTCCTTTTAACATTTTTGGTATTTCTTTTAGGATTCTTGTTTTATCTTTTAAATATCACCTCTGCCCTGGCATACGAAAGTAGTATAAGTTGCAACAATAGATTTGTAACACTAGTAAATCCAGTTAGATCAAGGTCATTGTGGCTTGATAAAAGTCTAAATCCCTTAATAAACCAATACTCATCTATTAAACAAAGAGGGTTTCCTGCTACTTGGCTTTTGCAATACGATGTTTTCTCCGATAAAAAACTAATGGAACAAATAAAAGGGCTTAACCCAAAGCAAGAAAAAGGTCTGTTGTTAGAAATCTCTCCACAGCTGGCCAGTGATGCAAGAGTAATTTATCCCGTAAACACTCCTTGGTTTTTTCCTAATGCAGCTTTTTTATCAGGTTACACACAATCTGAAAGAATAAAATTGATAGATACGCTTTTTGAGAAATTTAAAAATCAAAACAGCTATTATCCTAAATCGGTAGGTGCTTGGTGGATAGACTCTTTTTCTTTAAATTACATGGTCGAAAAATTTAGTATAACTTCGGCCTTAATACTTGCAGACCAAAAAACAACCGATAGTTATGGAGTTTGGGGACAATGGTGGGGGGTACCATTTTATCCTTCCAAGGCTAATATTCTCACTCCAGCAAGCAATTTAGAAAATAAACAAAATGTTGTAATAATTCAATGGGCCCAAAGGGATTTAACAAAGGCACATGGGCAAGGGCCAGAGTTCTCTAATTACTCTCTTCAGGCTAATGATTATATTAAGCAAGGAGAGAATACGAATTATTTTAATGACTTAATTAAGGTTTACCTAGATTGTCATAACCAGCTAGGGCAGGTGACGGTTGGTTTAGAAACAGGAAGCGAAAGTGTAGATTACTTGGAAGAATACAAAAATCAACTAGAAAATCTCTCAAAATACCCAAACTTAGAATTTGTTACCATGCAAGATTTTGCCGAAACTTTTCAAAAGGTCTACCCTAAGTTTCCTGAAAAAATCACACTGGCAGATGAATTATCTACATGGTTATTAAGTACAAAAGTAAGAGAAAATGCATATTTGAGAGACAGAATTAAATATGAGTTAAACAAATCCTTTGCAGATTATTTTATTGAAGATAATCAAAGCTTTCTAAACAGAGCTTTGTCCTCAAATACATCTACCAATAAAGAAAATTACTCAGATCAAATTATTCTGTTAATAATATTTTTTTCATTAATTATTTTTAAAAAGTTGAAAAAACTTGGTATCTGGTTTATTGCTTTTCTTTTCATCTTTGCAAGCTTCGGACTTTTAATGAGATCTCATATTCAGTTCAGCTGGTTAGTTTTCTACGGCCCCGTTGTAGACAATTTATTATTGTTTAAGTCTCTATGTATATTATTGAGTTTATCCATTTTTTACTTTATAAGTAAAAAGTTTAATAAAAAAATGCTTCTTTTTGTGCCACTGAGTTTCGGTCTTGATTTTATTCTTACCCTTCCTCGCTACATTCAACTTGGAGACAGATATTATTTTGGATTAAGCTTGGATGCACTTAGGTTTTTGGGAGTAAGTATTTCTAAAACATCGCTATATTTCATAAATCAAGACTTCCTCGCTTATCAAGCAGCGTCTCTTTTAAAATTTAATTTCGGTAAAATATGGAATAATCTTTTAATAAGTTTCTTAATATATCCATTAGTCCATTTTTTATTAGGAGTTGTTTTGTATCTGGTGTATAAAAGACTGCCTATAGGGTTGAAAAATCCCTTCTTACTTATTCTACTAATCCTATGTTTTGGTTGGTTAATTTATATTTTTAATATTGATCCCACACAAGTTAAATAATGTTATTTCTGCTAAAATTTATGAAGAGGTAAAATGATAAATATTGGAATTGACGGGAATGAAGCAAATGTAGATAGAAGAGTTGGGATTGGAGAATACGCGTTTGAAATTATTAATGAGTTTCAAAAATTAAAAACCCAAAGCGCAAGATTTATTATTTATCTTAAAGAAACGCCAAAACATCACATGCCGACTCCAACGTCTAACTTTTCATATAATATTGTAGGCCCTAAAAAATTATGGACCCAATTTGCTCTTCCAATAAATTTATACTTATATAGAAAACCTGATATATTTTTTACTCCAACGCATTACGCTCCAAGATTCTCTCCAATACCAACTACTATTTCCATAATGGATATATCCTATATATTTTACCCGGAGCTTTTTTTGAAAAAGGATTTGTATCAACTTACCAACTGGACTAAATATTCTGTTGCAAAAGCTAAGGCTATCTTTACTATTAGTACTTCCAGCAAGGATGATATAATCAAAACATACAGTGTGGACGAAAATAACGTTCACGTAACATATCCGGGAATAAAACAAGTATCAGGTATAAAGAATAAGGTATTGAGTATGGAAGATTTATCAAAGAAGTTTGGTGTAAAAGGGAATTATATTCTTTTTGTGGGAACTCTCCAGCCAAGAAAAAACATAGAAAGACTAGTAGAGGCTTTTTCTATGCTTTCAAAAAGCGATCTTTCCTTGGTTATTGTAGGTAAAAAAGGTTGGCAGTATGAAGATATTCTTAGATCTCCTAAAAGGTATGGCGTGGAAGACAGAGTGAAGTTTTTAGATTTTGTGGAAGATGATGATTTGCCATCTTTATACAAAAATGCAGCTTGCTTTGTGCTTCCTAGTCTTTATGAAGGATTTGGACTACCGGTTTTGGAGGCGATGAAATACGGCTGTCCGGTGCTTATTAGTAACGTTTCTTCTCTGCCTGAAGCAGGCGGAGATGCCGCTTTGTATTTTGATCCTACAGACTCCGAGGATATAGCAAGACAAATAAAAAGAGTTTTAACTGATGATAAATTGCGAAATGCGATGATAGAAAAGGGTAAGGCACAAGTTAAAAAGTTTTCCTGGGAAAAGACAGCCAAAGAGACTCTTAGGGTTTTAGAAAGTTTGAAATGAATAGAATTTACAGGAGATTAAAAACGGTTTTTTGGGAGATTATCGTGATGAAGCTCAGATGGGTTGGGCACATTCCTTCTCATCATCTTCGAAGATTTTTTTACCGACTTTGTGGAATTAAAATCGGCACGGGCTCTACTATTCATATGTGGGCTAATTTTTATTACCCACCCAATATTAGAATAGGAAAAGATACGATTGTTGGAGAAAATGCAGTTTTGGACGGCCGCGCTTCTTTAAACATAGGAGATCACGTAGACATAGCATCGGAAGTTATGATTTACAATTCACAACATAATTTGTCCGAAGAAGATTTTGCAGACGTGGAAAAAGCAGTCCTTGGACCTGTTAATATAGATGATTACGTATTTATTGGACCACGAGCCATTATTCTACCCGGGGTAACAATTAAGAAAGGAGCAGTTGTTGGAGCAGGTGCTGTAGTAACAAAGGATGTAGATGAGTTTAAGATTGTTGGAGGAGTTCCAGCAAAGGAAATAGGGGAAAGACAAAATAAAAATCCAAACTACAAACTTGGAAGAGCTGCATGGTTTAGATAAATAGATGATTAAAAAAATTTATAACTTTGTTAAAGCTAATTTATTATTTGTTGAAACGTTAGTGCTTCTTGCATTTATCCCTCTTTATCCAAAGCTTCCTTTAATAAATGTTAATAATACTTGGGTTTATATAAGAGCAGAAGATTTTTTGGTTCTTGGCGTGCTTCTTTCCTGGCTAGCTTTACTTGTGCGCAAAAAAATTACGTTACGTACTCCTTTGACCTTTCCTATTCTAATATTCTGGATAGTAGGTGCTGTTGCAACAATTCACGGTGTACTTTTAATATTTCCTACACTTGCAAATACATTTCCAAATGTAGCATTTCTTGCCTTAGTTAGGCATGTTGAATATTTGAGCTTATTTTTTGTTGCCTATCAGGGAATGAAAGACAGGAAACTTTTGTACTTTGTTATTGGCACCATACTTATTACTCTTCTTGCAATTATTTTTTATGGGTTTGGACAAAAGTATTTTGGTTTTCCTGCATTTTTAACAAGCAACGAAGAGTTTGCAAAGGGGATACCGATACAGCTTTCCGAGCTTTCGCGCGTTCCGTCAACTTTTGCCGGGCACTACGATTTAGCCGCTTATTTAGTCTTAATGATTCCAATACTGGTCAGTTTATTTTTTGTAATCAAGAATTTTCTCGTTAAGGGTATTATTCTTTTTACAACCTTGCTTTCTTTCTGGTTACTATTTATGACAGTTTCTAGGGTCTCGTTTGTGGTGGTTTTTGTGTCCTTATTTATAGTTTTTTTCTTTCAAAAGAGAAAATTAGTCTTATATTCCGTACCCGTTATTATAATCGGAGCACTTCTTTTCTTGGCGTTAAAACCAACTATTTTGCAGAGATTCCAAAATACTGTAGATACGGTAGATGTATTGGTAGATGCAAATACAGGAAACTCCATTGGTCATGTAAAATTTGTTTCAAAAGAATTTTTCCAAGACAAAATTGTTTTATCGCAGCGAGTAAAAGATCAGGAAGAACTTGTTAACGCTTTAGCGGGAGAAAAAAATTCTTCACCTTCTGCAATTTTTCCGTATAAGTTTATTCCAAATGAGGTTACATTGGTAAAAGCGGTAAACTTATCAACGGGTGAAAACTTACCTTCAGGAACAGGCTACATTAACCTTGCGCTTTCTCCTGTTATAAAAAGAGTTGGAAATTTTTTCTATGAGTTTCCGCCGGATGTAAAATCTTCTCCATCGGCCCAATTTTTAGTTTTACATGGAAATTTTATTATTAAAAGAGCTGCTGCTTACGATTTATCTTTTACCACAAGGTTTCAAGGAGAATGGCCAAGGGCGATAGAGGCTTTTCAAAGACAAATATTAATAGGAAGCGGTTACAGTTCGGTAACTTTGGCAGTAGACAATAATTATTTGCGAATATTGGGCGAGATAGGCCTTTTAGGATTTATTGCTTTTCTTTCAATATTTTTCTCTTTCTTTATTTATCTTAAAAAGGTGTGGAAGAGTTTAGATTACGGTATTGAAAAAAATTTTCTTCTTGGATTTGGGGCAGGACTGGTTGGGCTTGGCTTAAACGCATTTTTAATAGACGTTTTTGAGGCGTCTAAAATTGCTTATACATTATGGATCTTAATGGGTATAGCGCTTGGAATAATTGTTTTAAATTTAAAATCAGAAATTAATCTATTTGATGAACTAAAAAAAGCAGCAGTTTCTACATATGCAATTGTAATTTATCTTCTTGGACTTAGTATTGTTTTATATTCTCCACTAATAAATAATTTTTTTGCAGGAGATGATTTTACTTGGCTAAAGTGGGCTGCTAAGGCGCCATCTAATTTGTTAACTTACTTTACAGATTCGGGAGGCTTTTTCTTTAGGCCGGGAACAAAAATTTACTTCGATTTTATGTATAACACTTTTTGGCTAAATCCGGCTGTTTATCATTTAGTTTCTATAGTTCTCCATTTTATTGTTTCAGTTTTGTTTTTCCTTGTTGCAAAAAGAGTTTTTAAAAGTACTCTTTTATCCGCTTTCTGCGCATTCCTGTTTCTTATATTAAGCGGCTACTCCGAAATAATTTTTTGGATTGCGGCAACGGGACATCTTTTTACCGCAGTCTTTGCACTTTTAGGCTTACTTCTTTTTATTAAATGGGATGAAACAAAAAAAGTTTATTATTATATTTTAGCGTTTGCCTCATTTACACTTACTCTTTTATTTCATGAGTTAGGCGTGGTTCTTCCTCTTTTGGTGTTGGCATACAGACTTAAGGACACAAACTTAAATACAGTAATGGCAGAAATCAAACAACGTGACTTTGTAATTCTTTTTATTCCAGTTGTTTTATATTTTGTTTTACGGCTTTTTTCCAATAGTCATTGGTTTTCCGGAGATTATAACTATGATTTAGTTAAGCTTCCATTCAATTTTGTAGGAAATATTTTGGGGTATATTTCTATTGCTATTTTAGGACAAGCGACAATAGGCATATATGAAAATTTAAGAATTTTACTTAGGGAAAATATGGTTTTATCGGGAGGTTTAGTTTTTATAGGAATTGCAATTATTACTCTTATTTATAAAAAGGGAAAAAATATTCTTGATCAAATAGATAAAAGAATTTTATTTTTTGGAGCGTCTTTCTTTATTATTTCACTTCTTCCGTACTTGGGACTTGGAAATATAACTTCAAGATATAGCTATCTTTCTACAATAGGAGTGATTTTTGTCTTGGTTGTAGTGTTTAAAAAAATATATGAGTTTCTTTTAGAAAGCGGAAGAAATGTAGCCATTGCTGCAATGGCCGTACTTTTGTTAATTTATGGTTTCTTTCACATAATTTCATTTCAACAAAGCGCTGCCGATTGGCATGGTTCATCTACCAAAGTTAAGAACTTCTTTATATCCTTTGATTCATATTACAGCGATTATTGGTCAAATAAAGATTTAAGCTTCCACTTCTTAAATGTTCCGATAAAGTGGGGACAAGCCTGGGTTTTCCCGGTTGGGCTTGATGACGCAGTATGGTTTGCAGTTAAAAACGATAGCGTAAAAATATACAAGGATACCAATCTAAATGATGCTTTGCAGGCAGTAGGGAGTTCAAGAACAGACAAGATATTTGTATTCAACAGCGACGGAAGCCTTACCGAAGTAACCACTAGAAACCAACCAAAAGTTAATAAATGACATTAGGAAAGAAGATTGAAATTTTTATATTAGCAGTTTTACTTTGTTGCGGTTTTTTAGCACGTCTTTATCGATTTGACGGACCAGTTGCGGATTGGCACAGTTGGCGTCAAGCTGATACTTCTGCAGTATCACGAAACTTTGTAAACAACGGAATTAATTTACTTTATCCAAAGTTTGACGATCTTTCAAACGTACCATCAGGTATTTATGACAATCCAGAGGGTTATCGATTTGTAGAGTTTCCTCTTTATAATTTTTTCCATGCTGCACTTTATAATTTAGTAGGAGTATTTACCCTAGAAGAATGGGGAAGACTGGTTTCTATTTTTTCCTCTCTTTGTTCCGCAGTATTTTTGTATTTAATTTTTTCATATCGCAAACAAAATATACTAGGGATTGTTTCCGCCTTTTTCTACCTATTTATTCCATACAATATTTTTTATAGCCGGGCAATCTTGCCGGATTCTATGATGATTATGGCAGTTACAGGTGCAACGTATTTTTTTCAGCTTTGGCTTGGAGAAAAATCTAAGCAGGTAATTTATTTTGTTATCTCGCTGCTGTTTATGATATCTGCCCTGCTTTTAAAACCCTACGCTTTATTTTTTGTCTTACCCATTGTTTATCTTGCGTATGAAAAATTTGGCAACTCAGTATTTAAAAACTGGAGGCTTTGGTTTTATGCATTAGTAAGTCTTTTGCCCTTACTTTTTTGGAGACTTTGGATACAAAATTTTCCTGCAGGGATACCTGCGAGTGGATGGCTTTTAAATGGTAATGGAATAAGATTTAGGCCTTCATTTTTTCGTTGGATTTTTTATGAAAGGCTAACGGCTTTGATTAGTGGATATTTTGGAGTAATTATTTTAATTTCAGGAATACTAAATTTAAAACAATATAAAGACAGGCTTTTTATCGCGACTTTTGGAGTAAGTTCTCTTTTATATGTTACTGTGTTTGCAACAGGAAATGTGCAACACGACTATTACCAAATCCTTATTATGCCCACAGTCTCGATTTTCTTTGCACTTGGCGCGATATTTTTATATAGATACAAGTATAAAAGTCTTGAAGTAGGTAAAGCCATTTTAGTTTTAAGCCTTATTTCACTTTTTGTTTTAGGATGGAATCAGGTAAAAGATTATTTCAATATTAATAATCCATCAATTATTGCGGCCGGTGCAGCCGTTGATAGGCTAACTCCTAAGGACGCAAAAATTATCGCGATTTATAATGGAGATACAACCTTTCTATATCAGACAAAAAGAAAGGGTTGGGCAAGTTTTGAAAAATCTATACCAGAAATGGTAAAAATGGGGGCAGATTATTTAGTTCTTGCTAATCCTACGCCTGTTGATTTGGGTCTTGGAAACACTTATCAAATAATTGAAAAGACAAGTCAGTATGTCATTTTTAAACTAGAATGAATCCCGTTAGAAAAATGCAATTAAAATATAATTTTACAACTCCATGGAACATGTTTGAAAGGAGAGTTTTCTAACGGGATGAAAATATTAATGGTTTCGTCATTTTTGCCTTATCCGCTTACGTCTGGTGGACACATCAGGCTTTATAATTTGATAAAAAATCTATCCAATAGACATAATATAACCTTAATTTGCGAAAAAAGGGATTATCAAACAGAGGAAGACGTGGATGAAATAAAAAAAATCTGTACGAAAGTTATAACAGTAAGGAGGAAAAAACAATGGAGTGTTTCTAATATTTTAAAAACAGGCTTTTCATCTGACCCTTTTCTTCTAACAGGGCACAAAAGCGAAGAAATGAAAAGCTTAATAAGAGATGAATTGGTAAAGACAAGTTTTGACTTAATACACGTTGAGACTTTCTATGTGCTGCAGAATATTCCCAAAACTTTTCTTCCGGTTGTTCTGGCAGAGCATAATATAGAATATCTTGTTTACAAAAAATATTCAGACTTGAGCTTGTCCTTTGTAAGGCCGTTTTTATATATAGATGTTGTTAAGATTAAAAGAAAAGAGGAAGCTGCATGGAAAAAGGTAGATAAGCTTATCGCCGTTTCGGAGGTAGAAAAAAGGTTAATGAAAAGAAGAGATGTTGTACTAGTGCCAAACGGAGTAGACACAAAAAAATTCACATTCAGAAATTTTGAAAAAATAGGAAACGAAAGAAAGGTTCTTTTTATAGGAGACTTTAGATGGTTGCAAAATAGAGATGCCCTGGAGTTTATTTTAAAGGAAATTTGGCCAAGAGTGATAAAAGAGCTTTCAGAGCTTAATAAAAAAATAGATTTAAAGCTTTGGGTAGTAGGAAAGAATATTCCCGATAACCTTAAAAAATACGAGTCGAAAGATATTATATTTGAAAAAAATCAAAAACTTGAAACGCCTGAAATTTTCAGGCGTTCCTATTTGCTTTTGGCTCCCCTAAGAGCTGGCGGGGGAACGAGTTATAAAATTCTTGAAGCTATGTCAAGCGGAGTCGGAGTAGTAACGACAAGTTTAGGAATAGAGGGATTATCTGCAAAAAACGGTACGCACGTTTTAGCTTCTGAAAGTTCAATTGATTTAGCAAATTGTGTGGTTAATCTTTTGACTGATTCAAGTCTTTATCGAAAGCTTACTCATAATGCAAGAAACTTTGTTGAAGAAAATTATGATTGGGAGAAAATTTCCGTAAAGCTAGAAAAGGTTTATATGTCTTCTTTATAACAAAGCGCACTTTAGGCTATAATTAACATCATGCTTATTGGAATAGACTGCCGCCTTTGGAACCAAACAGGAGTTGGTAGGTACACTAGGAATTTGATTATTAATCTTCAAATGCTTGATAAAAAGAATAATTATGTATTGTTTGTTAGATCAGAGGATTATGAAGACGTTAAATTGCAAATTTCAAATTCAAAATTTAAAATTTCAAATTGTGATATCCCCTGGCATAGCCTAGAAGAGCAAATTAATTTTCCGCAGATTATTAATAAAGAGAACCTTGATTTAATGCATTTTCCGTATTTTAGCGTTCCATATTTTTACAAAAAACCATACATAGTGACTATTCACGATTTAATAGTTAATAAATTTAACACGGGTAAAGCATCCACTTTGCCTATTTTTCTATACTGGATAAAAAGAGTTGGATACAGGTTTATTCTTTCAAACGTTTTAAAAAATGCAAAAAAAATAATTGTTCCATCAGAAACAGTAAAAAGTAATATTTTAGAAAACTACCATTGGGTTAAGAAAGAGAAAATTATCATTACATACGAAGGTGGATTTGAGTACGAAGCGAATACTGAATTCCCTTTTAAAGGAAAATATTTTTTAAGGGTAGGAAATTTTTACCCCCATAAAAATGTCGACATTTTACTGCTCGCTTTTAGGGAATTTGTTAAAGATTATCCGCAGGTTAAGCTTGCTCTTGTAGGCAGGAAAGATTTTTTTTATAAAAGAGTTATAGAAAAAGTTGAACAGTTAAATCTTGGAAAAAACGTTGTATTTATTGAAAATCCGGATGATAAAAAACTTTATAGCTTATACAAAAATTCAGTGGCAACAATTGTGCCTTCCTTTATGGAAGGATTTTCTTTAACCGCGGTTGAGGCAATGGCTGCGGGTTCTCCATTAATTCTTTCAGACATTCCCGTACATAGAGAAATTTGTAAAGATTCTGCTATTTACTTTGATCCTAAAAAGCCAAAGGATTTAACGTTAATTTTAAAATTAATTTTAAATGATTTAAAAACTCGTAAAGATTTAAAAGAAAAAGGATTCTTAGTAGTAAGAAAGTTTTCTTGGGAAAAAATGGCTAAGGAAACACTGAAAGCTTATACTTCAGCAAACTCAGCATAAATGAAAGTAGCATTGGTTTACGATAGAGTTAATAAATGGGGAGGAGCAGAAAGAGTGCTTCTTTCTCTAAATAAAATATTTCCTAAAGCAGATCTTTTTACTTCAGTTTATAACAAAGAAAAAGCACCTTGGGCAAAAAAATTTAATATAAAAACCTCTTTTTTGCAAAAAATTCCCGGAGCTTCTTCAAGGCATGAGTTTTTAGCCACCCTTATGCCAATTGCGTTTGAGGGTTTTAACTTTGAAAATTACGATTTGGTTATTTCTGTGACCAGTGAATCTGCAAAAGGAATAATTACAAAGCCTAAAACTTTGCATATATGTTATTGCTTAACTCCAACTAGATATTTATGGAGCGGTTACAATGTTTATTTTAAAGGTAGGCTGTTTAAGCTTTTTTCTAAACCAGTAGTTTCCTACCTTAGGCTGTGGGATAAAATTGCTTCTCAAAGACCGGATTATTATATAGCTATATCAAACGAAGTAAAAAAAAGGATTAAAAATTATTATGGGCAAAACTCAAGTGTAATTTTCCCACCTCTTTCTATTTCCGATGTTAAGCCAAAACTTCCAGCCGAGCAAAATTATTTTCTTATAATATCAAGACTTGTTGCTTACAAAAGAATTGACATGGCAATTTCAGTTTTTAATAAATTAAAGTTGCCGCTGAAAATAATCGGGACAGGGTGGGAAGAAGGTAAGCTAAAACGGAAAGCGGGCAGCAATATTGAATTTATAAAAAATTTATCAGAAGAGGAGCTTTACGGTTATTACCTAAACTGCCGTGCTTTTATTTTTCCTACTACTGAGGATTTTGGGCTTGCAATGGTAGAGGCACAATACTTTGGAAAACCCGTTATTGCTTATAAAGCAGGAGGGGCTTTGGATATAGTTAAAGAGGGAAAAACCGGGGAATTTTTTGGCAGCGAACCCGAACTTGAGAATGTGTTGGAAAATTTTAAAGCTAATAGATATAATAGAGAAGCTTGTATTGAAAATTCATTAAGATTTTCGCATAAAGAATTTAAGAAAAATTTGTTGGATTTTATAGAAAGAAACAAAGTATGAAAGTAGTTATTTTTGCCGGAGGGGTGGGAACTCGACTTTGGCCATTATCGCGAAAAAATACTCCCAAACAATTTGAAAAAATCGTTGGTGATAAATCAACTCTTCAACTAGCAGTAGAAAGACTGCAGCCAGAATTTAAATACGAAGATATTTATGTATCTACAGGTAAGAAGTATGAAAATATAGTACGATCGCACCTTCCTCAAATTCCTTCTGATAATTTTATTCTTGAGCCGGAAATGAGAGACGTAGGCCCCGCTGTTGGAGTCGCAATGGGAATTGTCGGAAAAGAGAATCCGAACGAACCAGTTGCGATTATTTGGAGCGACCATTTTGTTAAGAAAGAAAGAAGATTTAGAGAGGTTCTCTTATTTGCTGAAAAATTAGTTTCCAGTAATCCCAGCTCGTTAATTTTTATAGGGCAAAGAGCAAGATTTGCAAATCAGAATTTGGGATGGATTGAGTTTGGAGATGAGATAGATAGCGTAAGAGGCACAAAAATTTTTAAGTTTAAAAAATTAATATACAGACCATCACTTGAGGAGGCACAAAAATTTTTAGAAAACCAAAATTATGCATGGAATCCTGGTTATTTTGTAACTACGCCTCAGTTTGTTTTATCCCAGTATGAAAAGTTTGCCCCTAAAATTTGGGAAGGAATAATGGATATTCAAAAATCTTATAAAACCAATAGTTATGAGAAAATTATGCAAAAAACATATCCCGAGTTTGAAACAATCAGTTTTGATAGTGCTATTTTGGAAAAAATAGATACAGATAAGGTATTTGTAATTGCAGCCGATTTGGGATGGAGCGATGTTGGCGCTTGGGAAGCATTAAAAGAAGCTTTACAAATATCAATTCATGAAAATGTAACTAAAGGAAAGGTAATGCTTGAAGGAAGCAGCGATAATCTGGTATTTAACTATACCGATCAGCTTGTTGTAGGATTAGACTTGTCTAAGGTTATAATTATTAATACAGACGATGTTTTACTGGTTTGCCCTAAGGATTCAGTACCTCAAATAAAAAAATTCGTAGAGAGCTTATCTGGGACCGAATACGAGGATTTAACTTAATTTATGGAATCGCACAAGAACGGGTTTTACGAAAAAATTAAAAGAATGGTAGATATTATTTTCTCTTTAATCCTCATAATATTATTTTCTCCATTAATAATTCTACTTGCAGTTTTAATAAAATTGGATTCGAAGGGTCCTGTTTTGGCTGATACTCCAAAAAGAGTAGGAAGAGGCGGAAAATTGTTTAAAATGTATAAGTTCAGAAGTATGGTGGAAAATGCACATAGACTACTTCGTAAAAACCCAGAGTATTCAAAACTTTTTTATGAATATAAAAGAGGAAGTTACAAACTTAAAGATGATCCAAGAGTAACAAGAGTAGGGCATTTTATTAGAAAACATTCTTTAGATGAAGTTCCGCAGTTTTTTAATATTCTAAGAGGAGAGATGAGCCTAGTTGGGCCCAGGGCTTATTACCCTGACGAACTGGAAGAACAGCAAAAACAATATCCCCATACTAAAGGGGCAGTAAAAGTAGTTTTGTCGGTTAAACCGGGAGTTACTGGTTATTGGCAGGTTTCAGGAAGGTCTGAAATAAATTTTGATAAAAGAATAGAGATGGATGCAATGTACGTAAAGAAACGCTCAATTATTTATGACTTGTGGATTATTTTAAAAACTCCCTGGGCTATGATTTCGGGTAAAGGCGCGCTCTAAGATAATGGATGAATCAAAAGAAGTAGAAAATCTTGAAAGAGAACTTGAGAAAGACGAACAAAGAATAAAGCTCGACGAGAAAAGAGTAAGAAATGCCTTTTTTATTATCGCTGTATGCGCAATAATAATTGTTACAAATCTTGCAGTAATTTATTCATTCATACTTAAGCCCCAAGCTATAATAAGCGAAAAAACCTCAAATCCTTCACCTTCTCCTATTAACTCTCCTACTAATTCTCCTACTCCTTTTGTCGAAGAAAGTTCAAATATATCTAATTATGAAACAAGTAAAAACAATATTAAGGATTACTTTATTTCCTTTGGTTCCGGAACGAACAGCTCGTCTGACTGGGCTGATGTAGAAGGCCTACAGGTATCTTTTGATTTAGGTAATTATGTAAACATTAAGGAAGTAAGGTTTGAAGTATCTACGCAAATTCCAACGGGGAATCAAATAATATGGATTAGGCTTTATAATAAAACCGATAATCATCCCGTTTGGAACAGTGAAGTCTCGGCAAATGGTGCGTCTTCTTATGTCGTCTCGGACGCGCTAATTTATGATAATGGGAAAAAAACATACCAAGTTCAAATGAAGACTCAACTAAATTTTCCTGCAAACATAACGCAATCGAGAATTCATGTAACCCTAAATTAGTTGGGTTGACACACTTAAGCATTTCAGGCTATCATATTATTTGTGGAAACAATTGAAAAAATTAATTTTGAAAGTCCAAAACAAAAAGATGATCAAAGCGTTATAAGTAATAGTGTACAAAATTCTTCAATGATATCACAAAATAAATTTAGAAAGATATTTTCAGGAAGAAAAGGCAAAATCGCTTTTGCTGTAATTATTATTCTAATTGCGTTTTTTACTTTAGTTACGGTTCAGAGTTTAGCGTTGTACAATTCCGTTAAGGCTACATATGCTCAAGCAGGAGCTGCAATTAACGCAGTTAAGAAGCAAAACGTAGCGCTTGCTTCAGATGAGCTTGCAAAAACCAAAGAAAAACTTAACCTTACGCAGAAAAGTCTTCATTCAATGGTCTATTTAAAATTTATTCCCATTGCTTCTTGGTACTATAACGATGCCGACCATTTAATTAGTGCAGGATTTTACGGCTTGGAAGGAGCAACAATATTATTAGATTCCGTAGAGCCCTATGCTGATTTACTTGGACTTAAAGGTCAAGGAAGTTTTGTTGGAGGCACTGCGGAACAAAGAATTGAGACTGCAATTAAAACAATGGGTAAAATCACGCCAAATATTGATAAAATAGCAGATAAACTTTCTTTAGCTCAAAAAGAAATAGACCAAGTTAATCCCTCTCACTATCCTGTGATTGGTCCGGGTAAGAAAGTAAGAAGCGGATTGGAAAAATTAAGATCAATGTCAGATCAAAGCGTAGCGCTTATTAACAGCGCACGTCCCCTTATCAAAATTCTTCCAAATCTTTTAGGAGAACCGGATGAAAAGAAGTATTTGATTCTTTTCCAAAACGATAAAGAGCTTCGTCCAACAGGAGGATTTTTGACAGCCTATTCTATTTTTAGACTAGATAGCGGCGTAATTCACGTAGACAGATCAAGCGATATTTATAATTTGGATGACACGATTTCCGGTAAACAAGTAGCGCCTGAAGTTATTCAAAAGTATCTAGAGGTAAGAAACCTAAATTTAAGAGACGTCAACCTTTCGCCTGATTTTAAAGTCTCTATGGATGCCTTTACCAAGCTTTATGATAGATCGAGTGCAAAAGCAGAAGTAGATGGAATTATTGCGGTTGATACGCAGGCATTGGTTGCCGCAATGAATATCCTGGGCGATATACAAGCTGCAGGAAGAACTTTTACTACAAAAGAAGATTCTCGGTGCGGAGGATGCCCGCAAGTTATATATGAACTTGAAGATTATTCTTCTAGGCCGGTTGGGTATATTAGAACTGAAAGAAAAGATTTAATAGGAGAGCTAATGTATGCAATTTTAAATAAGGCTTTTTCTTCATCCCCTAAGCTTTATTGGGGTCCCCTTTTTCAAACCATGCTAACGCAAATGTCAGAGAAGCACATTCTATTTTATATGTACGACAAGGAAGCTCAAGCCGGTCTAGAAGCTTTTAATGCAGCTGGACGAATAGTAGATTTCGACGGGGACTATTTGCATATAAATCAGGCAAATTTAGGCGGAGCTAAATCCAATATGTTCGTATCTGAGGAAGTAACAGAAAATTATGAGGTTGCAGGAGACGGGGCAATTACGAAAACATTAACAGTCGACTATAAAAATCCCTTCCCCCCGTCGGATTGTAATTTGGAGAGAGGAAACTTATGTTTAAATGCAGTACTGCGAGATTGGGTTAGAATATATGTTCCTAAAGGCAGTACGTTGGTTGACTCTCAGGGAAGCGAAGTCAAGATGAAAACCTATGATGAGCTCGGAAAAACGGTTTTTGAAGGCTTTCTAACAGTAAGACCAAAGGGAATTGCAAAGCTTACTGTAACGTATAAACTCCCTTTTAAGCTAGCTGAAAATTCAAATCTACCGCTTTTAATTCAAAAGCAGCCGGGTTTACCTGCGCAGCCACATAAAATAAGCCTAGGAGGCAAAACAATAGAGGAATTTAGCCTAGCCTCTGATAAGACGCTTAATCTTAAGGTTAGATAATGAGAGCGCACAAAACCGAAGGTATTGTACTAAAAAGAAAAAGCCTTGCTGAAGCAGACAGAATAATTACTGTTTTTTCAAAGCACTACGGAAAAATAAGCTTAATGGCAAAAGGCGTGCGTAAAATTACCAGCCGCAGATCTCCACACATAGAACTTTTAAATTATTCCAAATTCAGTATATATAAAGGAAAATCTATGTTTACTCTTTCGGAAGTCGAGACGCTTTCAAACTTTAGTATTTTAAAAAAAGACCTTAAAAAAATAGGATATGCATATCATATTTGTGAATTAGTGGATAGTTTGTGCGCTGAAAATCAGGAAAGTCAGCAGATTTTTGAACTTTTAAAAACTACTCTTTTGGATATTGAAAAGGGGAAAGATCCAAAAATTGTAGTAAATCATTTTGAAATAAGTCTCTTAAAGCTTCTTGGATTTTCAAGTATAGAGCAAGATTTAGATTTTAATACGCATAGATTTATAGAAAGTATTTTGGAAAGAAAGCTAAAAGCGAAAGAAGTTATTTCCTCTTTTTGATACAATAACCCTATGGAAGACAAAATGCAAAGCTTAGTCGCGCTCTGTAAAAGACGCGGTTTTATTTTTCCGGGAAGTGAAATTTATGGGGGCTTAACGGGGACATGGGATTATGGACCCTTAGGAGTTTTACTTAAAAGAAATATTAAACAAGAGTGGTGGAAGTCTATGGTAGAACTGCGCGACGATGTCGTTGGCGTAGATGCTGCAGTAATGATGAACTCAACCGTTTGGGAAAAATCAGGTCACCTAAAAGCTTTTACAGATCCTTTAGTTGAGTGTAAGATTTGTCATGAAAGATTTAGAGCCGATAAAAGACAGGAAATTAAGTCTCACGAAGAATTTCATAAAGGAAAAAAAGTGGAATGGACAGAGCCTAAAAATTTTAATCTTTTAGTTAAGGCTTATCTTGGTGTTTTAGAGGGTGAACAATCAGAAGTATATTTGCGTGGGGAAATTACCCAAGGAGCTTTTGTTAATTTTGAAAACGTTGTAAGTTCGACAAGAGTTAAGATTCCATTCGGTATAGCGCAAATTGGTAAAGCCTTTAGAAACGAAATAACTCCGGGAAATTTTACATATCGGAGTCGTGAATTTGAGCAAATGGAGCTTGAATTTTTTATAGAAAATAACGACAAAGAAGGCAATAAATGGTTTGAATACTGGAAAGAGCAAAGAATGAAATGGTACCAATCTTTGGGAATAAATAAAGATAATTTACGTTTCAGAAAACATGAAGATACTGAAAGAGCTCATTATGCAAAATATGCAGAAGATATAGAATACAATGCTCCGTTTGGTTGGAGCGAATTTGAAGGGATACACCACAGAGGCGACTATGACCTTTCTGCGCATAGCTTGAATTATATTGGGGAAAATGGTGTTAAATTTACTCCGTGGGTAATTGAAACCTCTGGAGGAGTAGATAGATCGCTGCTTTTCTTTTTACTTGATTCATATTCAAAAATTGACAATAGAACACTACTGAAGTTGCATCCTAAGCTTGCTCCCATAAAAGTGGCAGTATTTCCGCTTTTGGCAAATAAAGAAGATCTGGTTTCAAAAGCTCGAAAAATTTATGATGATTTAAAGCCACATTTTATGACAGCGTGGGATGACAGAGGGAATATTGGAAAGCGCTATCTTTCACAAGACGAAGCCGGAACACCATGGTGTGTTACAGTAGATTTTCAGAGTTTAGAAGATGGTACTGTTACGGTTCGCGATAGAGATACTGCAAAGCAGAAAAGAGTAAAAATTGAAGAGCTTTTTGAGCATTTTCTTAATAAACTTCAGTAACCTACTTGACATCAAAAAATATTTCTCATATGCTAATCTAAATGAACAAAGATCTACTCAAAAGCAGAAATTTCTTGATAGCTGCCGTTGTTTTGGTTATATTTATTCTTGTTGGCTCATTCTTCCTTCTTAAGGGCTCAGCTCCTATACAAAATGCCCCAATTGCTCAAGAGGAAGATCAGGTCTCCTCAATAGACGCAAAGGAAATTGGACTAGAACTAGAAGGAGCTGTTTCAGAAAATGCAGTTTACTTATTAGTTGCAAAACCAGAGGGGATAGATGAAATGGAATACGAAGTATCGTACATGGCTGGTGAAATACCAAGGGGGGCAGTAGGTAAGGTTAATCTTAACAAAAACTCCGTAAAAGAAAGAATTTATCTAGGAACATGCTCCGATGTGTGTCACCCTGACAAAGATATTTCGCAAATCAAGGTTGTGGTAAAGTTAATCAAAGACGGAAAAACTTACCAATCAGAAGCTTCTCTTGACAGTTTCGAATAATTACTCCTTAAAAAGTCTACATTTAGTGATTTTATAACTTCTTAAACACTATTTTATCCTTTTGGTTGTTGACAGCTGTGAAAAATCCGTGCAAAATGATATAAAGTGGGAAAATAAGGGAAAAGGTGGGATAGGAGGCAGGAAATGTTACTAGGACAATATGAAAGCAAAATTGATACTAAGGCAAGATTATCATTCCCAAAGAAATTTAGAGAAATCTTGGGAGAAAAGTTAATTGTAACGCTAGGATATGAAAACGCACTTATTATTGTTTCCGAAAAAAACTGGAAAGCACTACTTGAGGGTACAGAGGGCAGACCGTTTATTCATTCCGAAACAAGAGAAACTCAAAGATTTTTACTTGGGAGCGCTTCAAGTGTCGAACTTGACGCTAAAGGAAGGTTTATACTTCCAGCTTATCTTAAAGAATTTGGAAGAATTGAAGACGAAGTCGTGTTCATAGGTCTTTCAAGGTACGTTGAAATTTGGGACAAGAAACGATGGCTAGAGTATAGAAATGTACTTGAAAAGCGTATTGATGCCATTTCAAAAAGACTAACTAAAGACAAAGAAGGCAATGGATAATTTCCATAAAAGTGTTCTTTTAAATGAAGTAATAGACCTTTTGCAAGTAGAAAAAGGAAGAAAATATATAGATGCGACTCTAGGGGGTGGAGGACATACTTTCGAAATTCTAAAACAGGGTGGAGAAGTTTTAGCAATTGATTTGGACGAAGAGGCAATTGAGTATGTTAAGAAAAAAATTCTAGATTCGGGATTTGAAACACGATTAAAACTTGTAAAAGGAAATTTTTCTGAAATCGAGGCTATAGCTAGGAAAAACAAGTTTGATGAGATAAACGGAATAGTTTTTGATTTGGGGGTATCAAGCCATCAAATCGATACTGCCGAAAGGGGCTTTAGCTTTCTAAAGAAGGGGCCTTTAGACATGAGAATGGATAAAGATGCGACCTTAACTGCGGAATATTTAGTTAATTTATTAGAGAAGGAAAAATTAAATGAAATTTTTAATAAGCTTGGTCAAGAAAATAGAGCAAATGCCATATCTGGTGCTATTATTCGCGCCCGTCGTATGAATGCAATAAAAACAACAGAAGATCTTGTTAATACAATTAAAGAAGCCTATGGGTTTAAGGGTGTAATTTCTGATTTTCAAAAGAATAAAATTAGCCAAAAGATTTTTCAGGCATTAAGGATTGCAGTAAACAACGAAATTGAAAATATTAGACTGGCCTTGCCACAAGCAATAAGCCTACTTAGCTCAAGGGGTGTACTTTGTATTATATCCTTTCATTCAATTGAGGACGCAATAGTTAAAAACACATTCAAACAATTTGAAGCAGTAGGACTTGGAGAAATTATTACTAAAAAACCAACATATGCAACTCAGGCAGAGCTATATATAAATACAAAAGCTAAAAGTGCAAAACTGAGGGCGTTTAGAAAATATTAATGAAAAAACCAACATTTATTATTTTGGTTCTAATATTAGCAGTAATAATATTATCTGTAATAAGAACTTACGTGGCTAACAATATTGCAACATCGGGTGTTATTTTATCAGACGTTGAGATCCAAAAAGCAAAGCTTGAAACAGAGAATGCAATTTTATCCGAAAAACTGTATACTCAAACCTCGCTTTCGGAAATTTCAAAAAAAGCAGAAAAACTGGGATTTTCCGAAAACAAAAAAAACTTTGCAATTTCAGGACAAAGACCGGTTGCATTTAAACAATGACATGGAGGCATAAATTCTCTCTTCTTGCATTTCTTTTCATTTTCCTTTTAGTTATATCAAGACTTTTTTATTGGCAGGTTATAAAAGCTTCTGAATTATCAGCTATAGGTCAGCTGCAATATGGAACAGCAATAAAAATAATTCCCAAAAGAGGAGAGATAAAAACAAGTGATAATTTTCCCCTTGCCACAAATAAAATTTCGTACCAAATATTTGCAAATCCTAAGGAAGTTAAAAATAAAGAATTAACTGCTAGGTCTCTATCGTCTCTTTTAGAATTGGACGTTGCATCTGTTTCTGCACAGCTTGCCCTTGACAAATTTTGGGTACCCATACAATCAGGAATAGGCATTGATACTAAAAATAAGATAGAAAATCTCAATCTTACGGGAATCGGGTTTATAGAACAATATAAAAGATTTTATCCCGAAGCCTCTGTCGCTGCACATCTTTTGGGGTTTGTAGGAAAAGATGAAAACGGAACTGATAAGGGATATTTTGGCTTAGAAGGCTATTACGATAGATTATTGCGAGGAGAAGAAGGTATTGCAACACAGGTAAAAGATGCCTTGGGCAGACCTATTCTTGCAAAATTAAGTACAGCAACAGGCGGTTCAAACGGGAAAAACCTTATTTTATCGGTTGATAGAGCTATTCAGTTCCTGGCCGAACAAAAACTCAAAAACGGTATAGAAAAATACGGAGCAAGAGGAGGGATGGTGGGAGTAATGAATCCCAAAAATGGAGAAATACTTGCGCTTGCTTCGTTTCCCACGTTCGATCCAAGAGACTATGCCAGCTATACAGAAGAGCTATTTAGAAATACATTTATTTCAGATCTGTATGAGCCTGGTTCTACTTTTAAACCGATAATTATGTCTTCTGCGCTCGATTTAAAAGTGGTTACACCGGAAACTAAATGTAGTATATGTTCCGGTCCAATATCTATAGGGGGTTTTGATATTCATACATGGAATGATAAATATTATCCAAACATAAACATGATAGAAACAATACAGCATTCTGATAACACCGGAATGGTGTTTGTATCTCAAAAGCTTGGGCTTGATAAAACGATATTATATTTAGATAAATTTGGTATAGGCAAGAATACGGGCATAGATTTACAAGGCGAAGTTTCGGGCGTACTTAAAGACAAAGAGCGCTGGTATCAAGTGGATTTGGCTACCACAGCTTTTGGGCAGGGAATATCCATCACTCCAATTGAGCTTTTAAGTGCAATTTCTTCTATAGCAAACGGAGGAATAAGGATGGAGCCTCACGTTGTTAGAGCTGTAGAAAATGAAGATGGAAGTATAGTTAACATACCCCCCAAGCCTCTTGTTTCTCCTATTAAAGCAGAAACAGCAAAAATGATGACTGAGATTATGGTTAATGCGGTTAATAAAGGAGAGGCTTCCTGGGCTCGCTTAAAGGGCTACAGAATAGCCGGAAAGACAGGAACTGCTTCTATACCTATCGCTGGCCACTATGATCCTAATCAGACTATAGCTTCGTTCGTAGGCTTTGCTCCTGCAGAAGATCCAAAATTTGTTATGCTGATTATTGTAGATAGGCCAACAACATCTATCTATGGCGCAGAAACAGCAGCGCCAATATTTTTTGACATAGCTAGATCTCTTTTGACATATTTTAAAGTAACGCCTGGCTCGGAATAGGGGTATAATTAATAGTATGAAAAAATCTATTGTTAACGTTATGCTCTGGTATTTAAGGCTTTTTGCTAAGCTTCAGCTTAAAAAGTTTAATCCCTACATTTTAGGAGTTGGGGGAGCTAGTGGTAAAACTTCTTTGTCTAACTTTATATACATTATTTTTAAAAATAAATTTAAAACCAAGCAAGGAAAGGGTAAAAATAGCGAAACAGGAATACCATTAGATATTTTAGGGATTACAGTTAAGGGGTATTCAAAACTGGAATGGGCAAAAATTATCGTTTTGGCACCACTACAGTTTGTATTTAATTGGAAGAAATTTGAGGTTTATGTAGCGGAAATGGGTATAGATAGTCCTCTTCCTCCCAAAAACATGAGTTATTTGTTAAGGATAATTAAGCCTAATGTAGGTGTTTTAACTAACATATCTTATGAACACAGTCTTTATTTTGATCCATTAGTTGAAGAACTTGATCAGAAAGAGAGAGAAAAAGACATACTTGAGCTTACCAAAGAGCAAGAAGGATTGCTCCTTACTTCTTTATCAGAAAAAAGCACAGCGGTGCTTAATATTGACGATGAAAACATTAAAGATTTAGCCTCTTCCATATTGGCCAAAAAACTTACTGTTTCCTCAAGAGATTCTTCAGCTGATTTCTTTATTGAACAAATACAAAACTATATTGATAAATTTCAAACCCTTTTTACATACAAGGGAAAAAAATACAAGATTGAGATTCAAAATCCACTTCCCAGACATTTCGCTTATTCTTTTGTACTTGCAATTGCAGCATCAAGTACAAAAATAAATGAAATAGAAACCTCTATAAAAGCTTTGGAAAACGATTTTTCTCTGCCTGCCGGCAGAATGAGCGTATTTAAAGGAATTAAAGACACGGTTATTATAGATTCTTCTTATAACAACGCTACTCTTTCGCCCATTCTTGATTTACTAGATTTTGTCCATGAAATTGGAAAACAAAGGAGAAGAGTTGGGATAATAGGTGATATGCGTGAGCTTGGGAGTATGAGTAAGGCTCTTCATGAAGAGGTAGCAAGGAAAATATTAAAAACTCTAGATATAGTTATTTTAATAGGACCTTTAATGCAAAAGTATGCAGAGCCAATTCTTAAAAAAAACGATTTTCCTGTTTTTTCGTTTTTAAATTTTACCCAGAGCAAGACAACCATTTTAGAGCAATTAATTCCGAAAGACATGGTGCTTGTTAAAGGTTCGCAAAATACCTTATTCTTGGAAAGAGCTGTCGAGCTTTTACTTAAGGATAAAAAGGATATTGAAAAACTTTGTAGAAGAGGAGATTTTTGGGACAAAATAAGGAATAAAACACTATAAGCTAAACCTCAATATGTTTCCTAAATCCAATTTCAATTCTTTTATTAAACCAGCAGGAGCTTCAATTATGTATGAATATCTAGGATGCCAAAAAAATAATCTGTTTGGTTTAAGACTTTCTCTTACTTTTACGATTTTCCCCTTGCGATCAAGTACGACAATATCAAGTAAGCGGTACATAAAAAAAGTATGTATACCAAATCTTGTTTCAATTAGAAACACCGCATCTGAATTTTTATTAATTGCTCCCAAACTTTTTTCTTTAAGCCCTTTTAGAAAAACGACCTTAACGTTACTTCTTTTTCCTTTAGTTAGGTTTTCAAGCATTCATTTATTATATAATACGCACTATGTGGCAGAGAATTAAAAATGTCTACCATTTTTTTGTCGCTATTTTTTGGAATTTGCTATTTTTATTTCCCTCAAAAGGAATGGTAGTTATTGGCGTTACTGGAACCGACGGGAAAACTACCACAGTTAGCCTCATTTATCACATTTTGAAAGAGTTGGGGTTAAAGACTTCTATGGTTTCTACACTTGGAGCTAACATTGGTTCTAAAACAATTCCACTCGGTTTTCACGTTACGACTCCGGGTTCCTTTACTTTGCAAAAGCTATTTAAAATGGCAAAAAAAGCAGGAAGCAAATATTTTATTCTGGAAATAACTTCCCATGCTCTTGATCAGAATAGAATAACAGGAATTCCTGTTAAAATTGGCGTTTTAACAAATATTACTAACGAGCACCTAGATTATCATAAAACTTATGACAATTATCTTAAAACTAAAGAAATTCTGCTAAAGAAAGCGGAAATTGCTGTAGTAAATAAAGATGATAACTCTTATTCTATGTTAACCGAATCGAAGAGTAAAAAAGATAATGATAAGTGGATTACATATGGTCTTTTTGAAAGCGCAGAAGTTAATCCGGAAAAATTCAATTTAAACAACTTTAAAATATTAGGAGATTTTAATAAGTATAATATTTTAGCTGCAGTTACAGTTTGTAGATTGCTAAAAATTAAGGAAAGCGAAATTGGAAAGGCAATTCAAACATTCAGCCTTCCAAAGGGACGATTGGATTTTGTTTATAGAGGCCAGTTTGGAGTGATGATTGATTTTGCTCATACTCCAAACGCATTCGAACAACTTTTAAAGAGTCTAAGGCCAATTGTAAAGGGTAAAATAATTCATATTTTTGGAAGCGCAGGAGAAAGAGACACTCTAAAAAGACCGTATTTGGGTGAAACTTCCGCAAGGTACTCGGATTTTGTTATTCTTACTGCAGAGGATCCGCGTACCGAAGAAGTTAGCCAGATAATTGAAGAAATTGATTCAGGAATAGACAATCCGAAAGCAGAAATTATAAAAATTCCCGACAGAAAAGAGGCAATTACTGCAGGTATTCAAATGGCAAAGAAAAATGATTTGGTTCTTA
Organism: Candidatus Levybacteria bacterium RIFCSPHIGHO2_01_FULL_36_15b; assembly: GCA_001782045.1. GTDB lineage: Bacteria > Patescibacteriota > Microgenomatia > Levybacterales > UBA12049 > 01-FULL-36-15b. Next base: position 242,575 of record MFNK01000003.1, on the reverse strand, counting down.
TAACGGGAAAAGCCGCTGAGGAATCGATGAATATGGGTAAAGGCGAAGAGCCTTGGGACGAATATAAAGTAGTAAATCATATACTTTCAGAACTGAATTTAAAAACTAATGAAAACAAATAAGTCAATTCATTTCGTCGGAATAAGAGGGGTAGGGATGACTCCTCTTGCTATTATTGCAAAAGAAGCAGGTTTTAAAATTAGTGGGTGTGATATAGATGAAGAATTTATAACGGATGAGGTCTTGGCTAAGGCTAAAATTTCTCCTTTAGTTGGCTTTTCCCCTGATCATATTGGACAAGCTGATTTAGTTATAACAACAGGGGCTCATGGTGGTTTTGATAATCCAGAAGTTGCACTAGCGAAACAAAGAGGAATAACAGTTTGGACTCAAGGACAAGCCTTAGCTGAATTTATGAAGGGAGAAATTTTTGAAAGACAGTTTGAGACCGTCGCAGTAGCCGGAAGTCATGGAAAAACAACAACAACTGCAATGATTGCTACAATACTCAAGGCAAACAGGACTGATCCCAGTTTTTTAATAGGTACGGGAAATATTCCGTATCTTGAAACAGACGGTCACTTTGGAAAAGGAAGATTTTTTATTGCGGAGGCTGATGAATATGCGACTGAGCCAACTTATGACAAAACTCCAAAATTTTTATGGTTGCACCCAAATATTCTCGTGATAACAAATATAGAACTTGACCATCCTGATTTATTTGTAGATGTTGAACAATTGAGCCTGGCATTTTTAACTTTTGCCAAAAATGTCAAGGACAAAATAGTTGTATGTATGGACGATGAAGAAGTTAAAAGAATAAAAAATAAAATATCAGCGCCAGTAATAACATACGGTTTTTCCAAAGACGCGGATTTCGTAATCGAAAAAGTAAGCATGAGTAAAGAAGGAATGTTTTTCTGGGTATCAAATAAAAATACAAACTTAGGGGAGTTTATGTTAAACGTTACAGGCGAGCATAACGCTTTGAATGCGCTTGCAGCAACAGTAACTTGCCTAGAGCTAGGGATTTCGATAGAAAATATAAAGAAAGGCCTAGCTTTGTTCAACGGTACTAAGAGAAGATTTGAGTTTGTTAAAAAGTTGCATAGCGGAGCAATGTTATTTGACGATTATGCCCATCATCCCACAGAAATAAAAAAAACCCTATCTGCTTTTCAAAAAACGTATCCGGATAAAAAGATATTGTGCATATTTCAGCCACATACGTACTCTAGAACAAAAAAATTATTCGAACAATTTGTTAACTCATTTACTCAAGCAAATGAAACTATTTTCGTAGACATTTATTCCTCATTACGGGAGAAACCAGACTCTTCAATTTCCTCTTTACTTCTCAAGGAAAGAATCTTAGCAAAAGGGCAAAAGGTGGACTATTTCTCAAATTTGCCTGATATGGTAGAATACGTCGCTGACAAAAAATATGATGATAAATGGATAATTTTAACCATGGGTGCCGGGGATATTTACAAGATAGCAAATAGCTTAAATTAATATGGAATATTTTGAAATAATAGGAGGGAAAAAATTAAAAGGAAGCGTGTCAATGTTTGGATCGAAAAACGTTGCCTTAAAATTATTGGTTGCTGCTTGTCTTTCGGATAAAGAAATATTAATTGAAAACATACCGCTGATTTCAGATGTGCGTATTATGGCGGACATAATAGAGCAATTGGGTGGAAAAGTTATATTTAAAGATCACAAATTAACTGTAAAAATGGAAAAGTTTACAAGTGATAAGATTTCGCTTGAAAAAGCTGCAGAAATAAGAACCTCTTATATGTTTTTAGCTCCTATGTTGGCAAGAATTGGTAGCGCAATAATTCCAAATCCCGGAGGCTGCCGTATTGGAGCAAGGCCAATAGATAGGGTTGTAGAGGGTCTAAAAAAAATGGGAGTTAAAATAAAATATTTAAGTAAAGACGGATATTTTCACGCAGAGGCTCCTTCTGGGCTCAAAGGAGCCTATTATAAATTTGAAAAAAGCACTCACACAGGTACGGAAACAATGATTTTAGCTGCAGTACTAGCCAAGGGAAAAACAGTTTTAGATAACGCAGCTCAAGAACCAGAAATAGACGAACTTATTGCATTTTTGCGAAGACTTGGTGCAAGAATAGAAAGGAAAAAGCCAAGAACGATTGTTATTGAAGGCGTAAAAAATTTAAATTCAGCTAAGTTTAGAGTTTTTCCGGACAGAAACGAAGTTGTTACTTTTGCAGTTGCTTCAATCATTACACAAGGAGATATATTTATAAAAGACATTTCAGAAAAGGGTTTAAAGGAATTTCTTGAAATGCTAGAGCAAGTTGGTGGAGGTTATGAAATTAAAAATAGAGGAATTAGATTTTATTACAAGGGGCAGTTAAGGCCTGCAGCTGTAACTACTGGATATTATCCGGGTTTCATGACCGACTGGCAAGGCCCATGGGCTGTACTTATGACCAAGGCAAATGGCGAGTCAGTTTTGCACGAAAGAGTTTACGAAAACAGATTTACTTATGTTGATGAATTAAAAAAAATGGGCGCCGATATTGAGCTTTTTAACCCTCCGGTAAAAAACCCTTCAAAATTTTATAATTTTAATATATCGGATGATAATAAAAGCTTTCTACATGCTGCCAAAATTAGAGGTTCAATAGTATTGCACAATGCCGTTATGGACATTGCGGATTTAAGGGCGGGAGCAACTTTAGTACTGGGTGCAATATCCGCCGAAGGAAAAAGTATTCTCTTCGGACTTGGATATTTAGATAGAGGGTACGAGCAATTTGAACAAAGACTAAAAAGCTTGGGAGCAAACATTAAAAGGATTAAGGAAAGCTAAATATGAAAGAAGTTAAAACAGCGGGTATTGTATTAGCTGCCGGACAAGGGAAAAGAATGGAATCTACAACGGAAAACAAGGTTACTATTGACCTCGGCGGCAAGCCTATGATTTTAAGAACAGTAGAGTTATTAAGAGATGTTAACATTTATCCAACAGTAATAGTTGTTGGATTTCAAAAAGACTCTGTTACAAATATTTTTAAAGATACAAACGATGTTATTTTTGCCGAACAAACTGAAAGGAAAGGAACCGCTCACGCTGTGGAAACCGCATTGCAGGATATTCCCAGCAATATTACAGATGTTATTATCCTTCAGGGAGACGATTCATTCTCTTACCCAAAACAAACGATTGAAGATTTGATTAAAGAACATAGAAAAAATAATTCATCTTTTACTTTTTTAACCATTGATGTAGAAAATCCTTTCGGACTGGGCAGAATTATCCGGGATGAAAACAATAACTTAGAGGGTATTGTTGAAGAAAAAGATGCCACTATAGAACAGCGAAAAATAAATGAGATAAATCCAGCATGTTATGTAGCAAGTGTAGACTTTCTTAAAAAATATCTTAGTACAATAAAACCAAGCATTATAACAGGTGAATATTACCTAACTAGCTTGATTGATTTAGGTTTAGCAAAAAAAGAAAAAATCCACGCACATAAAGCTGGAAAAATACCCTGGAGGGGAGTAAATACGAAAGACGAGCTAGATGAGGCTATTAGACTATTTTCAACAATAAATCGCAAGAGTTAAAGATTGAATACTGCTATTACAAAAGTTTATAATAGGTACTATGGCACAAATTTTAGGAATTGCGATTCTTTCAATTATACTTACCTTCATTTTAATAGTTCCTTTTATAGATTTTCTTTATAAATTAAAACTTCGTAGGCAGCATCAGCAGACAGTAGATATATTTAATAAGCCAACACCTCTTTTTGATAAATTTAATGCATGGAAGGTAGGGACACCATTCGGTGGCGGTCTTCTAATTATTTTTATTGTAACTATTCTTTTTTTATGGTCTTTGGCTATATTTTCGGTTCCATCGAATTTTTGGCAGCTTTTTACAATACTTTTTACTTTCATAAGTTTTGGAGTTTTGGGCTTTTATGATGATGCAAAGAAGTTAGTGGCTTCATCGAGCAAGTATCCGTTTTTCGGTTTAAGATTTAGATACAAATTTATAATTCAATGGATATTAGCCTTAGTTCCCGCAGTAATTTTATATTTTCATTTAGGTTACAATTCCCTATTTATTAGAGGATTAGGAAGCGCCGATATAGGATTTTTATATATTCCTTTTGCTGCTTTTGTTATTGTTGCATTTGCAAACGCATTTAATATCGCAGATGGATTAGATGGCCTTGCTCCAGGGCTTCTTTTAATTTGTCTTGTGTCTTTTCTTGCAATTTCGTATTCAATTGTTGATCAAAGCCTTGGAATTTTTATAGCAATTTTAATAGGATCAGTGGGTGCTTTTCTTTATTTTAATATTTACAAGGCAAGAATTTGGTTAGGAGATGTTGGATCTATGTCTTTGGGAGCTTGTCTTGCGATAATTGGACTTTTGACAGGGAAGCCCTTAGCGATTGCGGTTATTGGAGGAGTTTTTGTTCTGGAAGTTGGATCCTCCCTGATTCAGATACTTGGTAAGAAATTTTTGAAGAAGAAACTGCTTCCCGTTGCTCCTTTTCATCTATATTTCTTAAAAAGAGGTTGGGATGAGCCTAAAATTGTTATGCGTGGGTGGCTTTTAGGCGTTTTTTTTGCATTACTGGGACTTTTCCTCGCTTTTGTTAATTGATGAAAAAAACTGATTTAGTGCTTCTATTTAGTGTTTTTTTCTTAACTATTTTTGGACTTTTTATGATATATGATGCGTCATCTTTTGTTGCCTTTAGAGACTTTTCCGATAAATATCATTTTGTAAAAGATCAATCTTTTTGGGTATTTTTAGGCTTTTTATCAATGACTTTTTTTGCAAATTTTAATTATCACAAGTTATATAATTTAGCTCTGCCTCTTCTTATAGTATCTATTGTGCTTTTGTTTATGGTTTTTATACCCGGTCTTGGTTTGAAGCTTTTGGGGGCAAATAGATGGATTGATTTTAAGTTATTTACGCTTCAACCATCTGAAGTTATTAAATTAAGTCTTGCGATTTATTTGTCCGCATGGTTTTCAACAAAGGAAAAGGGAAGGCTGTCTGCGTTTTTACTTTTAATAGGACTTGTTTTAGCTCTAATAATACTTCAGCCCGACATGGGGACATCTATAATTGTCTTAGCAGAGGCAATTACCATATATTTTCTTTCCGGAGCAAATATTTTACATCTTTTAGTTCTTGCACCTATCACATTTATTATAGGAGTAATAGTTGCGGTGATAGAGCCTTATAGATTACAAAGAATTACTACTTTTTTTAATTTTAATCAAGATGTTTCAAATACTTCCTATCATGTTAGGCAGATTTTAATTGCACTGGGCTCCGGTGGTGTTCTTGGAGTAGGTCTTGGAAATTCGCTGCAGAAATACGCGTACTTACCCGAAAATGCAACTGACTCAATTTTTGCAATCATTGCTGAAGAACTTGGCTTTGTCGGAGCAATTGCAATCATATTTGTTTTTATAGCGATAATTATCCGCGGTTTTAAAATTTCGAGCAGCGCAAAAGACACCTTTGGAAGACTTTTGGCAGGAGGAATTACCGCTTTTCTTGCAACCCAGATATTAATAAATCTTGGTAGTCAAACCGCATTATTGCCGTTAACAGGTGTTCCCTTACCGTTTATTTCTCACGGTGGAACATCTTTAATAGTTAATTTATCATCGATTGGTATACTTTTAAATATAAGAAAACAAAACGCATGAAAGTCTTAATAATTGGAGGGCACTTTTCGCCAGCTATCTCAATAATTGAAAACTTAAGAAATAACGATATTTTTTATGTTGGAAGAAGGTTTGCAATAGAGGGTGATACTGCAGTTTCCTTGGAATTTAAAGAGATTGATAAAATCGGAATTCCGTTTTTTAATATTAATACAGCAAGGCTTCAGCGTAAATTTACAAAATACACAATCCCTTCATTTGTAAAATTTCCTAAAGGATTAGTAGAAAGCGTAAGTATTTTAAGGAAGGTAAAACCAGATGTAGTTTTAGGATTTGGGGGGTATGTACAGGTCCCAATAATAATTGCGGCGCGAATTTTTAATATCCCAATTGTTATTCACGAGCAAACTTTTGATGCAGGATTATCAAATAGAATGCTAGCTAGATTTGCTACAAAAATTTGTATTTCATGGGAAAGCTCTAGGATTTATTTTCCCAAACAGAAAACAATATTAACTGGTCTTCCTATTAAAAAAGAGTTAATTAATTTAAAAAAAGAAAAAAAGGAAAAAACCAAGCTCCCGGTTATTTATATAACAGGAGGAAGCCTTGGATCACATACCATTAATCAACTTGTATTAAAATCATTAAAAAATCTTTTAAAAACTTTTTATATTATTCATCAAACAGGAGATTCACAGGTATATAGAGATTATGACGAACTAGTAAATATTAAAAATGACTTACCTGAAAAAATTATAAATAATTATAGGGTAGAAAAATTTTTATCCGCAAATGACGCTCTTCTTGCAATTAAAGAAGCAGAAATAGTAGTAGCAAGAGCCGGTGTAAATACAGTTTTGGAGCTTTTATATTTAGAAAAACCCTCATTTCTTATTCCGATCTCTTTTTCACAAAAAAACGAACAAGAAAAAAACGCTTTATTTTTAAAAAATTCAGGTCTTGCTGAAATAGGAAATGAAAACAAATTAAATTCAGAAGCATTTACAAATAAAATTAATGATATCTATTTAAATATTTCTAAGTACGTAGTTAATGACAGAAAAGAATTTAAATTTGAAAATGCGGCTGGTAAAATAGTTAGAGTATTAGAAGATGTTTGCAAGAAAAAGAAGACTTAGAAAAGAAGGTAAATTTTGGAATTTTAAGAATGCACTAGCGGTGCTTTTTTTAACAGTCGGGCTTTCATTATTTTTTTCTTTTGTATATATTCATTTTTTCCTAAACTCAAGTTTCTATATAAATCCCTTACTCCCCTTTCAACAATCTTCTAATAAAGCCTTGGAAGAAAGGTTACATGAAAAAAGTATAGAATATAAAAAAATAAATCAAGAAAACGGTTTTATAAGAGTTTATCTAAAAGACGATAGCGAGGTGTTTTTTTCCTCAAAAAAAGACATTGGGACCCAAATCTCCTCTTTACAACTTACTCTTTCAAGACTTACAATAGAGGGTAAGAAGCTTAAAACTTTGGATTTTAGGTTTGATAATCCTGTTATTTCTTTTAGATAAAAATGAGCGAAGGAAAAATTGTTGTAGGCGTTGATATTGGAACCTCAAAAGTAGTTTCTGTAATTGCTAAAGTAGATGAGTTTATTAATATCTTAGGCGTTTCGGAAGTCCCCTCAAGCGGAATTAAAAAAGGCCAAATCGTTCATATAGAAGATGCCGTAGCATCAATAAATAGTTCGCTTGAGGCAGCTGAAAGGATGGCAGGATATTCTGCATCGCACATAATCGCATCGATTAATGGTAGTCACATAGAGTCCCAAAACAGCAGAGGTGTGGTTGCAGTGGCCCGTCCTGAGGGAGAAATTACAGATAACGATCTAACTCGTGTTATAGATGCAGCCAGAGCCGTTTCTCTTCCGTCATCCCGTGAAATAATTCATGTACTTCCAAGAAGCTACTTTGTAGATGGAGCAGAGGGAATTAAAGATCCGATAGGAATGACCGGTATAAGGCTTGAAGTGGATACCCATATAATTAGCGCAAATAGTGTGTCAATTAGAAATATGGAGAAAGCCTTTTCAGAAGTTGGCGTAGATATTGATGCTGTTGTTTTTAGCGGTTATGCTAGTTCTCTATCGGCATTAACGGATACCGAAAAAGAGCTTGGTGTTGTTTTGGTAGATTTAGGTGCAGGGACAACAAATATTACTATTTATGTAGAGGGTGCTGCATCATATTCGTCTGTTATACCAATCGGAGCAAGGCACATAACAAATGATTTGGCAATAGGACTTAGAATATCACTTGAATCGGCAGAGAAAATAAAACTATTTTTGTCAAATCCAAGTAAAAAGGCAAAATTAGCAGAGGAAGAAGCTCCTGTGGAGCGATTCTCGGATGAAGTAGATTTAGCGCCGCTTAATTTAGCAGAGGAGTTAAAAAAAGTTTCAAAAAAGACTTTAATTGATGGAATAATAAGGCCAAGGCTTAACGAGCTTTTTACAATGGTTGGAATTGAAATTAAAAAAAGCGGATTTGCAGGACAAACTCCGGCTGGTTTGGTTTTAACAGGAGGAGGAGCAAGAACCGTTGGCGCAACAGAGTCAGCCAAAAGAATGCTCGCAATGCCGGTTAGAGTAGCTATTGCTGCAGATTTAAAGGGAATAATTGATGAAGTGCAAGAACCGTCTTTCTCAACTGTAATTGGGCTTATAAAATATGGAGCAAATGTTGAAGTAACCAGTAATCTTCCATTCGGAATAGCTATTCCACAGCTTCCCGGATTAAAATTTGATAATAAAATTATATCTAAAATTATATCGTTTTTTAAATCTTTCCTGCCATAAGCCTAAACTCTTGCAAATAAAATTTATATCTGATAGTATTCCATTAATTTCGTATGCTAATTAAACCCCAAACAACCAATTTTGCAAAAATAAGAGTTATGGGTGTAGGTGGAGGAGGAGGTAATGCACTCAATTCCATGATTTCGCAGAGTAGCATTGGGGGAGTTGACTTTATTTCTGTAAATACAGACGCACAACAGCTTCTTTTAAATCAAGCAGCTACAAAACTTCAAATAGGCGATGACTTAACAAAGGGTCTTGGCTCAGGAGGAAACCCAGAAGTTGGTAAGCAATCTGCAGAAGAATCTTACGAAAAAATAAAAGAACTAATTGATGGTACGGACATGCTTTTTTTAGCCGCTGGAATGGGAGGAGGAACAGGAACAGGGGCAACTCCAATTATCGCACAGGCTGCAAAGGAATTGAATGTATTAACTGTTGCGGTTGTTACAAAACCTTTTGCATTTGAAGGGACTCGAAGAATGGTTGCTGCAGAAGACGGAATTGAAGAATTAAAAGATAAAGTTGATACTTTAATTGTAATCCCCAACCAAAGGATACTAGATGTAGTCGATAAAAAATTATCCCTTCTTGAAGCATTTAAAGTTGCCGACTCAGTTTTAACACAAGGGGTGCAGGGAATTTCCGAAATTATAACTCAACCCGGGCTTATTAACGTTGATTTTGCAGATGTAAAATCAATTATGCAGAATGCCGGTTCTGCTTTAATGGGAATCGGGACTGGAGTAGGAGAAAATAGAGCGCAAACCGCAGCAAGATCAGCGATTGCTTCACCCCTTCTTGAGATTTCCATGGAAGGAGCGCGTGGCGTGCTTTTTAATATTACCGGTGGACCAGATTTAACGATGACAGAAGTTGACGAAGCAGCAAAAATTATTGCATCAGCAGCAGATCCTGACGCAAACATAATTTTTGGAGCAACAATTGATGACACAATGCATGACCAGTTGAAAATTACAGTAGTGGCCACTGGCTTTGACCAAGCCAGGCAAGTTCTTAAGGAATTTGTAACGCCGGTTTTAAATAACGAACCCATACAAGCACAGTCACAAGATCCAAACCAACCGCCTCCTCCAGTTGAGCCGCCTGTTGAAGAAGAAGATGACACTTGGGACATCCCAGCGTTTTTGAGAAATAAAAACTAATATGACAGTTGAAGCAGTTTGGGATAACAAAAGTTTATTCGGACTCAGGAAAACTGAAAAAAGTAAAGTCCTTGAATATAGGAGTTATTCTATCAAGGAAAGTGACGTAATTACTTTAATTCATAGTTCGGATCTTGAACTTTTAAATCCAATGCAACTTCATAAAAACGTTGAAATCGGACAAGCATTTAATACTGATCTAAAGTTTGTTAAACCTATTTCAGAGGACTCAATAGAGATTTACACTTGGAACGTTAGGGAAAATGAACAAAAGAATCGGAAAATATTGGTTGGGCCTCAAATAAATGACGAAAATTTAATCAGCGATGATGGTGAAACAAGAATAAGATGGAGAGATACCCAGCCAGGAGATTATCCACCTATTCCAGAAGGAGCAAAGGTTAATCCGATTCAATTAAACTTGAACATGACATAATGGGACATCCCACATTCTTGAGGAATAAGAATTAGAAACTATCTAAATATACAATTCTAAAAGCCTTAGTTCCGTCCACTCTTAAAATATATTTAAATATTTTGCCTTCTAGCGCTTTTGTTTCTTTACAGCTTCCGTCTTCTACAAATATTAATTTCCCATTTCTTGGAATTAATGGGTCTTTAGAAATAAACGGGCAATTATCTGGAGTAAAGAAAAATTTGCCAAAGCCTTTATAATTTTTATCTTTTGGAGAACCTTCACTTTGATATTTTACAGGGTCATATTTAATATAAAACTGGAAAAGAGGATAACCTCCACCGGATTTAGTAGTAACTATCTTATCCGCTTTTTCATAGTCTTTACTTATAGCCTGAATCATCTCTTTAAAACCATTATTTCTATACCATGGCTGAAATACCCTTGAAAGTGTATAGTACTGATGATAAAAATAGATAAAATTTAGCGCAAATAAAACAATAACAGCCAGCCAAATTTTGCTATTTTTTATTTTTGAAAACAGATAAATCAACCCAAACGCTGTAAATATTTCAAACATTGGATACATAACTAAAGATCTTTGCAAATTATTAGCCTCCGTTGATATCGCAGCAGCCGTTGGTCCAATAGCAAGCCATATAATTGGAATTTTGTAAAGATTATTTTTATTTGTTAAAAGCAAAACTAATCCTAATAAAAAAAATGGCAGAGAAACTAAATAGAAAACCCCAATACTTGGAATTTGATACCAAGGGGGAAGCCCTTTGACAAACAAATAGTCAAAAGAGAAATGATTAAGATAGTTGGAAACATAGGTTTGGGTAAAGCCAACAATTTTATTATCGTAAACGCGAGAAATTATAGGACTTGTTCCGACTACGCCCTCGTTTTTTATTTGTTCATCCAAAACTAATTTTGTTTCGGCGGCACTAAATATATTTACTTGCGTGAATCTTCTATTTCCTCCGGGAATAATAAAAAACAAAGTAAATACAAGCGAGATTAAAAAAATAAAAGAAATTATTAATGAATTTTTATAATCTTTATCAATTTTTAACTTCCAAGTTTTAAGAATAAAAATTAAAAGTACAAAAAATAAAACCGGAACAAAAAGCCTCGGAGTTTGGTAAAAGAAAAAACTTAATGAAAGAGCTATTGTTGCAAAGAAAACATGTACGACTTTTTGTGTCTTAAGACTCCAAAATATTAATGCAAACCCCAAAACTATAAAAAATAAAGCGACTAAAGATTCGCTGCTTGCCCTGGACATATTTATATGCCAAGGGGAAGTTGCAAGAAGCAGTGCGCTTAATAAACCTAGTTTTTTCTCTTTAAATATTGAATATGTTAAAAAGTAAAAAGCAAATATTGTTAAACTTCCAAAGATAGCCCCGGGAAAGCGAACCGCAAATTCACTTAATCCAAATATTGCAACAGGAATGATTGCACTATAATGATATCCCGCCGGGCTATTATCCCCAAAAATATCTATATTAAACGGAAAAAAAATATTATTGTCATCCCTTGCTGTTTTAAGTAGCGAATAAGCGCTATATCCCTTTGAGGCTTCATCCATTTGAAACCCTGCTGGTATTGCTGATAGGTTATTAAATCTCAAGAAGGCACCCGCAACAAAAATTATAAATAATAAAATTAGTACAGTTTTTGTTGATAAACTTTTTAGATTATTCATTACCTATTACTTGCATTATATTCATTTCTACCTAATAATATTAACATGCTGAAGCAAGTTAAAGTAGTATTTATTGCAATAATAATTCTATTTATTTTTTATAGTCTTTATCTTTTAGCATATTTACCTCTGCAAGGTGAAATAAAACTTACAAATGATATAGGACGGGATTTTCTTCTTTTACAGGAACTTGATCAAAAGAAAATTGTTTTAATAGGACCACGTTCAAATACTCAAGGCGTTTTTCATGGACCATTGTGGACTTATGTAAACTACCCGGCGTACTTAATTGGACAGGGTAACCCAGTTATAACTGCATGGTTTTGGGTGATACTCGGCTTCATTTTTTTACTTAGCACTTTTTTTATATTAAGAAGATTGTTTGGAACAATAGAGTCATTGCTTGGAGTGTCTTTGCTTTCTACATACTTAGTTCCTCATATAAATAGTGTTTTTCATGCAGAAGTAAATTTTTTTTTAATTCCTTCTTTTCTATATACCATTTACAGTTATCTGCAAACTAAAAAATCTAAATATCTCGCTTTTCACATTATGATCCTTGCTGCTTTTATCCACTTAAATATCGGCGTTGGAATACTTTTTATCATGCTCTCGGGAGCTTTGATTTTGGGATTAATTATAAAAAATAAACTATGGAAGCACTTGATTGCATTTATTATCTTGCCCATTGGCGTATCTAACTTTATAGCATTTGACTTTCGTCATAACTTTGGCATGGCGAAAGCACTCTTTAATTTAGGAGGAAATTCGGCATTTTTGGTTCCCTTAAATGAATGGGTAAATGACAGAATAAATAACACTGTTTCTATGCAAATACTTGCAAAAAACATAGAACCTCTTTCCGTTTTGATATTTGCTTTAATTATTATTTTTACATTTATTCATATTAAAAATAATACAAAACAAAAACCCTTACTGCTTCTTTTATTATTTTACTATTTTGGATATATGGCACTTTCCTACTTTAACAAAGGGGTAATACTTTACCACTATATTTACTTACTTGTTCCGTTAACGATAATCTGGCTGGTTACATTATCTAAGGGAATTTCAAGATTTATTTTTATTCCACTTATTTTTGTTGTTTTATTTTTAAATTTCAATTTTGCAAAAAATTATATAAGTGATACACAAAATAATTTTATTGGAAAAAAACTGGATTCCTGGATTTCCTTAAAACAAGTTGCAAAAAGCGTAATTGAAGAGCAAAAAGGTAAAGAGTTTGGGTACTTTATTTATTCCCCTGATGCATATGCTTACCAGCAGCGTTATGCAATGCTTTACTCATTTAAAGCAGCTCGTTCAAATGCATTTGAATATGGAAAAAAAGGTACGACTTATGTAATTGCATCTCCTCCGCCGCCCGATAATCCATATATGGGACATCAATGGTGGATTGAAAATAAAGCAAATATTAAAATAACACCAGTTGAAATTAAAAATTTTAAATCAGGATATATTGTTCAGAAATTTAATTTAAATACAAACGAGCAGAAAATTCAACACGACCCAAATATTGAACTTGGGCTAAATTTTAGGTAAGTTTCAAAATTAAGTTGTTTTACCCTCATAATTACTGTTATAATTTATCAGGTGAACAGGAATTTAGGAATAATTTTAGCTGCTTTTGTTTTAATAATTATTGCGTTTTTTATTTATAATGCAAGTACGACAAAAACAACTATAAACGGAACTAGTTCTAGTTCACCCGTGCCGACAAAGCAAGTTATGGAAATAAATGAACTTAAAATAGAAGATATAAAAGAAGGACAAGGAGTATCTGTAAAAGAAGGGGACATAGTTGAAGTAAATTACACAGGTACTTTAACTAACGGTACAAAGTTTGATAGCTCTTATGATCGCAATGAGACTTTTCAATTTAATGTAGGAGCTGGACAGGTTATTCAAGGGTGGGAAAAAGGCTTAGTTGGAATGAAAAAGGGAGGCATAAGAAAATTAACCATTCCATCCTCTTTAGCATATGGTGAGCAAGGAGTTCCCGGAGCAATACCGCCAAATTCACCTCTTATTTTCGAAATTGAATTAGTTTCAATTAACTAAAAATTTATTATGTCAAAAATAAATAGTGAAGACTCTAAAAAATTTAAATCAGTAAATCCGCAAATTGATTTTTCCTCGCTAGAAAGAGAGTGGTTAATTAAGTGGGAAGCCAAAAAAGTTATTGAAAAATATCTTAAGAAAAATAACTTATCAAAAGAAAAATTTTCATTTTTAGACGGTCCAATTACCGCAAATAACCCAATGGGAGTACATCATGCATGGGGAAGAACTTACAAAGATTTTTGGCAAAGATATTGGAATATGAACGGAAAGAAACAAAGATTTCAAAACGGATTTGATGAGCAAGGACTATGGGTAGAGGTAGAAGTAGAGAAAGAACTTGGCCTTAAGAGCAAAAAAGACATAGAAAATTTAGTTGCCGGAGACAAGTTTAAAAGTCTCGAGAAGTTTATAAATTTATGTAAAGCAAGAGTTGCAAAATTTTCCAAAATTCAGACAGAGCAGTCAAAGCGGCTTGGATATTTTATGGATTGGGAAAACTCCTATCATACATCATCGGACGAAAACAATTATGCAATTTGGAATTTCTTAAAAGTAGTAAATGAAAAAGGGTGGCTGTATAAAGGACACGATAGTGTTCCCTGGTGCCCTAGATGCGGCACAGCAATTTCTCAAATGGAAATATTGACAGAAGAGTATAAGGAAATAGCACACGACACAATATTCTTCAAGTTGCCAATTATAGACATGGATAACACGTATTTCTTGGTTTGGACAACAACTCCATGGACAGTTTTGGCTAACGTTGCGATTGGAATTAATACTAAATATGATTATGGTATTTGGAAAGATAGAGTATCTGGAGAGAAATTAATATTCCTACATCTAGGAGAAGAGAGGAAACCTCCTACGAGGATTAGACAAAAAGACAACGCAGTGGTCTCGCTTGAACAGTGGATAATGGATGAATCACAGAGGAATATAGAGTATATAGAAGGAATATCGACAACAGAAATACTGAAATTAAAATACCAAGCCCCATTCGATGACTTTTCTCTAGTAAGAAAGGCGAGGGAAGAAAATGTCACAGTTTTTCACTCAGTGATCGATGCATCGGAGGTAGTTGTGGATTCTGAAGGCACTGGTCTTTTGCATGTCGCAACAGGCGCAGGAGGAGAAGATTTCAAGCTTGGTAAAAAATATAACCTTCCCGTAATTGCTCCTATTGAAGAAGATGCAACTTATGTCAAAGGCTTAAGTGAATTTAGCGGAAAAAATGCAAAGAAAAATCCTGAAATAATAATCGATTATTTAAAACAATCAAAGCCCAAGTTTTTATTTAAAGTACAAAAAATTATACACAGATATCCAACTTGCTGGAGATGTAAAACTGAATTGGTTTGGCGGGTGGTTGATGAATGGTATATAGCTATGGATAAAAAAGACAATACAAAAAAAACTTATAGAGAACAAATGATTGATGTAGCAAAAAAAATTACTTGGCTGCCAGATTGGGGATTGGATAGAGAGCTCGATTGGCTTAAAAATATGCATGATTGGTTAATTTCAAAAAAAAGATATTGGGGACTGGCGCTGCCAATTTGGGAATGTAAAAAGTGCGGAAATTTTGATGTTATAGCAGGAAAAGAAGAATTAAAAGATAAAGCCGTTGAGGGATATGAAAAATTTGAAGGCAAATCTCCACATAGACCATGGGTAGATCAAGTAAAAATAAAATGTTCAAAATGTGGGAAAGTTATTTCTAGAATTCCAGACGTAGGAAATCCCTGGCTTGATGCAGGTATAGTTCCTTTCTCTACTATGCCCTCCGAATGGTTTCCGGCAAATTTTATAACAGAGAGTTTTCCCGGTCAGTTTAAAAATTGGTTTTATTCATTAATAGCCATGTCGACAGCCTTAAATAATACAAATCCATTTAAAGATATTCTTGGTTTTGCTTCTGTTACAGATGAACATGGTGAAGAAATGCATAAAAGTAAAGGAAATATGATTGAATTCAACGAAGCAGCAGACAAAATCGGAGTAGACGTAATGAGGTGGATGTATTTAAGACAAAATCCCGAACTCAATCTAAGCTTTGGCTATCATGTTGCCGATGAAATTAGACGTTTGTTTCATCTAAGACTGTGGAACGTATATTCGTTCTTTGTTACCTATGCAAATTTGAACAATTTTAAGCCTCCGCGAAAATATAGTTTGTCTTCCGATAACGTTTTAGACAAATGGATAATTTCAAGACTTAACGAATCTATAAAAAATGTAAAAACCTTTATTGAATTGTATCAGGTAGATAGAGCAGTTGAGGATATAGAAAATTTTGTAATAAACGATTTATCGAATTGGTATGTCAGACGATCAAGAGACAGAGTGGCAGTTTATTCAGATAATGAAAAAGATAAAAAAACTTGCCTTCTTGTCTTATGGTACGTATTAACAGAGTATACAAAACTTCTTGGTGCTTTTATTCCATTTCTATCCGAGGAAATGTATGTTAATCTGACCAATAGTGAATCAGTTCACTTAGAGGATTTTCCCAAATACGATGATAAATTAATTGATATAAGTTTACAAAACAAAATGGTGAATGGAAAAAAGGTTGCAGAATTAATACATTCTTTAAGAAAAGAGAGAGAAGTTAAGGTTAGAATTCCAATAAGAAAGGCAAAATATAATGGTCCTGAAAGCATTTCAGATGATGTTCTAGGGGTAGTTAAGGGGGAGACAAATATTTACGATTTAAAATTTGACAAAAAAATTCAGGATTATACAGTCGAGGCTCAAACAAACGATGAAAATCTTGATCTAAATTTTGGCTTGGCCCGTGATATCGTCAGAAAAATTCAGGAACAGAGAAAAAAACTTGAAACGAAACCAGATCAAAAAGTTAATATTACACTTCCATTCTGGCCGAAGGAATATGAAGGCTTTATTAAAAAACGAGCCCAAGTAAAAGAGCTAAAAGAAGGAAAAGAGTTCTCCATTTCCAATGAGTAAAATTATTTTCAGAGATTTAGATTTTGGACTTCTTGTTCCGGTAGTTATTCTTTCTGTGTTAAGTTTGGTAACGCTTTTTTCACTTAATCCCTTATTTTTTAATGGACAATTAATTCTTTTCTTGTTATCTGTTTTTATTTTTATTTTTATTTCACAATCAAATTTAGATATTTTAAAATTTTTTTCTAAACATATTTATATATTTTCACTTGTTATTTTTTCTGTAGTATTAATTTTGGGTATTGAATCAAGAGGCGCGGTAAGATGGATAGAATTATTTGGACTTAGGATTCAATTTTCTGAAATTCTTAAACCGTTTTTGGCAATTGTCCTAGCAAGTCACCTTTCAAATATAAAATATTTTAACTTTAAAGAATTTCTTCAAGTATTTATTTTACTTGCTCCGTTATTCTTTCTTATTTATCTTCAGCCTGATTTAGGCAATGCAATTATTTATGCTCTTGTCGTAATTTGTGCTCTTTTGTTTGCGGGTTTTCCTTTTAGGTATTTTTTATTTGTTTCAGTTCCGTTTGCACTTGCAATTCCATTTTTGTTTCAGTTCTTACATGACTATCAAAAACAGCGAATTTTAACTTTTGTGAACTCAAGTAGCGATCCTTTAGGTACATCCTACAATGTTATACAATCTGTGATTGCCGTTGGCTCTGGCATGATTTCAGGCAAGGGAATTGGACAAGGTACTCAATCTGGACTGCGTTTTTTGCCAGAAAGACAGACAGATTTTATTTTTGCAACAATTTCTGAGCAGCTGGGATTTATTGGAGTTGCCATCGTGCTTTTTTGTTTTGGATTTATTTTATATAAAATAATGAAATATATAATAAATACGCAAAATAAATTTCATAGAAATTTCTTAGCTATATTCTTCTTTGTGATCGCTGTCCAGCTATTTGTAAATATTGGTATGAACATGGGAATAATGCCAATAGTTGGTATAACATTGCCTTTTGTTTCTTATGGAGGCAGTTCTCTTGTTTCAAATTTTATTTTTTTAGGCTTATTAACATCCATAAGCAAGGCTTACAAAGATCGGGAAACACTTTCAATACGCTGAATTGTTTGTTATAATCTTATCCGTGAAATATTCAGTAATAAAAACTGGCGGAAAACAATATAAAGTTTCAGAGGGAGATGTTATTGAGGTAGATAAGCTATCTAAGGATGGTTCGAAGGTTACATTTGATAACGTTCTACTTTTAGTATCTGATTCTAGCTTAAAGATTGGAAAACCCTATGTTTCGGGTAGTAAAGTTGAAGCAGAGCTTATAGAAAATTTTAGAGGAGAAAAGCTAAGAATTTCTAAATTTAAATCAAAGGTTAGATACAGAAAAACAACGGGATTTAGGGCAGAACTTTCCAGAATTAAAATAAAAAAAATAATATAGTTTGACCTCTTGACACTCGTGAAAAGTCAATATAAAATGGGGTCAGTTTTCACAGTAATATGGCACACACAAAAGCTCAAGGAGCAGTAAAGGGAAATAGGGACTCAATTGCTAAAAGATTGGGTATAAAGATATACGGCGGGCAAACAGCTAAAAAAGGTAGCATTTTAGTACGTCAAAAAGGAACTAAGTTTCATCCTGGAAAAAATGTTTCAATGGGAAAAGACTTTACACTTTTTTCCTTAATTGATGGTGTCGTAAAGTTTAAGCAGTTAAATTCTAAAAGCGTAATCGATGTTATAAATGGATAAAGAAGAAAGAGTATTCGAATTAGAGACAAATTTACTTCAAGCTAATCCTCTTCAACCGAGAGGCATTATTTCTCCTGATTCGTTACAGGAGTTAGTAGATTCAATTAGGGAGCAAGGAATTCTTGAGCCAATTGTAGCGGCAAAAACCCCAGCCGGTTATCAAATTATAGCGGGAGAAAGAAGATGGAGAGCAGCAAAGGTGCTTGGACTTGAAAAGGTACCTGTTGTTATAAAGGAAACGACACCTCAGGGAATGCTTGAGATGTCTATAGTTGAAAACGTACAAAGAGAGGATTTAAATCCAATCGAAAGAGCTCAGGCGTACAAGAGATTAATTGAGGAGTTCGGTTTGGGAACCAACGAAGTAGCAAGAAGGGTTGGCAAAAGCGCTCCGACAGTATCCAATACAATTAGGCTTTTATCGCTTCCAGATGCCATTAAAGACGCACTTGTTGCTGGAGTCATTACAGAAGGTCATGTAAGGCCTTTAATTTCACTTGGTGACCCCAAACTAATGCTTGATCTATTTAAGCGTATTTTGAAAGAAAATAGTACTGTTAGGGAAACCGAAGAGTTTGCAAGGCAGGTAAAGGGTGAGGTGCAGCAAAAAGAACCTAGAACAAAGTTACATAAGCTTTGGATTCCCGAACTAGATGAGATGGCAAAAAAAATTCAGGAAAAAACCGAGGTTGATAGCGTAGTAATGTATCAAACAAGAACTAAGGCAAGAATTATAATAGAGAAAAAGGGAGATGTAGATATTACAGGTCCAAAGCTAAAAGAAATATTTGAAGCACTTGCTGGCTCTTAATAGGGATTGGCAACTATCCTCATTTTATTAATCGGTAGATAAACAAACATAGATACCCCTATTAAAGAATCTTTTTTTACAAATCCCCATTCTCTTGAATCAGAGCTTGCATCTCTGTTATCTCCAAGCACAAAGTACATGTTTTCAGGAACCGTAATCTGCTCATCGTTTTGTAGAAACGCTCCCTGATGAGTTTTCACGCTACTATTTAAATATTTGCCTTCGTTAAGCATTTCTCCATTCAAGTAAACATCTCCGTCTTTAATATATATACTATCGCCAGGAAGGCCTATTATTCTTTTAATATAATCCTTTTCAGGCTCTACGGGGGATTTAAAAACTACAACATCTCCCATTTTAGGCGCTTGAAATTTTAATAAAATAAGATTGGTTAGTACATATTCCTTATCGTAGAAATTAGGATACATGGAATCTCCTTTAACTTCGTATGGTCTAAATAAAAATAGGTAGATAACTAGGAAAATTGCCGCTGCAATTAAAAATGTTTGTACGCTATCAATTAGAAAGCCGTATATTTTACGTAATACTTGCACCATGTAATTTTCCCAAACATTTACAGTCTTTGTCAATCTTCTATTTGGTATAATATTCTAGGACTCGTAGCTCAGTGGTAGAGCGCTTCATTCACATTGAAGATGTCAGAGGTTCGAATCCTCTCGAGTCCACATGAGCGTCGTTTTTTTAACAAGATCCTTTTTTCCTAATATTGGGGGAGTAGAGAAGCATATTTACAAGTTATCTGAAGCGTTGACAAAGAAGGGAATAAAAGTTACTATTCTAACTGAAAAATCTTATAGTAATAATTATCAATCACAAAGCTTAAGCGCTAATCAGCCAGAGAATAGTAACCTTAATGTTATAACCATTGACATCGGTAGAAACGATTGGTTTAAAAAGTTTAGAATTTGGAAAGAATTGTTATTGAAAATAAATTTAATAAAGAATGCTGATATAGTGCATGCGCATGACGTTTACTTCTGGTACTTTCCATTTAGATTTATTTTTCCTTTTAAAAAAAATTTTGTCACATTTCATGGCTACGAAGGCAACAATTTACCATCTTTTAATGCATACTTGATGCACAAGGTGGCAGAAGTTCTATCAAATGGAAATATATGTGTTGGTAAATTTTTAGAAAAGTGGTATAAAACAAAAGCAAATTTTATAATTTACGGTGCAGTTGATAAAAAATTAATTGAGTCTAAGGTAAAAGAGAATGTAAATAGGTATAAAGGCATATTTACAGGAAGGCTTGAGCATGAAACTGGTATCCTAGAGTATTTAAAAGCATTTAAGTTATTAAAGGATAAAAATGTAGCGACAGAGCTTGATATTTACGGAGACGGTACCTTAAGGGAAGAGGCAATAAAATATGCAAAAAAACATAAACTGAAAGTATTTTTTAAAGGGTTTGTTCAAGATACGGATTCATTATTTCTTAATTACGGATTTGCCCTTGTTTCAAGATATTTAGGAATTCTTGAGGCTATGGCGTCAAGAATACCTGTATTTGCACACTATAATAATGAAATAAAAAAAGACTATTTAGAAATGACTCCTTTCGCAGGGTATATTGCAATTAGTAACGATTCAGGAAAAATAGCTGAAGCCATAAAGTCATATTTGGAGCATAATCAGCAAAGCACTGCGCCAGCATATAATTGGGTGAAAACTAAATCTTGGGAAAGAATTACAAATATTTATTTAGATTTATGGAATTTGAATGATCTAAATAAATAAATAAAACCGAGTAAAAGACTGGTAATACTAATAATCTTAACTAATCTAAATAAAATCTCGTCTTTGTAAAAAACCATAAGATTAAAATCCCCCTTAGGTAAAATAAAGTTTATTTCTCCTTCTTTACCCGGAAAAATATTAATAGGCTTTCCGTTTGCATATGCTTTCCAACCCGGAAAATAAAGCGTTTTTTCACTTATTAGCGAAACTTGAGAGATGCTTGCTCTATAAATATGCAATGCAGAATTGTTTTCTCCGCTTGAAAAACTTGCCTTTCCTTTAATGGTTTCAATTTTATTCTTAGGAATATTAGAAAACCAAGGGTGTTTTGGGTTTACATATTTTGTATTTGCATAGAAATGTGATTCTCCTAGATAAGTACTTAAAGAAATGTTTTTTTCAAGAATTTTGTCATTTATTTCTGGTATTACTCTTCTTTGTCCCCAATTGAGTAAGGTTGTTAAAACTGCAAAAGCTATTAAAATGTAAATCCATTTTTTATCCCTTACAAGGATTGCTATATAAGACGAGAGCAAGGCAATGATAAATCCGAGAGGTATTAAAAGTCTGTGAGGGCCTGCTGCGCCAAGAAGTGGAAATGCATCCCATACATTTCTTGAAGTAGGAATCATTAGTAAAACAAGCATGAACAGTAAGCCAAGAAAAAATTGTATTTGCGTGTTATATTTAACGGAAAATTTATTCTTGATAGATAAAAACAGTGTTAAGCCGATAATTATCAATTCTGCGTAGCCCAAAAGATAAGAGATCTCACCCTTGGGACCTTGAAACAAAAGCCCATATCTCCACGGGGAATAAATTAAATCAGAAATAGATGGAAAATATATTGTATTTATGTCTATTGGATATTTGCTGGTAAACAAAACACTATTAAATATCAAAGAAGGTGCCCACTGATAACTTGACATCAATAGTCCGATTAGAATAATCTTAAATGCGATTATAGTTTTTGTTTTATAAGACCAGGAATACATAAATATTATTGGGATAAGAAAAATTGAAATGAAAATATGGCTCAAAGCTACTAATCCCAAGATAATGCCGCTTAATACTAAGAAATAATTTTTATTCTCTCTTGTGAATTTATCTAAAAATAAGAATAAAAGTGGTATTAATGTAAATGCAAGAATTTCTCCAATTGTAACTTTAAAATGAACAGAAATAAGATGATACGGAAAAAATAAGTAAAAAACACCACTCGCAAACGAAGCAAGATCATTTTTAAATTTATTTTGTACAAATATATACATAAAAAGTGCGGATAATACTAAATTCGCAGCCAAAAACACTTTTAAAGAATTAATGAATGATAGTCCGATAAAATGAAGAGCTGAAATAAAATAATACGGCAAGGAATAATTAAATATAAATAGTGGATATCCGAATGTAGCATTTAAGTTTGCTGCCCAAGATGGCATAATAATGCCCTCAGATAATGATCTATAGAATTCCATACTTCTGTATATGTGAATATTAAAATCACCACTTTCGTATGCTCCTGTTCTAAATATACTTATCGAGGATATTATCGCTAAGAAAATTAGAATATAAAAAAGATTAATCTTTTTATTTTTGAAAAATAATTTGTAGAACAATATGCATCCACCAAGCACAGTCAAAAGAGCTAAGTTAACCACAATCATTCTATAAGGGTCTAGCATTAATAAATATTATACAAATAGTAGTATGGATATACATGAAAACTAGAGATAAGTGAGTATTTTTCTATTATGCAATCTTTAATACTTAAATTCTCACAGAACCATTTAATATCCCCCCCTCGTATCATAAGCTTACTGATTCCTTGTTTTTTTAATAATTTTAATGAGTTGTCATTTTTGTCAAAAATTGAATTAGTGTCAATAAACCTAAAATCCGCATAGTAATAACCATGGAAATTATACATGGCTATTTTTTCCTCCCTGCCTATAAACTTTGCAAATTTGTGATCAAAGTCATAATAACTGGAGTTATCTTTATTTAATAATCTTGATAAATACTTATTTTTGTCTGCGATCCCAAAAGTATACGGAAGTACAAAAACAGAAGATAAAAAGTAATATCCAAATATAATAAAAACCAAAGTATAAACAAGAAGTTTTATGCTAGGGGTTTTATTTAAACAATTATAAAGTCCCACCGATGCAAGAAAAATAAGCAGAACATATATTGATAATAAATACCTGCCGTAAGGGTAGTTAATAACTAATAAAATTAAGAACAAAATAAACAACAATACAAATATGACACTATTTTTTATAATTCTTACATTGTCTTTTGCCTGAAAAATAATAAGTCCTACGCCTAGAAAAAATAATGTACTAAATACGTTTAAATTTTGAAGTGGATTTATAAGATTGACATTAAAGGTAAAGTAGTTGGTAATATTGTATGCCGGGAAAAATGGGTTCCCAGTTAATATATAAGCTCTGACAAACCAAATGCCAGAAATTAAAATTACGCCTGTAAAAATCGATATTATTTTTTTTAGGATAGAGAAGAAGTGGTTATTTCTATAAATAATTATTGTAAATACAATCAAAATTGGAATAAGAACTATTGTCCAAAGCTTTGTAGCTAACATTCCGCCAAGAAGTATCCCAATTAATAAATATTTACTTAAGCCATTCGTACGTTCATTAATTAGTAAAAGGATTGAAAGTAAGAATAGAAATATCCATTGAAAGTCTACATACATGGATGAAGTTTCATGAATAACAACAGGAGCCGTAATAAAAATTAGCGGAGTATAGATAGCAAATCTATAATTTTTTAATTTTGAAAACTTAAGTAAGGTAAATAATACTAATATATAGAATAAAAAATGTATGTGTCTTGCAGATTCCTTTGATAATGACATTATTCCAGGGATATAGAACATTTCAGCAAGCATAGAGCTTCCTGAAACGTTTAAATCTTCGTTTGGTGGAAGCATTATTGTTTCCTCCCTAATAAAAATTCTAGGGAAATCAACATGGTACTGGTCTTCTCTTATTTCAGGATTAATCAAATTAACAAGTGCCACTATAGTAAATAGAATGACTCCGATAAAGACCAATTTATTCTCTCTTAGGTTTTTGATAGAAGTAAATATATATTTTTTAAACAGAAGCAATTCACTTTTTAAATTTCGTATTGGAATTACAGATACAAGAGTAATAATTCCAAAGTACATGTATAAAGCTTCCTTTTGAAGCAGTGAAAAAAACCCTAACATTGTAATTCCTGTTGAGAAAATTACGTATCCCAGGGCAATAGAAACAAAAAAATCGTGTTGAGCAAGTATGTCTCTAAAAAATACGCGTTTTATTTTTTTGCCAAAAAGATAGGATATAACTACTAATAATGACGCAAAAATTAAATTTTCCATAAAAATACCAACCGGATTTAAATCGATTGAAACCGCTACATAGTCAGAAATTAAATAATTTAACTTGGAAGATAAGTTGGGAATAAGCTGTAAGAATAAATTCATTTATTTAATGTATTCTAAACTACGAGATGTTATAATTTCAACAAATCTTATGTCTACGTTAAAAACATCTTTAATATGTACCGTCTTTAATGAAGAGAAGACCGTGCAGCAACTTATTAATTCTATTACTATCCAATCTGTTATACCCGATGAGATAGTATTTGTAGATGGGGGTAGTTTTGACAAAACGAGAGAAATAATAAAGGAAAATATAGTAAAACTACCTAAACTCAATATTAAGCTTTATGTTAAAAAAGGAAATAGATCGGTTGGAAGAAATGAGGCAATAAAGAAAAGTAAAGGAAATATAATTCTTTCGACAGACGCGGGAT
Organism: Candidatus Levybacteria bacterium RIFCSPHIGHO2_01_FULL_36_15b; assembly: GCA_001782045.1. Classification (GTDB taxonomy): domain Bacteria; phylum Patescibacteriota; class Microgenomatia; order Levybacterales; family UBA12049; genus 01-FULL-36-15b. The sequence continues at coordinate 217,598 of MFNK01000003.1, read as the reverse complement.
GTATTTTAGATAAGAAATGGGTTGAGAACATAGTTGCTCCTTTTAAAAAGAAATCTACAGGTGTGGTGGCGGGATATTACAAGGGGCAAGCAAATAGTTCTTTTCAAAGAGCATTAATACCATATGTATTAGTTATGAGGGATAAAGTGGATCCTAATACGTTTCTTCCTGCTACCCGATCTATGGCCTTTAGAAAAAAAGTATGGAAGAAAGTTGGGAGATTTAATGAAAAATTATCTCATAATGAAGATTATGAGTTTGCAACTAGGTTAAAAGAACATGGTGTTAAAATTACATTCGAAAAAAAAGCAGTAGTCTATTGGGAGCCTAGAAAAAGCATTACTCAAGCCCTCAAAATGTTTACAAGGTTTGCTTACGGAGACATAGAAGCGGGTCTTATACGAAATAAAGTTATTTATATTTTCTTAAGATATCTCTTCGCAATATATTTGCTAATGTTATCGGCGATTATGAAATCACTACTACTTAATTTAATATTACTTACTTTATTTTTAAGTTATTTGCTCTGGGCAATTAATAAGAATTACAGATATATAAAAGAAAAGAAAGCCTTTATGTATCTTCCTCTACTCCAGTTTACTTCCGATATAGCAGTTCTTACTGGTTCGAGTTTAGCTTTTCTAAAGAAACTAAGGCCCAGTCAATTTATAAATTTTATGGAAAAAAATAAGAGTCTTACGGCTTTAGTTTTATCTTACTTGATATTGATGCTTGCAATGATTAGTTGGGGAATACCCAATTCTAGTCACCCGTTTAATTATTTTATGGATGAATGGCATCAAGCACAATCTGTAAGAAATTTATTTACATTTGGCTCGCCAAATATTGAAGGTTCAGCTAATGGTTCTATTTTTCATTTCTTCCTATCCGGACTATATCTTATTCCTTTTATTATTCTAGGTATCATCAATCCAGTTGCGATAAAATCTTCAGTCTTAAACCTCGACGAACAAACTAAGCTATTTGAAATCCTTAGGTTTAATACAATTCTTTTTGGAATAGCTAGTATTGTAGTCTTTTACTTTTTATGCAAAAAATATTTCAAACTTAACCCGCTTGTATCAACATTCGTATTCGTTTTTAATCCAGTTTGGTTAATGTTAAGTAATTATTTTAAATATGACATAGCATTGATGTTCTGGACACTTTGTTCTTTTTTATTTATGTTCAGATACATAAAAAATCCGACTCTTATAGATCTTATGTTTGTTTCAATTTTTTCATCAATAGCATTGTCCGTTAAGCTACAACCAATTGCTCTTCTTGTACTGATTATATTCTTATTTGTTTTCTATACCCCTAATGCTTTAAAAAAAATCAAATGGCTTTACGCTTCGTTATTTTTATATGTCATCGCATTTTTATCCTTTGGGATTCCCGACATTCTGCTGGGCAAAGGGAGCTTGTATGAGTACATATCGTCCAATTTAATAAGAACTCCGACAGCTACTATCTCAAATGTTGTGATTAATGACAACATTTGGAAATACCTAATTACAAATATATATCCTGCATTATTTGGTTATATCTTATTTACGATAAGCGCATTTTATCTAATGTATATATTAACTAAAACGTTATTAGACTTTATAAAGGACAAAAAAATTAATATCTCAAAAGAAACATTTTTCCTATTTCTCTCATTTATTTTATTTGCTCTTAGCCTTATTCCGCTTAAACTTGACGCATCAAATAATAGGGCTTTATCTCTATTACCATTCTTTGCAATATTTTTTGGATTATTATTTCAGCAAATAAGAAATTTAACACGCAGACCTTTACTTATACTAATAGTAATGGTTTTATTAATAATTCAATTGACTCAAGCATTATCCTGGATGCTTTTAAAATTTGCAGAAGACCCGAGGCAAAAGTCATCTAGTTGGTTAAAAAGTAATGTAAAAATCGGCTCGACAATTGGAATTGAAAACATTCCAATTTATCAAGGACTTCCTGATATTGTCCTGAAGGAATTTTATTTAAACCAATACGGAATAAAAGATTATAAGAATTTTAATTACAAAATTATTAATAAGCAGGATAATAATTTTCCCAAATATATAGTTTTGACAAATGAGGAACTTAAATCAAAACATTTATCTAGATCTGAAACAAGGGAAATATTAAATAGAATTACAGATTTGGGATACAAAAAAATTGCTGTTTTTGTGCCTAATTTTACATACCTAAACTATTTTACAAATGATCTTAATTATTATTTATCTGCAATAGTGCAAGCGCCTAATAGCATTTCAATCTATGAAAAATAATGTTCCTTCAATAATAATTCCTTCCTTTAATGAGTCAAAAAGTCTCAAAATATTACTACAAAAAGTAAACCGTCTCTATCCCGAAGCACTGATATATTTAGTCGATGATTCATCATATGAAGAGAATAGAATTATAAAATCTATAGTAAATAAATATAAACAAGTAGGTCTTATATCAAGAATAAAAAAACTAGGTAGGGGAAGCGCAGTGTTGGATGGTTTCAAAATTGCATTTAGAAAAAACAATTCAGATCTATTTTTAGAAATGGACTCCGATTTGGCGCATGATCCAAATGAAATTAAACGATTCTTGGAAAAGGATGAGTTAGGAAATTATGATCTTATTATTGGATCTCGTTACCTTCCGGGAGGGAAGATTAAAAATATTGAAAAACAAAGAACTATATTAAGTAGGCTTATAAACGTTTTTTTAAGATTTTGGCTAGGCATTAAGGTAACCGATTTTACGAGCGGATTTAGAGCATATAGTAGAAAAGCAGTGGCTGAGCTTCTGAGGAGCGATATTGAGTCTAAGGGATTTATTACATTATCAGAGTCCTTATATAAACTACATATCAAAGGATTTAGCATAGGTGAGGTTCCAATTACTTGGAATTACAGAAAATTTGGAAAATCGAATGTTAGTATTAAAGAACTATTTTATTCTTTATTCTTCGTTATAAAAATGAAAATTATGCATGAACTTCCTATTTTTTATAAAAATAAATTTTTTTTATGCCTCGTGATATTTTTGCTCGCTTTATCTGTAAGAATTTCTACTTTGAATCAAATGGGAAGAACGTGGGATGAGCCTGAATATATTGAGCAAGGATATAAAATGATAGAACTTTTAAAAGTGGGGGATTTTGGAAACAGTTTTTTTTATACTACTTATGATCATCCCCCTTTAGTTAAATATCTATATGGACTAACTGCTCATTTAGATGTTGATAAACTTGATTCTAGCGGCAATCCAGTATTTAATTATAATTACACTTATTCAAGAATTTTTTCATCTATAGTTGGAAGTCTTTCTGCAGTTTTAGTTTTTATTTTCACTTTAGAACTAGCATCGGTATTTGTAGCATTTTCCGCTGCAATTATATTTTTACTACTTCCATTTTTTGTCGGGCTTTCGCAACAAGTAACGACAGAAAGTTTTTTAATGTTCTTCTTTACACTGGGTGTTTACGTGTTTTATAGGTTGCTTAGAAGCTTCTCGTATAAAAAAGCAGTATTAGTTGGAATAATTACAGGATTAGCTCTTTTAACTAAACAATCCAATGGACTTCTTTTTCCCTTATATGGATTATTTTACTTAACTTATTATCTGTACAATAAAACAAATATAAAACTATTCAATAGGAAGATAATCTATTCGTTTTTTATAATTATATTTGTATCCATTTTGACATTTGTTGTCTTTTGGCCGATGCCGTATACCCACCTTGATTATATTGCCGAAGTAAATAAAAAAATCTGGTTAGTTAATACTGCGCCCCCTGAAGTATTTTGGGGAAAATTGATTTTAAGCCCGGTTATTTATTTTCCAACAATGTTTTTTATCACGACGCCGTTATTACTTATTATTTTATTTTTACTTGGCTTAAAATTTATAGATAAAAATAGAAGCTGGATCAATATAAGTTTGATTATTTGGTTTATTTTTCCATTTATACAATCTTTTTACCCATGGAGAATGCACGGAGTACGCTATATTATTGAAATTTATGTTCCCCTTTCAATTATTGCTGGAATGGGTGCATACGCCATAACAATTTTTCTAAAAAATAAATTTAAGTTTATTAAAACATCATTTTCTAAGATAATTATTCTTTTAATTGTTTTAGCGTATTTATTAATAATTGTAAAAAATAATGCTCCTTATTTTTTAAATTATTATAACGAGCTAGTTGGAGGACAGAAGGGGGTTTATGAAAAAAAATATTTTCATTTGGGATGGTGGGGCGATGGCATGCGAGAAGCTGCAATTTATTTAGAACAAAATGCTCCTAAAGAGTCAAACGTGGGATTAGCCGTAAATCCTCCAAAAAGCTTTCCAAATATTAAGAATTTGAATCTTGAGCTCTATAAAGATGGAAAGAAGTATGATTACATTGTAGTAAATTATTATCACGTCTTAAGAGAAGGATTTGACGACTCAAGTATTAAAAGAGATTATAAGTTAGTACACCAAATTATTTCAGGGGGTGCTCCAATTGTTAGCATTTATAAAACTTCTAAATAACGTCGAGTTTTGGAAGAGGGAATATAAAATGTCCCCCGGTTTTTAAATAATTTGCTTCTCTTTTTAGAAACTCTTTTTTAAAAAACCATGGCAATACTAACATATATTCTGGATTGTCTTTCCTTGCCTGCTCTTCAGATATTATAGGTATTCCTACAGAAGCAATCTTCTTACCCCATTTTTCTGGATTTCTCTCAACAGCATAGGAAATAAGATTTTTACTTAGTTCAAAATACTGTAAAAGAGTATTTCCGCGCGTTGAAGCGCCGTATAAATAAATTCTCTTTTTATCCTTAACTATTTTACGTATTGTACTTAAAACTTTTATTTTGTTCTCTTTTATTCTTTTTGCAAATTTAACATATGTATCCTTATTGTCCAGTTTCATTCTCTTTTCAGTTTGTTGCATTTTTAACACACGTTTGGTAATTTTTCTTTGGCCTTTGTTTGCAATGAAGGTTCTAAAGCTACCGCCGTTTAATTCTCTTATTTCTACATCAAATACCTCCAAACCATGCTTTTGCAGTAAATTATTAAGTGATAAAAGGGAATAATATTCAAGATGCTCGTGTACTATGTTATCAAAAGCGTTTTTATTCAACATTTCAACAAGATAATTCTGTTGTATTACAACTACGGCATCCTCGTTCATTATTTTTTTCATGTCTTCAATAAATTTATTTGGGTTCTCCATATCATAAAAGCAAGATATAACGGTTATAATATCTGCCTTCTTTTTGACGTTTTTATCAAACGATTTAAAGTTAAAAAAATCATTGACTACTTTATTTGAATATTTCTTAGATTCATTTGCAAACTTTTTGATCGGCTCAACTGCTACTCTATAAACTTCTTTGGGATAATAGCTTAAAAGTGTTCCATCATTAGCTCCAATATCTATTGCGATAAGCTCTTTTTTACTTTTTTTTATTTTCTCAAGCGATTTTTTTACGATGTTACTTAACTCGTCTTTCATTGTTTGATTAATACCGGATTTGTATCCATAGCGTTCTGTATATAAATATTTTGAGGGGGAAGTATAGTCTAACTGCACCAGTTTGCAATTTTTACATAGAACAATATTTAATGGAAATGCTTTCGGTTTCTTATTTGATTTAACAAAGTCTGAGAGGTATTGCTTGCCAAGGGATAAAATCAAAACTAAATCTTTAAAGCTGCAAGATCTACATTTTTTTATTTTCATTATTTCGGCAGAGTAATATTATAGCCGAGAAACTGTTTAGAATTCAATACCGTATCTGCTATACTTAAATAGCCATATATGGGCTACACAGGCGATGCAATCAAAGGCATTTCGTGGAGTTGGATTTTAACCGCTTCTACAAGATTTATTTCGATAGCTAGAACTATCTTGTTGGCTAGAATACTCTTGCCCTCACAATTTGGAATTTATGGGATTGGAATCTTGGTTTTGTCTTTTGCTGAGATATTGACAGAAACCGGAATCAATGTTTTTCTTATACAAAACAAAGAGAGTACAAACAAATATATCGATACAGCATGGTTATTGTCGATTTTAAGAGGAGTAATTATTTTTGCTTTAATGCTTCTTACTTCTTCTTATGTTTCGCAATTTTTTAATGCACCTGATGCATTTGGCTTGCTGTTGCTATTTAGCTTAGTTCCACTGATTAGGGGATTTATTAACCCATCGATTATAAAGTTTCAAAAAGAACTTAGGTTTGATAAAGAACTGTGGTTTAGAATTTCTATTCTTTTAATGGATTCTTTAATTGCGATTACATTAGCTTTTTACACAAAATCTGTTTTAAGTCTTGCAGTAGGACTTATTTGTGGTGCGCTGCTTGAGGTTATTCTTTCTTTTATATTAGTAAAGCCAATCCCAAAGATAAGGCTAGAAAAAGAAAAACTTTTTCTTGTTATCAATCGTGGTAAGTGGATAACTCTAAGTGGTATATTCAGTTATTTATACCACAATTTAGATAATATAATAGTAGGAAGAATGTTAGGCACTGTAAATCTTGGATTATACGTAATGGCATACAATATTTCCCGGTTGCCCATTACTGATGTGTCTGACGTAGTATCCAAAGTAACTTTTCCAGTATATTCATTAATTTCCGAAGATAAACAAAGACTTACAAAAGCTTTTTTAAAAAGTCTTTTATTAGTAAGCGTAGTTTCAATATCCTTTGGTCTTGTGCTTTTTATTTATACCGATAGAATAGTAATCCTTGTACTTGGTGATAAATGGCTTGGAATGGTTAATGTGTTAAAGATACTCGTGGTATTCGGAGTAATTAGGGCAATATCTGGTTCTTCCTCATCTTTGCTTCTTTCAGTAGGAAAGCAAAAAGAAGTTAGTGTCGTTACCTTAGTTAGTATTTTTGGTTTGGCGGTAACATTAGTCCCTTTGGTTCAGGCTTATGGTATTATCGGCGCGGGTATTTCTGCATTAATTGGTACTTTAGCTGCTCTACCGTTTATGTTCTACTTTACCTATAAAACACTAAAATAACATAAATGAGAAGAGTTGATCCTAAAATTTATACCAAAGATTATTACTTAACTGATTGTACTGGACACCAGGAGTTTAAGTATACACTAGGCGAATTATTGGAACCAAGGTTTAAGGAAATTGTCCCTTATCTAAAGATTCATAAGAACTTAAAGATACTTGATATAGGTTGCGGCAGGGGAGAGTTAGTATATTACTGTGCAAAACTGGGGGGTAAGTCATACGGAATAGATTACGCAAAAGATGCAATTCAATTGGCAAATTTACTTAAAGAAAAAAAAGACGCTTCCATTAAGAAGCGCATGAGCTTCATACAAATGGACGCGAAGAAATTACTTTTCCCAAGTTCGTTTTTTTCAACCGTAATTTTAACTGATGTCGTAGAGCATCTATATGAAGAAGAGCTGGAGCTGGTTTTTAAAGAGATAAAAAGAGTCTTAAGGCCGCAAGGAAGTCTAATTATACACACTGCTCCTAATAGGCTATTTAATGATTATATATACAAATATTATTGTTATCCCATGTCAACACTTATTGTGAATCTTTGGAATAATTTTTCCAGAAACAAATATCCTAATATCGCAATGCCAAGTAAGTTACGGGCGGATTCGCATAGTAAAATGCACATTAACGAACCTACCTATTATTCATTATATAAACTTTTTCAGAAATATAATTTCAAAGGATTCATTAAGAGTACGAACATTACTGTGAGGAAAGAAAGACAAAGCATGAAAGATTTATTATTCAATTTAATTGTGTTTTTAGATCCTTTATCAAGATTGTTTCCTTTAAACATCTGGTTTGGAAGTGATTTTTTCTCTGTGTTAAAAAATACAAAATGAGAATAGCAGTTTTTCATGAATTACCCCCCGGCGGAGCTAGGAATGCAGTGTATGCATTGTCCAGAGAATTAATTAAACTAGGACACTTGATTGATTTTTATTACACGGGGTCACAAAAAGAAGACGATTTACCATTTAAACATATTTACTTTTATAATTTTTCTGCTAAGGCATGGAGCGGAGGTGACTGGAAAACAAGACTTTACAAGGATTCCTTAGAACTTATAAAGCTAAAAAAATTACATAGAAAAATTGCATTAGATATAAATTCAAAACATTATGACGCGGTTTTAGTTAATGGATCAGAATACACAGAAGCACCCTACGTACTTCGATATTTGAATTTATTTAGTATCTTTTATTGTCATGATCCAAATTATAGAATTATTTACGAGCCGATACTAGCAGTAGAGGGTTTTTCCATTAAGGCACTATATGAGAAATTAAATAGGTTTTTTAGAAGGATGATAGATAAGAAAAACTTTTCAAGTGCATCAGAAATTTATGTTAATTCTCAATTTGCAAGTAAAGTAGTAAAGAAAACATATGGGACAGAAAGTAGGGTTGTTTACTTGGGCGTAGATACTAAATTTTTTAAACCCTCTAAGGACGTTAACAAAACAATAGATGTTCTCTTTATTGGCTCTAAACACCCAATAGACGGTTATGAATTTTTTAAAAGTGCGACTAAAAAAATTAAATATAAATTAAGGGTTAAAACAGTTTTAAACGAAGATCAGTGGTTAACAACCAATGATATAAAAGATCTGTATCTTAAGTCAAGAATCGTTATTTGTTTTGCTGTTAACGAACCCTTTGGTTTAGTAGCTTTGGAAGCAATGTCCTGTGGAGTTGTAGTAATTGCAGTAAACGAAGGGGGATATAAGGAAACTATTATAAATGGAAAGACGGGAATTTTAATTAAAAGAAATAGTAGCATTCTTGCTAATAAAATATCGTATTTATTAAGAAGACCAACTACAATTAGAAATATATCGGCTGCTGCAAGAGAGCATGTCGTATTAAATTGGGATTGGGAACTAAAATCAAAAGCTTTCTCTAATGAAATAGAAAATAGCCTTAAAACATTAAAATGATTTCAATAATTATTGTACATTATCGAAATGAAAAAGATCTTATTGAGTGTCTATCTTCACTTTATCAAAATACAAAAGAAAACTTTGAAGTAATAATAGTTGACAATAGTGAAAACCAGAAAATTAAACACAGATTAAGTAAATTTAAAAATCTAGAATATATTTCTTCTAAAAGAAATATTGGATATGGAGCAGGGATTAATTTAGGAGTAAAACACGCTAGTGGTGAGTATATATTTGTTTTAAATCCCGATACAATCTTTACAGAAGATATACTTGGTAGGCTAGCTAAAAAACTAAATAAAGAAAAGCAAATAGGTATAATTGCACCACTTTTGTACACCCCAAGTAATAAAATTATGGAACAAGGAGCTAGGGAATTAACCCCATTATTGGCAATATTTAAATTTTCATTTATTGATAAACTTTGGAATAAAAATCCAATTTCTAAAAACTTTTGGATAAAAAAATGGAACAATAAGCCTAAGCAGGTAGATAATATTCCTGGTTCGGCTTTTTTGATTAAAAAAAATGTTTTTGAAAAAATAGGTGGTTTCGACGAAAATTATTTTTTATATTTTGAGGAATTTGATTTGTGCAAGCGAGTAAGAGGTGCTGGATATAAAATTTTTATTGATCCATCCTCTAAGTTAATTCATAAGTGGGGTACAACCACAAAGCTTCTAGACAATAAGGACGATATATTTAAAAAAAGCAGATTTTATTATTTTAGAAAACATTTTGGAATAATAAAAGCATTAATTATTGAGATTTTTCTTAATATTAACTTCAATAGCTTGGTGTTATTGTCAGCTATTGCTGTTGCTACCACCATACGTTTGTATAAAATCGATGAGTATATTCCCTACTACGGAGACATTGGGTGGTTTTATCTATCCGCAAGGGATGCTCTTTTAACAGGAAGCCTTCCCCTAGTTGGAATTACTTCCAGTCACTTATGGCTTCATCAAGGACCTATTTGGACTTATTTAGTTGCTTTTGTCTTTTATATTTATAAATTTAATCCAATTGCACCGTACGTTTTTACGGCGGTTTTTGATATTTTTACATTAATTTTGATATATAAACTAGTAAAGCAATTTTTTACTAAGGAAGCGGCATTGATTGCATCCCTTATATACGTTTTTTCTCCTGCAATAATTTTAAGCGCAAGAGCCGCATATCACACTTCGCTTATACCATTTTTTGTAGCACTTTTTATTTATAGCCTTTTTAGGTGGGTTAACAATAAAAAATTTTATTTTCCCTTAATAATTTTCTCTTTGGTTATGCTCTATAATTTTGAATTGCAAACAATAGTGTTATCTGTGGTGTTTATAGGAGTATTTGTTTATGGATTTGTAAAGAAAAAGGATTGGTATTCGGGCTTGCACAACGCTAAAATTTTATTATTTTCGCTAATCGCTTTTATTATTCCAATGCTTCCGATTATCATTTACGATTTTAAGAATGGTTTCCCACAAACCATTGTATTTTTAGGGTGGATTTTATACAAAATTTTAAAGTCAGCAAGCTTGAGTATTAATATGACAAACTCGTTTAGTCAAGTATTTAGTTTCCTAAATTCTTCATTTCAAAATATTTTTTTTCCTCATACAAATCTAATTGCATCAGTAGTTGTAGCTATAAGTACTTTATTCTTACTATTGAAAACATTAAAACATAAAAAATTAAAAAAAGAATTTTTATTGCTACTTCTTATCTTTATAGTGCTACTTGGAAGTATAGTATTAAACAAAACATCATCAAATGCTTATCTAATGTCATTATTTGTTCCTGTAGTTATAGTAGTTTCGATTTTTATTAGTTATCTTGCAAGAAATAGATATTTGTTTTACCTAGGAGTATTAATATTATCTATTGTCGGATACTTAAATATTACCTATTTAATTTCTAATAATTATTTTATCGGTTTTAGTAGAGGATATGGACCAACTTTCCAGGACAGACTGAATGTCGCAAGATACATGGTAGAAAATTCAAACGGCAAGACCTTTACAATTCTGGGTAGGGGACCAGGCAGTGAATTTGAAAATTTTACAATGAATTATCAGTATTTAACATGGTATTTAGGTAAATCATCTGTAACTAAAAATGCAGATTTAATATACATAATCACTGAAACCCCAAGTGAAATAAAAATAGTAAAACATAAATAATGCTTAGCATAGTAATACTAACTAAAAATGAGGAAAAAAATATAATTGATTGTTTAGAAACTGCTGTATGGGCGGATGAGCTTATAATCGTAGATGACAATTCTATGGACAGAACTATAGATGTGATAAATTCCTTGGGAAACAAAAAAATAAAAATATATAAAAATGTTTTAAGTGATAATTTTTCTAATCAAAGAAACTTTGGATTATCAAAATCTACAAAAGATTGGGTATTATTTTTAGATGCGGATGAAAGAATAACTTCTGGTCTTAAGGAGGAATTAAATACGACAATCATAAATAGAGAAAATAATATTTCGGGATATTTTATAAAAAGAGTTGATGTTATGTGGGATAAGCTTTTAAATCACGGCGAAACGGGAGACATAAGGTTATTAAGGCTTGCTAAGCGAGGAACAGGAGCATGGGTTGGAAAAGTTCATGAGAAGTGGCAAGTAGATGGGGAAGTAGGAGAATTAGATGGACAAATACTTCATTATCCACATCAAAGCATAAACGAATTTTTACTGGATATTAATTATTATTCTTCTTTAAGAGCGCAAGAGCTTTTTGGGCGTAAAGTAAAAGCAAAAGTACAAGATATAATGATATATCCAATTGCAAAATTTTTTAAAAATTATTTAATAAAGTTTGGTTTTCTTGATGGAATTGAAGGGCTTATTTTTGCTTTAATGATGAGTTTTCACTCATTTTTAGTAAGAGGAAAGCTATGGCTACTATGGCAAAAAAAATAATACCCTTAGCGTTTATTTTTTGGGTTCTTTTAATATTATATTTTTACTTCTTTCATCTTTTATGTAGAGTAAACATATGTTTAAGTTTTCAGTAAGTATTGGAATATATTCTTATCTTATCTTTTTCCTTGGAATAACAGGACAGCTTTTTAAGAACCACATATTTATAGTTAGCTTGCTATATTGGGTTTTTTTCATTTTCTACTTTTTTAAACCAGGTCAAGTTATTTTTCTCAACAAAAAAGTAATTAATAGAATATCTGCTGTTTGCATTTTTCTCTTGGGAGTAATGTTTGTTGTAAATTTAGTTGGCGTATTAGGGCCTGAAATATCATTTGATGCGCTTTGGTACCATTTAACCTTGCCAAAATTGTATTTAATAAACCATGCAGTTTTTCATATTCCAGGATCACTTTTATACTATTCAGATATGCCAAAGCTTACTGAAATGATATACGTAGCTGCTTTATCCTTTGGCGATGAGTTTTTTGCTAAGCTTATTCATTTTACATTTGGAGTTCTTATACTTTTTCCAATTTATAAAATATCAAGAAAGTTTTTTTCTCAAGAGTTAAGCTTACTGGCTACTTTGATTTTTTATAGCAATTTAGTAGTGGGCTGGGAGTCAATGGCTTCATATTCTGACTTATCAAGAACCTTTTTTGAAATTATGGGATTTTGGGCTTTTATAAAAGCATATGAGATAAAAAGTAAAAAATGGCTTTTATATTCTGGTGCCTTATTGGGTTTTGCAATATCCGCAAAGTTGTTGGCGACTGGATCTATTTTAATTTTTATCTGTCTTCTGGTTATTTTTTTTAGTAAAAGTTTTAAAGATTTTCTAGTGAATTTTATATCCTTAACTCTACCTGCAGTCATTATACCCCTCCCTTGGTTTATATTTTCATACATAAATACGGGTAATCCTATTTACCCATTTTTTGATTCTAGAATAAATTTGCAATTACAAGATTCAAGTAATTTAATAGAAAAAATTTTAAATATATTTTTATTTTCATCTGATCCGATTTCCCCAGTTTATTTAATTGTCTTGCCAATTCTTTTTTTTCTTTTTAAAAATGCTTCTGCTAAGGTTAGGCTTCTATATATCTATTCACTCGGAGCCTTAATAATTCTGTTACTTACCCCAAATATTGGTGGAGGAAGATTTATACTTGCTTATTTACCGGTGTTTTCTATTCTCGCAATATATGCTTTAAGAATACAGATTAACCTAGCTAAAAGCATATTGCTTCTTATTATTTTTTTAATAATATTTTCAAGTATTGGTTATAGGTTTTTAGCTAATTTTAAATTTGTTCCAGTAATCGTTGGCAACGAAACAAAGGCTGAATTTTTATCTAACCACTTAAACTTTAAGTTTGGAGATTTTTACGATACAGACAGTTTTTTTAAAAACAATATTTATAAGTCTGATAAAGTTTTACTATATGGATTTCATAATCTGTATTATGTAAACTTTCCTTTTATTCACTCCTCTTGGATTAAAAAGGGAGATAAATTCAATTATATTGCGTTCCAAGATTCAAAACTTCCTAAAAGATTTTTAAGTTGGGAACTAGTTTACTATAATAAGATCACAGGCGTTAAGCCTTACAGCAACAAGAAGCAATTATGTACATATTAAAGATTCTACTAATTATACAAATATTAATCTTTCCAATTGCAGAGCTTGGGAAAATTCAAATTGGAGCAATATCATTGTCTCTCAACGATATTTTTATGGGGTTTGTTTTTGCGATTTGGATAATTAAAAATAAACAAAATATAAAAAAACAAAAACCAAAATTAACAAGGCCGATAATCTTTTTTATCGGTGTCTCAGTTTTTTCTCTAATTATTAATCTAACGTGGTTAAGTTTTTCTGAATTTTTGATATCATTTTTGTATTTATTGAGATGGGTAGCTTATTCATCGCTTTACTTTATAATTCTTTCTCTAGATAAAGAATTTTTAACTAGGTTTAAAAATATCTTGGTTATTCCGATAACAATATTTCTTTTTTTTGGATATGTCCAGTTCATTTTTTACCAGAATTTAAGGAATTTATATTATTTAGGATGGGATGAGCATCTTTACAGGTTGTTTTCCACTTTTTTTGATCCCAACTTTGCAGGTGCTTTTCTTGTACTAACTTTTATATATCTTTTGTATTTGTCAATCCAAAATATTAAGAAATCTAAAATTTTTGTTCCTCTTACTTTAATTGCCGCCTTAAATTTGTTTGCTATATATCTTACTTACTCAAGAAGCGCACTTATTATGTTGGGTACTTCTTTAGTTGTTTTTCTAATTTTGCTAAATAAAAGGAAAATATTGTTTGTGACTTTGATTATTCTCTTGCTGTTAATATTTGTAGCTCCGAAAGCGTTTATAACAGAAGGAACAAATATTTTAAGAATTGCATCTATTGAGGCTAGGCTAGATTCTGCTAAGGTGGCTACAGACATATTTGTTAAAAATCCAATTATAGGTATAGGTTTTAATTCATACAGATTTGCCCAACATAAGTATGGTTATTTAAAAGATGAAGGTTGGACGACTACCCATTCTGGCGCAGGTACTGACAATAGTTATCTTTTTATTCTTGCAACAACTGGGATTGTTGGGTTGATTACATATATTTATTTGATCTATAGAATTTTATATATATCAAAAACAAAAAATAATTTAATGTCTAAAGTGTTAATTGCATCAGTTACCGGCTTGCTGATAAATAGCTTATTTATTAACAGTCTTTTTTTTGTATATATAATGGAGTGGATTTGGATTATAGTAGCATTTACGGAGAATAGTTAACTTTTACAGACTTTTCAGTTCTATTTCCAGCAATATCCTCTGCAATTGCCTTAATTTCATTTTCCCCATCATGCAATCCTAGTGTATATGAAAATATATTTGATTCACTAATAACTGAGTAAAATCCATTAACCGTAACCGTAACATTTACATCTGTATTTCCTTTAACTTCAATAAATCTATCCTCTTTTTTAAAGTTTGCTCCATCAGATGGAAAAGTAATGCCTAGCATTGGGGGAGTGTCTTTGAAATATATAGTGGACGCAGAAGAAAATTCACTTTTGTTGTCTTTTATAAGTTGCCTTACTGTAAAAATATTTTCTCCGCTTTTTAATATTACATCCAATGAAAATTTTCCATCCTCATTAGTTAATATTTCACTATTTTTTTTACCATTAATATATAATTCTATTTTAGAATTTTTTTCTCCAATTCCCTTGATTTCTATTCGGGAGCTATTGGTTGCAACAGGCATAGAGTCAAAAACAGGAGGGGCAATATATAAAGGATCTTTTTTGTCCACTAGGTTAGCTGGTTCTCTATTTCCTGCTAAAAAAAGACTAAAGTTGATTAATGTTGGCAGTCCATATCTAAATAATAAGAAGAGCAAAACGATAATTCCTAAAATACTCAAGAAAAAAGTTTTCTTTTGTTTCTTTTCACTATATCTACTTAACCTTGTTTTTCTTCTCATACAGAGCCGAAGGTGAGATTTGAACTCACGACTTGCTCTTTACGAAAGAGCTACTCTACCACTGAGTTACTTCGGCGTGAGATTATTTTAAAAGATTCAGAGGTTTTTATCAAACTTTATAGTGAATTGCGTCTTCTATTTGCAATTTTTAGTTCTAAAATCGCTTTTCTAAGCTCTGCTTCAGCTATAATAAATTCCTTACTTCCTTCTTTTTCCTTCATCGCTTTTTCTGCACGCGCTTGTGCCTCTTTAGCCTTTGCAATTTCGATATTAGAAGCCCTAACAGCGTAATCAGCTAAAATATTTACTTTATTTTTAGAAACTTCTAGAAATCCACCTGTTATTGCAAAGTTATCAATTTTCCCATTTGTTTTTATAAACATTTCACCCGGACTGACCTTTGTTAACAAGTCTACGTGGTTAGGCAGAATACTAATTACTCCAGAATGGGTAGGAACAGTTATCTCGTCAACTTCTTCAGATAGAATTGTCTTAACAGGAGTTATAACTTTTAAAAAGATCTTCATTTTGCCTTTTTAGTTACTTCGTCTATAGTTCCAACCATGTAGAATGCCTGTTCAGGAAGTTTATCGTGCTTACCTTCTAAGATTTCCTTAAACCCTTTAACGGTATCTTCAATTTTTACGTACTTTCCGGGTTGTCCTGTAAAAACTTCAGCCACAAACATAGGCTGACTTAAGAATCTTTGAATTTTTCTTGCTCTTGCAACTGTAAGCTTATCTTCTTCAGAAAGCTCATCGATCCCTAAAATTGCAATAATATCTTGCAAATCCTTATATCTTTGCAATACTTTCTGTACATTTCTTGTAACGTTGTAGTGTTCGTCGCCTACGACATTTGGATCTAGAATTCTGGAAGTTGAAGCTAGCGGATCTACCGCTGGATATATTCCTTGTTCCGCAATAGACCGCTCAAGCGTAATAGTTGCGTCTAAATGGGAAAATACCGTAACAGGAGCGGGATCTGTATAGTCGTCTGCAGGTACATATACCGCTTGTACAGATGTAATGGAACCTTGTTTAGTTGATGTTATTCTTTCTTGAAGTTCGCCCATTTCGGATGATAGAGTAGGTTGATAACCAACAGCTGAGGGCATTCTTCCTAATAGTGCAGAAACCTCACTTCCAGCCTGAGCAAATCTAAAAATGTTGTCTATAAAAAGAAGAACGTCTTCTTTCTTTATATCTCTGAAATATTCTGCCATTGTAAGTCCTGTAAGGGCAACTCGCATTCTATTTGCGGGTGGTTCATTCATTTGCCCAAAAACCATGACTGTTTTATCAAGTACATCAGCCTCTTTCATTTCTAGCCATAAATCGTTTCCTTCTCTAGTTCTTTCTCCGACGCCTGCGAAAACAGAGTGTCCCTGATGTTCCATGGCGATATTTCTAATAAGTTCTTTGACTATTACTGTTTTTCCTACTCCTGCGCCACCAAAAACTGCAATTTTACCTCCTTTGGTAAATGGTGCGATTAGGTCAATAACTTTTATTCCAGTCTCCAGGATTTTAGGTTTAGTTTCTTGTTCTGTTAAGGGAGGTGAACTTCTGTGTATGGGATTAAATAAAACATCTTTTGCATTTTTATCAAATGGTTTACCGTCAATTGTTTCTCCTAATACATTAAATATTCTCCCTAAAGTTTTTGATCCTACGGGAACCTTAATAGGGGAGAATGTCCTTTTTACTTGCATACCTCTTCTAAGGCCATCGGTCGGGCCCATTGCAAGCGACTTAACCTCTTTATCCCCAATTAGTAATGCAGTTTCTAAAACCAGTTGGTTATTTTTACCGAGATCTATAATCAGCGCTTCATAAACCTGAGGCGTAGAAGTTTCAAAATAAACATCAACCACAGGTCCTTGTACCCTTATAATTCGTCCATTACTATTGCTCATAAAATATCCCTCCTCCAATATCCAAAAGTTCATTAGTAATCTTTTCTTGGCGGGATTTATTGTATGAGAGCGTGAGTACGTCTATTATTTCATTTGCATTATCTGTAGCATTTTTCATTGCTATCATTCTCGCTGCCTGTTCTGATGCATATGATTCAAGTAGGCCTTGGTACATAGAAACCTCAAGGTAATGTCTTAAAAGATCGGGAAGAAGTTCATCTGCACTAGGCTCGAATAAAATGTCTGACGAACTTGATTTCTCTTCTGCCAACCTAACGGGTAGTAATATTTGCCTTTGAGGTATTTGTGTAAAAACGTTTAAAAATTTCGTTGTAATTATTTCAACAACCGAAACCTTTCCAAATAGAAAATAATCATCTACCATTTTTAAAATAGGAAATACTAAATCAAAAGCAGGAATGGCTGTGCCAAAGGGAAATGTAGCAATAACATCTTTTCCCAAGGATGTTAAGTAATTTTCAGCCTTTTTGCCAACAGCAATGTAGTAAATTTTCATTTTCGAATCCTCGTTCAAAACTTCTTTTATTAAATTTGTTACAAGTCCGCCCGATAGTCCTTTATCGGGTGAGATTACAATTACTAATTTGGAATTAGCTTTAGGTTTAAGGGTATATGAAGAAATTTCTCCAGCCTCTAAAATTCTTGAAATATTTTTTGATAATTCTGTAAGTTTTTCTGTATAGGGTAAAGCTTGGACAGCAGAATCCTGAGCTCTTTTTAGTTTCGATGCCGCAATCATCTGCATAGCCTTTGTAGTTTTAGACACATTTTTAGTTGTTTTTATTCTTCTTTTTAATGTTAGTAAAGTCGCCATATTATACTTTAAATATTTTTTTAAACTCAGATACTGTTTTTTCTAAATCAGATAAGGTTTTTTCATCTGGTTTTCCACCTTTAGAAAGCGCGTTAAGAAGCTTTTCATACTTACGTTTCATAAACTGATGATATTCGTTTTCAAAATTAGAAATTTGCGAAAATTCAATATCGTCAATACTGCCACTTGTTACAAGCCAAATACTTAAGAACTCAAATGCATCAGATAAAGGCTGGTACTGTGGCTGTTTAAGTATTTCAATAGTTCTTTTTCCTCTTTCAAGTTGCTTTGCAGTTGCTTCATCTAATTCGCTTCCGAACTGAGCGAAAGCAGCAAGATTATTATACTGAGCGAGCTCAAGTCTCATTTTACCAGCTATAGATTTAATTGCCGGAGTCTGCGCTGCTCCTCCTACCCGCGAAACAGAGTTTCCTGCATCAATTGCAGGTCTTACTCCACTGTAAAATAAATCAGTCAAGAAAAATATCTGCCCGTCTGTAATTGAAATAACGTTTGTGGGAATATATGCAGATAAATCATTCGCTTGTGTTTCAATAATTGGTAAGGCTGTGATTGAGCCTCCTCCATTATCTTTATTCATTTTTACAGCTCTTTCTAAAAGTCTTGAGTGCAGGTAAAATATATCTCCAGGGTATGCTTCTCGACCTGCAGGACGCCTTAAAACAAGCGATATTTGTCTATATGCCCACGCGTGTTTTGTCAGATCATCGTATATAACAAGTACATCTTTTCCTTTTTGCATGAAATATTCTGCTATTGCAACTCCCGCGTATGGAGCTAGATAGAGTAGGGAAGCCGGATCTGATGCTGAAGCATTGACTACTGTTGTATAGTCAAGCGCTTTAGTTTCTCTTAGTTTTTCAATTACTTGAGCAGTTGTACTTCGTTTCTGGCCAATAGCAACGTATATACACAGCACATTTCCTTTTTGATTAATAATTGTGTCAATTGCCACTGCTGTTTTTCCTGTGCCTCTATCTCCAATAATTAATTCCCTTTGTCCCCTTCCTATCGGAATCATAGCGTCAATTGCTTTAATACCCGTCTTTAAGGGGGTATTTACAGGTTCTCTTTCCACAACTCCTGCCGCAACTTTCTCAAGCGGCATATCCTTACCATTTATAATTTTTGGCTTGTCATCCAGAGGGTTACCAAGAGGGTCTACAATTCTTCCCAGTATTTTTTCAGAAACGTTGATATTTAATAGTTTTCCAGTGCTTTTTACGCTGTCCCCCTCTTTTATTCTATCTGATTTTCCTAGCAGTATAATAGATACGCTGTCTTCATCTAGGTTTAAAATTACCCCTTTTTCCTTTTCTTCAAATTCAACTATTTCACCCATTTGCGCTTGCGTTAAGCCAGAGACAGTTATAACTCCATCTGTATTTTTCTCAACAATTCCAATGTTTGAAATACTTGGCTTATTATCAAAATTATTTAACTTGTTTTCTAGGTCTTTTAGTATATGTTCCGCGCTTTTCATATTAATTATTTATAAATTCAGATATTTTCTCAATCTTATTTTTTAAATTAAACTCGTAAACCATATCAAAATCAACAATTTTTAATCCAGCTATTAGCGATTTATCTTCTTTTACTATTATCTCTTTTCCTGGAAAAAGGTTTTTTGTTTTCTTTAAAAATTCACCAGAGATATTAGTATCTGCAACAGTTAAAACAACATTTTTTTTGCTTTCTATAGACTTAAGAATTTTAATATATATTTTAAGATCCTTTCTGCTTAACTGTTTTATAAATTTAGATACCAATAAGCTGTCTAAATTACCATTTTTGTAGCTTGCGAGTGCCAGATTTTTTATTTTCTTCATTTTTTATTTATTTTTTTAAACGCATTTTCCATTATTTTTCTTTGTCCATGTTTATCTATTTCGTCCTGTAATGTTTTTTTAAGTAAACTGGTTGCAAGTGCTGATGCATGTTCTGAAAGTTTTTTTTCCGCTATTTCTGATTCTAAGGAAATTTTAGCTTTTGCTTCATTAATTAATCCCTCTACTTCAGTTTTTGCATTTTCTTCAATTTGTCTTGCAAGCTCTAGTGAATCACTCTTTGCATTTTCAATTAGCATTTGTGCTTCTTTTTTTGCGTTGGCCAAAATTCTTGTTTCTTTTCCAATGGCCTCTTCTAAAGTTTTTTGTGCCTTTTCTGTCTGCTTTATCCCTTCCTCAATTTTATCCTGTCTTTCTTTAAGAATCTTAAAGACAGGTTTATATAAAAACCGCTTAAGTAGATAAAGGATTATTAAAAAATTTACTATTTGGGCTGCCAACATTATTGGATCAAACCCAAACTTATTAAGAATTTCCATATTTTACTTTAAAAAGGCAAATATTAAAGAATAAATTGCTATTGCTTCAGCAAAAGCCATTCCTAAAAGCATTGCGGGAAGAATTCGCCCGAAAGCTTCTGGATTTCTACCTATGGCTTCCATAGCCTTCATTCCTATTAATCCAATGGCAAGCGCTGCCATTTGTCCTCCAATTGCAATTATTAATCCTCCAGATACGCTAAATGTCATACTAGTGACTCACCTCCTTAGACCCTTCGCTATGGGGTGTTGTAAGAATTGTCATAAAAGCCATAGTAAGCATTGCAAATACTAAAGCTTGTACCAGTCCAACTATTGTTTCTAGCATCAAAAAAGGTAAAGGAAACAAAAATGCAAAAAGCGTGGATATCGTACCAAGAACGACTTCTCCTGCAAAAATGTTTCCAAAAAGTCTAAAAGACAAAGAAATTACTTTAGTAATTTCGGAAATGATCTCTAAAAAACCAACAAAGAGAAAAATAGGGTTTAAAGAAAAGTACCGACCTAAGTATTCTTTAATGCCTAACGTTTTAATGCTTAAACCATGTGTTGCTACTGCCGATACTAGCGCAAGTCCAAAAGTAACATTAAAATCACTTGTCGCCGGTCTAAAAAAAGGAATTAAGTGGTCTTCCTCTCGAATACCGATTGCAGTCAAGCCAGGAATTAGTCCTGTCCAATTTGCAAGAAGAATAAACAAGAAAAATGTGACAAAAAATGGGAAAATCATATCCGCTCTTTTTTCTGCGACTGATTTAGTCAGGTTATAAAATCCATCAATCATTACTTCAATTAAATTTTGAAAAAAACCTGGAAGTAAAGACATCTTTTTATTGATAAAAATAACAACTAAAATTAATATAAAGTCTACAAGTAGAGTATCTAAGAATGCATTAGTAACGGCGAAATTGCCCAAAAAAAATATAGGTTCTGCAGCGAATGAAACCATAAATTAATTCTATGGATAATTAGCCTCAAAGTCAAGCGGGAAAAGAGTTAAAAACATTTATTTTTTCAGCAATTATTACTGGTTTATCATTTTTAGAATCAATTTTGCCTTGAATTAAAACTACATTCTCTTTGGTAATTACTGATTTATACAAATCAAAAATTTTAGGAAAAATTACACACTCTACCAATACACCATTTTCATTTCCCAATGTAATAAATGCCATTTCTTTTCCATTTTTTTTTGTAAAAATTCTTTTTATTGTTTCTATTATTCCACCAACTACAACATTTGTCCTTTCGCTTTCTTCATTAAGCAAGTTTATTTCATGAGTTATTTCAGACTTTATTTTTATTAAATTTTCCATTTGTGGATGAGCGGTAAGGTAAAAACCCAAAAATTCTTTCTCAAACGCAAGTTTTTCATTTGAAGAAAAATCCGCAATTTCATCCGATGATGGTGAAGAAGATTGTCTCTCGTTTTCTGTTTCGTCGCCGAAAAGACTTGTTTGCCCTCCATGAGTATCTCTTTTTTTCTTGTTTGCTTTTTCAACTAATTCAGGATATATCATTAAAAGTTTAGCTCTGTTTCCAAACTTATCCATGGACCCTGCTTTAATTAAGCTCTCGATAGTTTTTTTATTGACCGTTGAAAGATCAATTCTTTTACAAAAATCTTCAAAGCTTGTAAAGTGAGCTTTATTTCTTTGTTCCAATATTTCTTTAATAGCCGCATCCCCGACGTTTTTTATTGCTGAAAGACCGAATCTAATTTTATTTTCATTCTCAATTGAAAAATCTGATTCAGAAAAATTTATGTCGGGCGGTTTTACCTCTACCCCAAGTCTTTTGCATTCCGCTATAGCTTGTGCAATTTTTTCATTCTTAACAGGACCGGTTGTTCCCCTTGATTCTGCAGTTAATAGTGCGGTCATAAATTCTACAGGGTAATTCGCTTTTAAATAAGCAGTTCTGAATGCAATTGTTGCATAGCACGCAGCATGAGCTTTCCCAAAACCGTATCCCGCAAATGGTTCAAATAGCTTCCATAAAGACTCTGCCTTGTTTTTCTCCATTCCGTTTTTAATACATCCTGAAACAAAATTATCATGTTCTTTTTTCATTTCAGCAGGAATTTTTTTACCTACTGCTTTTCGAAGCTTATCCGCTTCAAGCCATGAGTACCCGGCTACGCTAATTGCAGTAAGAAGCAGATCGTCTTGAAATGTGATAATTCCATATGATTCTTTTAGTATGTCTTTTAATCTAGGATCAGGATACGTAATTAATTTAGGGTTGTTCTTTCTTTTTATAAACTCTGGAATGTTGGCCATGGGTCCAGGTCTATATAGTGCTACCATAGCCTGAAGATCAAAAATTGTAGTCGGTTTAAGCTCTTTTACATATCTTCTCATGCCAGCAGACTCAAGCTGGAAAATGCCGGTTGTTTCTCCCGATGAAAGTAAGTCATATGTTTTTTTATCTTCAAAAGATATTTTTGAAAAATCAACGTTTATTTTTTTGTTGACACTAATAAACAAAAGAGCTTCTTGAATGATTGTTAAATTTCTAAGACCCAAAAAGTCCATTTTTAGAAGCCCTACGCCGTTATAATCTGCGCCAATGGAGTACATATCATACTGTGTAATTATTTTTTCTCCATTTGTTTCACGTTGTAATGGACTATATTCAGTTATATCTTTATCTGCTATAACCACTCCTGCTGCATGAACCGAGGCGTGTCTTGCGACTCCTTCTACTTTTCTAGCAAGAGTCAGTATTTTTTTTGTATCCTCCTCCATGTTATATGCAATAGAAAGCTCAGGGCTTTGTTCTAAGGCTTTATCTATTGTCATTGCGTGACCTTGCCAGCCGGGTGGAATCATTTTTGATATTCTGTCTGGAATCGAATATGGATATCCCATTACTCTTCCAATATCCCTTACAGAACCCCTTGCTTCCATAGTTCCGAAGGTTATAATTTGTGCTACCTTGTCCCTTCCATATTTTTGTCTAACATATTCTATAACTTCGTCTCTTCTATTATCTGCAAAGTCTAGATCTATGTCAGGCGGTGAAGGCCTCATGGGATTTAAAAACCTCTCAAAGGGTAATTTGAAAAATAATGGGTCAATGTCTGATATTTCCAAAGCGTAAGAAACAATAGAACCTGCGTTAGAGCCCCTACCGGGTCCAACAGTTATTCCTTGCCCCTTTGCCCAATTGACAAAATCTGCGACTATAAGAATATAGGTTTCGTATCCTTTTTTTAGAATAACAGATAATTCATAATCCGCTCTTTCTTTCATTTCCTTGGTAACCTTTTTATATCTTTTTAAAAGCCCCTCGTTAACCTTTTCTACAATAAATTCACTTGGGGCTTTCCCACCAGGCACCTCAAAATTAGGAAGAATCCATTTATCCATAGGTATTTCTAAACTACACATTTCTGCAATTTTTACCGTATTTTCCAGCGCTTCAGGAGTTTGAATAAAAAGTCCTGTCATTTCTTCTGAAGATTTTATATAAAAATCGGGAGAGTCAATCATGGATAGTTTTCTACCTTTCGTATCTAGAGTTGTTTGGGTTTGTATACAAAGTAGAGCTTCTTGGGCTGGGGCATCGTCAGCATTTACATAATGATTATCATTTGTGGCTACTAATGGAATACCTAAGCTTTGAGAGAGCTCAATTAATTTAGCATTCAATACATCTTGGTCTTTTATATTTGGGTGTTTTTGTAGCTCTAAGTAAAAATTATCTTTTCCAAAAATTTCAGATAATTTAATAGCCCTTTCTCTTGCAATTTTTACTTCATTTTTCATTAAAGGTTCTGATACAAATCCGTTAAGACAAGCGCTTAAGCAAATTAGTCCTTCGGAATATTGCTTTAGCAAGTCCATATCAGTTCTCGGTCTATAATAGTAACCCTCTAGGCTTGCGATAGATATTATTTTCATTAGATTCTTATAGCCTGTTAAATCTTTAGCAAGAAGAATTAAGTGATTAGAATCCGAATCTATTCCAGCTTCTTTATCTGTTCTAGATCTCTTGGCGACATAGATTTCCGCACCTATAATTGGTTTAATTCCTTCCGCCATGCAAGTTTTATAAAAAGTTATTGTTCCGTACATATTTCCATGATCTGTGATGGCGATAGCTTTCATTCCTAGTTCTTTAACACGTCTTACCATCTCTTCGATTTTAGAAAGACCATCAAGCAGTGAATATTCGCTGTGGTTGTGAAGATGTACGAAATCTGCCATTTTACTTAATTTTCGCGAGTAAACTCGCCTTAACTTTTGATACGTCTATTTTTTGTGGAAACATACGCATCACCTGTCCCACTAGAAACATTATAGCGTTTTCCTTACCTTTTTTGTAGTCCTCAACTGCACTTTTATTTTCTTTTAAAACCTCGTCTATTGTTTTATTTAACTCGTCTTCGTCTACATCAGAGACCCTATTTAAATCTGCAATTATTTTGGCTCTTTCTTCGTCAGAAATGCCTACCAAGGGTACTTTTTGATTTATTATGGCATTTGCAGTTCCTTGATATGGTGTTCCAAACTCATCTTTTCCTATTGAAGCCGTTCCACCATATGAGCTATAAAACTTGGGATCTCTTGCTATGGTAGCTGCGCTTACTGGTGAGATGGGTGAAAATTTGATAAGTAACTCCTGAGTTCTTTCTTCTTCTTCAGAGGGTTTATCCATCATGACTTTGGCATCCTTTTTTAGTTTTTCAATGTAAGCCTGTTGCCAATGGAATGGGGGAATATCTGGTTCGGGAAAATACCTGTAATCTGCGGCTTCTTCCTTCAAGCGCATTGTTACCGTAGTATTTGTTTTTTCATCATATCTCATCGTTGCTTGAAATCTTTGTCCTGGATTTTGTGTTTGCCTATCAATCTCTGCCTCAATTGCTTTATCTACTAATTTAAAGGAATTTATATTCTTAACCTCTATTCTGTACTTTGGTAATTCTTTTTGCCCTTCGTTTTTCAGTGATATATTAGGCTCCATTCTCATGTCTCCACGTTCTAAATCAGCATTTGAAACGCCTAGTGTTCTAACAATTTGCTGTATTTTTTTTAAATATTCAACAACTTCACCTGCACTTTCAAAATCTGGGTCAGTTACAATTTCCACAAGGGGAACTCCTGAACGATTAAAATCAATTAAAGTAGAGTTTCCCTCGTGAATTAACTTTCCCGTATCTTCCTCCATGTGAACTCTTCGAATCCCAACTCTTTTCTTATTTGAAAGATCAATAAAGCCGTTTTTAC
The DNA here is from genome assembly GCA_001782045.1 of Candidatus Levybacteria bacterium RIFCSPHIGHO2_01_FULL_36_15b. Taxonomy (GTDB): domain Bacteria; phylum Patescibacteriota; class Microgenomatia; order Levybacterales; family UBA12049; genus 01-FULL-36-15b. Next base: position 191,831 of record MFNK01000003.1, on the reverse strand, counting down.
AAAAAGGCTCATCGTATTGAGAAATCTGATATCCCTTAGGAAGGTCTGGATAAAAGTAATTTTTTCTATCAAATTTAGAAAATAAAGAAATCTCGCAATTCAGTGCAAGGCCAATCATTAAGCACCATTCAATTGCTTTTTTATTCGGGTAGGGAAGTGCTCCGGGAAGCCCTAGGCAAACGGGACAAGTGTGAGTGTTTGGTTTTTTACCAAAGTAATCTGCGGAACATCTGCAAAACATTTTTGAATTTGTTTTTAGTTCTACGTGTACTTCTAATCCAATAACTGGCGTGTATTTCATAAATTAGGTTTTATTTTTCTCCATTCTTCCTTTTCAGTCTTTTTCTCGTATGTTCCAGCAACTTGTAAAATTAGTTCTTCAGCAAACTGTGGGCCAATTATCTGCATACCAATTGGAAGTTTTTTTGCAAACCCAATGGGAATACTTATTCCAGGCAATCCTGCAATTGAAGATGGTTCAACTAATACATCAGCAATTTCTCCAAACATTATAGATTTATTAGTTGCTCCGATCGGAAGGGGAAGCGATGGGGAAGTAGGAGTAAGTATTACGTCTATTTTTTCAAAAGCCTTCTTAAAATCCTCAATAATTACAGACCTGACTTTGGAGGCTTTATTATAATATTGATCATAATATCCGGAAGATAATGCATATGTTCCTAATATAATTCTTCTTTTTGCTTCATCTCCAAATTTTTCTCTTTCAGAGCCATAACGAATACCATCATATCGAGCTAGATTAGAGCTTACTTCAGAACGCTGGATTATTGTATATACATCTATTGCGTAACGCGGGTCAAAAAGTTTAATTTTTTCTATTTTTGCACCCATTTCTTCAAACTTCTTAATTGAATCCAGAACTTCTCGTTTAACTTCTACATCTATTCCTTCGATAAAATATTCGTCTGAAATTCCAATTTTTAAATTATTTAATTTGCTCTCTATGGGTAGTGTATAGTCCCCTATCGGTAGTGGGGAAGTAGTGGCATCATATTCATCTTTTCCAGCCAAAACCTGTAACAGGGAAGCAGAATCTTCAACAGTTTTAGTAATAGGGCCAGGAGAATCTAGTGACGATGCCATTGCAATAACTCCGTAGCGCGAAACTCTTCCATATGTTGGCTTAAGGCCTACAACTCCACACCACGAAGCAGGTTGTCTAATAGAGCCTGCAGTTTCGGTTCCAATTGCCGCAATAGCCTCGTCTGCTGCTACGGCCGCAGCAGATCCGCCGGATGAACCTCCGGGTAAGTGATTGGTATTCCATGGGTTTTTAGTTGTTCCATAATCTGAAGTTTCCGTTGAGGAGCCATGAGCCCAAGCATCCATGTTAGTTTTTCCAAGTAGCACAGCGCCTGCGTCTTTTAATTTTTTTATTACAGTTGCATCATAAGGTGGGATATAATCGTCTAAAACCTTACTTGATGCAGTTGTTCTTATTCCCAGAGTAGACAAATTATCTTTTACTGCAATAGGAATCCCCAACAGAGGTAAATCTTGGTTACTAGAAATTAATTTGTCCGCTTCTTTTGCTTGCACTAGCGCTTCTTTTTTGCAGATTGTGACAAAGGCATTTATACTAGGCTCAGCTTTATTAATTTGCTCAAGACAGGCTTTGGTTAATTCAACAGAACTAAAATCTTTCCTTCTTAAACCTTCCCTCGCTTGTTTAATAGTATGCTCATTTAGCTTATTCATTATTCAAAATTGCTTTAACTTTAAAAAATCCGTTGTGTGTTAATTTCGCATTTTTAAGTGCATCATCTTGCGGAAAAGAAGGAATTGCCTCGTCTTCTCTTGTTATGTTTTCCAATCCAGTTACTTGAGAAGTAGGCTCAATTCCCGTGGTATCAATTTCGTTTAAGTTATTAATAAACTTAAGAGTTTCTTCTAATTCCTTTTCCAACTTATTTTTTTCTGAGGGATTTAAAGTAAGATTTGCCAGTTTGGCAATGTGGGAAACATCGAATTTCATCAAAATTATTATATTTCAATGTCAAGGCTTTTAGCAATTACTAGTCTTGCATTATCCTCCAAGGAACCATCCAGGGATTTTAAGGTAATTCTTGAATTATATTTTTTTTCTAAAGCCTTTGTTATTAAATAATCGGCAAATTCCGGGTTTTTAGGCAAAATAGGTCCATGCGAATATGTTCCAAAAGTTTCTTTGTAAATAGCTCCTTCTGTTAAGTCTTTTCCATTATTCCCGAACCCTTTAATAACTTTTCCAAACGGCTTAATTTTCCTTCCCAAATAAGTTCTTCCACCATGGTTTTCAAAACCAACAATAGGTTTATTTAATTCTTTAACTTCAGGCATGAATACCATATTCCCAATAAGCCTATCAATGTTTTCGCCGGAATTTTCAGTATATAAATCAAGCACCCCAAGCCCATCTATAATAGTACCGTCTGCTTCCTTGTAGTACTTTCCTAAAAATTGAAATCCTCCGCATACATAAAGTCCAGGAATTCCCTTTTCAATCATTTGGCACAGTTCTTTCTTTACCCTTTTTAGATCTTTATTAACTACTGTTTGTTGCTTATCTTGAGCCCCACCCATAATTAATAAATTACAATTAACAAGTTCTTCAGATTTAAATCCGGGGTTTAGCATTTTTACCTCTGAATTAATATTTCTCCACTCACATCTTTTTATCAAAGTTGTAATATTGCCTATATCTCCATATATGTTCATGAGTTCAGGATATAGCCAGCCAATAGTTAAAGAGTATTTCATAAGAGCTTTCTTCCTAAAAGAATTTTCCGAATATCAAGCATCGCGGAATAGTTAGGAAGAATATATAGCTTTTCGTCTTTTTCAAGTCCCGAAATCATTTTATCTATTGCGGTTTTAAGATCTTGCTCGATATGCGTAAACAATTCTGCGTATTTTAGTCTTATTCCCATGTCATAACACCTATCTCCAGATACGGATATGTTATAGCTTTTGTCTATTATCCGCTCTATCCCTATATCCCATATCCAGGAAACATCTAATCCGTCCGGAATTCTATCATTAATTACAAACATTAGATTTTTTTCGTTTAAATCCTTAATTGTTGACAGTGATTCATTAAAGCTGGTGGGATTTTTTGAAAGGAAAATAATTATGTCGTGATTTTTATATCTTATTTTTTCCTGTCTTCCAAAAACAGGGGTAAACAATTTTAATCCGTTTATAATTTGCCTCTCGTTATACCTCTCTTTTAATAGAAGCAGCGAAGCAGCTAGGATGTTGTATCTATTGTATATTCCGGGAAGCGGATAATACTTAAAATTTGAAATTGACAGTTTTGGTCTTTTTAAGCCACACTTTTCACAATGCCAATCTCCTAAATGAGAAAAGTAAACCTTGTTAAAAGTAAGCATGTATGAGCATTTTGGACATCGTAATGAATCTGCTCCATGTTTAATTCTTTTTAAATTTTCTTTTTCGCTTAGCCCAAAATATAAGGTATTTTTTCTACCGTCTCCCAAATATGAAACTAACGGGTCATCAGCATTAAGTATTAGCGTAGTGTTTTTACTAAGTTTCTTAATTGTTTCTTTCCATTTTTTTGCAATTTCATCTAGCTCTCCATATCTATCTAGTTGATCCCTAAATAAATTTAGACAAATTAGGTAATCGGGGTTAATATTTTCAAGTATTTGTGGCAGCGCAAATTCGTCGCTTTCAAAAATTATGTAGTTTTTTTTAATTAATCCTAATGTATTTGAATTATGAATTAAGGATGATGCAAGCCCATTTAAAAGGTTTGCGCCTGCCTGATTATGCGCAACTGTTTTTTTATTTGATATTAAAACTCTATTAATAAGGCTTCCTGTAGTGGTCTTTCCGTTTGTGCCTGCTATTACAATCTTTACTGCATTTGTACTTTTAAGTAGTTGTTTATTAAAATTGGGGTTTATTTTCAGTGCAATATGCCCAGGCCAAGTAGAGCCGGAACCTAAGTTTGTAAACTTGCTTAAAAATATAAAAAATTTTCCAAATACAATTAAAAAAACGTTGACTAATCTCATTTAGATTACATTGATCGCAGGATTTTTATTCTTTCTTCAAGCGGAGGGTGAGTATTAAATAGACTCGTAAAAAAGTTTTTGACCTTTTTATTATCAAACGGATTTTCTATAAATAAATGAGCAGTAGCATTACTTGCAGTTTTGGGTGCCGTATGATCTCTTGCAAGTTTTTCTAACGCCGAAGCAAGCCCTTCGGGATATCTTGTTAAAAGTACTCCCGAAGCGTCTGCAAGAAATTCTCTTTTTCTTGAAATTGCAAGCTGAATTAAAGTAGCAGCAATAGGAGATATAATTGCAAAAAATATGGCTAAAATTAAAAAAATTTGATTACCCTTGCTATCTCTGTCATCCGAGTAGAAAGTCATCCGTATAAAAATATCAGATAAAATTGCAACAAATCCAACAAGTACTGCAACAACTCCCATAAGTCTTATGTCGTAATTTTTAATGTGGGACAATTCATGGGCAATAACTCCTTCAAGCTCGGATTCACTCATAATAGAAAGTAAACCAGTCGTTGCGCATACTACAGCGTGCTTTGGATCTCGGCCGGTTGCAAATGCATTTGGTGATGGGTCATTAATTACGTATATTTTTGGAGCAGGAAGTCCTGCGCCGATGCAGAGATTCTCTACTATTCTGAAATACTCAGGATAGTCTTGTTTTCTGATTTGCTTTGCACCGGTAGTTGCAAGGACTAATTTGTCAGAAAAGTAGTAGCTCCCAATACTTGTAAAGCCTGCGATAATAAGAGCAAATCCTGCTAAACCCAAACTGCTAAAACCCATCGCCTTAGAAAAAACGTATACTAAAGTTGTGATTATAAGCACAAACAATACCATTATTATCCAAGTCTTGTATTTATTGGAAGAAATAGCAGAATAGATATTCATCGTTAAAATTTAACTTTAACTTCTTTTTTTTCTTCATCTGAAGCCGCAAAAAACTCAGCCTCTTTAAAGTTAAAAAGTCCAGCTATAAAAACGTTAGGAAACACTTTCAATTTTGTATTATAGTCCAAAACGTTTGAATTATAGAACTGTCTTGCATAAGCAATTTTATTTTCCGTATCTGAAATTTCTTCTTGAAGTTCTAAGAAATTTTGGCTAGCTTTTAAGTCAGGGTAAGCCTCTGCAACAGCGAATATCGATTTAAGAGTTTCCGACAGCATATTATTTGCTTCGGCTTTTTGTGCTGGGCTCTTTGCTGAAACCAAGCTTGCTCTTTCTTTTGTAACTTTCTCAAATAAATCTTTTTCGTGTTTTGCATACCCCTTTACTGTTTCAACAAGATTGGGTATTAAGTCTGTTCTTCGTTTAAGTTGAACGTCAATTTGAGAAAGAGCCTCTGAAATTCTTAGTTTTGCAACAATTATACTGTTGTACAAAAACCAAATGAAAGCTGCTACTGCGATAAGGGCAATTATTATCCAAATATTCATAATCTCACCTCCTTAAGAATTAAACCAATTAGCTACATTATTATACGTCATTGTATTAAGAATGTCATTCGGCGTTGCCCAACCTCTTCTCGCAACGAAGACTCCATATTTTAGCAATTCCATTTGATTTGCAGCATGACTGTCGCTATTTATAACAAGTTTTATGCCTTTTTCAACAGCTCGTTTTACGAGTGTATCCGGTAAATCCAATCTTTGTGGCCAGCTATTTATCTCAAGAGCTTTATTATTTTCTTTACAATAATTAAATATTATTTCAAAATCTAAATCGTAACCGTTTCTGTTATTTAAAAGCCTACCCGTAGGATGCGCTAGTATTTTTGCTTTTTTGCTTGAAAGTCCTTTTAATACTCTTCTAGTCATTTCGTCTCTATTCATATTAAATATGCTATGAATTGAAACAATAGCAGCATCTAAAAGCTCTAGGGATTTATCGTCTAATGCAAGATCTCCGTTTGGTAAAATATCAACTTCGAGTAATTTGAATATCCGAACATTTTTCTTGTTAGATTTAAGTTGTTCAATTTTTTTATCTCTTTTTTTTAATATTTCGTAGATTTGTGAACTTGTATGGTTATTCAAACTTGGATTATGCTCTGAAAATCCTAAATATTCATACCCTAGTAAAGTCGCTTTTTTAAGCATTTCCTCCATAGAATTTAACCCGGAATCATGACTTGGTTCAATTGGAAAGCTGGAATGAATATGAAAATCTCCCTTAATATCACTAAGTTCAACAATTTTTGGAAGCTTGCTGCCAATTGAAAGCTCTATTTCTCCATTATCTTCTCTAAGTTCTGGCGGAATCCATTTCATTCCAAGAGCTTCATAGAAATCCTTTTCGCTTGAATATTTTTTTAAAACTTTATTTTTAGTTTTAGTATTTTTTATACCATATTCTGAAAGAGAAAGTCCCTTGCTTAATGCGTATTCTCTTAAATGAACATTATGATTTTTGCTTCCCGTAAAGTGCTGAAGTAATGAACCAAAGGCTTCTACGGGTTGAACTAAAAGATCAATTTGTTTACCACCAGAAATCAAAATTGATGCCGATACCTCTCCTTTTTCTATTACTCTTTCCTTAAAAGGATAATTAATAAAGTGTTCAATAACCTTACTGGGATTATCCGTAGCAACCGCAAAATCAATATCTCCAACAGTAGAGACCCTTCTTCTTAAGCTGCCCAATGCCTCTACTTGTTTTACAGCACTTTCTTTTTGCAAGTAATTTTTTACCTTTTCTGCGGTTTCGAATGCATATGGAAGAATCATGCGCGTTGTTTTCCCTTTTCCTGCTTTGAATTCCTCAATTGAGAGTAGAATATCTTTTTCGCTTTTTTCGCCAAAGCCCTCAAGATGTGAAATTTTTCCTTGCTTGGCAATTGTCGATAGGTCATTAATTGCTGTATTTTCGTTTTCCAATTTAAATTCCATAACAAGCCTAAAGGCTTTCTTAGGACCAAAAGTTGGTATATCCGTTAATACAAAAACAGACTTCGGGATCCCTTTTAGTACCCAATTAAAACGCTTTACTTCTCCTTTTTCGAATAGTTCTTCTAAATGAGAACGAATAGAAGGTCCTATGCCCGGTAAAAGTTCCAGTGATCCTTCTTTAAAATAGTCAGATACTTCTCCGTTTAAATTTGCAATCGACTCTGAAGCCTTTTGATAGGCTATTATTTGAAACCTATATTTTTTTTCGTTCTTTATTGTGTATGCAGTGGCAATATTTTTTAAAAGTTTTGAAATCTCAAGGTTAGACATGACAAAATATTACCATACAGATTGACTCAAGTTCAAATATTGTTTAAAATACCAAAAGCAAGGGCTCGTAGTGAAGAGGCCTATCACGCCTCCCTGTCACGGAGGAGATCACCGGTTCGAATCCGGCCGAGCCCGCCAACTGCCGCAGCTGTCCGTTATCTTTCTGTCCGAAAGGAGGAATAAATAAATGGCAAAACCTAATAAAAATACAAACATTTTTAATGATTTCTTGTCTCAAATTAAATGGGGAGAATCATATACAAGTCTTATTTTAGGCGTAGTTGTGGTACTTGTTGCTGTTGTACTCTTAGTATTACTTTTTAAAAATATTAATAGTAAAAATCTAGATACAGGATCTACATCTACGAGCGAAAATAAAACATATGTAGTAAAAGAAGGAGAAGACTTATGGCACATATCGGAAAACCTATACGGTTCCGGATATAATTGGCAAGACTTAGCAAAAGCAAATAAAATTTCCAATCCGGATATTATTGAACCGGGAACGAAATTGACAGTTCCACAGGTTTCACCTAAAGAGAAAACAGTAGAGGACTTAGTTACCGCAGGAAATAAAATTACGGGAACAGTTTATACTGTAGCGGAAGGAGATTATCTTTGGGACATAGCATTAAGAGCCTATGGCGACGGGTATAAATGGACTGAAATCGCAAAGCTTAATAATTTTGCAAAACCCTGATTTAATATATACAGGAACTAAATTAAATCTTCCAAGATAACATTGCGGGGTTAGTACACTGGCAGTATGCCACCTTCCCAAGGTGGAGAAGCGAGTTCGATTCTCGTACTCCGCTCATAATCTTATAGTATTGACATTCCTTCACGCTTATCTTATAATGCTCCAATGAGTAGAATAGAAAAACAGCCAACAGCAACAGAATTTTTTCCGACAATAGACCCTCATTCCTTAGAGATTAGAAGAGGCGATGAGCAAATTGGTCTTATAAATTTGCATGATGGAGCTGTAACGGTAGAATTCTATGTTCCAAATACCCCTGGCTCTACGGTTTCTGTTCCAAGTGATGTACTAAAAAGCATTGTAAGCATGGTAAAGCAGGTTGAGACTGGCATGAAAGTAGTCGCAAAGAGCAAACGAGGTCCAGATATGACAGATCCATTTCTTAGGGACATACTTTTATAAGCTCTCTTTTTCTTCTTGACCCCTGATTATTCTTCTGATATAGTAAATTGTGCCCAGTAGAAAAAGCACAAAGTATATTTTTGTTTCGGGTGGAGTTATATCGGGAATTGGAAAAGGTACCACCGCTGCTTCCATCGCTCTACTTTTAAAAGCCTCAGGATATAAAATTTCTCCAATAAAATTTGAAAACTATTTAAATGTAGATGCGGGTACAATTAATCCTATAGAACATGGTGATCCTTTCTTGTGCGAAGACGGGACCGAAGGCGATATGGATTTAGGAACCTATGAAAAATATTTAGATGAAAATATGGGAGCTGATAATTTTGTGACAATGGGTAAAATCTATAAAACTGTAATTGATAAAGAAAGAAGATTTGAGTATAACGGCGAAGACGTAGAAGCTATTCCAAATATTACAGATGAAATTTTAAGAAGAATGGAAGTTTTAGAAAAAAAGAGCCACCCCGATATTATTATTGTAGAACTAGGAGGAACAGCAGGTGAATATCAAAATGTATTGTTTTATGAAGCATCAAGAATGCTTACCTTAAAAAGACCTAAAGATGTTATTCATATTCATGTTAGCTATGTTCCTACGCCTGGACACTTGGGAGAGCCTAAAACAAAGCCTACGCAACTTTCAGTAAGAACCCTAAATACAATGGGTATACAGCCAGATTTTCTTGTAACTCGCGGAGAAAAATATTTGGATCAGAGAAGAAAAGACAGATTAGCGCTGTTTTGCAATATGCACAAAGAAGATGTGATTTCGAGTCCGGATTTAGATTCAGTGTATGAAATTCCTTTTGTATTACATAAGCAAAATATGGATTCAAGAATATTAAAGAAATTGGGATTAAAGGTTCGGGAACCAAATTTAAAAGCTTGGGAAAAGTTTGTAGAAAGTACTAAAAAGTTTAACAAAACGATACATATTGCGATTATAGGAAAATATTTCGGAACAGGAGAGTATCAGTTACGTGATTCTTATGCAGCTCTTTTTGATGCCATTGACCATGCTAGCTGGAAAATGGGTGTAAAAGTAAAAAGCATTTGGGTTGATGCTGAAAGAATTGAAAAAGAGGGAATCGAAAACGTATTTGTGGAATTAAAAAAAGTTGATGGAATTATTGTTCCGATAGGATGGGGCGAAAGAGGGGCAGAAGGAATGATAAAAGCAGCAAGTTACGCAAGGATAAATAAAATACCATATCTTGGTCTTTGCTATGGCATGCAGCTTGCAACAATTGCATTTGCCCGCGATGTTTTAAAATTGCAAGATGCAAATACCCAAGAAAACAGTAAAAAAACTAAAAATCCTGTTATTTGTTTTATACCATCCCAGCAGGATATTGTTAAAAGAAGAGAATATGGCGGAACTATGAGGCTCGGCGGTTGGGAAGCGATAGTAAAAGTCGGAACGAAAGCGTTTGAAATATATGACAAACATAATGGTTTTATTAATAAATCGAGGGGATTAACATCAGAAAGACACAGGCATAGGTATGAATTTAACAATAAGTATGCTTTACAATTTGAAAAAAATGGTATGAAAATATCTGCTCGATCTGTAAAGGAAAATTTGGTTGAAATTATCGAACTTCCAAAAAAGATGCACCCTTTTTATCTTGGGACACAAGGGCATCCAGAATACAAAAGCAGACCCCTTAGGCCTCACCCCATTTTTCTAGAATTTATAAATTCATGTTTAGGTTCTTGAGCTGTAAGCTGAGTTATTATATAATCTAAGCATGCAAAGAGAACTTAATTTTAAAACCGGAGATATAATCCGCGTATTTCAGAGAATTAAAGAGGGAGAAAAAACAAGAGTTCAGGTTTTTGAGGGCGTAGTTCTTTCTATAAAAGGCAGAAACGAAAATAAAATGTTTACTGTAAGAAAAATGGTAGGGGATGTAGCAGTAGAGCGCATATTTCCTTTTAATTCACCAAATATAGAAAAGATTACAGTTAAGGGAAAAATTAAACAAAAAGTCAGAAGAGCAAAGCTATACTTCTTAAGACAAGCATTATCTTAAATGTATATTCCCAACCCTACTGCCAGGCTTGGAGAAAAACTTGCAGGAGAATTCCTTGAAAAACAAGGTTATAAAATAATAGAGCGCAATTTCCGCAAAGGATATGGTGAGATAGATATAATCGCACTAGACAAAAAAACTTTGGTCTTTGTAGAGATAAAAACTAAAACTTCTAACGCATTTGGAACTCCATTTGAAGCAATAACACCTTTTAAAATAAAAGCTTTAGAGCGCAGCAATGTTTTACAAAAAGTTACACCCGGAGCTTCCCAACGCTTTACGAATAGATGCAGTAAGCGTTATATTAAGTACTGGAAAAGATCCCAAAATAGAACTAGTTAAAAACATATATTCATAATAGAAAAAGTAACATTTTGTAATATGTGGTTTGAAAAAAATAAATCCAATAGAAAAGACAAAGTCTTCAGGATAATTTTAAAATAATTGACATTACGTGACCATGGTTATAGAATTCCGCCATGCCAGAAAAACACAAATACGATTGGGAATACAAAAAAGAACTAGAACAACGAGTAGCAGAGCATAATGCCAAAGTTGTCTTAGCAGGACAAAGATATCAACGAGTTTTTTCTTCAGACCAACAATTTACTCGAGAAAATGTGAGAAGATCTGTAGAAGATCTTATTTATGCATACAGAATGGAAACCCAAGGATTCTGGATATCTTCTCTTGTTGAGGTAGGCATAAGCGCTGAGGTTTTGCTTAAAGCTTGGGATCTCGTTGAGCAAAAGACTGTCAAAAGAAATGAAGAAGGGTCATCTTCTGAATAAATTTTATTTTTTGAGAAATCTAATTTGATCTCTTAATATAGCTGCAGTTTCAAAATCTAGCTCTTTTGCGGCATTTCTCATTTCTAAAGACAATCTTTTAATTAACTTTTCTTTTTCATCTGGAAGCAATATTTCTTTCTTTTGTAGAGTTAATAAGTAATTAGCTTGTTTTTCGTCTTCTATCTTTTCCTCAACTAGCCTTGCTCTTATTACTTTTTCAATTGATCTTGGAGTAATACGGTGCTTTTTGTTGTATTTAAGCTGAACACTTCTTCTTCTTTCTACCTCTTTAATGGCTTCATTCATAGACCCTGTAACAGTATCTGCATACATAATAACTTCGCTATCAACATTTCTTGCGGCTCTTCCCATTGTTTGGATTAAAGACGTTCTGCTTCGCAAAAATCCTTCTTTGTCAGCATCCAAAATTGCAACTAAAGCAACCTCGGGTAAATCCAAGCCTTCTCTTAGTAAGTTAATTCCTACCAAAACGTCATATTCGCCGCCTCTTAGCCTGTCTAATACGTCCTGCCTTTGCAAAGTTTCTATATCCGCATGTAAATAGGAAACTTTTATGTCTCTTTCGGCAAGATATGTAGATAAATCTTCTGACATTCTTTTTGTTAATGTCGTAACGAGTACACGTTGTTTCTTGGATACGCGCTTTTCTATCTCTTTAATTAAATCTTCAATTTGTCCCTTAGTTTTTCTAACGCTTACTACCGGATCAACTAAACCTGTAGGTCTAATAAGCTGTTCCGCAACTGCATCATATTCCTTTGCTAATGAAATTTCGTAGTCATTTGGAGTTGCACTTACATAGACAGCTTCTTTAATTCTTCTTGCAAATTCTTCATAACGCAAGGGTCTATTATCCAATGCGGAAGGGAGTCTAAACCCATAATCAATAAGAGTTTCTTTTCTTGCCCTGTCTCCGTTATACATTCCTCGAAGTTGGGGAAGCGTCATATGAGACTCGTCGATTATAGTTAAAAAATCATTTGAACACTCTTTCATGTAATCTAAAAGGGTAAAAGGAGGTTCTCCCGGCTTTCTTCCATCGAAGTATCTTGAATAGTTTTCTATACCGTTTACATAGCCTAACTCCTGTATCATATCTAAATCAAAATTTGTTCTTTGCTCAATGCGCTGTGCCTCGATTAACTTTCCTTCTTTTTTAAATTTACCTACTCTTTCTTCCATCTCTTTCTTTATTCTTGGAAATACATCCCGATAAATAGATGGGTCTGTCATATAATGTTTCGCTGGATAAATTACATATTTCTCTAATTGTCTAGTAATTTCACCAGTTAAGGGACTAAATTCATACATTTTTTTTAAAATTGAGTTAGTTATCTCCATTCTTAGTGCATTTTCCGAGTAGGCAGGAAACAAATCTATATCTTCACCTCGTACTCTAAAAGTTCCTCGTTTAAATCCGTAATCGTTTCTTTCGTACTGCAAGTCTGAAAGCTTAAATAAAACATCATTTTGATCTATTCTTGTACCTTTTTTTAAATCCATCACAAATTTTCCGTATTCGACAGGGGATCCTAGATTGTAAATACATGAAACCGAAGCTACGACTATCACATCTTTTCTAGTTAAAAGATTTGTAGTAGCCAGTAGTCTTAATTTGTCTATTTCTTCATTAATTTCTACTTCTTTTTCAATATATGTGTCACTTTGTGGGACATATGCCTCCGGTTGATAAAAATCGTAATAGGAAACAAAATATGAAACTGCGTTGTTTGGAAAAAAATCCCTAAATTCTTGATAAAGCTGTCCTGCGAGGGTTTTATTATGCGAAATTACTAGGGTTGGTTTTTGGGTGTTTTGAATAACATTTGCCATTGTAAAAGTCTTACCGCTACCTGTTACACCGAGTAAAACCTGGTGTTTAGAATTGTTTTTTAGTCCTTTTGTTAATTTTTCAATAGCACGAGGCTGATCTCCCGTAGGCTTAAATTTTGATTTTAAATTAAATAACATAAAGCACTTTATTTTAGCATAGTTTGATTACATTTGACTTCTTGACAAAGTTCTACTTTTTTTCGTATATTTTATACATACCATGCCCGGAGTACTTTATAGAAAAGAAAGAGAGGTTTTAGAATTTCTTGCCCAATTTCAGCGGCAGTATGGTTATTCTCCAACGCTCTCCGAAATAGCCCAAGGAACAGGACACAGAAGTAATTCTACAGTCCATACGCTTATCAGATCTTTAGTGGAAAAAGGTTATGTCCAAAAGGTTGACGGAAATACTAGAGTTTTAAAAATAGTAGACGAGAAAGTACAATTTTCTCTACTTGGCAGCAAGCCTGCCATAGAGCTTCCTTTAATGGGTTTTATTGCTGCAGGAGCACCTTTAGAACCATATACAGACCCAAACGCAACCTTTTATGTATCTGCATCACTTCTTTCAGGTAAAAGTACTGCCTATGTATTACAAGTTAAAGGAAAGTCTATGATTGAAGAGGGTATTTTAGACGGAGATTTTGTTGTTATAGAGAAAGTAAACGAAGCAATAAATGGCGACATTGTAGTTGCAATGGTTGATGATAATCTTGCGACTCTTAAAAAATTTTATAAGGAAGACGGAAGAGTTGTATTAAAACCGGCAAATTCAGAAATGGCTCCAATTTATCCAACAAAATTAACAATTCAGGGTAAAGTTGTTGGTTTAGTCCGTAGGTTCGACTAGCGCCTGAGCTTGACAATCTTCAATTTGTGGTTGATATACCAAATTCCTACAATAACAGCTAAAATTACTATTAAAACATCAAATTTCTTAAAATAAGGGCCCAGCACGTGCCATTCTGCGCCAAATTTTACGCCGACATAAGTTAAAAGCGTTGACCATATTAATGAGCCCAAAAATGTATAGAAGGAAAATTTCCAGATATTCATTTCTGCAAGTCCTGCCGGAAGAGAAATAAAGGTCCTAACAGCTGGCAATACCCTTGAAAAAAACGCAACAAAATCGCCGTATTTGTTAAGCCATTTTACGGATTTTGTATATTCGTGTTCTGTAATTAGCAAAAACTTCCCATATTTTCTAACTAATTTTAAAATAATATGTTCTTCAAGATAGTATCCAAGACCGTAAGCAATAAGTGAACCTACTAAATTTGCCAAAGCGCCTACGAATACTACAACCCAGAAGTTCATTTTTCCCTGACTTACTAAAAATCCTGCAAAAGGCATTGTAATTTCTGAGGGTATAGGGATTAAAGCCGATTCCAAAAGCATGAGTATAAAGATAGAAAAGTAGCCTCCGGATTCTATGAGATGTATAATAGGTTCTGTTAAAAACTCTAACATGGGAACATTGTTCATTGTAGCAACACCAATAGGAAATTTACAAGACATAACCTCAAGAGCGTTGGAGGTTCTTGAGAAAGTGGATTTTATTGCGTGTGAAGACACAAGAACTACCTCCATACTTATTAAAAAGTATTTTTTAGGCAAAGAAAAAGAATTAATTGGAAAATTCTTTCCATTTTACGAGAAGAATGAGCAAGGAAAAATGGTTCAGGTAATTAATATGCTTAAAAATGAAATGGACGTGGCACTTGTGTCTGATGCGGGTACCCCTACAATTTCGGATCCGGGATTTAAATTAGTTAGAGAATGTAGGCTTTTAGGTATAAAAGTTATCTCAATTCCTGGGGCTTCTGCTGTAATAACTGCTCTTTCATCAAGTGGCTTACCTACGGATAAATTTCTTTTTATAGGATTTCCTCCGTTAAAAAGAGGACACAGAATTAAACTTTTTGAAAATATTAAAAAATCGCAAGAATTTATTAAATCAACAATTATTTTCTATGAATCTCCTCATAAAATATTAAAGACCTTGGAAGACTTAATGGAAGTTTTCGGAAATATACAAATTACAATTTCAAGAGAGCTGACAAAAATTTACGAAAATACTGAGCAAAAAAATATCCAAGAATTCATTCAAATATATTCAAAAACCAAGGTAAGAGGGGAATTAACCGTGTTATTTAACCTAAAGTGAAGCAATTTGCTTTTCAATGGCAAGAAGCCTGTTATACTTAGCAACTCTTTCGCCTCTGACCGGTGCCCCAAACTTAACATAATCGGCACCCGCTGCGACTGCAAAATCTGCAATAAAATCATCCGTAGTTTCTCCGCTTCTGTGTGAAACAGTAACTTTTAAGCCTGCTTGCTTTGCCATTTCGCAAACTGCTAGTGCTTCAATTACTGTGCCTATTTGATTTGGTTTAATTACAACTCCACCTATCGTATTTTTTTGAATTGCCTCCTGTAGCCTAAAAGGGTTTGAAGCAATTAAATCATCTCCAACTATTAAAGTGTCTTTTGACATTGTGGTATATAATTCCTGCCATCCGCCCCAATCATCTTCTGCCAACCCATCTTCAAGGTATAAAAGATGGTATTGAGAATTTAGCATAGTATAAAATTCAATTAACTCCTTAGAAGACAGCGCAGTTGCTTTATCTTTTATCCGGTAATTTCCTTCTAAATAAAACTCATTAGCAGCGGGATCTAATCCAATAAACATGTCAAAACCCAGTCTTAAATTAATTGCCTCGATTGCTTGCTTAATTAAAAGCAATCCGTCTTGATTTGAGGCTAATTTTGGTGAAAATCCACCTTCTAATCCGGTTAGCGTTGACAAGTTATTTTGCTGAATTGTCTTTTTTAAGGAAGAATATACATTTATTCCGTGCATTAATCCCTCAGAGTAGGTTTTAGAACTTGCAGGTATTGCTAAAAACTCTTGAAAATCAATATTTCCATCTCCATGTTTTCCACCATTTAAAATATTAAAAGAGGGTGTCGGAACTTTTATTTCCGCTTCTTTCTTTGTAAACTCTCTTAAATATAAAAAGGTAGGAAGTACAGAGCTTTTAGCTGCTGCCTTGGCTACGGCAATTGATACGGAAAGTATTGAGTTTGCTCCGAGTTTTTGTTTATTAGATGTTCCATCAAGTTCTATTAGCTTTTTATCTACTACGGATAAATTACTTGCCTCCATTCCTGAAATTGCAGGAAAAATATATTTTTGTACATTATTAACCGCATTCAGCACTCCTTTTCCCTCAAATCTTTTTTCGTCGTTATCGCGAAGTTCTAGAGCTTCGTATTTGCCAATGGATGTGCCGCTTGGAACAGACGATATTCCAACTGCTCCATCAGAAAGAATAACTGTTGTTTCTATTGTTGGCTCTCCTTTAGAATTTAATATTTCTCGTGCAGATATTGTTTTAATTTTTGCCATTTCTTAAATGCTCCTTTTCAAAATGCATAATTAATTTTCTGGTGTTCTCAATTGCGTCGGGTGACACCGACACACTTGTTACTCCGAGTTTAACCAATCTTTTTGTTAGCTCTGAATATGTTGAAACCGCCTGTCCACACATAGATGAAGTTATTCCTTTTTTATTTGCAGTACGAACAACGTGTTCAAACGCCCATAGAACAGCAGGATTCATTTCGTTGAATTCATGAGCAAGTTCCGAGTTGTCTCTATCTGTACCTAAAATTAGCATAGTTAAGTCGTTTGAGCCAATAGAAATGCCATCTATTCCAACATCTATAAACTGCTCCAGCATTATTACATTTGAAGGAATTTCAACCATCATCCATAATTTAAAATGTGGGGACCTTTCTAACCCAAAGTCATTTATTATTTTTTTTACCTTAACTAACTCTTCAACTGTTCTTACAAAAGGTAGCATTATCCAAAGGTTTTTAAATCCTTCTTTTTCCCTTACTCTTTTAATAGCTTTAAGCTCTAGTTTAAAAACTTCTTCATCTTGAATATATCTATATACTCCTCTAAACCCAAGCATTGGGTTTTCTTCTAATGGTTCATAGTCCTTACCTCCTGTTAGGTTTCTATATTCATTAGTTTTAAAATCTGAAGTTCTGTAAATAATAGGTCTAGGGTTAAATGCTTTGCAAAATTTTGTCAATCCTTCACTTAGTTTGTCAACAAATAAATCTGCTTTGCCGTCTTTTATTAGTTTTTTGGGATGTATGCCAATTTCTGCCATCATAAATTCCGCCCGTAAAAGCCCTACGCCATCAACATTTCTTTGTGCAACGCGCTCTGCTGCTTCAGGTTCTGCCAAATTTACGTAAACTTTTGTAGCAGTTTTAATATCGGTATCAATTTGCTCTTGTGGAATAATACTTTTGACGAATCCCCCTTTAAATACTTCGCCTGTCGAACCGTTCACTGTTATAATTTTCTCGTTTTTTAAAACAGTCGTTGCGTTTTCAGTACCAACAATTGCAGGAATACCAAGTTCTCTTGAAACAATTGCTGCATGTGAGGTTCTTCCTCCCGAATCAGTAACTATTGCAGATGCTCTTTTCATTGCGGGAACATAGTCCGGATTTGTTTGCGGAGCTACTAAAACGTCGCCGTTTAGTATTTTATCCATTTCTTTTGAGCTTTTAATAACCTTGGCAAGACCAGAAGATATTCCTGGACTCGCCGGATCTCCTTTTAAAAGCAATTTACCTAGAGTTTTACTGGTATTTTCTATATTAGACTTATTAACTATTTTTGTAGTTGTCACAGATCTTGTTTGTACAATATATACTTTGTTCCCCTCAATAGCCCATTCAATGTCTTGCGGAAAATAATAATGCTTTTCTATGTCTTTGCCAACCCTTGCTAATTCCAGTATTTCTTTTTCTGATAACTTCTGAGCGCTTCCTTTTGTACTACTTATTTTGATTTTTTTGTTCTCGGTTCCTTTCTTTGAAAGTAAAAACTTTTGTGTTGAAATATTTTTGCTAATAATAGAAAAAGATTCTTTATCAACTTCGTATCTATCGGGTTTTTCTTCTCCTTGAACAATCATTTCTCCAAGTCCCAATATTGCCTCGATTACAATTTTCCTCTTGTCATTACTAAGTGGATCTATAGTAAACATAACCCCTGACTTTTCTGACTCTATCATTTTTTGAACAACCAGTGCGATCCCAATTATTTTGTTATCAAACCGCTGTTCGTGTCTATAGAAAATTGCTCTTGCGTCGTAGAGGGAAGCCCATGCTTCTTTTACTTTTTCAATTAAAACAGAGTCTCCTTTAACATTTAAAAAGGTTTCTTGCTGTCCTGCAAAAGAAGCTGTTTTTAGATCTTCTGCGGTAGCTGAAGATCTGACGGCCACAAGTGGCTCATTTATTGCACCTCCTAGTTTTCTATAATTATTAACTATCTCTAATGCTAATTCTTCTGAAATTTTTGAATTGATAATTAGTGTTTTAATATGCAAAGAGACCTGCTCCAAAGATTTTTGATTTTTTAGATTGACGGTGGAAAGCAGATGTTTTATTTTTAACTCTAAACTATTGTCTTTAACAAAATTAAAATACGCTTTAGAAATTATAATAAATCCGGGGGGTACATTAAAGCCTGCTCTTGTGATTTCTCCTAAATTAGCTCCTTTTCCTCCAACGAGTGCAATATCCTCTTTATCTACTTGTCTAAACCACACCAAATTTGGGGCAGAGTGTGCCATAGGATTATTATGAATTTAATTACTTAAATTATCAAGCAGATTTCTTGAGGGGGTATTCATTTATTTCTATTATTTTAATTTCAGGAATTTTTTTATACTTTTCGTTTTTTACTAAAGTTGGTTTTCCATTTTCATTTACTATGTAGTAACAAAATCCCTGCATTTTTTTCACAGCCTCGTAATCTGCGTGTCCTGGAAAAGAAACAGGATTTTCTTCATCAAAGTTAACAGGGGAATCATCGGCAGTGACAAAATAAGTGTTTGAGATGTTTACTACTAAATGTCCCCATTCTGAAGGCATATATATTGCATCACCCGGTTTAACATGTACGGCATATGCATCCTCAATCTCGTCGTCTATCGGGTTACCACTACTATCAAGAACTCTCTTTTGGACTAAAACTATACCTTCCCCAAAAATTACCCAATATGTTTCGTCAAGTTTACCAACGTGATAATGTCCGTATGTCTTAATATATTCTTTTCCAACCAACCCGGGTTCCCATATGGTAATGTTTCTTTGATTACTTCCGCCTCTAACCATATGGTAATGAACTTTTGGTCCAGGAGCGCTTGGATCCATTAAAACATCTACCATTTTCTCGTGAAGTCTAGGAGCATAATGTTTATCTGTAAAATCCTTATTCATTCCACCCTCTATTTGGGTCCTTTCTTAGATCTTCTGTTTCGTCTGGGCGATTATAGTCGTCTTCAAGTCTATACGTTGTTCCCGTTTCGGGCATAGAAACTTCCCATATGTCGCAATCTGTTATGGAATATATACGATGTTTTTGACCAACGTTCGTAGTATATCCTTTATTTTTTTCAAACTCGATTGTTTCCATTTCTCCTTTCGAATTTTCAATTATAACTCCACCTCTACCTGAACCAAGAAAATATGTTTCTTGTTTTTTGTCATGAATTTGTAGGCTTTGTCGTGTTCCAGCGTTAAGATGCATTACTTTTCCTGTGTATGGAAGGTCTGGGGAGGTAAATATAATTTCATACCCCCAAGGTTTTTCAACACGTTTTGAAAAGGGTATATTGGTGAATTTTGATTTATCGAAATCATTCATGCTTTGCTACGCTTTCTATAAAAGATTTTAATTCTTCATAACGCTTTTCAACTTCGTCACCATTATACCCTTCTACGTTAAGTCTTAAAAGCGGTTCCGTATTAGAGGTTCTAACATTAAATCTCCAATCATCATAAGAAATCGATACTCCGTCAATATCCCAAAATTTTCCGTCTTTATATTTTTCTTTTAATTTTTCAAGAATTTCTTTTGAATTTGTAACCTCAAAATTATATTCAGGCAATTCATAGCTTCTTTTAACTTCCTTTATGATTTCTGAGAGAGGTTTATTCTCGTCCGATATTACTTTTAGAATTATTAGAATTATCGGTAGATTCCATTCTGCATTTCCATTTGCCCTGAAAAACATATGGCCCGATGATTCACCGGCAAAAATTCCTCCAGTTTTATTCATGGCTTCTGTTATATAAGCGTGTCCAACTCTTACGATTTCTGACTTTCCACCAAATTCTTCGATAAGTTTTAGCGGTCCCAATATATCCCGGATGTCAAAATAGATAAGTTCTCCTGGATATTTTTTCAAAAGCTCTCTGGCGACAATTGCTGTAATGCAAGTTGAAGGAACAATCTGTCCTTTTTCATCTATAAAGAATAATCTATCTGCATCACCATCTGTTGCGAGACCTAGATCAGCTTTTTCTTCAACGACTCTTTTTTGCAAATCTACAAGCGTTTCAAACTTAAGAGGATTGGGCTCGTGTACAGGAAAATTGCCGTCAAGTTCAAAGTTCATCCTGATTAATTCAGATGGAACAGTTTTAAACAATGCTTCTATATACTGAGCGCCCATTGCATTTGCAGGATCTGCAATTATTTTTAATTTTTTCAAAGATGAAGTATCGACTAACTTTTTCGCTTCCACTACTTCGTCTTCAAGTATCCCAGATTTTTGAACCACGGTTCCCTTTATACCTGTAGGCTTTAGATCTTGCATAGATAATTTTTGTACATCTTCCATACCGGTTGGTTTCCCTATTTTTATAAGTCCGGTCGGTCCTGACATAACAAATTTTATACCGTTCCATTCTTTTGGGTTATGAGAAGCAGTAACTTGAATGCCTGCATCATATTTGTAATGGAATACGGCAAAGTAGAAGGATGGGGTGGACAATTGTCCTGCGTCAACAACATTTGCACCCATTTCAATCAAAGCATTTTTTACAGAACTAAAAAGCTGAGGTCCCGATAGCCGCATATCATAAGCAAGAAGTATTGTGGGTTGTTCTTTATTTAGTTTTTTTTGAAAAAAGACGAAAATGGCTTTAGCGATTTGTGCAATTTTTTTTTCATCTATTTGAGTGGGATAAATTCCGCGGATGTCGTAGGATTTAAAGATTGAGGGATCAATGCTCATTTGTTTATATTATAAATTGACAAGAAAAATGTCAATTGAGCTAGATAAGTTAAAGGGAGTTAAGCCAAATTTTGTTTGGTAATCAATTTTATATAATTTTTTATAGATTTCTTGTAACTTTTCTTTTCCAAAGTAACTTGACTGTTTTTGCAACTTGGACCTTTGCCAAGTCTGCAATCTTTTTGCTTCATCTATTAAATGGCTAGATTCCTGGACTGATAAAAGAAGTCTAAATTGCCTTATAAGCATGTAAAAAATTAATTCCGTTTCCATAGACCTTTCAAGCTCTTTAAATAAGGATAAAGAACGTTTGCTCTGGGGACCTAAAGAATCAAGAAACTGAAAAAGTGTCGAGGGATAGCTAAAAGTTTTAATTAAGACGTTTTTAAAAACAGATTGTTGCGTTTTTGAAAGTTCTTTTCCTTCCCAAAAGAATATATTATTCTTTTTGATAGAATTTAAATAATCAACTATTTTTTTAAACTCATTTGAGTTAGATTTAGTATTTGAGAAAAAGTTTTCTATATAAATATTTTTGCTTTCTTCGAACAAAGAATTTCCCTCTATTGACTGAAAGATAAAATCGTAGTTAATTTTATCAATAAGAACGTGTGAGGATGAACCAGCTTTATCTTCTATATAAAATTTTCTGGAAGAGGCAGTATCATTGCCATGTACTATTGTAATCATTTCTTTCTAGACATAAAAAGATCAAAAAGTATATTCGCTGTTTTTCCAAGATGCCTAGATCTGGTTTTGTGGGGAACTAGGGCTCCTGAAAAATTTTGCGGAATGTGCAAGAGTTCATGAATTAATACTTTTGATTTTGCATCTTCTGATAATCTATCATAATACTTTGATAAAACTTCAATTACGTAGTTGGGTTCAAGATTTAATGCTCTTTGAAAAATCTTTGGCATAGACCAAATTCTTGCATAAGCTCTTGATTTGGAGCCTGTCGTTCTGAAACAATGAATATTTTCTATTTTAATATGTGGCATATCAAGAGTCGTAAGAAGCTCTGTAATTTTTTGCTTAACGTCTTTTGCATCTTCCCACTCAAGATTTTGGCTTTTCATTTATGTATGCTTGTCTGCAACGTAGGAGGCTGCATATGCATCGGGTTTTGTCTTTGCAACATATCCATTTCCCGTTACCATTCCTACCACTTCTTTTATCATTTCCCTAGTATCGCCATGCTCGCCTACATCGACATGAATTTCCAAATGGTATTTAGGAGCCGTGCCGTTTAAGGCTTTTTTAAACATGGGAACAAATATTGAAGCAAATGTTAACGAAGTTAAGGTCTCTCTATAGATTTTATCTCTTAATGTATGAATATTTCTTTGCTGTTCTTTTCTCCAAAAATATTTTCCTCCAAATCCTTTTCTGTGAATTAGAATTGCAGTTACCAAATTAATTGTGCTGCCGCCGTTTCCAATAGTTTTTTTCTCATGGGAATCTGTTCCAATAACAAGGCTGTATTCTGAATCAGGCTTTTCTTCCAAAAAAACTTTTATTCTATCTATAATTCCTGCAATTGTTAAAAGCCCATGGGTTTTGCTTTGAAAAATTTCATCTGTTAGGTCACTATTCATGTTTAGGTACTAAATTATACCATATGGGTTAAATATTCAGGAGCCACTTAAAGAAATATTTTGCATTATTATCTAGTATATCAATTGATTTTTTAATTTTTTCGCTGAAATCGATTATATTAGTTATTTCAATATTATTATTTTGCTGTTTTATTAAAGGCTCAAGCATTGGTGCTCCTTTTGTTTTATCAAAGTTCTGATACGCTTTATACAATTCTGTTTTAGTTCCATTTTTTATGAATGAAAACTGTCCGAAAGGCTCTGTGTTTGCTAAGAGTAAAAACGGAGTTACGGCAATTACACTTGAATCGCTCCATGCATTTTCAAAAGCGGTTTTATAATACCCTGCTTGGGTTTGATAGCGAATACTGGCATTGCTCCATCCGGTTTCCGTAATAAATATTGGTACATTCTTTCCTGTAATTTGATACAACAGATTTTTTACATAATTATGGGCATGAATACTGTTTTGCCCCTGATAAGTAGGTGGCGATGAGAAGCCGGGATTAGGATATGAATGAACCGCAATTCCGTCTATCTTAGATAAAACTCCGGGTATTGCGTATTCAACTTGCCTAATATAATCAAGCTGATTAATATATTGTCCATAAACATTTGGAGCGGCATTATCAAGTCCTCCAAAAATAATAAAGAAATTACTGTTTCTTGATTTAAAAATATCTACGGCATAATTAAGAATATCCGCATAGGCAACAGGGTCGGGTACACCACCCCATTCGTCACCTCTATTTTGTTCATTAAATATAACAATATATCTGTTTTTTGTAGGCCAATTTAAGGAATTTAAAAAATTTGCAAAATCTATTACATAATATTTGCTAGGAATCTCCCACGAACCATTTATAAAATAATCACCCTCCGTTGCAATTCTTATTACTGGAATTAAATGATGTTTTTTGCACTCATCCATAAAAGTCTGCCATTTTTTAAGGTTTTTATCGGATGCTCTTATCGGAATGGTTACATATCCCCAGTCTCCTCCGGACGAGTTAACCAAAGCAGCGGCTTCTCCTATCTCTTCCGGAAAAAGTATATGAATGCCAAATTTATTGTTTGGGACTGATTGGGGGTCATATATAGCAAGCAAGGATTTGGGTAAAATAACAGCAAGCAATGCAAAAATAACTAAGTACACTATTAACTTTTTCATGAGACTATAGTTTACATCAATTAATAGTTTAAACCAAGAAATTTTACGCAGTTTTAGCTAGGCCACCTGGCAAAAAGACCGGTGGAAAGTAGTCTATCTCTTTGTTTTTCTTTTATAGCAAGTTCTCCATATTCTATCTTCTTAGATTCAAATCCCAAATAATCTTCGAGCATATTTTTTAACATCACGCTTGAGGAAGAAATTGCATATGCGTTAACTATAAAAAATATTGGATTTTTCGACATAATTTTTTTAATATTACTAAGTAGCTCCGGAAAACTTTTGTTAAAATTCCAAATTTGGCCATTCGGTCCGTGACCGTAAACAGGAGGATCCATAATTACTGCATCATATAAATTTCCTCGCCTTGACTCTCTTGCTGTAAATTCTAATGCATCATCTAATATCCATCGTATTGGCTTATCTTTTAAACCCGAAAGCTCTTGATTTTCTTTCGCCCAATTTATTGAAGGTTTTGATCCGTCTAAATGTGTAACTTTTGCGCCATTAGAAGCGCAAAGAAGTGTAGCTGCGCCGGTATATCCAAAAAGGTTTAATACATTGGGTTGTTTTTCTTGTGATGCAATTTTATTTTCGATAAATTCCCAGTTAATTACTTGCTCCGGAAAAATACCTGTATGCTTAAACTGAGTTTGTTTTGCACGTAACTTTATGTTTTTGTAATTTAAAATCCAATCATTATTAAATTTTTTGTCCCACCCTTTGTTTTCTTCATATTTAGAGTCGTAAGCCCATTTTTTTTGGTTTGTTTTCCATATTGCCTGGGGATCGGGGCGACAAATAGTGTAGTTGCCGAAACGCTCAATTCTTTTTGAATCTCCGCTATCCAAAAGTTCGTAATCCGACCATCCAATTGTTGAAAGTATATTCACAAAGCTAATATTAACATAAAATGATAAAATTAGACCATGTTAATAGATGAAGTAATAATTACGGTAAAGGGAGGAAATGGCGGAAATGGTGCAATTAGCTTTAAAAGAAATGCGCAAACCGCAAAAGGCGGCCCGGATGGGGGAAATGGAGGAAATGGCGGAAACCTATATGTTCAAGGAGAAAATGATGTCGACACCCTT
This sequence comes from Candidatus Levybacteria bacterium RIFCSPHIGHO2_01_FULL_36_15b, assembly GCA_001782045.1. GTDB lineage: Bacteria > Patescibacteriota > Microgenomatia > Levybacterales > UBA12049 > 01-FULL-36-15b. Next base: position 166,730 of record MFNK01000003.1, on the reverse strand, counting down.
ACCTCATTTAGATATAAGAAAGAAATAAAAGCTCAAGATGGCGTTAATGGTGGAAGATACAATTTATACGGAAAAAATGGACAAGACTTAGTTATTAATGTGCCACTAGGTACTGTTATTACTAATTTAGAAACCAAAGAAGGCTTCGAGGTAACAAATGAGACCGATAAGATTTTAATTGCTAAGGGAGGAAAAGGTGGAAGAGGCAATAATGAATTTAAAACTTCTACAGCACAAGCGCCCAAATATAGAGAACTGGGGCAGAGTGGAGAAGTAAAGAAAATAAAACTTGAACTTAAGATGATTGCCGACATAGGTTTTATCGGTCTTCCTAATGCAGGAAAAAGTAGCCTTCTTGCTGTTTTAACGAATGCCCATCCTAAAATTGCCGACTATCCATTTACTACTCTTGAGCCGAACTTAGGCGTTATGGAAGGTTTGGTAATTGCAGACATTCCAGGACTTATAGAAGGAGCATCGGCGGGTAAGGGCTTAGGAGATAAATTTTTAAAACACATAGAAAGAACTAAGCTTTTAGTTCACTGCATTGATTCAAGTTCTCAAAACCCAAGCCAGGACTATAAAACGGTTAGAAAAGAATTAGAAGATTACAGCTCCAAGTTACTGGAAAAGGAAGAAGTTATTGCACTAACTAAAAGTGACTTAATAGACGAGAAGAAGAAAAAAGATTTAATGAGGATTTTCAAGAAGTTTAGAAAAGAAGTTATCCTAATTTCTCTTTATAATGATGAAAGCGTCGACGATCTGAAGAAATTACTACTGAAGCTTTCTTAGCCGCAAAAAAACCCCTTGCGGGGTCTTTTCGGGGCGTTTAATATTGCTATTAAACTCCTGCCTCTTCTTACTTGCGTAATGAAGGTAACAAATATTGTATAGTAGAAATACTTTTCTGTCAATAGGTAATTTATATATCAAACTAGACCAATATTGGCAATAATTGATTATGTAACAGGAACTAATGTTGGTTGTTTTCTAAAATCTTCGGCACTTCTTATGTAAACTTGAGGAATATTACCATCCTCATCATTTAGTGGTCCCGAGCCTTTAGTCTTACTTAAAGCAATTTCAATTCCACTTCCAATATCTACATGATAATACGCATCTATTGAAGAATTGTCGAAAAACTCTCTTGTTCCTCTTGAAGCCAGTACATCAAAACCTTTTCTGAAGCTATCGTTTCCTGCCTCCAGCAATGCAACCAAGGTTTCCCTTATTACCATAGCGTTAAAGTAAATACCCGGTGAATAGATATGCACTAGTTCACGCATGTCAATAGGATTATCTTCAACCTTATCACCTATTACCACCATTCTATTGGGATAATCATCGTATGGAATGTGCTCCCAAGCAACATCTTCATATGTTTTACCAACGTACAAGCGAGTTGTTTCATAATACGGTGCAGTGACGTCTCTTGCATACAAATCTGAAAAATAACTACGTAAATTTGTCTGTTCAAGAGCAAACTCCGCGTAATCTCTCATCGAGGCTGTGGTAACGCAACTTCTAAACCCGTTTTTTTCGGAGAATTTATCAAGGACGTCTTGAATACCATAGGCTAAATAAACGTCTTTATCCCACCGTGGTCTTTCTTCGCCATCCATATCATACACTAGAGGAGCAAAATGCCCAAGAGTCTCATCAAGATCCCAACAAATTAAAAATTTTGCAGATTCTTTCATTTGGGGAATTATACCAAAAAGTACCGCGGAGGGGAGTCGAACCCCTGATTCCCTGGCTGAAAACCAGGTGTCCTAGGCCACTAGACGACCGCGGCAGGACACTAATTATAGCCTAAAGTCCTATTTAAAGGCAATTATTATTTAAACCTTTTTCTAAGACCGTCAACTACGTCTTTAGCTCCATCCTGTCCACCCAGTCCGAATGCAATTCCACCGGCTATAGCAACCATTGCTACCAAACCTGTAAACAATATTCTTATTAGGTCGGTTGCAACTCCAAGCTGGGAAAGTACTGCCAAAATTACAAATATATTAATAGCCCATCTAGTAACAGTGGCTACTGTACTTGCAGCTTGAGCATCGACTCCTTTAGCTGAAGCCAATACCAAATCGTGCGCTATTCTGGCAAAAACAAATCCTACAATTGCAATAACTGCCGCAACAAATACATTTGGAAGATAAAGTAAGAATTGGTTTAAAACCGTAATAATTCTTGGCATATTCCATACATCTGCTGTTGGAATTAAAAAGACTATTATTACAAACCATCTTACAATTTCCGCCAAAATATTTGTCCAGGAATATTCACCCAATTCAGGAACTCCATATCTTCGTAAATAAGATTCTATTTTTAAAGATTTGGATACGCTTACTATTATTTGTTTAACCAAAGATCCGATAATTACACCAATAATTAGTACTATCGCTCCTGTTAAAAATCTTGGGATGAAGTTTACCGTGGCATAGAAGGCGCCATTGAATGAGGCAGATAACGTTGTTCCAATATCCGTCATATTTTCACCTCCTTTCCCGTATTTTCAACAGTCTATATTTTTTTATTCTTGCTTGTCAAGTAGACAGAATCGTTGATATAATCTATTTTGTTTACGGGCCGTTAGCTCAGCGGTAGAGCAGGAGCCTTTTAAGCTCTTGGTCGCAGGTTCGAATCCTGCACGGCTCACCATGGTAGAACTTTCGAAAACACGCGAATTTTTATCAAGTTCGGATTCTATCTACGAATTTAGAATTGATAAACCCATAAACAAAGAGCAGTACGATACTCTTTCTGAAAAAATAACCAAAGCCAGGGTAATTGCTGGGTTATATGGAGAAAGACAGGAATATCCAAGGTCTTTAGAGTATGAAAACGAAGGATATCCAATTGGATATCTTAAAATACATGAAATTAATCTATCTCCCGAAACATCTTTATCTTTAGGTATAAATATTTTGGAAGAAAAAAACTTAACTAGTACGGATTTTTTTCTTCACTACTATTCTCCTTCTGGCAATATTAGAATCATATTCTCTTTTAATAATAGTTTCTTCATGCGCGTGAGCGATAGTGAAGATAGGCAGATATATGAAACCGTAGAAAGAAAACTAACCGATATGAATGGCCATCAGTATGGTGTAGCTTCCGAACTTCTCGGAAATTTTATAAAGGCTTCAGATTTTCAACTTCAATCTATTGTGAAATAAAATAATTATAAACTTCTTTTGAAATTTGGGCTATGGTTTCATCTGCAGTTTTTTTATTATTTGCATCAGATAAAACAACAATAATATAAGGTCCGTTTTTAGAATACACGATTCCAGCATCGTGACTATACATACCTAATTCTCCAGTCTTATGGGCAATTTCTGTGTTATCGGGAAGATATTTTGGTATTTTTCCGTTTAACACCTGACGCCTTAAAATAGTTGTCATTTCTTCCGAAAATTCTTTATCTGCAAGCTCTCCGTAATATAGCTTATAAAAAAACTGTAGTATGTCGTAAACCGATGTAGACGGAAGTGTTTCCGAACTGCCCAATTTTGATTCAGAAAAACCATGTTCATTTAAATATAATTGTATTTTTGATATTCCAAGATATGAGGATAAAAGAAGGGCAGAATAATTATCTGATTTTGTAATCATAAGATCAATTGCGTTTTCCACCGACATCTTCACTTCGCCTTCTTTTCTCTCTGCAGATTCTGAGGCTATATTAAACTTTTTATTTAGGTTTTCTACGCTATCCGACAAAACAGTGTTTTTTTGTAACGTACCGTTTTCTATTTTTTGGTATATTAATCCCATAACCCACAACTTATATAAACTTGCTGTATCAAAAATTTGATGCTTGTTTTTAAAGTATTCATCCCCTGTGGTTAAGTTTAAAATTCCAACAGCATAAGAACCACCCTGATTTTCCAGATTTTTCTCAACTATTTTCGACAACGACGAATTTTCGGCTCTTTCAACTGCTGAGCCAAGAGTTTCTAATTTAAAATCCTGTGCAAGCGGAGAAATTATATTAACGCTTTTGCTTTGAGTAGGAACAAACAGATTTAATAATTTCAAAATAATTAAACCCAAAATGGTTAATGCAGCAATCCAAAAAAATATTTTTACAAAATTTCCCCGACCTTGTCTTTTATATCCTATATGGTAATTAGAATAATATTCTGCCTGCGTAAGCATCGTAGAAAGAATATACCATACGGGGACTTTTATTAGAAGCAGATTTGGTCTATAATATTCAATCGACAATATGGACAAAATTATCGTCAAAGGGGCAAGAGAAAACAACCTCAAAAACATAGACATGGAAATTCCTAAAGGAAAACTTGTGGTTTTTACAGGACTTTCCGGAAGCGGAAAATCATCGCTGGCTTTTGACACAATTTACGCAGAGGGACAAAGAAGGTATGTAGAGAGTTTGTCTTCCTATGCAAGACAATTCTTAGGGGTTATGAAAAAGCCTGATGTTGATTTAATTGAAGGACTCTCACCCGCGATATCTATAGATCAAAAATCAGCTTCTCATAATCCTAGATCAACAGTTGGAACGGTAACTGAAATATATGACTACCTTAGGCTTCTTTTTGCACGAATCGGGCATCCTCATTGTCCGAAATGTGGAAAAGAAATAACAAAAATGTCAAAAGAACAAATAACTAACGCAGTGTTTGACTTGTTATATAAAAAGAACCTAAGAAATTTAAAGATATTTATTCTTGCGCCCATTGTTAAGGACAGAAAAGGAGAATACACAGAACTTTTTTTTGATTTAAAAAAGAGGGGATACAAAAAGGTAAGAGTTGACGGTCAAGTTTTTAATACAACGGATGATTTTGTTTTAATTAAGACAAATAAGCATACAATAGAGGCAGTAATTGACAGCATTGTACTTACAAAAGAAACCGATAAAAATAGAATTTCAACGGATGTAGAACAGGGATTAAAATTAGGCAACGGAGAGTTGATAATTTCAGAAATAAAAGATGCAGGATTTGCTATTCCGGATAAGCCTAAAAAAATGGAAGATGAGCTATTTTCTGAAAAATTTGCTTGTCCCGTAGACAATATTTTTATTCCGGAAGTTGAACCGAGAATTTTTTCTTTTAATACGCCTCATGGAGCATGTCCAGTATGTAACGGTTTAGGAACAATTTTAAATGTAGATAAAGATCTAGTCTTTAACAACAATTTAACAATTGCGGAAGGTGGAATTACGCCATTTTTTAACTTACTTTCTCATGATACTTGGTTTTCAAGAACTTTTAGAACGTTTTGTGATGAAAATGAAATTCCTCTTAATGTAAAGATGCTAGATTTAGACAATTCTAAAAAAAATCTTTTGCTTAATGGAACGGGAGACAAATTATATGAGGTTGAAGGAGAAAACCGCTGGGGCAATGAGACGAGCATTCAGGAACCATTTAAAGGTATTATTCACGAATTAAAACAAAGATACTCTTCTACCGAGTCTATGTTTATTAGGTCACAAATTGAAAAATTTATGAGATATGAAGTTTGTAGCGAATGCCATGGAGCAAGACTTAAAAAGGAAGCGCTATCTGTAACTATTAATAAAAAATCTATTGTAGATGTTAGCAATATGCCAATTAACAGTACGCTTGAGTTTACAAACGAACTTTTTAAAAACGAAAGCCCTAGGGAACTTGAGATATCAAAGCTTATTTTAAAAGAAATAAAACAAAGACTTTCGTTTTTAATGGACGTGGGACTTGATTATTTAACTCTTTCAAGAAGCGCTCAAACCCTTGCGGGAGGGGAAGCACAGAGGATTAGACTTGCATCTCAAATAGGCAGTGGTTTAACTGGAGTATTATACGTTTTGGATGAACCCTCAATTGGATTACATCAAAGGGATAATCAAAAGTTAATAGATACCCTTAAGGCACTTCAAATGTTAGGGAATACGGTATTAGTAGTAGAGCACGACGAGGAAATGATGAGGCAATCTGATTATATTTTTGATTTTGGTCCTGCAGCCGGAGAGCACGGGGGATACATTGTAGCAAAGGGAAATATTAAGGAGATAATAAAAAATCCAAAATCCCTAACCGGACAATTCTTGTCGGGAAAAAGAAAAATTAAATCTGTTCAGGTAAAAGAGCTAATAGAAAGCAATAAGACTTTAACTATCAAAAATGCAACTGAGCATAATTTAAAAAACATATCCGTAGATTTTCCGCTTAATAAATTAATTGTAGTAACAGGAGTTTCGGGAAGTGGTAAGTCTACGTTAATAAATGACATTTTATATCATGCATTGATGCAGAAAAATAATCCGTATCACAGACAAAAGGCGGGAAAATTTGAAACTATTAGCGGGTTTGAAAATATAAAAAATGTTTTTATGATAGACCAGTCTCCAATTGGCAGAACTCCACGCAGCAATCCGGCAACGTATATTGGAGCGTTTAATTATATAAGAGATTTATTTTCAAAGACTAAGGAAGCCAAAATAAGAGGATATGGACCAGGAAGGTTTTCTTTTAACGTTAAAGGGGGAAGATGTGAGGCATGCGAAGGAGAAGGAAAGATAAAAATAGAAATGCAATTTCTTCCTGACGTATATGTAACTTGCGAAGTTTGTAACGGAATGCAATATAACGAAGAAGCACTACGGGTTCAATATAGCGGCAAAAATATTGCAGAAGTTTTGCGAATGAGCGTCGAGCAAGCATTAGATTTTTTTAAAAATGTTTCCGGTCTTTCTCACAAGCTCCAAACATTAAATGACGTTGGTTTATCATACATAAAACTTGGGCAGAGCGCGCCTACTTTGTCGGGGGGAGAAGCACAAAGAGTAAAATTAGCTGCAGAATTATCTAAAAGAGGATCTAATGCTCTATATTTACTTGATGAACCTACAACCGGATTACACTTTGCAGATTTAGAAAAACTTCTTTTGGTATTAAGAAAATTAGTAGACATTGGGAACACGGTAATAGTAATAGAACATAATCTTGATGTAATAAGAAATGCTGATCATATTATAGATTTGGGACCGGAAGGCGGGGATAAAGGCGGATACATAGTTGCTTCCGGTACTCCAGAGAAAATTGCTAATACAAAAAACTCATATACAGGACTTTTTTTGAAAAAAAGCATCGGATAAAATAAGATATAATAAATTGATGAAAAAGGCTTTCCTAGGTATTTTTATCTTATTATTTTTGTTTTTTACTCCAAAAACTTTTGCAGCTGAAAATTTTTCAACCGACTACAACGTAACTTATTCGATTAGCTCAAATGCGGATACTAAAGTAAATATTGATGTTACGCTTACTAACTTATCAAATAATTACTATGCTTCATCTTACGACATAGAAGTGGGATTCAAGGACTTAAGAGATATATCAACGCAGCAAGAAAGCGACAAAGTCAGCTCAACCATTATAAAAACAGAAAATGGAAGTAAAATTCATGTGCCTTTCAGTCAAAAAGTAGTAGGAAAAGATAATAAATTAAATTTTAAAGTAACCTTTAATACAAAAGAAATAGCGCAAAATTTAGAAAACGTATGGGACATAAACATTCCCGGCATATCTAAAAAATCTGACTTTTCTAATTTTAAGGTAGCCGTTATTTATCCTTCATTCTTGGGTCCTCCAGCCTATATAAAACCATCGCTTCCCCATGTTTTAGAAAACCTATCCGGAAACACTTTAAATTTTACGCGGGATGATTTAGGAGAATCTGGTATTTCTTTGGCTTTTGGTAAATTTCAGATTTATAATTTTGACCTAACCTATCATATGCAAAACACAAACCTTTTTAGCATTAAAACCGAATTAGCTCTTCCTCCTACTACTAATTACCAGGATGTCCAAATTGAGAAAATAAACCCAAAACCTCTAAATGTTTATATAGATGGTGATGGTAATTGGTTGGCCCAGTATTTACTTAATGCTTCTCAAAAGCTGGACGTTAAGGTAAATGGTAAAGCTAAAGTTTATTTAACCCCAAGAACAGAAAAAGTTTCAAAAAAAGATCTCGATTCATATTTAAAACAAACAAGTTTTTGGGAATCAAATGAGCCTAAAATAAAAAAACTTTCGGAAGAGCTAAAAACTCCAAAGGCAATCTATAATTATGTCGTTAAAACTCTAAAATATGATTTTTCAAGAATTGAAACACAGAGTCCAAGACTGGGAGCACTAGGCGCACTTGGCAAGCCCGATTCCGCAGTCTGCTTGGAGTTTACAGATCTTTTTATAGCCCTAGCAAGATCAGCAGGAATTCCTGCAAGAGCGGTAAACGGGTATGCATATACGGAAAACGAAAGACAAAGGCCTTTATCGTTTATAAAAGATGTCTTACACGCGTGGCCTGAGTATTATGACTTTGATAGTTCTGCGTGGGTCATGGTAGACCCAACATGGGGAAACACTACTAATGGGGTGGATTATTTTAATGTTTTGGATTTTGACCATTTTGCTTTCGTTAAAAACGGTATAAAAAGTTCCTATCCAATTCCTGCAGGTGGATATAAGTATTCTGGGAATTTAAATGTTAAAGACGTAAATATTTCTATATCAAAAGATTTTGCTAAGACTGAAAAAAATTTAGTTCCCTCAATTGAGATTTCAGAAAATAATATTGCAGGCTTTCCAATAAAAGGTAAGGTACGTGTAGAAAATAGGTCTGGAGTGTTGTCTAATAGCCTAAACGCATACGTTTATTCGGATAATTTTACTCCCAGCTATCAAAATATATTTGTTCCAGTGATTCCTCCTTTTGGAAAAGTCATTTTAGATTTTGCTTTTAATAAAACGGACATTTTGACAAATGAGGCTGATACAATTAGAATAAGCCTTGACGGAAAGTCAGCTTATAAAAATATTCACATTTCTCCAGTCTTTTTGGATAAATGGTTTATACTCGGAGGTGTTTTGATTGTCATCTTTATTACAGCAATACCCATCACTTACTCAGGACTGCGGCGTATATCTCTTTTCAGACAAAAAAGGGACAATAATTTACGTGGGGAAGGCGATAAACCTACGCAAAAGAGTATCTAGCTATTTTAAAGATAAAAACCTCGGAGAAAAAACAAGACAACTGGTTTTAAATATTGCAGACATAAAGACAATAAGCGTAACATCTGAAATAGAAGCTTTTCTTCTAGAAGAACGCCTAATTAAGAAATATCATCCGAAATTTAACATTAGCTTAAAAGATGCAAAAACTTATCCTTTTATCGAAATAAATAAAAAAGAGAAATATCCTTCGGTGATCTTAACAAGAAAGAAAGAAAACAATAACTCCATTTATTTTGGCCCTTATACAAATATAAACTCTTTAAGAACAGTTCTTAAAATGCTAAGAAAGATATTTCCGTATGTATCCGTTAAAAATCATCCCAATTATATTTGCCTATATAATCACCTAGGGCTTTGTCCATGTCCTAATGTACTTAAAGATTTGGGATATAAAAATAATATTAATCACTTAATAGATTTTTTAAACGGAAAGACAAAAAAAGTTGTATTAGATCTGGAAAAGGAAAGAGAACAGTATAGCAATAGTGAGTTTTTTGAAGAAGCAAACGAGATTCAGAAGAAAATTGAGAATATTAAATTAATAACAAGTTCTTTTTATAAACCTTTTGAATACGAATTAAATCCTAATTTAAAAATTGATGTTATTAATAATCAGCTAACAGAATTAAAAAACGTTCTTAATAAAAATGACGTAAAAGTAAGTAGCCTAGAAAGAATAGAATGCTTTGATATTTCAAATATTTCTGGCAAAAGCGCAACGGCGTCTTTGGTTGTTTTTAAAAATGGCGAAAAAGATAGTAATTCATACAGAAGATTTAAAATAAAAGGATTTTATAACAATAAAGCGAATGATTTCGCAATGCTTCAGGAGACGCTAAAACGAAGATTCAAACATAAGGAGTGGGCAATGCCAAATCTTATAATTGTTGATGGAGGAAAAGGACAAGTATCCTCCGCAATAAAATTACTTTACGCGATTGATGTAAAGATTCCAATTATGGGTCTTGCAAAAAAAGAAGAAATTATTATTAATCAAAATCTTAAAGAAATAAAACTTCCTAAAAGCTCAAGCTCACTTAAGCTAATAATGCGCATTAGAGACGAAGCTCATAGATTTGCAATTACGTATCATAGGAAATTAAGAGAAAAACTTATATACGACTAATTGTATACTGATAGGGAAAAATAAGAAAAATTGCAGGAGGATCATCAAGCAGGTACTTTTGAAAATCTGTATATATTTTTCTTCTTTCACTTGTATTTACTATTTGCCTTCCGTCTTCAAGTAATTTATCAATGCGTAAATTTTTATAGCCAGAAATATTATTAGGCTGTTCCGAATGCCATAGTATATACTGGTCGGGATCTTTTGGTACTCTAAAATCACCAAGAAACATTTGAAAGTCTGACGGAAGAATATCTACGATTTTAATATCAATATTTATTCCAATTTTTTTCCACTCAATTTGTAGTTTTTTAGCAATATCTAGATATTTTGGAAAAGTTTTAAGTTCAAATTTTAATGTTTTATTACTTTTAAATGACTCTGAATCATTTAATAAAAGCCTTGAATGATCAAAATCCTGTGAATATCTGGCAAGACCTGAATCGCTTATCCAAAGGTTTGGAGAAAAGGGCCCATAATTTCTGACTCCCTGCTCAAATTTATCGGGTGTTGCATATGAAAGAGCTTCTCGCAGTCTTTTATCTGATAGATTCTTGTCTCTTGCGTTAAAAAAAAGCGTAACTAAAGAATTATCATTAAGATTTTTTTCAACTTTTGTTTTTTTAAATAAGATTAAATTCGTATTTTGAAAATTAGTATCGCTTAAGCCGACTGCTTTTGTTATTTCACCTAAGGCAAATGCACTCTTAAGTGATTCTTGCGTTGGATAGAAGTAGTAGGTAATAATGTTTCTTTCCTGTTTTAAAGAACGCAGGCTTATTGATTCAACAAAGTTTCCATTTAAATCGATGGATTGCACTTTGTAATCTCCAACTCCTACAAAACCGCTTTTAAAAATAGGGCGGGATACCGTTACCAAAAAGGGAGAATACCTATTTTTTAATCTAAAAACCACAACATTTTTATTTGGGGTCTGTGTAGCAGCATCAATAAACTTATAATTAATAAATTTTGAAGTTAATAGCGTTTTATCACTAAATTCTATGTTATCTTTTAGGTAAAAAATATAAGTTTTTCCGTCATCTTTTATTTCCCAGTTTTTTGCTACCCCAGGTTTTACGTTATAATTTGAGTCAAGCGTTGTAAGTCCCATAGATACTTTAGATGTAATAAATGTAGGAAGCTCATCTACACTAAATGCTCCTTCAACGCCAATTTTTTCTTCATTAGTAAAGGGCAGGAGTGGAATAAAATAATTTATTCCGTATCTTAGAATAAAAAAGCCCAAAATACCTAAAATAAAAGAAGCAGCAATCGTACGACGCCATCTTTTTATGTAAGCCCGCAGTAACCAGAAAATTAATCTTCTTCTTTTAAGAAAAATCATAAATTTAGGGGATAAGAAGAAGCAGAGAAATAATTGCGAATGCAATTGTTGTAATAACCGTTGCCGCAATTAAAAATTTTTCCATACTTCTTTTACTTCTGTAAAATTCGCCCACACCTCCAAACGCTCCTGATAATCCACTACCTTGCATTTGAAGAAGTATCAAAACTATAAGCAAAGAGGCAACTATTACCTCCAAAATCTCTAAAAAAAGCATGAAGTTATTATATATTTTACCCTGGCTTATTTCAACTAATCTATAAGCCAATTAAGGAAGGAAACACAAATTGATTGAAGAAAAGAAACTAAAACAAAAGCAAATAAGGTATTAAAATAAATGGGTGGAATAACAAAACCAACATATGATATCCCGGGAAACGTAAAAGAAGTTATTGATATACCTATAACCAACACTGTTAAAATATAAAAAATTATTACGTTTGTAAGAAATGAAAAAAATCCAAGAGTTACCAAATTAAGTGGCATTGACAAAATATTTAAAAGAGGTTTAAGCAAGATAAACAAAACTGTTAAGGCAAATCCTCCAAAAAGATAAGTTGCAATACCTCCGCTAATATGAACTCCAGGAAGCACTTGGGATAAAAAGAAAATGGAGAAGGCGTTAAAGAGACTATTTCTAACAAAAGGCTTCACTAATTCATGCTAGCAAGAAATAATTAAACCGTCAATTAAGTTGAAAAATAAATACTTAACAAGTATTATAGATTGAAATGAAAGACATAGTTTGTCCCCACTGCGGTAAAAAAGTAGAGCTTAGCGAAGCAATAATTCATCAATTATCCACAAAAGTACGAGAAGACGAAAGAGAAAAAGCAAAAATAGAATTTGAAAAATCGCAAGTAGAACAACAAGCCAAAAGAGAAAAAGAATTAAGAAAGGAATTTGAGGAGGAAAGTAAAACAAAAGAGAAACAACTTCTAGAACTGGAGAAAAAAATAGAGAATACGGAAAAAGAATCTGCAGAAAGAGAAGAAAAAATTAAAGCCAAAGCAATCGAAGAAGCTGCTAGGGAATCCCGACTTGAAAAACTGGAACTTGAAAAAAAATTAAAAGATACTCAACAGGCATTAGATGATGCTCAAAGAAAAGCTAAGCAAAGTTCGCAGCAACTACAAGGGGAAGTATTGGAACTTGAATTAGAAGAAAGACTCAAAAAAACTTTTCCGCAAGATGAATTTTTGCCCGTACCCAAAGGCGTTGAGGGAGCAGATATTTGGCAAAAGGTAAACCTTAACGGCAAGCCGGTGGGTTCAATCCTATGGGAAACAAAGAGAACAAAAGCTTGGAGCAAGGGCTGGCTTACAAAGCTTAAAGACGATGCTTCAAAACTATCCGCAAGCGAAACAATTCTGGTTTCCCAGGTTCTTCCGGACGATATTGCAACGTTTGATCGGAAAGACGGCGTGTGGATTACAAACTATGAATTGGCAATAAATATATGTAGATACGTTCGTTACTTAATTACTGCAATAAGCAAATCTAAATCCTCTATTTCTCATAGCGACGAGGAGTGGGCAAAGCTAAGGGAATATATGTTAAGCGACGATTTTAAACACAAAATGAGAACTCATTTTGAATCAGTTATGGCTCTTAAAACATACCTGGATGCTGAGGAAAGAAGCGCAAAATTGAGATGGAGAAGAGAAAGGGGACTTTTAGATAAGCTAGACAATAATACATACGATTTTTATCTTGATCTAAAAAATATTGTTCCTAATTTACCTGAAATCGAAACAATCGAAACTCCATTACTACCAACTACTGAAGATGAGAATCAAGAAACCCTCCTTTAAGGAAGAAAAAATACATTGGTCTAAGGGCATAGATTATGTAATTGGAATAGATGAAGTAGGGCGTGGCGCCTTTGCGGGTCCTATTGTTGCTGCTGGAGTTATTTTTTCAAATAAAATTAATGCTAGCTTATTAAATAGAATTAACGATTCTAAGCTTTTAAATTATAGTGCTCGAGAAGAGTGTGCTGAAGTTATTAAAGATAATGCGTTGTTTTGGGCAGTTGAAGAAATTGATATTGCTTACATAAATAAATATGGAATAGGTAAAGCAAACTCGGCTGTGTTTAGAAAGGTTTTGAAAAAAATATCAAAAAATATCAAAAGTTCAAATTACTTTATTTTAATAGACGGGTTTCATCGGAAATATTTACCTGGAGGACTAAGCAGACAGCAGGGAATAGTAAAAGGGGACCAAAAGAGTTTATCAATAGCATCAGCATCAATTCTTGCAAAAGTTTATAGAGATAATTTAATGGAAAGAGTCTCTTTTGAATTTCCAGAATTTAAGTTTTCGAGTAACAAAGGGTATGGAACTGTCTATCATATAGAGACTTTAAGAAATCATGGCTTAACTCAAATTCACAGAACTTCGTTTAATCTCCAGAGGTTTTTATAAATCTCTCACGAAACCTTTCTTGAGCTAAATTTCAAACTCTAGTATAATTGTCTACATGCGCCTGTAGCTCAATGGATAGAGCACTTCGCTTCGGACGAAGGGGTTGGGGGTTCGACTCCCTTCAGGCGCGCACGGGCCGCTAGCTCAACTGGCAGAGCATCTCCCTCTTAAGGAGACGGTTCGGCGTTCGACTCGCCGGCGGCTCACATGCTAAGTAAATTGAAGTTTTTAATTGGATGGCCACTTTCCGTCCTCGCGTTGCTTTTTGTATTTAGAATTATTTATACAAGCGCTACCAAAGCAATTAATGCAATATCTGAAATTAACTTAGTTTTTTTACTAATAAGCTTACTTTTTTTTATTTTTTTCTTCTTCTTAAGATCATATTTATGGAAACTTATCTTGGGAGAGAGGGGAAATCAATTTTCATTTAAAGAAAACGCGCTTCATCTTTCAACTTCGGAATTAAAAAGATATGTTCCGGGAAATATTTGGGCGTTTATGGCTCGCACTGCAGTTTTTGAAAAAGATAATTTACCAAAAAAAGAAATAGTCTCATTCATTATAAAAGAGGCAATAGTGCTATCTCTTTCATCTTTAATACTTTCACTGATTTTTCTATTTTATTTTGAGAATAATTACTATCTTAAGTATGGTGTTTTTGTTTTCGTAGCTACTGCTTCCTTTATTTTTATATTTCATAAAACACTTGCAAAGCTTGTGCCAAACGGTATTTTAAAATCTACCTTTTATTTATTTATACCTAATTATTCTGTTTGGAATAATTTAATAATACTGCTTTGGGCAATATTAACCTTTTTTATTTTCGGTCTTGGAACTTATTTTTCTATTTTTTCCATATTTTATCTGGATCCAAGAAATCTTTTAAGCTACGTTGGCCTATTTTCTTTTTCATTTTTTGTTGGTTATGTAAGCTTTATTACCCCCATGGGAATAGGAGTGAGAGAAGGAACAATGACATATACTCTGGCAACCTTTATAGGTACCTCTGCGGCTGCAATCGGCGCGATATTCACAAGAGTTATACTTATAATTTCAGAGCTTATTTCTTTAGTGTTAATAATTTTATTAAACAAAATAAAAGGGGATTTAATAAATAATATTGAAAAATTTGTTTTTAAGAACAAGTATTTAATAACTTTAATTTTCTTAATAGGTTTGTACGTAATTTATTACACTACAGCAAGCTTTTTTAGGTACGATAACTTTTATACCGGACGTTTTGATCTTGGAAATATGGATCAAACAGTATGGAATACGATTAATGGAAGAATTTTTCAGCTAACCAATCCAGATGGAATTAAAACAATTTATAGGCTTGCATTCCATTCCGATTTTATTCTTATATTAATAGCTCCACTTTATTTAATTTGGGAAAATCCGAAAATGCTATTACTATTTCATACAATAATTTTAAGCCTTGGAGCCTTATATGTTTATGCAATATCTAATGTTTTGCTAAAAAATAAAGCAATTTCATTAATATTTTCTGCATCTTATCTACTAAACCCTGCAGTTGGTTTTGTAAATTTGTATGACTTTCATCCTGTTGCTCTTGCGACAACTTTTTTACTTGCCAGTTATTACTATTTTCTAAAAAGAAATTATATTTTGTTAACATTTTTTTTAATACTTTCTGCATTTACAAAAGAGGAAGTCTGGACTTTAGTTTCAATTTTTGGTTTATTTATTTTAATAAGAAGTTTCTATAAAAAAACAAAAAATAATATTTTAGAAAAAATTTATGGCTTTATTTTACTAATAATTGGTATTCCAATTGCCTATATTCTTATCGATAAAATTATTCCTTTATTTAGAGGGCAGCAGCATTTTGCTTTGGAATATTATTCGGATTTTGGAACTTCAACTTTAGAAGTAATTAAAAACGTTCTTTTAAATCCCGTTAAATTATTTGCAAGAATTCTGGAAGGAAACAGACTAGAGTTCTTAATGCAACTATTTTTACCACTTGGTTTTTTATCTATAGTTGCTCCATTTACTCTTATATTTGCGCTTCCTGATTTGTTTATATCCCTATTAAGTAGCAACGCTGCATTGCACCAAATCTATTATCAATATACTTCGGTAATTACACCTTTTATTTTTATTTCCGCAATTTATTCATCTTTATTTTTAATTAAAAAAATTAATAAGATTAACGCAAAGTATTTATCACTTTATATATTATTTTTTACAATTCTTGCTCAATACTTAACTGGGCCTTTGCCCGGGTCAACTAAGCCAAATATAGATATGTTTACAAAACAGCTTGAAAATAGAAAAGAAATTGATAATTTTTTAAACTCTATACCTCAAAAATATTCTGTGGCCGCTACGAACAATGCCGGTTCGCATTTGTCTGAACGTGAACACATCTATACTCTTCCAATAGGAATGAAAGAGGCAGATTATATAATATTTTTAGTAGACCACGGCTGGGCTGCACAGCCGCTTGAAGAACAAAAAAAGACAATTAATGAACTAATTGTAAATGATAATTTTAATTTAGTTTTTCAAAAGAAGAATTTTTTTGCCTTTAAAAGAGCTAACTAAAATCAAATTGCGTAGCTCTAGCAAGCTTTGTTCTTTCAAATTTATCTGCCATATAACCATTTGGGACCGTTGTAAGTTTATCCGCGTAAAGCAAAAAACCATTTCTTATAGTATGATCCCCAAATTTGTAGTTAAGGTTATCGATAGTTTTTAACAAATTTTGTCCTTTGGCTTCCGCTTCAAATAAAGAAAGGGGAATATTTGATAAATCTATTAAGCCTGATACCCCTACGCTTATTCTTCTTATGTAGTCATCTGGCTCTAGAATAAAATCATGATCCTTAAGAATAAGATTACAAATATTAAATAAGTCTTTTCCGCTTTCAAAATAATCCGTAACTGTTTTCCTACCGTGTACGCTTTTAGTGCCTCCAAGATAGATAAAAGCCGTCTTTGCTTTTTTACTAAGCTTTCTTAGCTTAAGAGTTACTTCTTCACAAAGTTCATAAACATTTTGAAAAATAATTCTTTTGTCATACTCATTATGTGGAAGGCAATAGTTTCTTCCGACGGATTTAACTTTATCCTCGAAATAGTAGGGGATAACACTAGATGCATCAATGCCAAAAGCTAAATCATGAAGAAATAAAGATTCAACATTCCCAAATTCTTTTTTTAATTTTAACTGAGGAATTTCTCTTAAGTCTAGAAAATTATAAACACCCAACTTTTTAAGCCTAATTGCAATCCTTTCTCCTATTCCACAGATATCCGTTAGTTTTATGTTTTGATAAACTTCATCAAGATTTTGTCTTGTAATTTCAAAAACTCCGTTGGGTTTGTTTATGCCCGATCCAAGCTTTGCTAAAAGCTTGTTGTAGGAAATACCAACAGATACGGTTATGTATTCTCCTATTTCATTCCTTATTCTTTCCTTAATTGTTTTTATAATTTGCTCTTTACCACCAAATAAATATTGTGTATTTGTGATGTCCATAAAAACTTCGTCCAGCGAGAAAAGCTCTACATATGGAGAATAGTCTTTGCAAATATTTAAAAACTTTTGAGTTATTTCCCAATACTTTGTAAAGCTTGCCGGCACAAAAATCATATCAGGGACCAAATTTAGCGCTTCCCATGTAACGCTAGGGGATTTAATACCCAGTTTTTTAGCCTCCCTTGATGCTGCGATTATGCAAGTTCTTCCATTTGTAGCTGTAACTCCAATAGGCTTTCCCCGCAGGCTAGGGTTGAATTGTTGTTCACAGGATGCAAAGTAAGAATCAAAATCGATATGAAGTATTAAACGATCCATATTATAAAAGTAACCAAAAAATATAAATTCTGAGGATTTTCTTGAAATGATAAAGTGGGTTTATAATCCTGAGCGAAATCGAAGGACAGCATAAGGTTAGAATAATAGAACTTTATACGAAAATCAAGAGAACAAAATACGACAATCTATGTCAGATTCGATTTGAGAGGATTGCAAACTAGTCCAAAAAATATTTCAAATGCCTTCCTTCCTTTATAACTTTCGCCATATTTTCCTTTACCATAGCGCTAGTTATTTTTTCAACTGTATGAAGTTTTAGTTTTTTATCGTATTGTTTTTCCAGTTCTTGTCTTATTTGAATGTTGCTCATTCCACTCATTCCAAATAAGATAGAGAAAATCATTTTTTTCGTTTCGACCAGAGATGAACTAGAAGCATGTCCAGAATTTTCTTTTGCTCTTCCCATTAAAGAAGAAAACTTTTTAGAGTCATAAACAATACCATCGGCTAAAACTTGCGCCTTCTCTATTACCTCCCTGTCTCCAATCTTAAACCTATCTATTCTTTCCAAAAGATCAGTAAATATAATTCTTTGATCATCTGATGCGGTTAAGTTTCCCGCTTCTAAATTAAGTAGTCCTATTTCTGCCAGTCTTTTTATATGCCTAACTATTATATGGGACTTAACATCCTTGAACATATCCAATAACTCTATAAGGGAAATTGAATTTTTTTCTAAAATATGAATCTTCCGCATAATCGATAATGTAGTAGATGGAGCTCTTCTTTTATCTTCTTTATTTTCCTTTTTAGAACTTGAAGCAGTTGAAGCAAAAAGTCTTTCCAACGAAATATTATTCTGATCAGAAAAATCAAGTAGAAGACCAGCAAACGGAATTCCAACTCGTCTACCATATTCAGATATCTGATATCCATAAGCAGATAAATTGGGACTTAATATTTCTCTTGTCACTAAACCTATCGGAGAAAGAGAATGCGCACAATAATCAAACGGAAGGGAATAGCTCTGACGCCAGATGGGATTACGTCCTTGTAGCTCTCTTATACGCGCCGACAATTCATGCTTGTTGTAAATAGCGCCATCTTTCATAGCAAGTAATGTTAATGCCTTGGCTTCATGATTACCTATAGCAGAAATGAGATTCCCAATTTGTTCCCCAATGGGTCTTTCCTCATTACTCATAAGGAATTCTGGTCCATAAAGTTTATCAATTTCTATATTCATGTGAGAAAGTTTAACAAAAGCAAACATTAAAGTCAAACTATAGGGTATAGTATATGATGGAGTAAAGTGACAATCTAGGTCAATTTTTATCCAATCCAAGACGTTCTCTTATGGCTTGAGCATGACCAGCCTCATGAGGTTTATTATTGTAACTATAGTTAAAAAGAGAATACACAGTTATAGGACTACCATCGCTCCATACATCGCTTCCGCTTTGATAAATCCACTCGGCGAGGGACAAAGCTTCAACTCTCTCAATAACTCTATTTATCGAAGAGCTCCATTCGTCAAAAACTTGAGAGAACGGCTTTGCTTTTCTTTCCTCTACAGCAAGTCTATTAAATTCATCCTCTCCCGCTTTATCTTCATAAAATTTTTGCCAAGAAGCATCATTTCGTAAAATTCCATTAATTTCAATAAGATATTGGGTGTTCCACGCTGCCAAATGACTAAGAACATCCTTGACTGTCCATCCCTCATCTGTTACCTGCGTTCTTTCTAGATCTCTAGAGTCAATTCTCGAAATTGTTTCCCTTAAATCCTCGTTTGCAAGTCTCAGTCTATTTACTACTTCTTGTTTGTCAATAACTTTTGGTTGAAGCCCCTCTTTTTTATCTACCATGCTCTAATTATACAAAAAATAGTGGGTAGCTGCCGAATATTTGTCCACATTTCAACTCGGATCGAGGAGAACCCAATTGTGCGATACGTAGGGTTCGCTACACAAATTGCGGTTAAAACAGCATGGTCTTCTCATGCCCTTGTTAAGCTTGTCTAAAGCCACTTCAATATGCTTTTGGCGCGTTTCAGCTGTTTTAACAGCTCGTATCCAGCGAATCCAGTCCCAACGGGCAAGTGGAGTAATATCATTCCATAAATCTTCTGCTCTTCTGGATGTCGAAAGAGCTTTCTTCAAATCTTCGGGAACTTCAGGCTCTATCCACTCTTTGGTCGGCTCAAGCGAGACTCGTACGGTATCACCTGCCGCTGCTCTAGCCTCACCCAGCAATTTTTTGTCAGGCCTAAACCAGTGGCTGGGTTTTTTTTCTGGACCATACCTTCCATCCGGTTCAAGTAATGTTTTAAAAGAAGCACCATTAATGGTTCCAGAAACCATTGTCATGCCCCTGGAGGGAAGCTTTGCTGATACACTCTCCGGAAGCCTAATAATTGTCCAATCCCTAATTTTAATCAGCTTTACTTCAAAATTAATTGCGGGCATAACGTTGTGGGGTGGAAGACGGGTGCCGCCCCCGCCACCTCCTGGACCACAACCAGGCGCTCTGCTGCTGAGCTACATCCACCGTGCCTTAGATTATACAATATTTTTCAGCTTTATTTAACACTTCTTGCTTTTTTATTGTCATTAAGATAAAACTCTATTATGCATATGCAAGAAAAGAACAAAAAGATATTATTTTTTGCGCTTTTAATTTTTGCAATTTTTTCCGCTTTTCTAATTTTAAAAACAGCAGCAATATATAACTGGGATATATCACTTAACTTATTGGCAATGCAATTTTTAAAAGGTCATATATCGCTTGAGCCTAATTTAGACTTACCGGTGGGGGATATCTCTATATACAATGGGAAGTATTATATTTACTTTGGTCCTCTTGCCTCAATTATTCTTATACCTGCAGTTGCTATTTTAGGCAAGAGCTTTCCGCAAGTTGTCTTAGGAATAGTGGGACTAATAATTTCTTTTTTTGCAGTCTATTCTATTTCGAAATCATTTAAGTTTAGCAAAGTTGATTCCTTATGGCTTTCTTTATTTTTTGTATTTTCAACCGTTCTTTTTTCAACGAGCGTAATTAATATAACTTCCTATACTGTAGAGGCAATTGGAATGCCACTAATTTTGCTTGCTTTGGCTGAATACTTTTCAAAAAAAAGACCTCTTGTTATGGGTATTCTTTTAGGGCTTGCAATGTTAACAAGGATAACCCTAGTGCTTGCAGCTATATTCTTTTTTATAGAATTTATAAAAAAACGCTTATCGAAAAAGCAAATCGCGCTAATTTTTATACCAATAATGTTTTTTGGTCTAGTATATGGAGGTTATAATTACTTAAGATTTAACTCATTTACAGAAACCGGATATGGATACCATATTCAAGACCCATATCCTCTGTCTAAAAATAAAGAATATGCAGAGAGGGGATTAATTCATATTCCGGCAAACTTATATAGCTTTTTTGTAAAACCACCTGAACCAATTTTATATTTCCGTGACGGTTTTGTATTTAAATTTCCTTTTATTAAGGCGGATCCGTGGGGAATGGCAATCTGGTTTACATCTCCATTATTCCTGCTACTTTTCCGCTTTAAGCGAAATTTGTACTATGTACCATCTCTAGTTACAACTGTGGCAATCGCACTTCCGATATTTACCTGGTATAGCATTGGATTTGCACAATTTGGCTACCGTTATGCTTTGGATTTTTTGCCGTTTCTTTTCTTAATGCTTATACCATCTTTGCAACCCAAACTTTCAAAACCCGCAATTTTGCTTATAACCTTAGGGGTAGTTTTTAACTGCTTATATATAGCCAGCTTGTGGGATGAGTATCCGCTGCTTGGAATTACTAGATAGATTTTCTTGTTGTGAGCTTGCCGAAGTGCGACCCTGGAGGGAATCGAAGTCACAAGTTCTGCTTCGCAGCTTCGCGACCCCGCCTCCGAACTAACGTTCGTCCGGCAGGTTCGATTACTGCAAGACGCAAAAAACTCCCACAAGCTAAAGCTCACGAAAGTTTTTCTGCGACCCTGGAGGGAATCGAACCCCCAACCTGGTGCTTAGAACGCACTCGCTCTATCCGTTGAGCTACAGGGCCATGTTTGTATTTTAGCAAAAATAAGTTCAGAACGAAAGTTAAATATTATTGTATAATCGTATAGAATTTATCAATGAAAAAAGTTTTTATTCGTCAAGTTATCCCGGTTGCATTAACAATTCTTACATTTTTTGTCCTTTCAACGCTTTTGTACGGACTTCTTTTAATTTTAAATACATTTCCCTTAACTGACAAAATAGTTTTAGATTTTAGAAAACGGGATATTCTTATCGGAATTGCTATTTATCTTAAAACCGCAATAGACTTTGCAATATTTATCGGCAATTTAATGCATACAAACCCCGGTTGGCAAAAAAGAATTGCAATAGAGCTTGGAACGGCTGTAGGGAATGCATTCGGAACGTTTGCAGTTTTAATCGTTTGGGTAGTATTTAAAGAAATTCCATTTCTAATGATGATTATGATTTTTGTTGCCTCTATTGTACTTCTTAGAATGGCTCAGGAAAGCTTAGAAGAATTTCTTAAACAAAGAAAAAGCTTCTTAATAGATATTAAAATGCCGGTGTATCTTCTTCAGTCTCAATTAAATTTTGTAAATAAGTTATTCCGACCTATTCTTAGATATTTTGTTCCTCACCTTAATTTAACACGTGCAAAAAAACTTTCTTTTACAAACTTGGCGGTTTTTTCTTTTACCATTCCGTTTATTTTGGGCTTAGATGATTTTGCAGGTTATATTCCTCTTTTTGACGTAGTTAATTTATTTGGATTTGCATTAGGAGTAATGCTTGGGCATATGATTTTAAATATTGGATTGTTTATTTGGCCCTCAAAGACGGTCCAAGTAGTACGTCATCCTGTTGTTTTAATTATCGGAGGACTGGCATTTATAGTACTGGCGCTTTGGGGTTTTTACGAAGTATTTAAACTTCTATTTGAAATAATATAATCTTGAGCAAATAAGTTCAGTCTAGTATAATATTCTTTACGCGGGTGTAGTTCAATGGCAGAACACAACTTTTCCAAAGTTGATACGAGGGTTCGATTCCCTTCACCCGCTCCATAGAAAAAGATCGAACTTTGCAAGTTTTAGCTTCGGAAGAGTTCTAAAATTTGTCTAAATTTAACCCTATAACCTAACACCCTTACGGGAGTCGAACTTCTGTTAAAATATACAGTAATGAAAAGGCTTATTGTTAATGCTGATGATTTTGGTTATTCCAATGGAATTAACGAAGGAATAGTCAAAGCTCATCGAGATGGCATAGTCACTAGCACTTCTCTTATGGTAAATAGTAAGGCAGCTTTACATGGAGTAAGGCTTGCAAAACAAAATCCAAAACTTAGCCTAGGACTCCACTTTCAAATTGAAGATGATGATTTTACAGCACTTTGGCAAACTAAAAGAGTAATTGCCTCGGTACTTATAGAAAAAACCAAGAAGGAGTTTCTTAATCAGATAGACGCTTTTAATAAACTGGTGGGAATGCTACCCGATCACATAGATGGTCACCATCATATTCATAAGATGCCAAGGATTTATCCATTTATCCGCAAGTGGTGTAAAGAGAATTACATACCCTACCGAGGTCAAATTAATTTCATTAATTCTTTCTTTGGTATGCCGTCAATGGAAGCTATATCTATCGCAAATCTAGTTAAAATTCTCAACAGCTTGCCAGAAGGCACGTCTGAACTAATGTGCCATCCTGGAATATTGAGCGCTGATCTTAAAAGTTCCTATTCTGAGCAGCGCGAGCTAGAATTAAAAACACTTACTTCTCAAAGAATAGCACAGGAAGTTAAAAATTTAAGAATCAAACTTATTAACTGGAAAGATTTATAACTATGCATATTTATGCATTTTTTAGACCTAAGGTATAGACTAAATCCGGTAATAGACCGTCAGATAGGAACAATCTGATAAACTCTGGCAGTCTGGCTAAGATCACGTCAGGAGCTCTTATCTTGTCAAGAATTTAAAATTAATATACGATAACTCTATGTTGCAAGGAATGCACCAGCATCTTCATAAAAAACCGGTAAGTCTTTTTGATCATATAATGTATATCGTTGCCTTCTTAGGTCCTTTATTTACTATTCCTCAATTTTTACAGGTATGGACAAAGCAAGACGTTGCAGGATTATCTTTTACTACTTGGGGAGCTTATACAATTTCATCTTTCTTATGGCTATTTTATTGGAAAGAACATCACAAGACTTGGATTTTCTTTAGTCAAATATTAATATTCACCCTCAACTTAGGAATTGTAAGTGGAATTTGGTATTTTGGAGGTAAATAAGATTTAGTGTCGGGGTGAGAGGAATTGGACCTCTTACTTCTCGGTCCCAAACCGAGCGTTCTACCGATGAACTACACCCCGGGTAACCGAATTATTATATCAGAATTTACCCAATATTTAGTGACCTTAACTATTGACAACAAACTTTACCGGATGTAACATATTTCAACTGCTCGAAAGAGCATTTTTTTATGGCAGAAAGAGAAATACCAGGTAGACCTATGGATGAACATGGTAGGCCTTATGGATTTGAAAGACACCTAAAGGAATACGGAAATGGCACAAATCTTTTAAGAACTGAGCGACTAGCTCAACCGAGAGCATTAAAAATTGGAGACATTTTGGCAACTGGAGATGAAGTTTTGTCAAATCCTAGAGTTGGGTTCAATAGTTCGGTGTTAATACACATAACTGGCGGACTTGATGGGCATTGGATTGAATTACCGTCAAGAATACCTATCGCCTTACTTACAAAAGAAGACAGTGCGCCTACTGAATTATGGGAATATCACAAGAAACATAAACCCCGAAGCAGGACTTAGTTCGATTCTTAATTACTTTTACTTAAGTTAAATTCGAAGAACGATTATGCTGAGCATACCGGTCAAGATCCGTTTAGTCATTATAGCAGTGTCTTTATCTAAACTCAGATGAGATTGTTTTTTAGTTGGAAGGGGAACTATCGGGTATTTCAGGATTATTTAGAGCCCTCGCCGCTAAATCAATAAATTGATCAAAATTATACTGCTCGTATCCCAAAGTCGTTCTTTGATCAATATCTTCACGCCTAACAGTTGGCCTGCCATTTTCCCAAGTCGCTAAAGCCATTGCCCTTTGAATAACCTCGCCGTCTCTATATATGTCCACTGTTATAATCCTGGGATTAATATCTTTATTTATTAAGTACGCAATCGGAGCAACTGTAAACTTTCCTTCCGGTCCCACAAATTCTATTAAGGGTTCAAGATCATAAAAGGAACGTCCAGTTTTAGTATAAGCAGCAAGCATGCCCAAAAAAAGGCTTTCCCATTTTGCTAAATACTCTCTACCTTCTTCTTCAGTACGCTGTCTGAAACGTTGTTCAATCATAGGAGGGAATTATAGCAGACGAGGTAGTAAATTTAAAGGGAAAGCTGCCGAGCCCGGATTCGAACCAGAATAAACGGATCCAAAGTCCGTTGTCCTACCATTAGACGACTCGGCAATATGTGTATTTTACTAGATTTGAGATGTATATAAAAGGCTCCGTAGATTATTGTATATTTTTTTTACAAAAGTTCCATCCAATAAATTCGATGGGCTTGTTTTTAGAAAAACATAATCTTCATCATTTTTTTTCTCATTGAGGTAAATAACATATGCTTCTGCCTGAGTTGTCTTAATGCGAGTAGTCTTATGTTCGCTTCCTAATGTATTCAATAATTTTATGTTTGTTGGGCATGAATCTATGCAGGAATAAATATAATATTTATAGTTTTTTGAATAAAAATTTGCGCTCTTATCGTCACTCACCATCACGTTTATTGAAAATGGATACCAAAGCAAATCAGGATCAACTGAATACGATTGATTTAAAACTACAGTTTCATATTTTGGAATATAAGAAGAAATTTTTTGGGCAAATTCGTACCTCCACAAATTTGATTCTACCTGTTTGTTTTTGTAATCGGAAATAACAATCAAATATATAAACGAAGTTAGAATTGCTAAAGATAGATAAGTATAACGCTTATTCGTATAAAGAATATAGATTAAGTAGGAAGAACCGAATGCAAAAAAAGGTATGCTGTAATACAAAAGATAGTTATGGGAAAATACTGCTTGAGCATACAATAATTGGTGAATTAAAAAGAAAGAAAAAAATACTAAAAGGGTCAAGCTTGTTTTGTCCAAATTCTTAAATTTATTCTTTTTATAAATATATAAACCAACTGCAATGGTAAACAAAACAAATAATGAATTTAGGTAAATTAAAATTCTAATAAGCTGCGTGGGCAAGAAAAATAACCAGTCTTTTGAAAGCCCTAATGCAGTTCTTAATCCAATGGCATTTTGTAAATCCCAGAATCCATTTCTTAAAAAGTATGTATAGAAAAGTAGAAGTAAAAACATTCCTACTGCAACTACTAGTACGTAAGAATACTTACGCACCTCACTATACTTCCTGAACAGAAAAATTAGCGAGAATGCAAAAATTATTGCAGGCCAGTCGCTCAACGTTCCCAGAATCAACGATATACCAGCTAGAATAAGATACTTGTTTTCTTTTTTCTCAAGAAAAATCAATGAGCAGTACAGGGCTGCAAGACAAAAGAATAAAACTAGCGGTTCTTGACCAATCATTTTCCCCCATATTGTTGACGCGGGGATAAGCGTAAAAACCAAAGCCGAGATTGCTCCGAAAGTTTCGTTCAATAAGTTTTTTCCTATCAGATAAATAAGAAATAAAGATCCTAAAGAAAATAAAATTACCGTGAGTCTTCCTACCCAAAACTGCTCACCAAATATTTTAAAAAGTATAGATTCTGTAAAAGACAATAGAGTAGGGTGGTGGAAAAAATATTCAGGATTTGCAGGATATTTTTCGCTTACAGAAATAATTGGAGCTAATTTTGTTTCTAAATACCCGAACTTATTAAAGTTATGAGCAATCAGAGAATATACATTAAAATTTGTTGCATTAGGTCCGACATATGGTAAATTTATATTTACTGTAATAAAAAAAATAAATATTAAAATACTAACAAAGAGTGATAGAAATAAG
Organism: Candidatus Levybacteria bacterium RIFCSPHIGHO2_01_FULL_36_15b; assembly: GCA_001782045.1. GTDB lineage: Bacteria > Patescibacteriota > Microgenomatia > Levybacterales > UBA12049 > 01-FULL-36-15b. Next base: position 139,878 of record MFNK01000003.1, on the reverse strand, counting down.
GCCTTAGACATTTTAAGAATCGTATCAGATATGATTAAATGCTTCAATAAATATTAAAATTTTGTAAAATACTATTATGTCAAAGGTTAAAGTTTTTTTGGGATTTATTTTGCTACTATTTGGAGTAATTGTTTTTTATTTAGTATTTCTAAATTTTCAAAATGATACTTTTGGAAAAATTGTTTCTCCTCTTCCTAATACTTACTTTTGGTTTTCAGGGGTACAAAATATAATAAAAGATTCTGCCAAAGCGCCTTTTGTATCTGCCACGTCTGCATTTGCTTACGATTTAACGGACGAAAAAATTTTATTTGATAAAAATTCCTCACAAAAACTTCCAATTGCTTCTTTAACAAAAATTATGACTGCTGTTGTAGCTTTAGAAAATCCAAAAAAAGACGATAAATATTTAGTTAAAAGCGAAGATTTAGTCGGAGAAAATTCAATGGGACTTGAGGCAGGAGAAGTACTTTCTTTGAAAGAATTGTTGTATGGTTTGATACTTAGAAGCGGAAATGATACGGCAGAAACTTTAGCAAGTAATTACCCCGGCGGAAGAATAGCTTTTATTGCGGCAATGAATAAAAAAGCTAAGGATTTAGGCTTAAAAGATACTAACTTTACTAACCCTACGGGTCTTGAAGGAGACGGAAACCAGCACTCTACGGCAAAAGATTTGGTAGTGATTACAAAGTATGCTTTAGATAAATTTCAATCATTTAGAGACGTTTCTAAAACGTTTATATATACCATTCAGGCATCGCCAACGCACAAAGCATATATTATGGAAAACGAAACAAATTTAATTTCAAGTTATCCTGGTGTGAAGGGTGTAAAAATTGGATTTACAAATGAAGCAGGATATTGTTTAGTTACATACTTGGAGTATGGGGAACATCAAATTATAAGTGTGCTTCTTAATAGTAGCGACAGAAGGCAGGAAATGAAAAATTTATTAGATTTTTCACTAAAGTCTTTAGGCGTAATACCTCCGCAGCACATTTGAAGCTATTGAATAATACTCTTTGCTTTTGTAAAATGATTTTACGTCATGTCTTGTCCGCTTGCCTCGCTTTGCGGGACAAGAATTGACGAGCCGTGGTGGTGGAATGGCAGACACGAGGGCCTTAAGAGCCTTTGTCCTTAATCGGACGTGAGAGTTCGACTCTCTCCCGCGGCACTCATTACTAAAGTTTGCCTGGGTTAATTTTGATAATTTTATCGTCTCCTCTTTTTGGCAACCCTCTACCATCAAGATTACTTGTTGTGATATAAATCATATTATCAGGGCCAACCACCACATCTCTTATTCTTCCGAATGTATTTTTAAAATGTGCTGTAAGTCTCTTTGTTGCAATTTTGTATTCATAAAGTGCTTCTCCTCTTAATCCCGCAAAAAACAATGACCCGTTTAAATAGTCAAGTCCTGCCGGAGCCCAAATTTCGCGGCCTGAATGCAAAACTGCAGCTTCAACTCCGCTTTTAACGTTATCCCCAACGTTTTCCGGCCAGCCATAATTTTTTCCCGCTTCTATCACATTGATTTCATCCTGGCAACAATTTGGCCATGTTCCGGATGGACCATGCTCTGTTTCCCATAAATGCTTATCCAAATCCCACGCTAAGCCTTGGGGATTTCTGTGACCAAATGAGTAGACTTGAGTTTTAAAAGGATTGCCGGGCGCAGGCTTACCATCATCTGTAACTCTTAATATTTTTCCGGCTAATGAATCTTTATTTTGAGATAATGATGGATTTGTTGCATCACCGGTTGTTATGTAAAGAAAACCATCTGGTCCGAATTTTATCCTTCCGCCGTTATGAAAGATTCCTCCCGGAATTTTGTCTACAACTATTTGCTCATTTTCAAGTCTATTATTTTTATAGCCCATTCTAACCACTCTGTTTAATGTATTAACTCCGTTTTCGCTGTACGTGTAATAAAAATAGACATAACTGTTTACGGAAAAATTGGGATGCACAGCAACCCCCATGAGGCCGCCCTCGCCATATTCCTTTACGCTAGGAATTTCCCCGACCTTCTCTTCATTACCGTCTTTTGATATATGAAAAACTATACCGTTTCTTTGAGAAACCAGCATAGATTTATCGGGCAGGAAAGCAATGGACCATGGAGTATCTAAATTATCTGTAACCACCATAACCGGCTCTGATGTTTTGTTTTCAGTACTTTTTGTTTGTGTAATGTTATTTTTCTGAGTTGGTGAAATATTCCCCTTGTTCGAAATTATAAAAAAAGCCATTGATATAAGTGTCACTAAGGAAAAAAGAATGACTAAGTATTTCATGTGCCCAAGGGGAGATTCGAACTCCCAAGTCCTTGCGGACACAGCGTTCTGAACGCTGCGCGTCTGCCGGTTTCGCCACCTGGGCTTTGTTTACGCTGAGCGTGCCTAATATGTGGGTACTGAGGGACTTGAACCCCCGACATCTTCGATGTAAACGAAGCGCTCTACCACTGAGCTAAGTACCCAAGGTAATTTGTGCGGATGAGAGGACTCGAACCTCCACGCTTTTTACGGCACAGCCACCTCAAGGCTGCGTGTATACCATTTCACCACATCCGCAAGTGCTTGTACTAAGCTTGTCGAATTGTGCTGAGAGTGTGAGTCGAACACACATAGCCTGTTCTTCAGACAGGTGCCTTGACCACCTTGGCTATCTCAGCTTACAGACTAATATTATACTAGAGCACTTGACTATTGACAAATTTCCTGTAGAATATCATCCTTATGTTATGTCAGTCGCTTTAGAGAGAACAGACAATAATCCACCTTTACTCCCTGAGAAAGAACAGGAGGTATCTTTCGTTCCTGTTTCCGAATTAGATCTTGATGTACTTGCTGCTAGAACCAATGGCAAACCTATAAATGAAAAAGTTTTTTGGAGCACAGAAGATGGAACTTTTAGTGGTAGGTTATCTAAAGAAACACGCAGAACATACGACTCAAACAAAGTAACGGACTATTATTTTCAAACGGAAACTTTCAAAGATAGAATAAATGATTATGTTGTGGCATACATGGATGGCGTAACTGCATTAATAGAGCCAGTAAATCCAATTAGCGGGATAATTGCGGGATTTGAGATAAAAAATGGGCTCGCAGACAGAATAATGGGAAATGAAAGTAAATTTCCTAAAGCCTACGCGGAAGCTAGAAATTTGGCCTATGAAGCTAAGGTCGAAATCCACTAACTTTTCTTCTGCATTTTTGTAGCATTTCGAGGGTATTTTGAGCGGGAGACGGGAATCGAACCCGCTACCTTTTCCTTGGCAAGGAAACATTCTACCGATGAACTACTCCCGCGAATGAAAAAGAGTATACCAGAAAATCCTCCGGAGCTCAAATTAGACTAAAATAGCTTGACAAAAACACATTAATCTGCCAATCTAAAAGATAAATGAGAAAGATATTACTGTCTGCCTATGTTTTCTTTCTTACTCCAGTTCTTCTTATTTTAACACTTCTTTTTTATAGCTATATTAACTCCCAAAATGCCAGTTCGTTCTTGACATTTCAAAGGGCTCCCAAAGTAGCCTACGCTGCGCTTCCAGGCTCTAATACCGCATATGTACTTAAAATGAACTCCAAAGACGGCCGAATTGAGGCTGTTAAAGCCTTTTTAGATAGGTATAATTCCTCACTTAGCCCATATGCTGAATTTGTCGTAAGCACTGCAGATAAATACGGTCTGGACTACCGACTAATTCCTGCAATTGCCATGCAGGAATCAACTCTTTGCAAAAAAGCACCGAAAAATTCATATAATTGCTGGGGGTTTGGTATTTATGGAAAGAAAGTTACGCGGTTTGATAACTATCATATTGCAATAGAAACAGTTACAAAAACACTGGCAACAAAATACAAAGATCAAGGACTTGAAACACCGGAACAGATAATGAGCAAATACACGCCTTCCAGTAACGGCTCATGGGCTAAAGGAGTTTTAGGCTTCATGGAGCGCATGGAAATATAGCCCATAGTTAACCACTTGACAAACCTATAGTTGTGTGATATACTCTCCGCAGATCCTAAGGTATGTCCTTCCAAATACATACGTTAGGATTTTTTTTGGGCAAAAAAGCCCACACAAGTATGAAAAAATTACTGCTCGCAATACTTGCGGCTATAATATTAACAACTCCACAAAATGCTTTTGCGCAGGAAAAAGCGTCTGCGTCATCTGCAAAAATAGTTTCAGATACAGAAACTAATGCTGTTTTCGATTCACGTGTACAAATACTGCGTTCTTATCTTGAAAGCAGAAATTCTCCGCTTGCAGAAAATGCAGAGGATTTTGTTTTTTATGCGGATAAATATAACTTAGACTGGAAGCTGGTTGCAGCTATTGCAGGCGTTGAGTCTTCTTTTGGACTTGCTATTCCCAACAACTCTTATAATGCCTGGGGTTGGGGAGTTTATGGAGACAACGTAATAAGATTTGCTTCCTGGAAAGAGGGAATAGGCACAATCTCTCAGGGCTTAAGGGAAAAATATATGAACAGATGGGGAGCTAAAAATATCTACGAAATAGGAAGAATTTATGCTTCCTCACAGGCATGGCCAAATAGTGTTCAAATACACCTAAATTCAATCCAAAAATTTGCGCTTAACGACGCAAGATCTTCACTTTCGCTTTCCTTCTAATTAGGCTATAATGTACTCGTTGTATAGGGGCGAGCGGACGTGGTGAAACGGCAGACACGCAAGGTTTAGGACCTTGTGCCCGCAAGGGCGTGGGGGTTCAACTCCCTTCGTCCGCACCAAATTTTATGAAAATTACATCTCAAATAAAAAAACAGGAAGACGGAACAATTGAACTTACGGTAACTGTTCCTTGGAGCGCAATTGTTGAGGCAAAAAAAGAAGTAATAAACGAGCACGTAAAAGAAGCCGAATTGCCGGGTTTTAGAAAAGGCATGGCGCCTCTTGAAAAGGTTGAGCAAAGCTTAGACAAAGCACATATAAAAGAGGATATACTTCGAAAAATATTGCCGGGCGCATATGCAGAAGCAGTTAAAACAAATGCCTTAAATCCTATAATTTCTCCAAAAATTCATGTTCAAAAAATAGATGACGATAAAGACTGGGAATTTATTGCCCAAACCTGCGAAATGCCAAAAATCGATCTTGGTAACTATAAAGAGGGTGTACAAAATGTTACCGCAAAATCTAAAATTGTAGTTCCCGGTAAGGAAAATCAGGCTGTAAGTTTTGATGAAATAGCCAAAGCGCTTCTTGAAAGCGTTAAGTTGATCGTGCCTAAGGTAATTTTAGACCAGGAAGTAGAAAGACTTTTGGCTCAAACCTTAGATGAAATTAAAAGGTTGGGTTTAACGCTAGATCAATATTTAGCTTCAAGCGGCAAAACAATTGAAGCTTTAAGAGCAGATTATGCCAAAAAAGCGGAGTCTGATGTTAAGATTGAGTTTATACTTGGACAAATTGCAAATGAACAAAATATAAAAGTAGAAGAAAGCGAGATTGAAGAAGCAATTAAAGCTGCAAAAACAGAGGAAGAAAGAAAAAGTCTAACTAACAATAAATACTTAGTTGCAAGTATTATAAGACAGCAAAAAACGCTTGATTATCTACGTAATCTGTGATATATATAGGCACGTATGGCAAGTAAAAATCCCTTAAAAACATTTAGAGAGAAAAACCTCGACGAAATTGGAGCCGAGTTGATTCAATCTGCTTCAAAAACTGTTAAAAGTGAACTTAATGAAGAATGGAAAGTTTTTATGAAGCAGGCCTTGGGACAAGCTCAAGAAGCTCAAAACCAGGCTTCTAGGGCTGAAAAACTAGCCGGAGATCTTAACGAGGGGGAAGAAATAAGTTTTACTAAGAAAGAAAAAAAAGAAAGAGCTGCAGAAGGCGATCCGGATATAAAATATGTAGATAAAATTCTTCATGCAGAAACTATTAGAAGAAATGCCGATAATCAGGAAATTAAACAAAGGCTAACGGAAATTCAAATTGAGCTTAAAAAAATTACCGAAAAATCTAAGGAACTTGAGATTTCTTTTAAACAAGTAGCAACAGAAACTATTCAGGACAATATTAAACCGGGTAAGTATCACTTAAATTTTGTAGAGTGGATGTTATCTACAATTCAAGCAGCTAGGGTCAGAATTGAGAGTTCTGCAAACTGGATGTCAGCCCTAGCAGGAAAGAAATCTAAGAAAGACTTTTGGAGCCTTGCAAAATCCCAGGGTACAAGTTTTACCTTGTCTGGAGAGCGAGTAGTTGCACAACAAACCGGTTAAAATACCCCTTGACACTTACTTTGTACATTTTATATTATTTAATTTGTGAGTAAGAAGTTTAACCTTATTAATAGAATTATTAACTCCCGTTAGGGAGGTAATTCTCGTAAGGTAAACGTACGGAATACCTCCCCAAAAGGGAGGTTTTTTGTTGGAATAGGAGGTGAAATTATGAGTTACAAAAATGAACGCGATCCACTACGAGGAAGAACTGTTGAGCAATTCAATCAAGAAATGGATTTTCAATATCATGTTAGAGTTGATAGGGCTAGGGCAACCGGCAGAAGACCGGATTTCCGTAATCAACTATTAAGATCTGAGGTTGCATTTAGATCAAACGGACAGAATTTATCTAAAAAATAATTTGGCTAAAAATAAAGGGGGTGATTTATTTATGGTAGAGCAAGGCAAAAAAAACTTAGAAGTTGTAGTTCATCATGGTCCGTCAATGCCTGTTGAAAAACCGGTGGCGCCGGAGCCTAAAAAGCCTTTTGGAGAATCAGCAAGGGAAAACGCACCATTTGGAAGGGCGCCACAAATGGCAAGCAGGAGTAAATAATCTATGTTTGATTGAATAGGCTTGTTTTGTTAAAATAGACAAGCCCAGGGCTCGTAGCTCAGTTGGTTAGAGCGTTGCATTGACATTGCAAAGGTCAGAAGTTCGACTCTTCTCGGGCCCACCTTTTTCCCCAAAAATCATCCTTTGTGTTAAGATAGTTTTATGACACGAGACGACGCATACGCTTTTTTAAACCAAATGGTAAAAAGCGAAAATCTTATAAAACACCACTTGGCCTGTGAAGCAGCAATGATTGGGATTTATAATTGGATCCAAAAACCAAAAAACCAGCCGATTAATCAAGAAGAGCAAGCGAAATGGAGTATGGTTGGGTTGCTTCACGACGCAGATTACGAAGAATCTAAGGAACACCCCGAAAAACACACGCTAATTTTAGAAGAGAAATTAAAAGATCAAGTTCCGCAAGATGTTATTTATGCAATTAAAGCCCACAATCATAAATACACAAAAGTTAGTCCCAAGTCTTTGATGGATTGGGCAATTGTTTGCTGTGATGAACTTACCGGCTTAATTATTGCAGCTGCGCTAATTCATCCGGACAAAAAGCTTTCCTCCATAGATTTAAATTTTGTAATGAATAGATATAAGGAAAAATCTTTTGCAAAAGGCGCGGACAGAAAATCAATAGAAAACTGTAAAAAACATTTAGAAATTAAACTGGAAGACTTTATTTCAATAGTTTTAACCTCTATGCAGCAAATTGCCCCGTCACTTGGGCTTTAGTTGACAAAAGAGACTTGCTTAAATAGACTTTAATTATGGAAAGACACGAGGCGCTTCATAAAAGTAAAAGACAGATCATATTTAATAATTTTATAGGTGGAATAGCTTGGGGACTTGGTGCAACCGTTGGGCTAGCCATAGTTTTAACAATTTTAGGAGTAATTGTGCAGAATGTAAATCTAGTTCCTTTTGTTGGAAATTTTGTAGCGGATGTTATAAAATTCGTTCTTTCCAAAAACCCCGAGCTTCTCAGATGATTATTGTGATAAAATACGCACATGGCAAATAAAAGTCACCAAGAAATAGGACAAGAACAGGATTTATTTACATTTTCAGATCTAGTAGGCGCAGGGCTTCCGCTTTTTACCCCAAAGGGCGCAATGCTTAGAAGAATCTTGCAAGGATATATTGAGGATATTCTTGAAAAACACGAGTATAAATTCGTTTGGATTCCTCATATTTCAAGAAAAGAACTTTATGAGAAATCCGGTCATCTGGAAAAATTTTCAGAAGATATGTTTCCTACTATAAAAGCAAAGGGAAGAGAATACAATCTTAAACCGGCAAATTGCCCACATCACATACAAATATTTGCTCGAAAACCCATTTCCTATAGGGAAATGCCTCAAAGATATGCGGAAACCACTACTCAGTATAGATCAGAACAATCAGGCGAATTAGAAGGACTCGTACGGGTTCTTGGACTAACGCTAGACGATTCTCACGTTTTTGCCAGACCTGATCAAATTAAAGAGGAATTTCGAAGAGCATTAGAAATTAACCAAATAATGCTTAAAGATTTCGGCCTTGAATATTGGATAAGACTTTCCGCGTGGGATAAAAATAACAAAAATAAATACTTAGGAGACGAAAAGACATGGGAAAAAATGCAAAACTTAATGGCTGAAATTTTAGATGAGTTAAAAATAGAATATAAAAGAATAGACGGAGAAGCTGCATTTTACGGACCCAAAATGGACTTAATGATAAAAGACTCTTTGGGAAAAGAATGGCAATTATCAACCATTCAGGTAGATTTCAATTTGCCTGAAAGATTCAACCTTAGCTATATTGACGAAAGTAATCAAAAAGTAAGACCAATAATGTTGCATCGGGCAACTTTTGGATCTTATGAAAGATTTCTTGCAATGATAATTGAGCATTATCAGGGTGCTTTTCCTTTGTGGCTTTCGCCTGTTCAGGTTGCAATTCTGCCCATAACAGATTCACAGCTAAATTATGCTAAAGACGTACAGGAAAGGCTTACTGCACAAGGAGTAAGGGTTGAGCTAGATAGTAGATCTGAAAGGCTTCAGGCTAAAATAAGAGATGCTGCTTTGCAAAAAGTCCCATATTTAGCTATAATAGGCGAGAAAGAAACTGAAGCAAACAGTGTTTCGGTAAGAGACAGAGAAGGAAAAGATTTAGGCAAGACAAGCCTGGACGATTTTCTTCAAAAATTAAAAAAAGAAATTGATAAAAAGGTATAACCAAAATAGGGATAGAAAATTTTATAGAATAAACGAGCGCATATTTGCGAGTACCCTAAGAGTAATAGATTCAGAAGGAAAGCAAATAGGCGTAATGCCAAAAGATAAGGCGCTTGAACTTGCAAAGGAAAGCTTATCGGATTTAGTCGAAATAGCATCAAAAGCCAGCCCTCCTGTAGCAAAGATAATTGACTATAAAAAGTTTTTATACCAGGAAGAAAAAAAGAAAAGGGAAGAGAAACGAAAGACTAAGTCAACCGAAACTAAAGAAGTACGACTGGGTCCATTTATGAGCGAAAACGACCTGGCCGTAATGACAAAAAGAACAAGATATTTTTTGGAAGACGGAAATAAAGTACGACTGGTAGTTTATTTCAGCGGAAGACAAATTACTCATCCGGAATTTGGGCACAAAATTTTGGGCGAAGTTATAAATAATTTAAGTGACGTATCAAAGGTAGATAGGGAAAAAAGACTTGAAGGAAGAAAGTTAATATCGGTTCTTTCACCGGAAAGGAAAAAAACAAATGAAAAAGAAAATAAAGAAGTCAGTAGCTAAAAGATTCAAGGTTACAAAAACTGGCAAGGTTTTGTTTAGTCACCAGTATGGCAGCCATAAGAAGCTTAATAAAAGTAAATCAAGAATCAGAAGGCAAAAAGAGCCTGGGATATTAAAAGGCACTTTTGCAAAAAAAGTAAAACAAATGTTAGGAAATCAATAATATGAGAGTTAAAAGAGGTACAGTTTCAAGAAGAAAACATAATAAATTAGCTAAGTTAACCCGCGGCTATCGCGGAACAAAGCATAGACTCGTTAAAACAGCCAAGGAAGCACTTTTGCACTCAGGTGCCTATGCATACCATGGACGAAAACTTAAAAAGCGAAATATAAGAACGCTATGGATTACTAGAATTGGTGAAGCTGCAAAATTGCAGGGAATTTCTTATAGCGTTTTAATGAATAAACTTAAAAAGGATAAAATTGAACTGGACAGAAAAATTCTCGCGGATCTAGTGGTAAACGACCCTGAAACCTTCAAGAAAATAGTCGCTTCTGTAAAATAATTATTTCCTTTTAAACATGCAATAGGGAACTGCTCTTTGTCTCTGTTCATTAGGAATTGCGTATCCCATTTTTTCCCAGAAGCCTACTGATTCGGCCCTTGGATTTGTTATAACAAAATTATGAATACCTTGATTTAACGCCGCCTCTTCCCATTTAGACACTAACTTTTTTCCCAAACCCCTTTCTCTTAATTCCTCGGGTAATTTAATATCTTTAATTATTGCCGTATTATTTTGTAACCCAAGATATGGAAATTTTTTTTCAATCGAACCCCAAAATCTAAATCTTCCATAATCCTGATGGGAATCTCTTATATCTGCCCTCAAATCGTCAGCTACAAATGTTGAGCGGACAGGCAATCTAAGTACATTCATCGCAACTACTATTCTGCGCGCCTTATCAATATGCCCTTCAAGCTCTTGATTGCTAAAAGCTGATTCAGATGAATATTCCGACACATTATAAGTTTGTCTAATTTAAAGGCTAATGTAAAGTATTGCAGAAAAATTGACTTAGAACCTGGTCTTTGCTAATATCTTCACTATGCTAATAGAAGCTAAAAGATTTTTCGGTTTAGAAGAACCTCCTTTACCCAAATTTATAAAAGACCAAGGCCGACTTGCCATTATCGATATGGAAAGATATCTGAAAGCTATGCAAGGCGAAACGCGTTCTGGCATTCTAATAGCAGAGCGTTGCGGTCTTTTTTCTAAGAAACTTTTCGAGCACACGGACAAAAAAGTTATGCTTACAAAAAGTCCTATTCTAGCCTTAACAGATGAACACATTGAATACGGGAGAAGAGAAGTAAGAAATGAATTCAACCAAACCATTTTAAAACCTGCTTTATGGTACATATATGGATATTCATATAGAGAATTGACACCTGAGCTTATTACAGACTTAAAAAAAGGGTGCAAAACAGAAGCTATTAATGATTTAGAGAAACAATCTATGCAAACCATAATTTATAAATTCACAAAGGTAATTAAAGGTACCCTTGCTTAAGCCCCTTGAATCTATAAGAATAGTGAAATATTGAGCTAGATTTGATATTCTTAAAAATATGGAAGAAGAACTTATAGGGATTAAAAATGCCGCTCTGTCTTTTGTTTTAGAAGCCGACTCCCTTGAGAGCCTGGAAGAAACGAAGCTTCAGTTTTTAGGAAAAAGTGGAAAGCTGACGCTAACCATTAAGGAAATTAAAAAAGTACCGCAAGAGAAAAGAGCAGCTGTGGGGATGCTGGCTAATGAAGTAAAAGAAACAATTGAACAAGCAATTGAATCTCAAACACAAAAGTTAAAAAATAAAAACCTAAGCCACGTTATCAAAAAAATTGACGTGACAAGTCCAGGAAAGGCAGAGCCAATCGGACATCTACATCTTGTTACTCAAGCAATTGAGGAAATAACAGATATTTTTAAAAGCATCGGATTTACGAGGGTTAGGTATCCGGAAGTCGAATGGGATTGGTATTCGTTTACTGCTTTAAATTTTCCACTTAACCATCCTGCAAGAGATGACTGGGAAACGTTTTTTATCGACGAGAAAGAACACGATAAGTTTGGACCGATGCTATTGACCCCGCATACCTCAAGCGGCCAGATTAGAGAAATGCTTGAGAATAAACCTCCTATTAAAATGTTAAACATTGCAAAAACCTATAGAAGACAAATTGACGTAGGGCACACCCCGATGTTTCATCAGTTTGAGACATTGGCTGTTTCCGAAAATTTATCAATTACACATCTAAAAGGAACCCTTGACTACTTTGTAAAATCTTTTTTTGGCTCAAAAATAAAAACCAGAATCCGTCCTTATCATTTTGAATTTACAGAGCCTTCTTTTGAGGTAGACATTACATGCACAGTGTGTCTAGGTAAAGGATGCAAGCTCTGCAAGGAGGGTTGGCTTGAAATGGGTGGTGCCGGTATGGTACATCCTAATGTTTTAAAAAACGCAGGAATTGACTCGGAAAAATATAAAGGTTTTGCATCGGGATGGGGAGTAGAAAGGGTATTAATGATGAGAGAGAATTTAAACATAGATGATTTAAGACTAATATACTCAAACAAGCTTGATTTCCTAGAGCAATTTTAAATGAATATTTTAATACCCGAATCATGGTTAAGAGAATATTTGGAAACTAAAGCAAGCACAAAGCAAATAGCAAGTGTTTTATCTCAAACATCTGTTTCTGTTGAAAAAATTCAAAAAATAAATGAAGATTTTGTTTACGATATTGAGGTAACAACAAACAGACCTGATCTGATGTCTGTTACTGGAGTTGCTAGAGAAGCGAATGTAGGATTATATAACGAGCAAATTGAAACAAAATTTAGTCCATTTAAGATTGAGCTTCTTGCTAAATCAACTGATTCTTTTCCGATTGAGGTTAAAAATGACTCAACAATCGTTAACAGAATATGTGCAATTGTTATGACTGTTAAAGTAAGAAAATCTTCTAAAATAATTTCAGATAGGCTAGAGGCTTGCGGAATAAGGTCTTTGAATAATATTATTGACATAACAAATTACGTAATGAGAGAAACAGGTCATCCAACACACGTTTTTGATTTAGATAGGTTAAATACTAAATATTTAACAATTACCCGGTCTCAAAAAGGGGAAGAAATAACTACTCTTGATGGTAAAACTCATTTTCTTTTTGGCGATGACATTATTGCAAAGGACGAAAACGGAAGAATTGTTGACCTTCTTGGAGTTATGGGATCCCAAAATTCTGTTATTACAGAAAATACAAAAAGAATTTTATTTTTTGTTGATAATAATAATCCTATAAACATAAGAAACACTTCTATGAATTTAGGAATTAGAACCGAAGCAGCCATCTTAAATGAAAAGGGAATTGACCCAAATCTTGCAATGACTGCTCTTTTAAGAGGTATTGAACTTTATCAAAAACACGCTGATGGGAAAATAGAATCTAAAATACTTGATATATATCCAAATAAGAGAGAACAAAAAAGTATAAAAATTACAAACAAAAAAATAACCGACGTTATAGGAGTTGATATTCCATTAAATAAATCTAGGCAAATATTGGAAAAATTAGGATTTGAAGTAAACGAAGTAAAAGAAACGCTTGAAGTGAAAGTTCCATCTTTAAGAGGCGATATGGAAATTGAAGAGGATATTATTGAAGAAATAGCAAGAATTTATGGATATCAGAATCTACCTTCAATTATACCTTCGTTTTTTAATAATAGACCTTATAAATTTCACGACTCTTTTTATTTTGAAAACAAAATTAAAACCGCCATGAAATACTTGGGCTTTAACGAGGTTTATACATATTCACTAGTCTCTGAAGAAAAGTTTGAAGGGCCAATTGAAAATGCTTTGAAAATTAAAAATCCATTAAGCATAGACATGCAATATATGAGAAATTCGCTTGTACCAAGCTTACTTCAGGTTATTGATGAAAATAAAGGTATAAACGAAATAAAAATTTTCGAGTTAAGCAACACCTATGAAAAAAAGACGGGGGATTTGCCAAAAGAAACACTGATGTTTTCCGGTATCATAAAAAAAGAAAACGCTGACTTTTATGAAGTAAAAGGACTAATTGAGGAAGTCTTAAAAGATATTGGCATTACAGACTTAATTTTTAAAAACTCAAAAAGAGCAGGCATTGGAGCCTCTATTCTTAAGGGAGATGAATTCTTAGGAGAAATTGAAATTTTAGATACCAATTTAATAGACTTTGAATTAAGCTTTGCAACTCTACTTAAGCTTGCCAATACAAAAAAAGTTTACAAACCATTAGCTAAATTTCCTGCTATTCATGAAGATATATCCATAATTAGTACATTAGATACAGAGGAAATTATTAATCAAATCGGTTCGGTAAATAAAATTATTAACGAAGTTTATTTAAAAGACTCTTACAATGAAAGCAGAACATTTCATATAACTTACCGGGACTTTGATAAAAATCTAACAAAAGAGGATGTATCAAAAGTAAGATTAGAAATTTTAAAAATATTAAAAGATAAATTAAAGGCTCAAGTTAGGGAGTAGGTGTTGGCGTAAGGGTCATGGTAGGGGTTGGAGTATCTTCTTTCTTTGAATCTCCAGGGTTATAATCTGAAACATCTGTTGGAGGGTAATATTCGGGATGGTCTGCAGCAAAAGTTTCGCGTAACCATGCAGAAATACCCTCTACCCATCTATTTTTTCCATCTGTTGAAATAGGATCGTCTTCGTCAAATACAATATAATCCTTTGTTTCATAGTCTCCTTTTTCTATCTCCTTATCATTTGCAAGTTTTCCGCTTTGGTTTTTTGATAATTTTACCTTTTTATAAATCGTTGAAGGACCAGTTGGCTCAGTCCCTTTAATATAATATTCGCTTCTAGTTGGTCTGCCATCAACGGGAAGACCCCCTCCATAAGCATCAACTTGCATAGCAATTACGTTATCTGGTTTATCAAAAGAAACATCCTGTTTTCCTCTTAATGCGAAAGTCATAATCCTGTTCCAAATCGGGGCGGCGCCTGATACACCAGAGGTAATATTTCCCATTGGGGTGTTATTATTATTTCCAACCCATGTAGCCACCACATAATCTTTTGTGTATCCAACTGTCCAATTGTCTCTTTTTTGATCCGTTGTTCCGGTTTTTACTGCAACGCTTGGATGTCCAAAAATTACAAGATATGAATTCGTTCCAAAAGTTGCACTTCGCGCAATATTATCTAAAAGTATATGGGAAATTAAAAATGAAATTTCTTCAGAAAAAATTCTTTGCGCTTGAGGGGGCTTATATTTATATAATAAATTTCCCTTAGCATCTTTAACCTCTAAAATTGATGTCAGTGGAATTTTTGTTCCACCATTTGCAAAAACACCGTAAACTTGAACCTCATCAAGAAGCCTTACGTCTCTTCCCCCTAAAACTAGAGAGTACCCGACGTTTCTAAGGTTTTCTTCTGTTGGCTGCCAGTTTTCGATTCCCATCTCATAACCTTTTTGCATTACATTCTTAACTCCAACCATAGCAAGCATTTTTACAGCAGGAATATTAAGAGAATTTGCAAGAGCAAATCTTACCTGAACAGGACCTCTGTATTTTCCATCGTAGTTTACGGGAATATAATCTTTTTCAGAATCATTTGCCTTAAAATTGGTTTTTGTATCCATTAAAAGGGTTGAAGCCGTATAGCCTCTTGAAAATGCAACTCCGTAAGTTATTGGCTTAAGAGAAGAACCAGGTTGCCTAAAACCAGTTGCTGCGTTAAAATTACCATCGTTATCGGTGTCAAAATAGTCAGCACTTCCTACCATTGCAAGAATTTCTCCGGATTTTGGACTGGTTACAACAGCTGCGCCGTTTCCAACTTTATAATTTTTAAGTTTGTCGACTTCTTCCTTAACTATTTTTTCTGCCTCTTTCTCAATTTTATAATCCAGTGTTGTTGTCACTCTTAATCCTCCCGCTTCAACAGCCGACTCGCCAAATTGCTTTACAAGTTGTTGTTTAACATACATTACAAAATGAGGTGCTTTTATTCCAACATTCGACTGTGTAAATTTTTTGCTCACAATTTCTTTATAAGCACTATCTGCCTGCTTCTGCGTAATATATCCTTGATTAACCATCTGATTCAAAACATTTTTTGTCCTTTGCAAATAGTATTTATTTCCGGAGAATGGCGAGTAAATGCTTGGAGATTGCGGAAGCCCGGCTAAAAAAGCACTTTCTGCTAAGGATAAATCTTTTACATCTTTGTCAAAATAAATTAAAGAAGCTATTTGAACCCCAATTGCGGTTCCGCCATATGGGACATCATTTAAATACATTTCTAGTATTTGATCTTTGGAATATTTTCTGTCTACCTGAATAGAAAGCATTAATTCCTTAATTTTTCTTGGAATTGTTCGCTCCGATGTTAATAGAGCATTTTTTACAAGCTGTTGGGTAAGGGTAGAGCCTCCGGATAATCCCTGAAGAAGAACTAAATTTCTTACGGCTCGCAAGTAACCTGTTATAGAAAAGCCTTTGTTGGTATAAAAATCTTTATCTTCGATTGCAATAGTTCCTTGCTGTAGATATTTTGGGATGTCATTAAGCTTTACATAAATTCTGTTTTGATTTTGATAAACCGAATACAAAAGCTCTCCGTTCCTATCATAAATTCCGCTGGATTGATTTGCCTGAACTTCAATAAGTTTTCCCGGAGCTGGAAGGTTTCTTCCATACCATACAAAAAGCGCCATCATAAGAACAACAAAACCTATGGTTGCGAAAAAAGCGTATTTAGATAGACGGCTTGCGAGGGTCATCTTAGAAGTATTTCTAAAATACCTATTCCCTCCTATATTAAATCGCGGGAAACTGAAGGTTAAATAATTCTTTCTTCTTGATCTTCTTGAATAGTCAAGCATTACTATCTCGAATTATATCAAATAATTAAACTTCTATGCTATACTTTAGCTATGGATAAGCCTTTAGAAATACTGGAAAGAGGTATAGCCAATATTATACCTGATAAAAATGTTCTCTTGGGAAAACTAAGGAGCGGAAAAAAATTGAACGTATACTTAGGAATCGACCCAACATCTACTAAAATACATCTAGGACACGCAGTAGCGTTGCGCAAGCTTCAACAATTTGCAGAACTGGGACACAACGTTACTTTTTTAATAGGAGACTTTACTGCCTTAATCGGAGATACTTCGGACAAAGAATCTGAAAGACCTGCTCTTACAAAAGACGAGGTTAAGGAAAACTTTAAAACTTATAAAAACCAAGCTGAGAAAATAGTCGATTTTTCAAAAGTAAAAATTAAGTATAACAGCGAATGGCTAAAGCAGCTTGGTTTTGAAGATATATTAAAACTGATGCAGCACTTTAGTACGGGAGATTTTATTGGCAGAGAACTTATTAGAAAAAGATTAAAAGAAAACAAAAGGGTCGGACTACATGAGCTACTCTATCCTGTCATGCAGGGTTACGATAGCTTGATGCTTAATACGGATATTCAAATAGGCGGAACAGATCAAACTTTTAATATGCAGGCGGGAAGGACCTTATTGAAAGACATAAAAAACAAAGAGTCATTCGTATTAACTACTCCTATCTTAGAAGGGTCGGATGGCCGAAAGATGAGTAAATCTTACGGCAATGCAATTTGGCTGGATGATAGCTCAAAAAATATATACGCAAAGGTGATGGCCATATCGGACATACTTATTGTTCAATATTTAAATTTGAGTACAAATTTATCTCTTTCTATTATAAATGGCTTAGAAAAATTATTAAAAAAGGAAAATCCGATTAATATTAAAAAGAAATTGGCATTTGAAATCGTCAAAGACATAAACGGCGAAAAAGAGGCAACTTCTGCACAAAAAGATTTTGAAAATACTGTTCAGGAGGGAGAAACTCCGGGAAATATTCTAGAGATTAAAATTAAAGAAAACATTACCGCTTCCGATATTCTCATTCAAACTAAACTTGCTGAAAGCAAATCACAGGCAAAAAGATTAATAGAGCAAGGAGGAGTCTCATTAAATAATAAGCAAATAAAAGACTCTAGTTATAAAATTAAGGAGGGGATTCTTAGAGTAGGAAAAAGGACTTTCAGAAGACTTGTGGTAAAATAAAATAATGGAACTTTTTAGAAAACACCAATGGATCTGGAAAGTATTAGTAGCAATTGCCTCTATTGCTTTGATTGCAACTTCTGTTCTTGCCTTTATACCTCCTCCCCAATAATTAAATTATGGATTTAAATACGCCTATAACAGGGGCTTCGAGGTCGTATAAAATGTACGCGCGAAGGCTTGCTAAGCTTGGAATTTTTAAGTTATATGATTTCCTGTTTCATATTCCTTTTAGATATGAAGATTATTCGCTAATTTCACAAATTAACCAAATCCAGGCAGGTGAGCTAGTTACTATAAAAGGAAGGGTGGAAAAAATTGAAAATAGTTATACCAGGCGCTGGAAAAGCCTACAGAAAGCAAAAATCAGCGATAATACAGGCACAATTGATATTATTTGGTTTAATCAGCCCTATATTCCAAAGGCATTAAAAGCAAAAGATGAAGTATCTTTGTCAGGCAAGGTGCAGCAGGAAAAAAACGGATTCATTATGATATCTCCAGATTATGAAGTAATTTTAAATAATCAAACTATTCATACCGGAAGACTTGTGCCAATTTATCCCGAAACAAAAGGCGTATCGTCAAAATGGATTCGAAGACAGGTTTTTAAGATACTCGAAGAGCTTAAAAACTTTGACGATTATATACCCGCCGAGTTGATTAAAAATAATAACTTGATCGATTTATCAAGTGCAATTAAGGCAATTCACTTTCCGAAAAATCAGAATGAAGCTAAAAAAGCACGGGAAAGATTGTCTTTTGATGAAATGCTAAAGCTTCATTTGTCGTCTTTAAATAGAAAAAGGGAATGGCAAAAAGAAAAAATTAAACCGTGGAACGTTGGGTTATTTAATAAAAAAATCGCTGATTTTATAAAATCTTTACCTTTTGAATTAACGGTGGCACAAAAAAGAGCAGTAGATGAAGTACTAAATGATTTAAATAGCGATAAGCCTATGAATAGATTGCTGGAGGGGGACGTAGGAAGCGGGAAAACCGTAGTTGCAGCTATAGCGGCCTATGTGGCTTATTTAAACGGTTTCCAGACTGCTTTTATGGCACCAACAGAAATACTAGCGAGGCAGCACTTTAAAACTCTTGCAAGTCTTTTCTTGCCTTTGGGAATAGCTGTAGAATTATTCTCTTCAGAATCGAAAATAAATAGGCGATTTGATGTCGCTGTTGGGACTCATGCGCTTATTTATAAAAAGGTAAAATTTGACAAATTGGGATTAGTCGTGATTGATGAACAACAAAGATTTGGAGTAGAGCAAAGAGCCATGCTTCGTCTTAAGGGTCAAAATCCGCATCTTTTAACAATGACTGCAACTCCAATACCAAGAACCGTAGCGCTTACTATGTATGGCGACTTAGACTTATCTATTCTTGATGAGATGCCAAAAGGAAGAATTAATATTAAAACATGGCTTGTACCTCCTTTAAAAAGAGAAAACGCATATGAATGGATAAAAGGTAAAGTAAAAAAAGAAAATGACCAGGTATTTATAATTTGCCCCTTAATTGAGGAGTCGGAAAATATGACTACGGTTAAAGCGGCAAAAAAAGAATTTGAAAGATTGTCTAGCGAAGTGTTTTCTGACTTAAAACTTGGACTTTTACACGGAAAACTTAAATCAAGGGAAAAAGAAGATGTTTTAAGTGCTTTTAAAAACAGAAGGTTGGATATTCTTGTTTCAACTCCTGTAGTTGAGGTGGGAATTGATATCCCTTCGGCAACTATAATGCTGATTGAGGAATCAGAACGCTTTGGACTGGCTCAGCTTCATCAACTGCGGGGAAGAGTAGGACGAGGCAATAAACAATCATTTTGCCTATTATTTACATCAAGCACTAATCCTCAAACGCTTAAAAGACTTAAAGCAATGGAACAAATTTATTCGGGCCCAAAGCTTGCCGAGCTTGATTTAAAATTAAGAGGTCCCGGAAATATTTACGGCACAATGCAACATGGAATTCCTATGCTTAAAATTGCTAGTTTTTCAGATTTGGACCTAATTCAAAAAACAAAAGAAGCTGCTATGCAAATTTTTAATAAATTAAGCGACTATCCAAAACTTGTCGAAAGTGTTAAATTAAGCGACAAAAAAATTTACCCCGACTAAGTTATTGCCAATTAAGCTCGAATCAAGTAAAATACCGATATGCCACAAGAACCAAAGAAAAGACACTCACGACAAAGAAAGGGAAAAAGAAGAGCGGCAATTAAACTTGCAGTAAGCTCTTATATATTTTGCCCTAATTGTCATGAGCCTTCATTTGCTCACGCAGTTTGTAAAAATTGCGGGTACTATAAGGGAAAGCAGATTATTGTAAAGAAAGAAAAGAAAAAAGATAAAGAAGCCGAAACGGCGAATACTTAATGAGAAATCCCCTTGATCCAAGACACATACAAAGACAAAGAGTGGTCGAAGACTTATTCAAAACCGAATTTCATGAGCAAGAAACCGGACCAAAGGCAAAAAAAGTACTGGAAAACATTGATAAAATTGATTTATATATAAAAAAAGCTGCTCCTCAATTTCCACCCGATAAGATTAATAAAGTTGATTTAGCAATTTTAAGATTAGCAATTTACGAAATGGTTCTTGAAAAGAAAGAGCCAACAAAAGTAATAGTTGATGAAGCAATTGAGCTGGCAAAAGAATATGGAGGCGATACGAGCCCGGGCTTTATTAACGGAGCCTTAGGTAAACTGGTAAAAAACAATGCAACTTCCACAGTTTAAAAATAGAGAATTATTCGAACAGGCTTTTATACACAGAAGCTTCCTTAACGAAACTAAAAAAAAGATTTCTTCAAACGAAAGGCTTGAGTTTTTAGGAGACAGTATCCTGTCTTTTGTTGTATCTCAAAATCTTTATCTAAAATATCCGGATTTTGATGAGGGTATTCTTACCAATATGAGATCCTTACTGGTTAATACCAAAAGCTTAGCGGAAGTTGCAAGAGATTTAGGGTTTGGAAGATACTTAAGACTATCAAAAGGCGAAGAAGAATCAAAGGGTAGGCAAAATCAGTCTCTTCTTGCTAATTGTTTTGAGGCATTTATTGGAGCACTATTTATAGATAGCGGAATAATAGTTGTAGAAAAATTTCTAGTAGAAATTTTTGAACCAAAAATTGAAGCTTTGGCAAAGTCTAATTCGTTTAAAGATCCAAAAAGCTTACTTCAGGAATACATTCAGTCTAGAAAAAAAGGCTCTCCTATTTATAAAGTTTTAAAAGAGATAGGTCCTGCGCATTCTAAAACATTTATAGTGGTCGTTTTGGTAAAAGGAGTAACTATTGGCAAAGGAGAAGGTAAATCCAAACAGGAAGCAGAAGAAAAAGCAGCAGAAGAAGCGCTAAGCCACTTGAGATAGGCCCGCTTTAATGGTAAAATTACATTTATGTCACTTGTTATAAGAAGTTCAAGAATGGGGAAAAAGGGAGAAAGAAAATTTCGTGTCGTAGTCAAAGAAAAAAGATCAAGACGCGATGGAGATTCCGTAGAGGCTTTAGGATGGTACGAAAAAGGCAAAAATGGAAAAAAAGAAATTAAACTGGAAAGATATAAATACTGGTTATCTGTTGGCGCACAACCTTCAAGCGCGGTAGAAAAATTAATAAATGAAAGATAAGTTACATAAACTGGTTTTAAGTATTGTTGAAAAGGAAGATAGTGTTGAGATTAGCGAAACAGCAGAAAATGGAATAGTAAATTTAGTTATTAAGGTTGATCCTGCTGATATGGGTAAGATAATTGGAAAAGGCGGAAAAGTCATAAAAGGACTAAGAAACGTAATGAAAATAATCGCAATGAAAAGAAACGAAAAAGTTTTCGTAAATCTAGAAGAGTCCGTCTAGTTTAATGAAAATATCAGTAATTACTCTTTTCCCCGAAATGTTTTCTTCGGTATTTAGCGAGTCAATAATAAAAAGAGCCGTAGATAAAAAGTTACTGCAGATTTCATTTATTAATCTAAGAGAATTTGGATTGGGAAAACACAAGCTAGTGGACGATACACCTTACGGAGGGGGAAGGGGAATGGTACTCCGAGTTGATGTGCTAAACAGAGCTATTCAATTTGTAAAAAATGGGGAAGAGGAAAAAGTAATACTCCTAAGCGCACATGGTAAGCAATTTAACCAAAAAAAAGCAAAAAGTTTTTCTAACTTAGATCATTTAATTATAATTTGCGGACATTACGAAGGGTTCGATGAAAGAGTTAAAGAATATATCGACGAAGAGGTTAGCGTTGGAGATTTTATTTTAACCGGAGGAGAAATACCTGCAATGTTAATAGTGGATAGCGTAGCACGTTTAGTTAAAGGGGTAATTAAAGAGGAGTCTGCAGAGCTTGAGTCTTTTTCGCCATATTTGGAACACTCTCAATATACCAAGCCACCCGAATATAATGGACAAAAAGTACCGGAAGTGCTTTTGTCGGGAGACCATAAAAAGATTTTGGAATGGAAAAGAAATGAGTCTTTAAAGATTACAAAGAAGTTAAGACCTGATCTTATTGAAAAGGATTAGCTCTTGATGATTCCGTCGCCACTTCGCCCTCCGAACCTATTGCAATTGGAAGTGATCCCGCTATTACGCTTTCAGCCCATTTATTTATCTTTGCTATTAACGCTGTTTCATTTTTATTAAATTGAGTTATTGCTGTATTATTTTTTAGACTAATCTGAGAATTAGCTTTATAATAAAACTGTACTTTTAAAGAAGTGCTTTCTCCCGATAGCTTCATGCTTGTTATTTCGGCAATTGGCACAGATTCATAAAGGTTTTTTATAAACTCAAGTGTCGATTTAGGAGAGCCGGAAACGTTTAATGATATAGCAATTGTAGGAAATGCTACTCCTTCTTGCGATTTACTTAAATCGCCTACAGAAAATTCAAAATTTCCAACAGATACACCCGCTTTTACGGCATTTGACGATATTGAATTAATTATCCCCGCAAAATCTTTCGTACTAGGTAGAGCTCTTTCGAGCGAATCTACATTTTGTCCAAGAGTCGCTTCATTCATTGCAGATAAATTATTGTAACTATTTTTTAATTCCGTCAATTTTTGCGTCTCCCGCTTTTCCTCTTCTTTTGCAGTTAGTACTCCCTGAACCTGTGGAATTAAAATAATAAATAACACAACTAACGACGCAACTATTATTGCAAAAGGTAAAAAATAATTCTTATACTGCCGATAAATAATTAAGACAGTAGAAAGATTTACGTTAAACCTAACATCTTTTATGTCTTTATTAAAATCCATTATATTTTTTCTGCTGCAAAGGTAACCGAGTATCTTGCTGCTTGAGCGTTTAAGTTTAAAGATTTTAACTTGACGGACTTAATTATTTTTCCTTCCGTTCCTAGGGCAACTAGCGATTTTATGGCCTCATCTAGGGGAAGAAGGGAAGAGCCTGAAATTTCTATTTCTATTAAGTTTCTTTCTATATCCAAACTATCAATGCTAACCCCTTCGGGTAATTTTGAAAAAATTAACTCAATTGGTTTTATGTAATCTGCTCTTGTAGTAGTTAAAGAATTAATATTTGTAAGTTTATCTCTTATTAAATAATAACTAGATAGTTTTTTGGATGAAGTAGAAATGCTTGCTAAAGTTTGCGTTTGTTCATCTTTTATTTTTGAAAGCGGAATTGTAGTTGTTATTATAAAAGCAAGTATAGACCCAACAGCAATAGTAGAAAGCAAAACGATTGCAATAATGCGCAGGGAAAGAAAAACTTTTCGCTCTCTTTCAATTGCGTCATTGCGGCTTGATACTAAATTTATACTGTTATTCATACTCTCGCATCGCTAGTCCTACTGCGATAGGATAATCTGAGGCGTTTTGAAGGACTTCTTTAGGAATTTGCTGGGAAATGAGTGATTTCCATGGGTTTGCAATTGCGGTTTCAATGCCTGCGTTTTGAGCAAAAAAGATCTCGATTCCGGGAAGCTTTGCTGTTCCCCCTGAAAGAATAATTTGTCTTATTTTATCCCCGTCTTTATATTTTTGCTCATAAAAAGCGATTGACTTTTTAATCTCGGTTAATATTGTGCTAAGTATTGGTTCTGTTGATTTTCCAATTTTGCCTCCCAAGCTTTTTCCGGAAACCCCATAAACTCTTTTATATTCTTCCGCTTGCTGAGGAGTAAGATTAAAATCGGTTGCTATAGCTCTATTTATTGCTGCTCCTCCTATAGACATAGAATATGTAAAAATTATTATTCCTTTTTTAACAATCGCAATTGAGGTGCTTATTGCGCCTATATTTACAATAAGGCTTGTTGGAAAACTTTCATTAGGCACTATTGATCTTATTGTTGCAAGTATTTCTGTTTCCATCGCATTTATTTCAAGTCCTGCCATAGATAGAATTTTTTGGTATTTATTTACAAGAAGAGTAGGGGCGCCTACCATTAAAACCTGCATTTTATCAGTTGGATTATTAGTTGCCGGTCTTTTTAAGACGTCCCAAACTAATTTTATGTTAGAAAGTGGAACGGGAATATATTGTTCTGCCTCCCAATAAATGGCTGCTGCTATTTCTTTATCCGATAAGGTAGGCATTTCCAAAACTTTTGTGTACACCTGATTTTCAGGGAGCGCAATATTAACTCTTTTTGTAGGAACCCCTGCTGCCTCAACCGCTTTTCGCAAAGCTTGAGCCATTTCTTCCTCATCCAAAGGTGCTTCAGATAACATTCCTTTAGGCGGCACAGGAGCAATTAATGCTGCTTTTAAAATAAAACCCCTTGGATCATGCTCAAGCCAAACAAGCTTTAAAGACGTAGCTCCTATATCTAAACCAAAATTTTTTTTATTCATTTATGGGACAAGTAACGAGTATGGGAAGAAGTCGGCAGGAAGTTCGGGATAACCCTGAAAAACGGTTACCCTTCGCGCGGTTTCGTCTGATTTTCCAACAGCAGTAATAAGTCGGCCCTGATTAGCAGCAATTGCAGGCGCACCCGAAGCGGGAGCTGCTGCGATATAAGCTGATTTATAAAGAGGCACAACTCTTACCACCATTCCGTCTGTAATTGAAATTGTTGCTCTGTAAGTAAAACTTTTATCCTGAATAGCTATAGGGGAGTTAACGGGAGCAGAAAAATTGTTTGAAGACCTTCTTGTTGGAGATGGATCATATACATATCTTGTTATTACAGCATTTGCAACACTACTTCCGGAAATTACAGCAATTTCCAAGGCTGCATTATTGTTATCTCCACTAGAATCTCCCCAGTAAATATCAAGGTTTGCGCTGCCGCTCGTAGGCCACCGGGTAGTCCAATTACCAACTTCGTTATATGTGGATAACCAGATATATGCTCCGTCATTTTGTGTAATTAAATTACCTCCTTCAACTAAAAAAGGAGCATTTCCAGCCAGTTGTGTAACAGAAGTTGTAAAAGACGAATTATTGCTTAAATTTTGATCCTGAGCAATTGGAACAAACGAGTTTTTAATTGTTTGTTCAATGCCTGCTTCTGCAGCAGCTAAGGCACGTTGCGATTTTTCCTGATCCTGAGTGGTTCTTAGATTAACAACGGCACGCGAAATTACAGACAAGGTTATAGTTAAGGCTACTACCATAACCAAAATTACAATTAAAAGAGCTTGGCCTTTCTGGCCTCCTAATTTTGTTTTAATCATAAAATTGCCTAAGTATAGAGTAGCAGTAAAATTTAAGATTTGTCAATCGTTTTAATTACCAATATTTCTAAAAACTACAGACGTTTGAAAGGGGATAGTAAGCGTATTTTCTACAAAAACTGGAGTTACCGAAGTGTAGGGAGTCAGATCAAAATGTATATCAATTATAGGGGAAAGAATTGAATTATCCTGGTTGCAACTAAAGTAGCAACTGTCTTCAACCAGGCTTACTTTGCTGGTATTTATTAAATTAGCGCTATTTGAAGAAAGAAGGTTAGTAATATCGCTAGCCCCGTCTTTACAAGAAAAAGTAATAACACCACCTTCAAATGAGGTAATTTTTAAATATTTATACTTAACAGGTGCAGGAGTCGGAGTAATTGTAATTGGTAAGCAACTTGTTGTGTATGAATTTGCGCTTCCATCCGCGCTTACCCCATCAAAGCTTTTTGCGTATTTTATCATCCGCGACATTTGTGTAATAGCAAAATTTCCCTCTTGTCTAACCTCATTTACATTTATACTCCTGTTTCCGCCCCTAAGCGAAGTAGTTACTATTGCTATAATTATGCCACCAACCGAAACCAAAATTATAATTACCGCCAAAAGCTCAACCAATGTATATCCTTTTGAATTTAAAAACTTTTTCATAATGATGGAACGCTATTAATGTTTGCCATGCATGATTCAAGCTGAACTGTATGACAGTACTTATTATTCACAGTGTCCGTGCATTTTCCGTCAGACCAAGAAACCATGGATTTAACCTTACTTCCGGTTCCGTTTGTACAATTACTATCATTC
Organism: Candidatus Levybacteria bacterium RIFCSPHIGHO2_01_FULL_36_15b; assembly: GCA_001782045.1. Lineage (GTDB taxonomy): Bacteria > Patescibacteriota > Microgenomatia > Levybacterales > UBA12049 > 01-FULL-36-15b. The sequence continues at coordinate 113,616 of MFNK01000003.1, read as the reverse complement.
TGACTAATATTTATTTTTCTTACAAATACGTTATCTATTAAAGCACAGTTCCCTTGTGAATCCGGCCTTGTGGCTAGGTCCGTTACGTCTTTATTAAGACAATATGTACTTGTATATGTAGAAAAAGTTGTCCAGTTATTTTCTGCCTTATCTCTTACAATTTCTAGACCTTGCTGAGCGTAGGCAGATGCGGTATTTTGATTTTTAGAAAAGTCCGAATTATTAACAGCTGTGATAACCGCAACTGCAATTGTTGAAATTACAATAACAGCAGCACCCAATGCAACCATAGCCTCTATTAATCCTTGTCCATTTTCTTTTATAAATTTATTGAATAGTACCATCGCTATTTATTGTTACTGTTTTTACAATACTTGGAACCCATCCACCATTCAAAGTAATGGTAGTGGGAGTTGGACTAACTACTCCTGATAAGACGTTAAAACTTATTGTGTAATTAGCATCAACTGTAATTGGGGAAGGAATTTTGTGATAGATGCTTGAGCTGCCTTCAATTGGAATATTAATAAGAGACCCTCCGCAAACCGCAACTAATTTATATTGATTATTTGCTTGTTCTATTACAACACGATATTCAGTTAAAGTACGATTAACTAACGGGTCAAGACTTGTTGTGCAAGATGATGGTTTTACTTGTGACTGCACCTTTGATTTTGCTAGATTAAGTACAGATACTAATTGATTAGCCTCGTTACCTACTGCCTGATTTCTGCTAAAGCTTACATAAGCAGCAAAGCTAATTACGGAAAGAATAGAAATAATAGTAAAAGCAACAATTAGCTCGATTAAGGTAAATCCCGCAGATTTTCTTTTGATTAATTTCATGGGTTCGTCACTGTGAACGAAGCTAAAGTGCACGAAGATTGCTTGGAAGCGTCTTTTTGAGAGTCAGAGCCGTTTTCAAGACAAGCATATAGCGTATATGTTGTACCTCCCGATGAGTAACTATACACAAAAGGAGATGTATTAGTGGGATCACAAGGAACTTTCTGCATATAAGTTGTACCTCCGGATATTAAGGATAAGTTACAAGCAGGAAAGCTTGCCGTAGTTGGATAACTTGAAAGATCAGACCTATAAAGCTCTAAAGCCGATTGTATTTGGCGCAAATCTGCTTTTCTCTGGGAATCTCTTGCTCGCTGTCTTACGCCTATAAAGTTTGCCATGAGTAGTGCAGATAAAACTCCAATTATTGCAATAACAATTAAAAGCTCTATAAGCGTAAAGCCCTTAACTTTTTTTATAATCTTATTCATGGTTGCGCATTAGTACTAGCTACTCCGTAATTACAAGTTCCCCCGCATGAGGCCCCACTCGGAACGTTCGCACACTGATTACCTAAGTTGCAAGCCTGCGGGTCTTTGCCTCCTCTATCCAGACTAGCATAAATCCAGTAAGACTGTCCATCTGAAGAGGCATAATAAACATATCTATTCGCGGAATTAGAATCTTTTGGTACCACATTCATATATGGAGTAAAGCTTGAGTCTCCGCAATAGGTTGTAAAAGGAGAAGCGAATTCCCGCAGGCAATAGTTCGGGCTGCCTGAAGAGCCAGGATAGCTACCTTTATCCTGATAGTAAGTTTCAATTGCTTTCTGAATTTGAGACAAATCGGACTTTCTTCTTGAATCATTTCCTTTTTGGAATTGTGAAAAAGGATCTAGCGTAGCAAGAATCGCCGCCGACAAAATACCTAAAATACCAACTACTATTAGTAGTTCTATTAATGTAAAACCTTTTATATTTGCTATCTTAAGCATACTTACTGCGCGCAGGGAAATTGAGTATCGCAAATAGACCCTGTTCTACTTTTATAGCATATAAATGACCCTCCGTGAATAGTGCATTGATTACCCGGATCTGGACCTAAATCGTTGCAATTTGGACCCGTTGTATAGGCGTAATAATTACTGCAGATAACAGGGGTTGGAGTAGGCGTGGGACTATTCGTGGGCCCGGCAGGTGTAGGAGTTGGAGTAATGGTGGGTGTAGGCGTATTTGTTGCACCTGGAGGCGCCGTAGGAGCTGATGTAGGTGTATCTGTTGCACCTGCAGGAGGTGTTGGAGCAGACGTAGGAATTCCTAAATCAGGGAGAGAAAGCGAGGCAATATCGCTGCATTTTACATCCCCTGAAACAACGCAATAGTTGTATCCGCTTTCATAGTTTTCCGGCAGGCAATCGCCAACTTCAGCTTCAAGTTGCACAAGAGGGCAAGAAATGGTAGTTGCAGGAAGCGCACTAAGTCTTGTAAATAATGCATTCCACTGTGGACGGCTAGAAGGATCTTCCAGATATACGTATACCTTTCCTTCAGGGTCCACTGGAATTTTTTTAATATATTGCGGCCCCAAATCGTTACTGGTTAACCAAGGGTTTGAAGTCGACGGATAGTAATTATTATCGTTGTAGTAAGTATCAAGAGCAGACTGAAGCTGCTTTATGTCGTTCTGCCTTTGTGCATCTCTTGCTTTTGCAAGCTGCGTAAATGGGTTAAGTGTAAATAAAACAAGTCCTGCTAAAATACCTAAAATTGCAGTAACAATAATAAGCTCAACTAAAGTAAAACCCTCTAAAGGCCTAGGTAGGGGAGTATTAAGAATAAGATTTCTCTTCCGAAATAAAGAGAAGCAAAAGTTCCTAATACTAAAAATGGGCCGAATGGAATTGAATCTTTTAGCTTTAATCTTGCCCATAAAATTAGTATGATAGAGTATCCTGCGCCTGTCAAGAAAGCTATATAAAAAGCAAGAATAATATTTGGAAAACCAAGCAAAAGTCCCATTAAAAACGCAAACTTAATATCTCCGCCTCCTATGCTTTCTTTTTTTCTAATTAAATAGTAAATATATGAAATTAGAGTTAAAAATAAAGAAGCACCAATTGCAGAAAGCAGATGGTTTATGGCTGTTGGCTGTTGGCTAAATAAGAGCCACAAAAGCGTAACCAAGACAGATGGGAAAATAATTTTATTGGGAATTATTCCGTATTTTAAATCCGTAAAGAACACAACAATCAAGCTTGATGTGATAAGCAAATAGAAAAGCAAATTCTGAATTATGAATTCTGAATTATGAATTAATAATAGATACGTTACTGCGAATAAAAATCCCGTTGAGAGCTCAATAGTTAGGTAGAATAATGAAAGTTTTTTATGGCAACTTCTGCATTTTCCATTTTGAATTACAAAGGATAAAACCGGAATTAACTCGTACCAAGCTAATTCCTTCTTACAAAAATCGCATTTAGACCTTCCTTTTAAAACAGATTTACCCTTGGGAAGTCTATCTATCAAAACGCCTAAAAAAGAACCAATAAACAATCCAATAATAAAAAGGGCTACTGCAAATAAATACACTATAAGAAGAATAACAAAGGATTAGTTTAAACTCAAGTAAAGAGGTTTATTTAAATTCTTGCCAACAAGTCCCGTCTGCAGCAGCTAATCTTAATGCTGAAGTAGCACAACCTGGGGGAGTTACTCCTGAGCAACTATTATCATATTTAGTTGCATCTTCTGATTTTATAGATTTTGCTGTTGGGCTGAAACAGAGAGTTACATTCGCTGAACCCGCAGCGCTTGTTTTTATTTTAATTAAATCATCGACTCCGGAACTGTCTACAGCTGCCCCAAATCCAACCTTAAGCTCACCTTCGTCCTCTAATGCGTCCGTACAATTATCTTTCATGGTTGAAAGAAGGACTGCTGTTGTGGGAGCATTGCAATTTGCGACAGCATTATCCCAAGGAAATTTTGCGTGAGTTGCATAATATCGAGTAAGAGCATTTAAATATTCAAGAGTAGTGTTTCTTGTAGTAGTATCTCGCCCTTTTTTAAGCTGCTCGAAGGGATCAATAGTTGCAATTAATGCTGCTGCCAAAATTCCTAAAATTCCGATGACGACTAAAAGTTCGATGAGAGTAAAACCTTTTGTTCCTTTAAAAACATTGAGCAGTTTTCTCATGTATGTTTTAATCATAATCATATACAAAATTGCTTGTCAATAGCCAATATGTACTTATTGAATACTGGAAATAAGGCTATATATCGGCGTAATAACCGAAATTATTAAAAACGCAACTCCTATTCCCAACACTATCATTATAAAAGGCTCCATTGCGGTAGTTAGGGTTTTAACTGTCTGGTCTACCTCTCTTTCAAAATATTCAGATGCTTTAGATAAGTTTTCATCCATTTTTCCGGTTTGTTCTCCAATTTTTACCAATTGCACAAGTAAAGGCGGAAATAGGGGGGAATAGGCCATAGATGTACCAACGCTAACTCCTTTTTCAACCTGATTACCAACCGCAACAATTGCATTTTTGTAATGAACATTTCCTGCAATATTAGCTGTTTCGTTTAAAGCTTCAACCACCAAGGTACCGGTTCCGACCAAAAGCCCGAAGGTTCTTGCAAATTCTGCCAATATAGTTTTTCTAATAAGTTCGCCAAAAATTGGAAGTTTTAAAATTATATTATCTACTATTAGTCTTCCCCCCGCTGTCGCTACCCACTTACGATATCCTACAAAACATACTATTACTATAACTAAGATTACCGGCCAAAAAATTGCAAACAGTTTAGACGTTGTCAAAAGTATTTGTGTTGGAAGCGGAAGTTCAATATTTAAATTTGCATAAAGAGTTGTTAACTGCGGGATAACAAAAATTAACATTACTACCATAACTACAACCATTAAAAGTATAACTATAACAGGATACATTAAGGCGCCTTTAATAGTAGATTTTAATTTTGCCTGCTTTTCCAAATTATCTGCCAAGCGCGATAAAACCTTATCAAGCAAACCTGAATTTTCTCCTGCTTGAATTATAGAAACGTAAATAGGAGTAAAAACCCTTGAATGTTTTTCCATTGCTTGAGAAAAAGTTCTTCCCTCTGAAACGTCATTTATTATAGAATTAACAACTTCCGTCATTGCAGCATTTTGTATTTGTTCTTTTAAAATCTCAAGGGCACGAAGAAGTGTAAGGCCGCTGGATAACATAGACGACATTTGTCTTGTAAATAATATTAAATCTTGAGTTTTTACTCGATTTAAAAAGGGGATGTAATTTGTAATTCTGTTTTCAACTTCAGTTATGGAAATTGGAAGAAGTTCTTTTCCCCGAAGATAGGAAGCGGCTGATGTTATATCTTTTGCTTCGAGTAACCCCTGTGTAACTTTGCCATCTTTTGTTGCAGCTTTATATCGCAATCTCATCCCGTTAGAAACAGCGAGCGTTTCAAAACGCTTGCGTAAATCTCCTTTCTTAAATTAAAGCGGTTTATTGAATTCTTGAACTCTATAATTAATTTTTTCATCTTAAGCGGTCTCTAACGGGACTCATAATTAACCAGTCTGTCTCAAAAGCTCTTCCGGCCGCAGAGCATAAGATTTTGCAGTTTCCAAGCTTATTGCACCCGATAAAACCAAAGAAGCAAGGGAAGACTCAAGGGTTACCATTCCTTGCTGCTGCGAAGTCTGAATAATTGAATCTATCAAGTGGGTTTTTCCTTCTCTAATATTGGATGCCACCGCATTATTTCCAATTAAAATCTCAACAGCCGGAACTCGTCCTCCATCTATCATAGGGATTAATCTTTGTGAAATAATGCCTTTTAATGTTGCAGCAAGCTGAACCTTTATCTGGGTTTGCTGGGTAGCAGGGAAAGTATCTATGATTCTATCTATTGATTGTGCAGCAGAATTAGTATGAAGGGTAGAGAATACCAAATGGCCTGTTTCTGCAATTGTTAATGCAGCTGCCATGGTTTCCGAATCTCTCATTTCTCCAACCAGTACGACATCCGGATCTTCACGCAAGGCGCTTCGAAGAGATAAATTCCATGAAAGAGTATCAATTTCCATTTCACGCTGAGAAATAATGCTTTTACCCTTGGGATAAACATATTCAATAGGATCCTCAATTGTAAGTATGTGAGCTGCTTTATTTACATTTATTTCGTTAATTATGGCTGCTAAAGTAGTAGATTTTCCGTGTCCTGTTGGACCCGTTACCAAAACAAATCCTTGTTTTAGATTTGCGAAAGTATGTGCAGTTTTTGGAATTTTAAGCTCTTCAAGCGTTCTAATAGTAGGCTCCAAAAATCTAAATGCACCGGCCAAAACGCCTCTTTGATAATAAAGATTTGCTCTAAATCTTCCTAAATCTCCATAAGCCCCGCCTCCAAAACCAAATGAAAAATCAAGTTCTTTATTGTGAATTAAAAGTTCTTTTTGCTCGGGCTTAAGTACCGAGAATGCCATTTCTTCTATTTGTTCTTTTGTAAGCGCCGGATAATTTTGAAGCGGCCTTAAAACTCCGTCAATTCTAATAGTAGGCGGGATTCCTGCAAGAAGATGCAAGTCCGACGCCTTGTTTTTAATTGTCTGATCTAAAAGCTGTCCTAATTCCATATTATTCCTGTGCTACTCTTAACACCTCTTCTATTGTTGTTAATCCCTGTAATACCTTAAGATATCCATCTTGTTTCATTGTAATCATTCCTTCTTCAATTGCTTCTTTTTCAATTGTTCCGCTATCTGCATGCTGCAAAATAAGACCTCCAATTTTCTCGGTTATATTTACTGCTTCAAATATTCCGATTCTTCCGACATACCCGGTTCCTCCGCATTCGTCACAACCCTTACCTTTATATAGCTTAGCAGTTTTTTCCTTTGGAAAATACTTCCCTAAAACAGTTTTCATTTCTTCAACCATTTCGGCTGGGGGGTCGTATTCAGTTTTGCAGGTTTGACATACTTTTCTAACAATTCTTTGCGCCAATACCGCATTCATAGTGGACGCAAGTAAAAAGGTTTCTGCTTTTAAATCTAAAAGCCTAGGCAACGCACCTGCAGCGCTTGAAGTATGAAGAGTAGAAAATACCAAATGGCCTGTTAGTGCAGCCTGAATAGCAAGTTCTGTTGTTTCCTGATCTCTAATTTCTCCTACCAATATAATATTTGGGTCTTGTCTTAAAAAAGACCTTAGTCCTTCGGCAAAAGTAAGGCCAACTCCAGGATTTACCTGAACCTGGTTAATTCCTGCAATTTGATATTCAACAGGATCCTCAAGTGTTGAAATATTAACTTTTGGCGTATTAAGCTTTGACAAAACAGAGTATAAAGTGGTAGTTTTTCCGCTTCCTGTAGGTCCGCAAACAATAATTATTCCGTGTGGTCTTAGTATTGCATTCTCAAGCGTTTTTTTAGTTGGCCCTGAAACACCTAATTCCTCAAGCGTTGGAATTCCTCCGCTTTTTCGAAGTAGTCTCATTACGATTTTTTCGCCAAAAGTAGTAGGCAAAACGCTAATTCTAAGATCTACCTCTTTGTCTTCTACTTTAAAATTAAATCTTCCGTCTTGTGGACTTCTATGTTCGTCTATTTTCATCTCAGACAAAATTTTAATTCTTGATATTACCGCTTCCTGTACCGCTTTTGGTAAAGAAAGTCTGTCATACAAAATTCCGTCTATTCTGTACCTTACTCTAACTCTGTCTTCCTGCGGCTCTATATGGATATCGGAAGCCCTACTGGTTACCGCATACTCTAAAATTGTCGATACGATTTTTGCAATTGGCGCTTCTTTTATAATTTGCGCTATTTGTTCCGAGTCGATTGTCTTTATTGCAGTCAGATTTTGGGTTTCTTTTATCGCTTCTCCTACCTCTCCAACCAATTCCTGTCTATACTGCTGGCCAATTGCGCGCGCTACGTCTGTTGGCGTTGCTGCAAAAGTCTTAATAGGTAGGTCTGTTTTTTCTCTTACAAAAGTTGCAGCTTCCAAGTCTACCGGGTTTGCCATAGCAACAGATAATGTTTTATCTTTATCGTCATATGCAAAGGGAATTAAGCTAAACCTCTCTGCTACAGCTCTTGGCACTTTTCCTAAAGCTTCCGGCGAAAAAGAAGCGTTTTCAATATCAACATAAGGGATGCCCAAAATTAGCGCTTTTGCCTGATAAAGTTTATCCTCGGGCACAATCTCCATGGATTCAATCATGGTGTCTTCCGAAACACCCTTGCTTGCGCTTTTTACCTTAATATCGTCGTATTGAGTTTGAGAAATTAACTTTTGGGCAAATAAAACATCAGCAAGAGATTGCGAAGTAAATGTATTAACGTCTTGTGTTAAATCAGCAGGTACTGCTTGAACATCGGGCATTACTATAATAGTAGGGGAATTTACGATATAATGTCAACATTATGGAAGCTGTTGAAAGCGGAGAAATAGAGATTTCAAATCCTTACTTTGATATTCTTGCATCAGGCAAATTTGGTGAAGGGGATATTTCAGCCAGATTAAGTCTCAATACAACCAAACCTAAAGAATTAATAGAGGAAACTGAAAGTATTTGGGAAGAAACAAATAGCAAAAGGGTTTCGGAAGGCAAAACACCACTGAAAGCCGAACCACAATTATCCTTAAAAGGCGTAAACGTGGTCGACGGTAAATTAAATATAGAGCTCGCCTCTTCTTCATATAAAGATCATATAGCCATGCAAAACAAAGACTTAAGAGCAAGATACGCAGAGTATGCCCCAAGAGTTTTAGGGACTAATGTATTAGTTAAGACAGCTGATGGACAGTTGATTGTCGCGCAACGCGGCTTAGATGCGGCAACAAAACCAGGAGCGTTAAGCGTACCAGGTGGTCAACCAAATTTTTCAACTGATTTAAGAGGAGAGGACAATTGGGATCCCTTTGCTACAGTAAAAAGGGAACTGACGGAAGAGGCTGGAATTGAAACTAATGAACTGACAGATATTAAGGCCTCAGGAATTATATATAACAAGGCAGCAAATAATCCAAGCATGATATTTTTTGCAGAGACAAATCTTTCGGCAGATCAAATCAGATCGCGGGCAACGGATAGAGAAATAAATATTAAGTTTATACCTGACACAAAAGAGGATATCGAACATGCAATACTATGGTGGGCTTTTTCACCTAGCCCAAGTGGAGCCTCGGCGCTGGCCTTATACGGAAGAGAAAAATTTGGGGAAGAGTGGTTCAGGTGGATAAATGAGAGGTTAGAAAAAAGAGAAGAAAAATATAAAACCCTGGATAGCGAACAGCTTGCTAAATTGAATAAAAGAGCCTCTGAAAGAATTTCGAATTTGGGGGAAAGAGGTGATATAGAAAAAAGGGAATTTGAAAAATTTAACGTTGAAGCTCTTTCGAAAGGAAAAGCAAAAAACGATCCATCTAAGAATGAGGACATGTGGCTTGCAAAAGATTATTTGATTGCTGTTATAGATGGTGCTACGCCAAAAGGAAACTTATCATTTGGACAGGAGTCGGGGGGACAATATGCGGCAAAGCTTGTCTCAGAAGCACTTACTAGCGCCGAAGCTAAGAACTTGACAGGGCAAGAATTAGTAGATTTTGTAAGCCGATATATGGAAAGGTCTTTTACGTCTGACGGCTATTTCTCTTCTATTGAAAACTCTCCAGAAGCACGGCCTACTTCCTCGTTCGTAGCAGCAAAAATTATTGAAGATAAAATAGTAATTACACAAGTTGGGGATGTAAGTTTTAGAATCAACAGATTGGCTGTACACCAAGATTCTAAAGAGGTAGACAATATTAATTCTAAAAAAAGAAAAGAAACCATTGAAAGAATCAAATCCGAAAATCCAGATATTGAACGCGACGAACTTTTAAAACAGGGTAGAGAAGAGATAGTTGATGTATTAAACAATCAGGTAGCAAGACTGCAGAATAATCCTCAAGAAGAATTAGGCTTTGGAGCAATGGATGGAAGGAAAGTCCCGGAACAATTTGTGAGAACTTTTACTTATGACCTGAAAGACGTTGGACTTCTTGAAGTATTTTCCGATGGTTATTTTAAAATTGCAGACAAGCCCACAATAGAATCTTGGGAAGAAGCGTTTAGATATGTGGAAGAAGTTGATCCTGATAAAATAGGAGAATTCCCATCTACAAAAGGCTCCACCTTAGAAAGTTATACTGACGACAGAACTGTGATAATCGCCCATTTTAAGTAATGCAAAGTTTTTTGATAATTTCCAAAGACAAAGGTAAGGCAAAAGAATACGTTTTAGATTTTGCGAAAAAAGAAAAGGTTACGGATTTTGATATTTATACTCTGGAAACCGAAAAAGCATTAGGCATTGCGGATGTAAAAAACTTGTCTTCAAAAATTTTTTTAAAGCCCATAAAAGGAGACAAAAAAATAGTAGTAGTAGAGGCATTTTTGGGTGCAACAACAGAGGCTCAAAATGCATTTCTAAAAATTTTGGAAGAGCCGCCCCTTTCTACTTATATTTTTATTCTGGCTTCTGAAAACTCTTTTCTTCCAACAATTAACTCCAGAGCAAAATTAGTAGAGCTGGATAGGGGAGTAGAAATTACAAAAGACGATGAAAAAAACTATTCTGAAATACTTGAGAATTTAAGGATGAACGATGTAGGTTTTAGGCTAAAACTTGCACAAGATTTTTCTAAAGAAAAAAACGATGCTCTAGTCTTTTTAGAAAAGTTTATAGTTTTTATAAGAGAAAAAATGGTAGCTGGGAAAGAAACAGGGGAGTATAAAAAAATGATTGAGGTTTTAAACCAATATTATAAGGAAATAAAACAATCTAATGTAAACTTGCGCCTTGGATTAGAAAATTTATTTTTGGAGCTTTAATAAGGCAAATGACGAAGTGATTCAAGCTCTTGATAATTTTCCAGAGGCGAAAGAACTAATTTGGCCAATATGTCTAACTCGCGTAAACCTACTTGTAGAGGTTCTGCTTTGAACTCGCCCTCTTCCAGATCATATTCTTCTTTTGTATATTTAATAAACCTTCCGGGACCATCTCTGTGTCCTTCTTTTCTTATAGAGGTATCACTTATAAAATACCTTCTTACTTCTGCAAAGAACGAATCATTCTGTTCTATTTCAAAAACCGCCTCATTTGTATCTTCGTCGAATTCGTATCTAAAAGTCGGACTTCCAACTTCTCCAGGATAGAATTGGCCATAATTTTTTAGGCCGTTTTTTGCTTCCTCTTTTATGTGACCAAACAATAAGCTTAGCTTTCTGCTAAACTCAGCTTCATGTTGAATTCCGTCTGTTTGTCGCTCTATATTAATCACGGCTTTGAATTATACATCAATAGGATTAAAAATCAACTAGTCTTGGATTTAGATCGTAAAAGTAATATAATTGCAATTCGTGAAAGAGAAAATATCAACTCCATTTAAATACGTGGGAGAAGTAAGCAGAAGCTGTCTTGTTCCCTTAAAAGATATTCAGCCTGAAAGTCTTCAACAAATGAGCCAAGAAGCATTGAATAGTTATGCAACTTTTAGAAATTTCAAAGAAAAAAAACAAAATAATGCAATACAGGCGTTAAGCTTAATGGGAGCGTATACTATTTCCAATTGTAACGGAAAATGGAATCGGACAAGATGGTTAGAACAATGGGGTGTAATTAAAAAACAAGCACAGGTTATACTTCAAAAGGGCTCAAGAAATACATCAAAAGCAACCATGGAAACGGGATACCAGGTTCTTTTTAATATGCTCGAAGCAGGTGTAAAGACAAGAAAAGATCTTTTAGAATATAGAAAAAAGCTGAAAAACGTCGATAAAACCCAAGGAAGGGTTACGCACACATTTCAGATGCCAACCAGCAGACCCACTCATTTTTCTTAATTTTGTTATAATGCTTTCTTGTGGAAAGAAAACTTGGACTGAGAGTCGAAAACTTAATTAGCTGGAATTCTCGACATAAAAATATGGATAGGAGAACATTTCGTTTTCATCCAAATGCAAAAGACAGGGAAATAATTAGGACTTTAAAAGATGAAAAATTAATAGATGCAATTTGGGGAAATTTAGAAAATCTATCTCCAAGAAGACTGGAAGTGCTCAAAATCCGCCACATTACTCAAGAAAGATAAATTGACTTTAGATTGATACTTAAATATAATCCACAATCATGTCACCCGACAAAGAAAAATTCCTAACCGATAACGATAATATTCTAAATGGATATATAGTTACGGCAATAGTAGATGTTTCTCTTTTGCCCAAATATATTGAGGCGGCAGAAAAAACAAATTACAAAATAAGAGTTGTGGCAAAAGAAGGGGAATTTATTCCATTTGTAAGAAAAATGGATGGTGGGCTAAAATATTTGCATAAAACCCCGGTTGTAAAAGACAAATTGGGTATTTATATAGAAGGTTTTGAATCTAAATGGGACCATCATGTCTTTTACTCGGCTCTAAATTCTGTATTAAAGAAAAGCTCGGAATAGAAAATAACCCCGAAAATTTGGTTTTTAAGCTTAAGTTGACTACTTTGATATAATATACAGAATTATGGCAGGAATTGAAGTCTTAGAAAGAAGCGAGGGTTTTCAAAAATTATCTCCTGAACTTCAAGTAACAAGTAGAAACGTACTTTCGGTAATTGTAGAAGGGTTATCCGATCCAAAAATAAGACAAGAATTTAATCTAGGAGAAATAAGAGAGATAACCATATACTTAGCTGCGCTTCATTTTTCAGGAGAATTGGGTAAGATAGCGTCTCAAGAACTAGCTCTTGACGAATTAAATTTGCTCGCGACAATCTCTCCAAACCCACAACCCTAACCCCAATTTGATTTTGAAATTGACTTTAGATTAAAACAGCAATATAATCTCTCACATGTACGAAAGAGAGCATTATCCTAGCGAAGATGAAAGCAGGGTACCAATGGAAGTTGTTCATGTAGATGAAAGGTTAATTCCCAACAAAAATGTTACAAGAGCTTTAAAAGTAGGAGCTGTGGGTTCATATATGTCTGGTGGTGCTGTTGGTGGCTTATATGTTTTTGATGAGGCACCAAAGTTAATCCGCTCACTTACAGAGGGAGTAGCGTACAATCACGATTTTGACAAGGCATTTTTTTCCATTATAGCGGTATTCATATTTTATTTAGCGGGAAGTTTTATGGATGAAGTTGCCAAGGTAAGAACAGCAAAAACGGAATATATACAGAAAGTAAATACTTCTCATCCTCAAGAATCAAAAACAATACATTCCGTAGATCTAAAAAGATAGTCCCCCGAAAATTTGGTTTTGAAAGTATTGACAATCCAATTTAATCTGCTATTATTTACAACATGAGTGAAAGACGAAACGCAAACAAAGGTTTCCAAAATTGGGTAAAATCCCATCCCGAAGAAGCGAATCGAAATTTTAAACGAGTTCAAGAGGCGGTATTAAGCGAAAACAGGGAAGAACTCAGAAATATTTTCTCCGAAGGCGCAGAACAAGTTGCCAGAGAAACAGTTGCAAGACTTCCAAAAGCAAGAAAATCCCATAAATAACTCCGAAAATTTGGTTTTGAAATTCTTATTGACAATTAAATCCAAAGTGTTATTATCAGTTCATGGAAGGTAGGCTCGGAAGACTAATTAACAAAATAAGGCCCCAAGGGGAACCAATCTCACGAGAAAAAGAATATGAAAGAAGATTGTCGGGATTCCGCGGCAGAATGGAAAAAGCTAGAGAAGATTTAAGCGCTGGAAAAGCATTAGTGCTACAACCAGACGGAACATCAGTTCAAGCCTCAACAGATTATGCTAGCGATTGGGCTTGGAAAGATGCCTTATCCCATCAATCTACGAGAACTGCTTTAGATCTAGGAATACAAGAAGCTGCGGAAGGAAAAACAACCCTCTGGGAAGATATAAAAAGAACATTAGGAAGATAACTCCGAAAAGTTGGTTTTGGATTTGACTTCGGCCTATACCAGCAGTATAATCACAAAATTATGCCAGAAAGAGTTGACAGAAGATCAAGAATCCGAACCAAAAGCTGGGGGGAGGTATGGGCTTACGAAGGAATCAGAGAAGGACAAGCTAAAACAAAAGCATTGGCCTTAATCAACTTAAACCCCGATGAATACGACGGAGTCGCACGAGAAGAAAAGCCTGGAAAAGGAATAAGAGGAAAAGTGGAAATATCGGTTGTGCTTGGACCTAAGGAAATAGATTCGGCACCTGTAGCAATGAGAAGAATCTTTAATGATTTAGGGATAACCTCAGGCGATAATGTAACTGTGGGAATAGATACTCCTGCCTTCAAAGGCTCTTCGTTTAGATTTTTAGTAAGACCAGAAAATATAACAGATGAAACCCTTGGTCTAGAATTAGGTTTTGATCCAAGAAATAGTTTTATAGTTGCCCCATTAACTAAACCGGACGGAACACGTTTTGTAGGGGAATATAGACTTGGTTGGCATAAAGAAATTACCATGATAGAAGCAGGAACTCATCCAGCAGAAAAAGGCCAAGTCGCTAAAAGAATATATGCAGGAATTTCTGGACAAGTTGACGGAAATGAAATGTATGGAAGATATCATCCTTATCTAATAGAAATTATGGAAACCGCAGCCAACTGGATGACAGAATTGATAAATGCGAGAAAAAAATCCAAAGTAGTAGCTACAAACGATAAAGCGCTGGAAATATTAGCTGGAATTCCACAGGCAGTTTTTGATAGAACCCAAGATGCAGTTTTAAGCGGAGATAGGGAACAAATTAGAAATGCTTTTGTGGAAAACGCGAAGGAAAGAGCCAGTAAAAGAGCAAGACACCACAGAGCATAACCCCTGAAAATTTGGTTTGAAGTGAATCCCAATCTGTATAATAGGTTAGTGCATTATACATTTATATATCAATACAAAACCAGTTAGGTAAAAGTAATGGGAATTCCCCGAAAATTTGGTTTTGAAACCCGACAGTAATATAATGTCCCCATGGTAATAAATTTTTATCCAGATTCAGACGCACAGGGACTTGCCGAAGCCGTAGAAGAATATAAAAAACTTTGGGAAAAAGAAGGAAACAAAATAGTTGCCGAGATTGAAAAAATAAGCGGACTCAAATTTACAAGAAAATTCTTAAGTGCAATAATATGGCTTGAAGAATACGGCTGGTCTTTTCCTCTTAGCTTTTCTTATTCTACGCCTCCAGAGCAAAGGGAAATGGAAATAACTCACGAACTTTGCCATAGATTAGTTATACAAAATAAAATTGAAACTAAAACCTTTACGGTAGAGGAAACTCACAAACAAATTTTTTTAATTCTTTATGATATTTTTCTAAATCTTTGGGGAGAAAAAAAAACTAAAAATAGAATTGAGTATGAAATCGGTTTATGGGCAAAAACAGGCAAAAAAGGACAGAGTCCATATAAAAGAGCTTGGGATTGGGCACTCTCTATGACGAAAGAGCAAAGAGCAGAGGAATTTAAAAAGTATTTAAAATAAGACATGGCAACCTTGGAACAAAGAATTGAAAAAATAGAAAAGAGGAATAGGGAAGTGGAGGAAAATAAAGCTTGGGAAACAAGCTGGACTAGAAAGGGAGTTGTTGCATTTTTTACATACCTTGCAATAGCACTCTATTTAAAATTTGTAGTTGGAGTTGAGCCATGGTTTAATGCAATTGTACCAACGGTTGGTTTTTTACTTTCAACCCTAACTCTTCCATATTTTAAAACCCTCTGGAGTAAATATATTAAGAAATGAATAACTGTGCTTTTTGTACGGATGAGATAAGAAAAAGGGCAATAGAAGAAGGAAAATATTCTGTAGTTTTTCTAAGTAATCCGCGTCTAGCTTATGGTCATTTATTAATAGTCTCCAAAAGGCACACTGAAAAACTTATGGATTTAGCCCCCGAGGAGAAAGAAGAAATTATGGGATTTTTAACTAAATATCAAGAAAAGGTAGTCAAAACGATCTCAGAGGGAACCGTAATTATGACTAACTACAAGCCATATAAACCAAATAGTAGAACTCGCGTTAATCATTTGCACTTTCATATTATACCTGTCAATAAAGATGATAACTATGAAACAAGTGTTGCAAAAACCCGCGTTCCGTATACAGATTTATCCAAAGAAGAAGAACTAAGAGTTCTAAAGCTTTTAAAATGAAAATGGCGATTTATTATTTAACTTGCAAAGATAATGGAGAAGTGGATGAGATTTCAAACGCACTTTTGGAAAAAAAATTAGTTGCATGTGCGAAAAAGTTTCCTGTTGAATCGCGTTTTTGGTGGCAAGGAAATATTGATAACGCAAATGAAGTAGTCGTAATGTACGAAAGTATGGAAGAGAATTTTGAAAAGATAAATACTGAAGTTAAAAAACTTTCTTCCTACGAAACCTACATATTATTTTCTATTCCAGTTTCCAAAACTACAAAAGAAGTAGAAAGCTGGCTAAAAGAAGAACTGAAATAACTGAACACAATTTTTGTATCATGTTTTAACCCTCGTGAAATCACGTCGAAGTTATTTTGTCTTCTTTATTTATTATAAAAGTGTCGTAATACGAAAATTGAGGCTATTTGAGACTAAAAAAACAAGTGATACTATTTGATATAGATATTGATAGTTGACAGGGTAAATGTAGTGCCATATGCTTTTTGTAACGCTAAATAGCCATTCGTAAAGGCTGGAGGCGCTAAACCATAAATTATGTATTAACTTTGTACGTTAGTGGCAAGTTTTGAGTTATATCCAACTTTATTTTTCAGTGACCGGAAGGTAAAGTTGGATTTTTTGTTTATACATCTATATGTATATGTAATTTACCAAGCGCTTGTCAAGACTTAAATGGCCCTATGAACTTAAAATTTGGTTTTGTACATTCAACTACACTCAGTATACAAAAAACTGCAATAGTAATATAATTTCCTCAATGAGAGATATCTTTTTGAGATTTTATCTTTCGACTAAAGAGCCATTTAATTATCTTGCTGCTGTATTCGAAATTATTTTTGTTGTTGTTGCACTCATAACTTGGTATACGACTAACCCTTTCCAGCTTCCGACAGGATTTATATATGTTGCTACCATGATAATTTTTATTTTTATCGTTTTTAAACTAAAATATATATACAATTCCTTGTCCTATCGCTCTTCCCTTCAGATATTGGATTATAACATTAGAAAACTAGAGCCAAACAGAATTGGATCAATAATTAATTTCGATTATGACAAAATTGTACCCCAAACAAAAATTTTAAAGTTTATACTCAAATACTATGATAAGAAAGCAAAAAGTTGGGCAAAAGATGCCTACATAGAAGAAGTGGGTATTTGGTTTATGAATGAGAGTAACAAAATTATAATCAATGGAACATGGACTTTTTATTCTCCACTTAAAAGCATGAGTATAAGTTTTGAATCCCCAAATTTAAAAGTTTTGCCATATTTAAAAATAAGCCAAAGTCAACTAGCTCACAATGAGCCTAGGGAGCAGTGTAAATTATTCTTTGAAAATTCGGATTGGAGACAAGCATTAATTATAGCTTTTCAGAAAATGGAGTCGGAATTAATTGGAAAGAAATTTACCGTTCTCGTTGGAACAACAGCTTACGAAATGTGGATACAATTCATGCCAAAGTCTGCTATAAACCGCTCATTTGTTTTTATCTTCGACAATCAAAAATTGCATGAAGGAATACATGGTGTGAATCAAAAATTGATTAAAGATTTTTCTACAAAAAATAAATTAAACCAAGCTAGAAATTTTTCAAATATTTGATCCATTCAACAAGCTCAGGACTATAGCCCTCAGGATCTAATTTAGACACTAGAAAAGGCTGTCTAAATTTGATAAACTGGGTTGTTATGGCGTCAAGAAGAGAAATAATTGCTAAAAAAAAGTCAGTTGTAAAGAAAGCTCCAATTAAAAAAATTGTAAAACTTACAAAAAAAGAAACCCCCAAGAAACAATCGATTAAAACTGTTAAGCCGTCTAAAATAATAGAAAAAGTAGTTGAACAGGTAGAAAAAATTACAACTCCAAAATCCGATTATTCTGCAGCGCAAATTCAGGTTTTAGAAGGCCTGGAGCCGGTTAGAAAACGCCCCGGAATGTACATTGGATCAACGGATATAATTGGACTTCACGAAACACTGCGGGAAATAATAGACAATGGTGTAGACGAGGCATTGGCTGGCTTTGCAAAAAATGTATGGATTGTTTTAAACAACGACGGGTCGGCCACCGTAGTTGATGACGGACGAGGAATTCCAATTGACATTATGCCTCATTACAAAAAGAGCGCTTTGGAAATTGTAATGACAAAACTCCATGCCGGAGGAAAATTCGGAGGAAGCGCTTATAAAATTTCAGGAGGACTGCACGGAGTAGGAGCAAGTGTTGTAAATGCACTTAGTGAATGGATGTGGGCAGAAGTTAAAAGAGGCGGAAAAATCTATACCCAAGAGTACAGTAGGGGCTTGGTTAAATCAGAACTTGAAACAGAAACTAAATCTCGTTTACAACACGATTTTATTTTAGGAAAAGCAACCGGAACTACAATTACTTTTAAACCGGATAGCCAGATTTTCCAAAGTACGGATTTTGAATTTGAAACAATTAAAAAAGCAATACGAGAAAGAGCATATTTGGTTCCTGCTTTGTATTTTCATTTAATGGATGAGCGCGAAGGAAAACAGCAGGAAGTTAATTTTTATTTTGAAGGCGGAATTACTGCGCTGGTTAGCAAGATTAATGAAAACAAAATTTCGCTTCATAATGCAATATTTATAGAAAAACAGGAAGGCGACGTTAATGTAGAAGTTGCGCTTCAGTATAACGACGGCTATGCGGAAAATGTCGAATCTTATGTAAACGTTATTAACACCGTAAATGGCGGAACTCACTTAACAGGCTTTAGAATGGCTCTAACCCGAGCAATTAACGACTACGGAAAGAAAATCGGAAGTTTTAAAGACGACGAAGAAGGGATTACTGGAGACGATACAAGAGAGGGCTTAACCGCAGTTGTTTATGTAAAAATGCCGCAGGATAAAATCCAGTTTGAAGGCCAAACTAAAGGAAAACTCGGGAATGCAGAAATCCAGCCGGTAGTGCAGTCTGTAGTAAAAGAAGGTTTGTCCACTTATTTTGAAGAAAATCCAAGTGACGGTAGGCGCATTTTGGAAAAAGTGTATTTAGCTGCCAAAGCCAGACTCGCCGCAAAAGCAGCAAAAGAAGCCATTTTGCGAAAAGGCGCTTTGGAAGGTAGCACTTTACCGGGAAAACTGGCAGATTGTCAGGAAAAAGATCCTGCAGTTTCGGAAATTTATTTAGTTGAGGGAGATAGCGCAGGAGGAAGCGCAAAGCAGGGAAGAGACAGAAAATTTCAGGCAATTTTACCGCTTAAAGGAAAGATTTTGAACACAGAAAGAGCAAGGCTTGATAAAATTATTGAACACGAGGAGGTTAAAAATTTGATTATTGCCCTTGGAATGGGAATAGGAGAGACGATTAAATTTGAAAAGCTTAGGTACCATCGCATTATTATAATGACCGATGCAGACGTAGACGGAGAGCATATAGAAACGCTTATTCTAACTTTCTTCTTCCGCCACATGCCGGAAATCATAAGAGCCGGATACCTTTATATAGCGCAGCCTCCTTTGTATAAAATATCAGCAGGAAAAGATAGCTCTTATGCATATAGCGACGAAGAAAAGGATAAAAAGGTTGCAGAAATGCAAAAAACAGTAAAGATTAATATTAATATACAAAGGTATAAGGGTCTTGGAGAAATGAACCCTGACCAGCTTTGGGAAACAACAATGAACCCTGCAAACAGAGTTTTAAAACAGGTAAATATAGAAGACCAAGAGTTAGGCGATGCAACATTTACAATGCTTATGGGAGACGAAGTTCCGCCCCGCAAACACTTTATTCAAAGCAACGCCAAACACGCCACCCTTGACGTTTAAGCCCTATAGTTATATAATTTCCGCCTATGCACATCGAACAAAGAAGAGAACTGGATTTACCTTCATTTACAAAAGGTGCCATTGTCAAAGAAACCCCGAATTACAGAGTAGTCATGGACTACAAACCGGGTGATGAAGGAAAGGCGTCTGGACAAAGATTTTTTATTGAACCTTTAAGTGACGAAGCAGAAAGAATGCTCGCGTTAGCTGCGCTTAAACATAATGTTCTTAACATTAACTACAGAGAAATAGAAGTAAGAAAAGTAAAGGCTCTAAGAAAAAGCCTAAGGGCAGATTTTATTGCAGAGAATTTACCGTCTTTGCTTTTCGGAGTTACACAAGCACCTGAGGAAGGCGCAGATACTATCCCCTCGCCTGAAAGAATGGAAGAGTGTTTAAATTCACATCCCGAAACTTATACTTTCTCCGGTTAATTTAACTTCTGATATAATCTCCTCATGAATTTGATAGAAACGGAAAGTTTTAAACTTGCTACTTATTCAAAAGGTGACGAAAGCTCTGATAAGCTCGCCTTAGTTCTCCCAGGTAAATTAGATACAAAAGACTATGCACACATGACATCTCATGTCGACTATCTTGCGAGTCTTGGATTTTTGGCTCTGTCCTTTGATCCACCCGGTACTTGGGAAAGTCCCGGTGATATCACCTTATACACAACAACAAATTACTTAAAATCGATTAACGAACTAATAAATTATTACGGAAATAAACCCACTTTTGTCATGGGACATAGTAGGGGAGGAAGCATGGCGATGTTATCTGGAACAACTAACCCGGACATAACTTCTTTTGCGGCACTCATGTCCTATGCATACAGAAGTAGATTCGAAAGCGAAGAAACAAAAAAATGGAAAGAAAAGGGCTCTATAGAATCGTCCAGGGATTTGCCACCCGGTGGGGGACCAAAGGTCAAAAAATTCAAACTTCCGTATAGCTTCCACGAGGATCAGATTCAATATGACATGAATAAAGGATTAAAAACTTCAACCAAACCCAAGCTTTTTATGTTAGGAAAAAAGGATGATTTAGTTCCTCCAAAATTCGTGAAAGATGCTTACGAATTAGCGGGAGAGCCTAAAGAGCTTTACGAAATTGATTCTATTCACGATTATAGACTCGACCCTAAATGGATTGACGAGGTTAACAAAGTAGTTGGAAAATTTATAAAAAATTACCATGTTTAAAGATCCGATTTTAAATAAACTAATTAAAGATTATGGTCCGCCGCCAAATAGAGCCGAAAGAAGCGAATTTTTGTACGAAGAAATTATTGAATCTATAATTGGCCAGCAACTAAGTGGCAAAGCAGCAGATACTATATTTAATAGGTTTTTGAGTTTGTATAAAGAGAAAAAATTCCCTCGCCCTAAGGCTCTTATTAAAACGGATACAGAAAAACTAAGAGGTGCCGGCATGAGCTACGGGAAAGCGGCGTATATTAAAAACGTTGCGCAGGCTTTTTTAGATAAAACTATCGATGTAGAAAAATTAAGAAAGATGAATGATGAAGAAGTAATAACGGAATTGACAAAAATAAAAGGGGTAGGGCGCTGGACCGCGGAAATGATTTTAATTTTTACTTTTAAAAGAACCGATGTTTTTTCTATGGGAGATGCAGGATTAAGAAGAGCAATTAAGAATTTGTACAAACTTGAAAAAGAGGTTGAAATTTTAAAACTTGCAGAGAAATGGAAACCAAACCGAAGTCTTGCCTGCTGGTATTTATGGAGAAGTTTGGAGAATAGATGATAAAAGCAATTGCATTTGATTACGCTGGAGTAATTTCGCCGGGTCCAATGAGCAACTGGATAAAAACAAATCTTGACGTTAATGGAAAATATTTTAGGTATTACAAACAAGGTGCACACAAATGGGACTTGGGTGAAATGAAACTAGAGCAAATTTATAAAGTTTTATCTAAAATTACACAAATTCCGCAAGAACTGATTTGGGATAGATTTTATGGACGAGCGGGATTACATTCTGAAGTTGTAGAAATAATTAAAGACTTGAAGAAAAATTACAAGATAATTTTGTTTTCAAACTTTTTTGCAGAAATTTTAAGAAAGCTTTTGGACAAACACGGAATCAAAGATTTATTTGACGAAATAATTATTTCCTCTGAACACAAAATGAAAAAGCCCAACCCTGAATTCTTTGATTTACTTGTAAAAAAAACCGGTATTGATAAAAACGAGATTTTATTTATAGACGACACAAAGCAACATGTTGATGCAGCAAATGAATTGGGAATAAAATCAATACTTTTTAAAAATACCAAACAATTAAAAACGGACTTAAAGAATCTGGGAATAACTGTATAATAAGTTAGTGCATTATACACCTTGACAATAAAACAATAATGCGCTACATTTAGTGTGTAATGGCATTCCTCGCCACTACTACTGTTGTCCCCGACAGGTTTTTAGAAAACCATCCCTTTTGCAAACAATTTTTATCAATCCTTTATCGAAAGGAGGTGATTTAAATGGGACATTACGCAAGTGAACTTTACCCAAGAGGATACGATGTTGAAATGCGAGAAGAGCTGGAAAGAAAAGTAAAAAAACATAACGAAGAACGAGAAAGAAGAATCTCCAGATCAAAATATGAAGACTTCCTAATGAATAACTATTCAGGGGAAGTGCTTTCGCAAGACGTATTAAAAAATAGAATATCTTCTTTATTGGAAAGATATTACGCTGTTGTTTCTCGAATACCAGCTTCTTTAACTCTTCATTTACAAGATGAAGAATCCTGGGATGTATATGGATATTTAGGAGATAACGGAGACTCTGGTCTGTATATGAGCAGAACAAGCGGCGGGTACTGGCATCAAGAAAATGAGCATTTTGAACTGGAAGTAAGAAATGGTTTTGCCACTGCCAGACATACAGAAAGAGAGTTATACGACATATCCATGTGGTCTAAAAACAGCGAGAGAGAAATAAGGCCTACAGAAGAATTATTAGACAGGTTACTATCTCCGCTGGAAGAGAAAATGGGGATATCGAAACCATAGTCTAAGGAAGTTTCCATTCCGCGGATGGAAACTTTTAAGAGAACGAACAGCTTGAAAATAGCCAATTTTTTCTTTATAATTACTGAGCCAGTCTAGACTAGCTAGCCTAGGCTGATTGTCTTTTTATGGATTTATCTTTTATATTCGAGCATAAATTAATCCTTTCTATTTCCGCCGCAGTCCTTTCCATACTCTATGGAGCATTTTTGGCTTATCAAGTTTTAAAACAACCCAAAGGTGATACTAAAATGAATGAAATTGCAGATGCAATTTCAGAAGGAGCAAGCGCTTATATGAAAAGACAATACAGCGTTGTTGCCGTAATTGGCGTTGTTATTTTTGCGATTTTGTATTTTGCACTTGGTACTTACAGCGCGTTGGGTTTTGCCGCCGGCGCAATACTCAGCGCCGTTGCAGGAGTTGCTGGGATGGCAGTAGCCGTAAGAAGCAATATTCGAACGGCACAAGCCGCAAAAACAGGTTTACCTTCTGCTTTTTCTTTGGCTTTTAAAGGCGGAGCAGTAACAGGGCTTTTGGTTGCAGGACTTGCCTTGCTTTCTGTTGCGGGTTTTTACTGGGTACTTGAACAATATGCACACGGCGACTTAGCTCCTTTAATAGCACTTGGCTTTGGAGGAAGTTTGATTTCCGTTTTTGCAAGACTTGGAGGAGGAATATTTACAAAATCAGCAGACGTCGGAACAGACATGGTTGGAAAAATAGAAAAAGGAATTCCGGAAGATGATCCAAGAAACCCCGGGGTAATTGCCGATTTAGTAGGGGATAACGTGGGGGATGATGCCGGAATGGCAGCAGATTTATTTGAAACTTATGTTATTACCGCAGTTGCTGCAATGATTTTAGGAAATCTTTTGTTTCCAAACAATACAAGCATTTTATATTTTCCAATGTTAATAGGCGCAGTTTCTATAGTTGCAAGTATTGTCGGGACTTGGTTTGTAAAAATATCCGGAAACTCTATTATGAAAGGCTTATATCAGGGATTAATTGTCGCGCTACTTGTTTCTGTAGGTGGGTTTTGGCTTTTGACAAATTATGTATTTCAAACTGGACTAGGAATTCCATCTTTAAATCTTTTTTACTGCTTACTTATTGGACTTGGTGTAACAATTGGTATGGTAGTAATTACAGAATACTTTACATCTAAAAAGTTTTCTCCTGTTAAAACAATTGCAAATGCATCTTCAACCGGACACGGAACAAATGTAATTGCAGGTCTTGCAGTTTCTATGAAGGCAACTTTTGCGCCTATTCTTCTTATTGCGGGCGCAATACTTGCTTCATACACACTAGCCGGGCTTTATGGGGTTGCAGCAGCAGCCATGAGCATGCTTTCCTTGGCAGGAATAATAGTTGCAATTGATGCATTCGGACCAATTACAGATAATGCGGGAGGAATTGCAGAAATGGCAGGACTGGACAAAAAAGTAAGAGACGTTACGGATCCTTTAGATGCAGTAGGCAATACGACAAAAGCAGTAACAAAAGCTTATGCAATAGGAAGTGCCGGACTTGCCGCTTTAGTTTTATTTGCAAGCTATACACAAGAGTTAGCAAAAGGCGCAAAGGGCATTACTGTAGCATTTTCTCTTTCTGATCCTGCTGTTTTGGTAGGACTTTTTATAGGAGGAGCACTTCCGTATTTATTTGCAGCCTTGGCGATGGAAGCAGTAGGAAAGGCAAGTGTTTCGATAGTAGATGAGGTAAGAAGACAATTTAGAGAAATAAAGGGGCTAATGAGCGGAAAAGTAAAACCTGAGTACGGAAAAGCAGTAGACATAGTAACAAAAGCAGCAATTAAGGAAATGATTTTACCAGCTGCAATTACATTAATTGCGCCTATTGCAGTAGGATTTTTACTTGGAGCGCAAGCCTTAGGAGGACTTTTAATAGGAAGTATTGTAACAGGACTATTTATTGCTATTTCTATGACAACAGGCGGAGCCGCATGGGATAACACAAAGAAATATATAGAAGAAGGAAACTTGGGGGGCAAGGGAAGCTTTGCTCACCAAGCTGCCGTAACCGGAGATACGGTAGGCGATCCATACAAAGATACTGCAGGACCTGCGATCAATCCAATGATTAAGGTTTTAAATATCGTTGCTCTTTTGATCGCCTCCTTTCTTATGTAAATAAAAGGCGGGGGTGACGCAAGGGAAGGACTCCTGACAGCGCGGAATGAGCTATTTTCTGAAAGAAAATATTCGAGTGAGCACTGGCGGGAAGGAACTAGCGGCAGGACCCGCTCATAAACGACATGGCTGAAATAGGTAAACTTCAACAGACTGAGATATCAACAGAAATGAAACGTGCGTATTTGGATTACGCAATGAGCGTTATCGTTTCCCGCGCGCTTCCTGATGTAAGAGACGGATTAAAACCGGTTCACAGAAGAATTCTTTTTGCCATGCATGAAATTGGACTTACTCATGCAGCCAAGTATTCAAAAAGTGCAACTGTTGTTGGAGAAGTAATGGGAAAATATCATCCTCACGGCGATGTTCCTATATACGATTCACTAGTTCGCATGGCGCAGGACTTTTCTATGCGTTACCCCTTAATTGATGGGCAGGGGAATTTTGGTTCTATGGATGGAGATCCTCCTGCTGCAATGAGATATACAGAGGCAAGAATGGCAGCAATTACAACGGAGATGCTTTTAGATATTGAAAAGGAAACGGTAGATTATATTCCAAATTTTGACGCAAGATTAAAAGAACCCGTTTTTTTACCAAGCTTACTACCAAATCTTCTTCTTATGGGTTCTGAGGGCATTGCCGTTGGTATGGCTACCAAAATTCCGCCTCACAACCTAAGCGAGGTAATTGATGGAATAGCTCATATAATTAGCAAGGCTAAAATAGAACTTGAACCATTTTCAATTAAAAGCGACGTTACGGTTGATGAACTTTTAGAATTTATTAAAGGCCCTGATTTTCCAACTGCAGGAGCAATTTACGACTGGACAGAAATAAAAAATGTTTATACGACCGGGCGAGGAAGAATAATAATTAGAGGAAAAGCAGAAATCGAAGATATCGGACAAGGAAAATCAGCCATTATAATTACCGAACTACCATATCAGGTCAATAAAGCGTTACTGGTTGCGCGCATTGCGGAACTTGCTAAAGAGAAAAAGATAGACGGCATTTCAGATTTAAGGGATGAATCGGACAGACACGGAATAAGAATAGTAGTAGAGCTAAAAAGAGACGCAACTCCTAAAAAAATTCTTAATAATTTATTTAAACAAACAAGCCTGCAAACTACTTTTCCTGCAAATATTGTTGCTTTAGTTGACGGAACCCCCCAAACTTTAAATTTAAAAACAATTTTGGAAGAGTTTTTGAAGCATCGCTATTTGGTTGTTAAACGAAGAAGCGAATTTGAACTTAAGCAAGCACAGGCTAGGCTTCATATATTAGAGGGTTTAAAAATTGCAGTTGATAATATTGACGCAGTAATAAAAACAATTCGGGCCTCCAGTGATCAGGATGAGGCAAAGAAAAATTTGATGACAAAGTTTAAATTATCCGAAATTCAAGCAACCGCAATTTTAGATATGCAGCTTCGAAGACTAGCGGCCCTTGAGCGACAAAAGATTGAAGACGAATATAAAATGGTTAAAGAAACGATAGCCTACTTGGAAGACTTACTTGCTCACCCTGCAAAAATGCTAACTGTTATAAAAGACGAGTTAATAAAACTAAAAGAAAGGTATAACGACGCGCGAAGAACGAAAGTGTTTAAAGGAAAGGTCGGTGAATTTTCCGAAGAGGATTTAATTCAAAATGAACCCACGGTTATAACCCTAACCGACACCGGATATATAAAAAGACAATCAACCTTAAGCTTTAAAACTCAGCAAAGAGGGGGAAAGGGAATAATAGGAATGACTACAAAAGAAGAAGACACAATTCTAAATATTACTTATGCCGAAACTCACGATAATTTATTATTCTTTACAAATAAAGGAAAAGTTTACCAAACCAAAGTTTACGAAATATCTGAAAGTAGCAGAACCAGTAAGGGAACAGCAATTGTTAATTTATTAAATATAGAAGCAGGGGAAAAAGTCGAATCCTTTATAACTTACGGAAAAAAGGACAACTTTACTTACATAACTCTTGCAACAAGAAATGGAACAATAAAGAAAAGTAAAATCTCTGAATTTGAAAATATTAGAAGAAGCGGAATATTGGCCATAAAACTTGAAAAAGGAGACGAGCTTGTATGGAGCAATTTAACGGCAGACAATGACGATATTTTCTTATTTACAAGAAACGGAAAAAGCATTAGGTTTAACGAAAAACAGGTTAGGCCAATGGGAAGAAACACAATGGGAGTAAGGGGAATTTCTATTGGAAAAGAAGACGAAGTTATACAAATGGATATAGTTACAAAAGGAAATAAGCCATTTATTCTAACAATTATGCAAAATGGATACGGCAAGAAAACCGCGATTGACCAGTTTCCAAAACAAGGAAGAGGAGGAAAAGGAGTAAAAGTTGCCGAAGTAACTCAAAAAACTGGAAAAATAGCAGCAACTCAGGTTATTCCAATGGAGGCAAAAGAGCTGATAGTAACGTCCCGAAAAGGACAAATTGTAAAAATGGATATTAACTCAATTCCAAAACTTTCAAGATCAACACAGGGTGTAATAATAATGCGCTTCAGTAAACAAGGCGATAGCGTTGCCTCTGCCACCTGCATCGAGGAATTCTAGTATAATAAACCCATGAAAATAGATGGCAAAATAATAGCAGGCAATCTCATTGAACAGCTCAAAGAAAGAGTAGACAGACTCAAATTAAAAGGAACTACTCCACATCTCTATATTATTACTTTCGGAAATGATTCCCAAACTGAAAGTTATTTAAAACAAAAAATGCTTCGAGCCGGTCAAATAGGAGCAAAAATAACAATAAAAAGATTTAATGAAAAAACAAAAGCTCAAACTGTTTATAAACTAATTGAAAAACTAAATAACGATAATAAGATTCAAGGAGTAATAATACAAAGGCCTATACCAAAACAGCTTGATCTTGAAACTATTTCGATGTCTGTATACGTTCCCAAGGATGTAGATGGCTTCCATCCTTATTCGAAATTTTCTTCTCCGGTTGCACTCGCCGTTATAAAACTAATAGAATCTACTCTTTCTGATGAAAATATTTACGAGTTTTTAAAGTCAAAGAAAATTACACTGGTAGGAAGGGGTGTTACCGCAGGTGGTCCAATTATAAACTTATTCAAAAAACTGAAAATTAAAACCCAAGTTGTCGACAGTAAAACTAAAGACAAAGATATGATTTTAAAAAAATCAGATATTATTGTATCAAGCGTTGGCAAAAAAATAATTACTGTAAAAAATTTAAAAAGTGGTGTTATTTTAATCGGGGTAGGAATGCATACGGTTGATGGAAAACTAAAAGGAGACTATGATGAAGCAGAAATTGAAAATATTGCATCCTTTTATTCTCCAACTCCCGGCGGAGTAGGACCAGTAAATGTAACAATGCTAATGAAAAATTTAGTTGAAGCAGCCGAGCATCAATTTGATATAATATAAGTTATGGGAAGCATTTGGGAAGAACTTAAACGACCTCTAGCTATAATTGCAAGCTTTTTTATTCTTCTTTTTATCTATACAAAACTTGCCGGGCCAATTCCTTTTTATATAAATAGCGTAAATACTACAAAGACCGATCTTTTTTCTTCCAGTGGAGAAGGAGAGGCTACGGCAGTTCCAGACGAGGCTACAATTTCTGTAGGTGTTACTAAAAATGCATCTTCGGTTGATGAAGCTCAAAAACAGGCAAATACGGTCGCAAATAAATTGATTTCAGATTTAAAAAAACTTGGCATTCTAGATAAAGATATAAAAACAACTAATTACAACGTAAATCCAAATTACGAAATTCAACCTCTTATGCCAACGCGAGGCGGGCAATCGGGATATAGCGTTACACAAAATATAGAAGTAAAAATAAAACCTATCGAAAATGTAAATAAAGTAATTGATTTAGCAACTAAAGATGGAGCAAATTTGGTAGGTGGGGTAAATTTTACTTTTAGTGATGAGTTGCAAAAAAACTTGGAAGAGAAAGCTACTAAAGAAGCTGTTGAAAATGCCAAGGAAAAAGCTCAAATTCTAGCCAGTGCTGCAGGAGTGCGACTTGGAAAAATCATAAATGTAGTATCAAGCACCAACAATCCTCCTTTTTATCCACTTAGCGCCAGTGACAAAGGAGAAGTTTTAGATCAGGAACCAACTAATATCACTCCAGGCGAAAATACAATTAATGTCGGCGTAACCATTTACTACGAAACCTACTAAATATTAGTAAATATGCTACCTGGGAGTACTGGAATAAATCTTCTGTTATAATTTCCTTGTGAAATTGTTTTTAGGAATATCTTTGACTCTAATTTCATTCATCCATTGGTACTTGCAGCTTAACGCCTTTACACTTCTTATAGCTCACGCTATTTTTGTTGTTGGCAATATCCTTATTCTAGATTTTATATCCTTAAAGCTTAACAATTATTCATTAATAGCGTACTTTTTTGATAGGAAAAATTTTATTGGTGCCTTTGCAAAACTTAGTATCGCAGGAGTGATTTTTGCGTTTTTTTTGGAATTTTATCTTCATTATATGGGTAAATTTTGGTATTTTCCTTACTGGAATTATTGGTGGTACTTTCTTTTACTTATTCCGGGATGGGCTGGTTATGTTTTTTATTTTGTGGAAATTTATCTTGGCACAAGGGCAGTATTGTCAAGATTTGTTAAACCAAGTTCTAAAATTAACATCTCGCAGTTCATGAAGTTTATGCTTTACTTATGCTCAATAACAGCAGTGCTATCAACCTTGTGGCTTTTAATGAATATTAATTTTCTGACGTTGAAGGAATTCTTATCAATAAATTTTACAAAACCAATAGACGTCGCATTGATACTTCCTTTATTTTTAGCTAGTATTTCTTTAAGTTTTATATTCGATTATTTAGTTTACAAAAGAAAAAATATTTCTTTTTTCTTTAGCTTTTTTCAGGGAAGACCAATATCCTTAATTTCTATATTACTTGGCGGGTGGATTGTTGGGTTTGTTTGGGAGATCTTCAACCAAAAAGCTCTTTTTTGGCATTATTCGAATGTTCCATTTTCGGAACTTACCTTTCTAGAAATTCCGGTGATGGTGATAATCTTCTGGCCAATTCAATTCTTTCCAATTCTATCACTTTATTACTTATTCTTCGACGCCAAAGAAGCCTAGCTACTTATTTCCGCTATGGAAGGAACGGTGTGTATCACGCAGTTGAGGATTTGTTATGTGTGTATAAATTTGGGTCGTTGCAATATTTTTGTGCCCAAGCATTTCTTGTACACTTCTTAAATCTGCTCCGTTATGCAGAAGATCAGTTGCAAAACTGTGCCTTAGGGTATGAACCGTAGCATCAACCGGAATTCTTGCTAAACGCACATATTTTTTAACTATACGCTCAACACTTCTTGCGGTAAGCCTCATTTTTTCTCCGCTATCGTCTTCCACAACTTTTCCGCTGTACCTAATAAATAATGGCTTAAAAACATCTTTCCGTTCGTCCAAATATCGCTTAATCCAATCAGCTGCTCTGTCTGAAATAAAAACAAGTCGCAAGCGCGAACCTTTACCTATAACTCCAAACTCGCGCCTTTCAAAATTAATTTGTTCGTGATTTAACTTTGTTAGTTCCGAAACGCGCAGCCCGGTGGAGAAGAGGAGTTCCAAAATTGCCCTATCTCTCAATCCTTCTTCCTTTGATGTATCAACAGATGTTACCAATCTATCTATCTGTTCGCTTGATAAAAATTTTAAGTTTCTGCTTTCTGTTTTTGGCAAATCAATTTTTGATGGCTCTAAAGTTTGAAAATCATTCTTTATAAGAAACCTAAGAAAACTTCTAAGCGCTATTACATAATAGTTTTGAGTTACTCTTTTTAAAGTTAATCCTTTATTATCTTCGCGGTTGGCAAGAAAAACCCTGTATTTTCTAACAGTTGCCAAATCCAAATCTTCGATATTTTTTTCAGCGTACCATTTATTAAAGGTTTCCAGGTAATGTCTATAATCGCGGATTGTTAGTTTAGAACAGTTGCGCTCTATTTCGAGATATTCCAAAAATTGATCTATAAGCCCGGACAGTTCATTCATTAATGTGCGACGCTTTCTAAGTTCAAATCTTGAAATAATCTACGACGCTAAGTTCAGTATGAATGAAAAAAATGTACATGTCAAATATTGACACACGAGCACAAAATCCCGCATACTAAATATATCTAATGAGAGACAAATATATAGAAGTAATTAAAGAAAAAATCTTAAAAAAGAGCGAGTATAAAACAGCCCTGGACGAAATAAAACGCGATGCAATGCTTATGGGCGCGACGGAAGAGGAATTTGAAGAAGCAATAAGAGAGCTTGAAGGAGAAAAGCCCAGAAAACAAAGGATACCTAAAGTAACCAAAAAAAATATTCTTATTGCTCTTGGCGTACTTGTTTTTTCCATTTTTTATATTTCACTAATACAAACGCTGCTTTTCACCGAACCAAAAAATGTTACTCTAAGTAATACAAATTTGGCTAAAAAACAAGCTTTTGAACATAACCCATTTCCCGTTGTATATGCCAGCACAAGAGAAGTTGACTCGGAAAAGGTATTTTCTATTCCCTCAAAGGAAACGTCAAAGTTGGTAGTTTCAGGGAGGCCTAAGAAAGAGGTACTAGGATTTTTTCCTTATTGGATGCTAGACAAACAAGATAAAATAAATGTTTCTTATTTATCATCTGTTTCACTATTCGGACTTACTGTCACTGGTAGGGGGGAGATCGCTAAGGTTACGGGAGAAGGTGCGGATCCAGGCTGGGAAATGTGGAAGGACCAAAGACTAGATGAATTTATTCAAAAGGCAAAAAAATCTAAGGTAAAAGTATATTTAACTTTTAAATCATTTAATAACGAGGACATAGAAAAATTGTCCCTAAACGAAACTTACCAACAAGCTTTTATTTCAAATGCGCTGTTTTTAGTTAACTCCAAAAATCTGGACGGAATTAATATCGATTTCGAATACGTTGGAGGACCAAACGAGAATGTAAGAAACGGATTTAGTAAATTGATTGCTAGCTTAAACGGTGAATTAAAAAGGCAAATTCCGGATTCAACACTATCTATAGATACATATCTTGTTTCGGGAGGCAAGCTTGATTTGTTTGATATTGGAGCACTTGCTTCAAATCTGGATTATTTTGTAATAATGGGGTATGACATGCACACGCCGCTGGGCGGAGCAGGTCCTGTAGCTGCAATGGGAGGAGAAACCAACATAATTGCCTACGTTCAGAATTATTTAGAAAAGACAGATCCCCAAAAATTAATATTGGCAGTTCCATATTACGGATATGACTGGCCGGAACAAAATACAGAAAACCCCGAAAACAAGGTTAAAATTTTACCTTACGCCGAAATTGCCGATGCAAGCCAGAATATAAAAATAAGCTGGAACGAAGAATCCCAAACGCCCTACTACTCTTATAACGAAAACGGACAGGCTAGAATTGTGCATTTTGATAATGTACGCTCTCTTGGGGTTAAATACGATTTTATAAATAAAAAAGAACTTGCAGGAGTTGGAGTTTGGGCACTTGGATATGACGGTTATAACCAGGATTTAGAAAAACTTATAATTGATAAATTTATCACGCAATGATAAGCTAATTTTATGGATGACAATAAAGAACAACCGCAAGTCATACAAACTTCTAAAGAGAGCAGCAAAAGGGAGCGACAAAGGGGGTCCATATCGGTAAGAAGAGCATTAATGACTTCCGTGCTTGCTGCAGCAGCCGCCCTATCTGGATATGCTATTGGCGCTCAACAAAGCTCTGCTGACCAAGCTCCAAATACACCCGCTGCAACAGAAACGCTGAATCCAGAGATTTATTCAAAACTTCTAGAGCAACACCCAGATGCCAAGGTTCACAAAGGAGGAAACTTATCTATATTTTTTAGGCAGTCAAGAAACGAAATTTTTCCACACATTCGAACGGACAGTATTGTCGGAAACGATGAGCAAAACTTCAATGTTTTTACAGATGCCTTGAGCTATCCTAGAGTTAACGGTGTGCCATTCCAATTTAATCCTGAAGGAACGTCTTTGCAAATAGAAAATTATATTACAGTTTCAGACGACAATGCTGATCAAACCTCAGCATATGCTCCAAATCAAAACTGGCTAGTCTTAACTTTTTCCGATAACAATAATAACGATGTCTTGGGTTATATAAGCATGAGTAACCAAACGTCAGAATATATTAATATACAAGACTATGGCGACACCACATCTTTAGATCTTTTTACTGGCTCAAATGAGCTAAATAACTTCAACAAAACGACTGTTGTTTCTAATCGCTAATTTTCTTGACATCTCCTGAAAGCTTTAACTGCTTAACAAATTTTTCCATTTGACTAATATCTCCACTCGTATAAAAAATATCTTCAGCTGAACTTTTAGATAAGGTATTACTTCCTTCCAATATTCTCCTGACTTGTCTTGCAACAGCCGCTCCTGAATCAATTACGCTAACTTTCGAACCCATAATTTTCTCTATGTGATTTTTTATTAAAGGGAAATGTGTACAACCCAAAGCGAGTACATCCACCCCGTGTTCTTTAAAAGGCTTAAGCTGCTTTTTAAGAACGTTCTTGAGCTTTATGTTCGAGCTTTCAATAAACGGAACTATTTCATTGGAACCCAAGTTTAAAACGCTATATCCTTTGGCAAATTTTTTAATTAGTTGTTTTTGATAAATACTTTCGGCAGTCTTTTTAGTTGAGAATATACCGATTTTGCCGCTCTTGGTTATACTTACTGCGGTTTTTATTACTGGCACTGTTCCAACTATTGTCGTTTTGGGAAAATTTTTTCTAAGCCTGTCTATTGCGACTACGGTAATTGTATTACATGCAATAACAATAATCTTTGCTCTTTTTGCTAAAAGAAACTCAATTGCTTTTTTGGATAACCTATAGACTTCTACTTCCGATTTTGTCGAATATGGAACATTTGCCGAGTCTCCAAAGTAAACTATGGAATGATTGGACATTAGTTTTTTTATTTCTTTGGCAATAGAAAGACCACCAAGCCCAGAATCAAGTATTCCTATAGAATAGCTATTCATGCCTAAAGATTATACCAAATTGTACTACAGCCTCGGGCAAGTACAATAGTAATTAAAATTTTAGCCTCATTTAGCCTCAAAAAATATTTGTATTAACAAACCCATAGTAGGGGAGCGGAAAATTTATCCATAAAAATAAAAATAGTGTATATAAATGGGAAAAATAACAGGAGATGTAGAAATGTAAATATTATTCAGCAAATTTAATTTAATTTAGAAGCACTTCTCCCAGGCTTTGAGTCTAGCGTACGTCGTAAAAGTATTATTGTGCGACATAAGGCATTTCGCTTTCCTACCGTTATTCTATGTCGTTTTTTAATACTGCCACTTCTAGAGAACTGTAAAGACCTCTATTCTCTCTTAGCTATTAAGTTGTACGACTCTTTTATTTTTGAATAATTAGTTTTATATATTCTTTATTCTCGTGTTTTGCCACTACTACACTCATTACTGACATAGGTTAAATTTAGATTGTAAAATCAATCTAAACAATATAATTTGAGCTCGAATTTATATAATTTAGAGCATAGATGCTAATAGAGCGCAGAGTCGTTAACATTCGTATTTTTTTCGACATGAGAACAAATAATGTTATATGGCTTACAGCTACAAGAGAATGAGAGGTGCTTTGTCGTGAAAAGTGTACATAGTCAATCGTTTTTGGTGTGAAAACTTAAGCAATAATTGAAAATTTATCCACATTAAAGTCCTATAATAATTTAAGTGTTATGTATCAAACTATATCATTTGAGGCTAAATAGTTTAAATTCCCGAAGATGATATCACTCCACTTCCCTCCTCTTAACTAACCACCATTAATTTTTTAAAACCAGCTTGAGAAAAAAATTAAAAAAATAAAAGATACTGCAGTTACCCAGAAATATTCAAGAATTACGCTTCTAAAAAGTCTCCTCTCTATCCAAGCATGAGAGAGCCCTAGGGTAACATAAAATATTGAAGTAAGAAAAAGTGCAATCACAGTAGGCGTGCTTAAGTTAAACCAGAGAAATGCGGCAACCTCTACCAAGCAAACAGTTAAAGTACTTACCCAAAAAACTTGCGAAAATATATTCTTTTCAAGTGTATAAGTCCACACAGATTGTAACACAAGTGGAAATGAATAAAGAAAAACGAGAATTATCGTAAAAAAGAAATTAAGATGAAGAGAAAACACTACATTAGATAAAAAAAAGTAAGATAATAGCGTTAAAACCAACGAAACTGTTCTTGCTCCAGATAATAACTGGATCGTTCTTATAGCTGAAACTATAAATATATTTTGGCTTAAAAACAGAGAATAAAGTCCAAGCGCATACAAAAAGGTCATCCCTACCCTAGTTAAAAATCTTGCGGGAACAAGAAGATAAAATAATCCTATTGCCAAACTATAAAAAAACGGCAAAATCAGTACCTGTGGAGAAAAATTTTCTTTCAAATCCTCTCTTAGAGAAAAATATAAAAACAAAGAACTTAGTGTTGCTACCCCAAAAATCATAACAACTGCCGATTTACCTAATACATACTCTGAGATAAATAACACAACGGATAAAATAAAAGTGAAAGCAATAAATTTTTGTCTTTTATTTATAAAAAAACGAAGAAACTTTCTAAGCTTGGCTGCAAAGTTACTCATGCTAAATTAGTATATACTTTTAAAACATCATCAAGTCCCTCTAAAAGTTCCACAAAGTTTTCTATCTTTTCTAGCAGCGCTTGATCGCTTACTTCCATTTTTATTTGTGGCTCTCTTACGGCGCCTGCTTCTACAATTGAAATTCCTGCTTCTTCTATCTTTGCTCTTACCCTAGAAAGATCCGAATATTTTGTATAAATTAGCACTTCATCCCCTGCTTCATCTATGTCCTCTGCCCCAGCATCAAGTGCTACGTTAAATATTTCGTCAAAAGAGCTACTTCCCTTCAAAACGACAATTCTTCCTACCCTGTTGAATTGGTAGGCTACAGACCCGGGCTGACCGAAAGAAGCAGAGTTTTTATTAAAAATACTTTTTACCTCAGCTGTTGTTCTGGAAGCATTATCTGTTGCAGCTTCAATAATTATTGATACCCCACCGGGTGCAAATCCTTCGTAAACTACTTCTTCTAAATCTCCACCTTCTTTGCCCATTGCCCTATTAATTGCGCGTTCTATATTTTCTTTGGGCATGTTTGCAGCTCTTGCTGCATCAATCGCAAGTCTAAGATGAAAATTTTGTTCCGGATCACCAATTAAACCACCCTGTTTAACCGCAATGGTAATTGCATTTGCTAGCTTGGTAAATGTTTGTCCTCTTTTTTGGTCTTTTAGGCCTTTTTGACGCTTAATTGTCGACCACTTAGAATGTCCACTCATACAACTGATAATTATAACAAAAATTTGACTTTTGAGCTTCTTAAGATTATAGTTCGCGCATGAGTTCAATACGCGAAATTGATTTGCCTAATTCAACAAATCCCGTACAATTAACGGAAATTAATGTTCCTAAAAATTTTATCGATAGGTATGGTCATGTAAATTACAAAAGGTTTCCTAAATTATTCGAAAGAGGGCAAGATGATTACATGAGCAGACGCGGCATAGGGTTCATGCAAATGGAAAAAGTAACTGGCTTAAAGTTTCCGGTAGTAAGCATAAAAGTAACATATCGTGCTGAATTAAAAAAAGATGACAAACCAGTAATTTCTACAACAATACCTGAGGGAGGAGTTCGTGACTCGAGTATGTCTTTCCATCAGGAGATGAGATTGGGAAATAGAATTGTAGCCGAGCAAGATTTGGTTGTTGTGACTTTTGATCCGATAGCCCAATTTAAGACCCCTATCCCTCAATATATGAGAGAAAGATTACTTCAGCCCCTTGAATAGCTCCTTGACTTTTGCAATAAATGCACGTACAATTTTTCATTAAAATGTCATTAAAAAACCAAGCCATCCAAACTGCACTTTCCGGAGACTGGCAAAACGCAATAGTTTTAAACAAAAACCTAATAAAAGAAGACCCAAATGATATAGATGCTCTAAACCGTTTAGCTTTAGCATACTTGATTGTCGGTAAAACAAAAGACGCAAAAAGCATGTATCAAAAGGTAATAAAGCTTGATCCTCTAAATCCTATTGCACAAAGAAGTCTAAATAAGCTTAAAGACAAAAAGACTATTCCCGCTATTCCTAAATCATACAAAATTAATAATCATTTCCTGGAACAACCGGGAAAGACTAAGGTTATTGAGTTAATAAATATTGCCCAGCCCCAAATTATAGAAAGGCTAAGAACCGGCCTACTTTTGGAACTTTCTGTAAAAAGGTTTAAACTATTTGTTCTAGACAATAAACAGTATATTGGAGTACTTCCTGATGATATTGGAAAAAGACTTATTAAGTTTATTAAAGCAAACGGGATTTACGAAGCTTTTGTTAAATCAGCAAGCCCGCATAAGGTTGCAATTTTTATTAGAGAGGTTAAGAAATCGGCAAGATTTAAAGATCAACCATCATTTATTTCTACTTTGGATTCAGCACTTTTTTCTGCAAAACAAAGAAGCTTAAGATCAAAAGAAAAATATGAAACTGAAGATTTACAAGATTTAGAAGATGCAAGTCAAGAAGAAGAATGACTTTTAAAAATTACCCTATCTTTATCTAAACTCTTTTTTACATCTTTTATCGAAGGCTTCTCCCCCAACCTTTTTGCAGAATGCAAGGCCAGTAATAATGAAATTACAAAAATTAAAAATAAAATTGCATAAAACATATTAAAAGTCCAACTCCTTTAATCCGTCTTTTCCTATCACGATTATAACATCTGCCACTTCTCTCTTGGTTGAGGGAGTAACTTCATACTTTAAAAATTTGTTTATCCGGGTTAAAGTATAGGTTTTTTCACCATAGTAAATAATTTTTGAGTTTTGCTTAGGTTCTTCTGTTTTGACCAGTATTACATTTCCTCCCATATTTGAAATAAAAACAGCAAGCTTATTTCCAAGTCCTGCAATATCGGTTGCATTAATAATTTCTATACTCTTTGCCTCGTTTATAATTTTAGGATCTTTAAAAGTTGCCCTACTATCATTAATACCTAAAAAAGTACGTTCAATAATAGAAGATCTTGGAACAGTTTTAGAAAATAATGCAAGCCTTGTTAAGTCTATTATTGTTATATTTTTATGCGACGCAGGAGTAAAAAGCTGCTTAAACAGGGTAGATACTATCTTAGTATTATCTAGATCGGTATCAATTGTTCCATCCACCGGTGCTAAAACTTTAGCCTCTTTTTCCGCCTTAAGAATAGAAAGTGATTTTTCTTGAGGAGAAAAAGAAACAAAATAAGACCTATCCGAACTTACAAATTCTAAATTATATGAATTAGAACCGTCAAAATTACTATCTTTTATTAAATAAAAAACCTTAAAGCAAACTGAAACAAATATGAAAAATAAAAAAACAACTAAAAATAATACTGCCAAATTTAAACTGTTTTTAGGCTCTTTTTTTCTCCGATGCTTCATAAAAGTTAATAGTCTTTCTTCTTTTTGGAGATAATCTCGGGCATGACATATTCTGGAGAAGTCAATCCGAAACTTTGATTTTTATTTTTATTATCTTTTTTAGGCTTTTTTTTGTCGCCCTTATAAAATCCGCCAAAACTTCCCATATTTCACCTCCAATATAATTAAACCTTGTTCCAAGGAACAAGTCAAACCCTTAGTTTATCAAGAAAATCAGATAATTCTTTAGGTAGTGTGCTTTCAAAGTTAACCTTTTGTCCGGTTATTGGATGCTTAAATGAAATCTTTGCTGCATGCAAAAAAACTCTTTCTAATTCTTTTCTGTCTTCCCTTGAGGTTTTTCTTCCTGCATATAAAAAATCTGAAAAAATAGGATGATTAAAATATTTTAGATGTACTCTTATTTGATGAGTTCTACCAGTTTTGGGATTAAGCTCAAGAAGCGTAAGTCCCCCTCTCTTTTCAAATCTATTTATAACTTTGTAAAAAGTCGTAGCCTCCCTTCCACCGGCAAGCACACCAAATCTTTTTCTATTCCATGGAAGTCTTCCTACGGGAACACTAATTTGCCCACTCTCCCCTTTTAATAATCCATGTACTAATGCAATATAAGTTTTTTCTACTATTCTTTCTTTAAATTGAGCTTGAATGTTTTCAAAGGCTTCTTTTGTTTTGGCAACAACTAAAATTCCTGAAGTTTCTTTATCAATCCTATGAACTATACCTGATCTTTTATAAAAATCAGACTCCGTATCTAGATCTTGTGATAGAAAGAGTGGATATTTATCGTTAACAAAATCCTGAACAGTATATTGCCCAACTGTTGTATCGGAGCGGTTAACCGTTATTCCCGAAGGCTTGTCTATTATAAGAATGGATTCATCTTCATAAATTATTTTTAGATTCATTTCTTACTTAAAAATTTATTCATAACTTCCTGATTAACAAGAAGTCCAATTGATAAAAATATAACAACAAAAGAAAGTAAGTTTTCTACTTTTAAAAAAGAAAAGTCTTCTAAGTTTGAAAAAAGCATTATTAAAAAATATAGAAGAGAAAAAACTGTTAAAAAAATAAGACTGAAACTACCATCTTTTAGTTCTCCTTTTTCAGACAGTTTATAGACACCTTTAATAAAAACTAGACTTATAATGAATGAAATAATTAGAAAGATATTAAAAACAGTATCGGTTTTTCCTAGTGAAGCTATAAAAATTAGGATATAAACAATTGGCAGTACGCCTAGTAAAGATACAGTAAAAAGATCTAAAATCCTACCAATGGGATAATTTTTGTATTTTGAGTATAAGCTGATAAACAATAGTCCACCTGCTATAGCGCCCATCAATGAAAGGCCGGGATGATAGGTAAAAGCAACAAACCCAAGCAGACTATTAAAAATTTGATTGGGATATGAAAGTATATAAAAAAGCCGTGCAAAAAAAAGAGATGCAATTGCAGAAAGAATTGCGAGGTTAAAAATTTTATTTATTAAAATATCTCTTCGTATTAATAGAATGTCTTCTTTTGAAACAAAGTACAAATTATAAAGAAAAATAAAAAAACAAACTATTAATATTACAAAATTTATTAATATCATTTTTTATCTGTTATAAAAATTCTAATAAATGCTATTAAAAGTACAATCCCACCTATTCCAACAATTACGCTTCTAACACCGATTGAATCTGCTATAACACCTACCAAAAGAACCGGGGCAAAGGCCAAAAGCCCAATCATGGTATTTAGGACTCCATAAATTTTTCCTCTGCTCTCATCTGTTGATTCCTCTTGTAAGGTCGTATTTGCCGGAACAAATATAAATGCTGTGGCAAATCCAATTACAAAAGCAAGTGTAACCATTACATGAATTGCATTTATTTTTAGTACATGAGGAAGATACATGTTAATAAACTGTACTATTTGCCTTGCCTCAAATTTATCTCCAAAAGGCATAAGAAGAATTGAAATTCCAAGAAGAGTCAGACCCGCCTTTGTAAGTGAAGACTTATCAAATTTATGCAAAAAGCTTCCAATAATTAATGCTCCTAATGCAATACCAATTACTGCGGGTGTTATAAAAAGTATTGGAAAATTTTCTACTTCTATCATAAGGACCCTTTCCGCATAGCCCGGTCCGATTGTAGCCATAACATAAATTAAAACCTGTGAGAGCGTTAATGCAAAAAGTGCATGATAAAGGGTTTTTGTTTTTGATAACAGGCGAACAACAGTTTTAATCTCATCTGTAAATCCTAAAACAACAGGAGTATCTGTAGTAGAAATTATTTTTGTTTTATATCGAATAGCTGATGCAAAAAAAGCGGCAATAAAAAAAAGCAGACTGGTAAAAATAAAAACGTTTGTTTTTCCAAAAAGATAAAGAATTGGCCCTGACAGTGCGTATGCAAGAAAGATAGAGGCATACATAGTCATTCCAAAGATAGCATTAGCAGAAAGAAGCAATTTCCTTCCGACTAAAACTGGAATAATAGGAGTTTCAGCCGGTATAAAAAATTGCGTAATCAAAGAAACTCCAAACGTTATTGAATAAATTACAAGTAAGTTGCCCTGTAAAAATACGAGGGGAAGAAGAAGTAAACCTCTTAAGATATTACTCATAAAAAGAACGTTTTTCTTATTCCACCTATCAACTAAAACTCCAGCCCAGATTCCAAAGAGAATAGCGGGAAGAGTAAACGCAATAACAACTCCTGAAACTGCAAAATTCGACTTCGCAATCGCAAACACTACGATCAGTAAAATAAAATTGAACAGGTTCATTGAAAACTGAGAAAAAAATTCAGAAGCAATAAGAAGAAAGAAAGGCCTTATTCGAAAAGCTTGTAGAATAAGATTGTTTTTCATTTAATTTGCTTTTTCACTATATGCACCGGTTCTTGTATCAATTTTTATTTTATCTCCTATTTTTACAAACATCGGTACTTTTACTGTCATTCCGTTTTCAAGTTTTGCCTCTTTAAATACATTCGTTGCCGAATTTCCTTTTACACCAGGAGGAGTTTCCTCTACAATAAATATCATTTTCGGAGGAAGATTTAAAGCAAGTGCTTCATTTCCTAAGAAACTTATATTTACATTTTCTCCTTCTTTTAAGTAAAAACTGTCGGATCCGATTATATTAAGGGGTATATTTATTTGTTCGAAGGTTTTCGGATCCATAAAGTAAGAAAAGTCGGAATCTCGATATAAATATTGTAAATCACGCTTTATTACCATGACGTCATTTACTTTTGCTCCATTTATAAAGCTTTTGTCAATAACAGTACCTGTTCTTAGATTTTTTACCTTTACCTTGATATTGGCGCTTCCTCTGCCCATTTTTATGTGTTCGTAAGTTAAAACCTGCAGTAAATTACCGTTTTCCTCAAAAATAGTTCCGGAACGAAGATCCGTTACGCCAATCATTTTATTTTCTTTTTACGCGGATAAGTCCGGAGCATGGAATTATCTCTATTCCCTTTCTTGTTAGTTCATCCAAGAATATATTTGCTCCAATAGAATCAGCCGCCATATGTCCCGTATCAATTACATTGATATGAATTTTTTTGAGCTCTGTTAAGGTTTCTTCAGAAACGTGCATTTCAACTAATGTCCCCACTCCCGCTTTAGCTAGTTCAGAATATAGCTCCTTTGGAGCACTTGTTCCCCCAGTGAATCCAACCGCTATTTTTCCTGCTCTGCTGTTTGTAGAACCTGCAGCAAGAAAAGGCCCCGATTTGCCCTTTGTACTTTCAATAAATTCAGGAATTTCATTAACAGCATCTAATACTTCTCCCGCTGTATCAAATTCTTTTTTACTTAGGTAGTCTTCCATAAACTTATGTCCAAGATTATCCCAGACTGTGTGGAGAGCCAAAAGAGGAACGTTTAAAAGCCTCGCAGTATCTATTGCTTGTCCATGATTCATTGGTGAAAATCTTCTATGAACCTGTCCCATCTTTTCAAGCATTAATGCATGCGCTACATTTATTGGAACGCCAGATTTGGCAAACATTTCAGCCTGCATTTCCATCACTTCATAAAGTCCAGCAAGAGCGTGACCCGAGGGATGATGAGACAGTAGTAGGTCGATTCTTTCGCCCTTTTCTCGCAACCTATCTGCAAGCAAAACTTCGGAAGCGTCTGCATCGATTCCTGCAAGTAATCTTTTAACTGAGGTTTTTGGATCTCCAAATAAAATTCTTGAATCTGAATATGGATTATTTAAAGATTCTTTGTCAAAAAATTTCTTTTTCTTTTCGGGAGAATCTTCATAGCGTTTTTTTATTCTCGCGCGTGCTTTTTCTACTTCTCTTTCTCCTCTAGGGTCTGCCTTTATTCCCATAGAAACAGCTAATTCGTAAATTTCTTGAAGTGTCATGGTTCGAGTCTCCTCACCATAATACTGAACGAAGTTGAATGTATCATAGTTGAAAGTATAGCTTAATTGTGCTCATAACTCAAACTGTGGGCAAGGAGAGATTCGAACTCTCAAGGCCTTGCAGCCAATAGTTTTTGAGACTATCGCGTATACCGTTCCGCCACTCGCCCGCGACTGTAATTATATCAGTTTCGATCAAAAAAATTAAACTAACCCTGCAATTTCTTTTAGGATTAGTTTAATTTGTAATAATCTAATATCAGATTACATTCCTTGACCAGGGGGCATTCCGCCTCCTGCTCCGCCTTGACCTCCTTGATTTTGATCATCTTGAGGTGCTGGCATAGGTTCGCCAGTCCCTGTTCCTGGTTCTGGCATTGGTTCCGGTGTACCAACCGGTGCTGCTGGCTCTCCTGCTCCTGGCATTTGATCATCAACCGGAGTTGCAGGTGGTGTATCCGTACCTGCCGGAGGAGTTTGCATCGGATCTTGTGTTGGAGCTCCTGCTCCTGGCATATCATTTTGTCCGTCCATTAACTTTCACCCCCTCCCCGTTTTTTATCCATATTATAAAATCTTATCCTATCTCCTCTAAAAAGTAAATCGATTTCTCCCATTGGTCCGTTTCTGTGTTTTGCGATTGATAGTTTGGTGGGAATAACATTACCCGTTACTTCTGCATCCATTCTATATAAAAACATTACCACATCGGCATCCTGCTCTATGGCTCCCGACTCCCTCAAATCAGCTAACTGAGGTCTTCTTTCTCCTCTGTGCTCGACTGCGCGGGAAAGCTGCGAAACAGCTAAAACCGGGATTTTTAACTCCCTTGCTAAGTTTTTAAGTCCTTGGGAAACAATTGATACTTCCTGAACCCTGCTATCATATTTTTTCCCCGGATCTGCAAGCTGAAGATAGTCAACAATTAAAAGTTTTACTCCATATTCAAGCTGGAGTCTTCTTGCTTTGGTTCTAATTTCCGAAATGGAAAGTCCGGGCATATCATCAATATAAAGTGGCGCATCTGCCAACTCCCCCATTGCCGTAGAAAGCTTGGTAAAATCTGCTTCAACCAGTTTTCCGGTTTTTAACCTCCATGCATCTATATCTGCCTGTCCAATTAAAAGCCTGTCAACTAATTCTTCCTGGCTCATTTCGAGTGAAAAAATACCAACGGGAAGTTTTTGTGCTACTGCAATATTTTGGGCAATGTTAATAATCATTGCCGTTTTTCCCTGCCCTGGCCTTGCAGCTAAAATTAAAAGGTTACTCTCTTGCATTCCGGACAGAATATTATCCAAGTCAGTAAATCCTGTTTGAATTCCCCTAAAGCCTGATCCTTTCTTATGTAATTCGTCTATTCTTTCAAAGCTTTGTGCAAGACTTTCTTTAAGCGTTGTAAATCCTTTTATATTGTGACCTTGAGAAATTGCAAAAATGGAACTTTCTGCTTTATCCAAAAGTTTCTCCAATTTTTCTTCTTCATCAAATGCGTTTTCTGCAATTTGCCCACCTGCTGATATTAGATTTCTTCTTGTAGAGGCATCTTTAATAATTTGTGCGTATTCTTCTATATTTGCTGCTGTTGGAACTTTATTAACCAGTTCTGTAAGATAAGATACATCAACTATTTTATCTTTTTTATTTTTTTTAAGTCTTTGCGTTAAGGTAAGAACATCAATAGGCTTTCTTTCTTCAAACAAAGAAAGCATTGCTTCAAAAATAATCCCGTTTACGTCATTATAAAAATCAAATGGCTTAACAATTTCCGAGACTAAACCGATTGAGTCTTTGTCAATCAGTATTGCTCCTAAAACGCTCTCTTCTGCCTCATTATTGTTAGGCGGGACTTTCATGTTTGCCATAAGGTATAAAAACTTTAGTTTAAAATTACCGTTTTGTAAAGTAGGAAATTTAACTTAAAAGAT
Organism: Candidatus Levybacteria bacterium RIFCSPHIGHO2_01_FULL_36_15b; assembly: GCA_001782045.1. Classification (GTDB taxonomy): domain Bacteria; phylum Patescibacteriota; class Microgenomatia; order Levybacterales; family UBA12049; genus 01-FULL-36-15b. The sequence goes on along the minus strand of MFNK01000003.1, from coordinate 68,710 downwards.
AAACAGCGGTCTCCTCTGGAAGCTTATCTTCCGCAATACTTACCTTTGTAGAAGACGAAACGCTTTTACCAAGACTCTGAGCTGCTGACTTTGCTTTTTCTCCATATAAAACAATCGCTCTGGGTTCCATAGCGGTTATCACATTTTCAGGAATTTCTATATCTGCGTTTATTAAAGCAATTGCGCATTCCCTTACTTTGTCTGCAGGAATTTTAGACAGAGTACTTGCGTCAACCATAGCAATTTCTTTTCCATCGGAATTAAAGATAAACATAAATCCTCCATCTTCTTTAACACATGAAATCTTTAATCCTCCAACTTCATATTCTCCGGTTGAGTTAATAAAAACTCTATAATCTTTTACTCTATCTATATCTGCATCGGGAATCGTTGCAATTACAGCATCCCCTTCTGTCTTTGGTGTTTTTCCGGTGGGATTAACTATCAAGTTTGTTTTTTTTATTTTTAATTTTAGCGAGTTTTCTGAAAGCTGCGAAACATCCATAACAATAATCCTAACACATTAAAATTTTCTTGACAATACAAGCTATTTTTCGTATTATGGGTTACCTAGATAATGAAACAAGAAAAAGTAATTCTGTCTTTTGTGGCAATTTTGATAGGACTCTCCGTTGCGGGAGCTGCGTTTTTTCTTTACCAAAATTCTAAAAAAATCTCAACGCAAAATACTATCTCACAAAGTATATCCCCCACCCCAACGCAAACTTCTTCTTTATTTTTAATTTTAAATGAGCCAAAAGACGAATCCTTGAGCGACAAAAAAACCATAAAAGTCTCTGGTAAGACTACAGTTACAGCAACAATAATTGTTTTAACTTCTTCTGATCAGGAAATTATAAAACCCTCCTTGCAGGGAGATTTTTCAACTACCATTCAATTAAGTGAAGGATTAAACTATCTAAGAGTGCAAGCAATTGATGAAAATGGCGAAACCCAAACAGTAGAAAGAGTAATAGGATATTCAAGTGAGGATTTTTAATATGAGAAGATTTTCGAAAATTTTATTTATTTTAATAGTTTTATTTTCCCTATTTTGCCCAAATATTTATGCTCAAAGCCCGAATTTGCAAAAACAAGTAGACGAGCTTAAAGAGAAAATTGCATCCAAAGTTGCGCAGCTTAACCTTGTTGAAAAAAAAGCTATTTTCGGAACGGTTTCCGACATTTCCGACTCACAGATCTCTCTTCTAACAATCAGTAATGAACCTAGATTTGTAGACGTAGACGAGCTTACAAAGTTTTCTTCATCCTCAAGTAATTCATTTGGAATCTCGGACATCAATAAAAATATGAGCCTTGGTGTAATAGGGCTTTTTAATAAAGACTCAAGAAGAACGCAAGCGCGTTTAATTTATGAAGAACAAAAACCACCTGTAATTATATATGGTGCGGTTTATGCAATTGATGCGAAAAATTTTACAATTACGGTTGCTAAAGAAAATGGGGCAAAAAATATAGTAGAAATTGAAACAGTTACAAAAACATACAGCTACTCTAACGAGGATCTTTTAAAAGCTGGCTTTTCTAAAATTAAAGAAGGAGAAACTATTGTTGCAGTTGGAGTTTTGGATATAGCAAATAAAAATAAAATTATTGCCTCAAGGGTTTTTCTTTTTCCAGAAATATTAGCAAGTTCTAAAATTAATTTGGATAAAAGTATTCCTACAGTTCCAGCCTCAACCGGTAGCGGGGTAAAACTTCAGCCAATTGTTAAGTAGTTACTGATTAATGAGGAGTAGTTTGCCTAAATATTATTTGAGTAGAAGAATCTTTTAGTTGCTCAAGCAAGCCTGTGAGCAACGTTATGTCCTTCATTTCTAAATCTCTCACGTTTCCCGGCGTGGATTGATAAACTCCTCCGATACGAGGATTAGAAGGACTTAACCTTCCCCTGCTTTCAGCTTTGCCTGTACCAAATGAGGATGTTACAAAAATTTCCGGAATATTGTCTACATCTATCTTAACTCTATCAACCTGCATTAACATACCTGTCTCATTAAAGGTTAAAGTAACTTTAACGTCTTTTCCATCGGTTGATTTAACGACTGCATCTAAGACATCTCCGATTAGCTCTTTTGACCATCCGTGCCTTTTCATAAGATCTTTTTTACTGGGAACGCACTCGTTAGCAAATTCAAAATAAGCATGATGGAGTTTTGATTGTAGTTCTTTTACTTCTTCTGCGCTTCGAGCGCGCGCTGCAGCTTGATCAATTAATGATTCACCTTCGTGCAAACTCATGACAAATAAATATCATACTTACGATAATATTGTCAAGTTTTCTTCTACAATTACCCTACTTATTGTATAATTGAGTTATGAATATCCAGACATTAAAGGGCTTTAGGGATTTTTTGCCAAAAGAAGCCCGAAAAAGACAGTACGTTTTAGAAACTTTGAAAAAAGTGTTTGAGTCCTATGGTTTTGAACCACTGGAAACACCAGCTTTAGAATACGAAGAAATTTTAACAGGTAAATATGGAGACGAAGGAGATAAGTTAATGTACAAGTTTGAAGACAACGGGAAAAGGAAAGTTGCTCTTCGCTACGACCAAACTGTCCCACTAGCTAGGGTTGTTGCAGAGTATCAAAACGACTTGCCTATCCCCTTTAAGCGATATCAAATTCAAAATGTATGGAGAGCAGAAAACACACAAAAAGGAAGATATAGAGAGCTTCTACATGTTGATGCAGACATAGTTGGTTCTTATTCCCTATTGTCTGATGTTGAAATAATCGCAGTCTGCGCAAGATCATTGGAGAAATTAGGATTTAAAAAATTCAAAATTTTAGTTAATGATAGAATGCTTTTTACTAACTTGCCAAATTTAGGGGTAACTGACAAAGATATTCCGATTGTAGTAAAAGCTGTCGATAAGCTTAAAAAGATAGGTAGACAAGAGGTTCTTGCCGAACTTACAAGAAATGGAATTCCAGAAAATAAAGCAAATTATTTACTTGAAACTCTTGAAAATGAAAAGCCAACTGACAGAATCAAAGAGTTAATTCAAGCATTGGATAAAATGGGAGTGGACAAGGGAGTTGTTGAATTTTTACCCACTCTTGCCAGGGGCTTAGACTACTACACGGGACTTATTTTTGAAGTGGAAGTTGAAGGATACGATGTGGGTTCTATAGCAGGAGGCGGAAGATATGACAACCTAATTGGAATGTTTGCTAATAAAGATTTTCCATCTGTAGGTTTTGCTTTTGGCTTTGATAGACTAATTGAGGCTATGGAAGAGCTTAGTTTATTTCCAAAAAGCTCAAGCGAAAATAATTTGTTAGTAGCTTATTCGGCTTCAGACTTGCAAGAAAAAGCAATGAAGGTTACTAATGAATTAAGGGAAAAAGGCATAAATGTTGAATTTTATCTTGATGATGTAACTCTAGAAAAGCAACTTAAATACGCAGATAAAAAAGGACTACCTTTTGTTTTAATTATAAATGAAAATAAACTAGTCTTAAAAAATATGAAAAGTGGAAAACAAGAAGAAGTTAAATTAGAAGAAATTAAAGAAAAAGTTTCCTAAGACTTGGTTAAATCACTTTCCATAAACACCTTTACATTAATATCATCAACCCCAGGTCCTGTTTTATACACATCTATCTTTCGGATCATATAAACACGAGTGCCAGCACGTACATGCCCGAATGCTCTTCTTCCTAACTCGTACAATTCTGCGGTCTCTTTATCCAAGTCTTTGGCCTTAAGTCCTAAAAAAAGTTCGCCTGTATAGTGAAGGTTAATTTCCCCAAGCTTCTTTCTTCCAAAAGTAGCAATTCTGTGCACGCTATATTCTTGTTGTTTATGAATACTCTCTTCTTTTTCCACAAGGAGTGATTATACACTAGAAACTCTTTTTTGCAATATGATTAAGGTATAATAAATTTGTGAATATTTGCACTCATTTAAAAAACGCTAAGTCGATTAAGGCTAAAACGCCGCAGGGTTGTGAAGAGTGTCTAAAATTAGGTGATGAGTGGGTTCATTTAAGACTTTGCCTAACTTGCGGACATGTTGGATGCTGCGACAGCTCTAAAAATAAACACGCCACAAAACATTTCAAAAAGACTAAACATCCTGTTATTAAATCTTTTGAATTCGGAGAAAACTGGAAATATTGCTATATAGACGATTTAGCAGTGGCTAAGTAATCATCCCGAATTTTTTATTCTTCGAAGTCATTTTTATAAAATTATTTAGTCTTCTTTCAAACTCTTCCGGTCTTTTTCTTGCTCCCTCTATAAATGCAATTCTAATTACCTTGTAATAATCTGGAAACTCCTGAAAATTCTTCCAAGATTCTTTATTTTTTTTAATAAATTCCAAAATATCCTTTGGAAAAACAAATTCTTTATTTAGCTCGTGTTTTATTCTAAAAAGAACAACTTTATTAACTTTTTGGCTTTTTACGAGCCTTCTAAGTCTTTCTTTATTTAACTCCGAAATAGGACTATTTGCTCTTCTTGGAGTGTAGCGTTGGGCTCTTTTTTTGCTGTCTATTTTTTTGACAATTGAGTCAATCCAGCCAAAACATAATGCCTCATCCAGCGCTTCTTGATAACTAATGGATTCTTTACCCGAAGCTTTTGTATAGTGAACAAGCCAGATTTCTTTTTCTTTCTCAAAATTTTTAGTAAGCCACCTTCTCCACTCTTTACTATTTTTCGGATAAAAAGTTTTCGCTACATTCATTTTACGATTAAATTAAATATTTCTTCTGCAGATAAAGCGCCATTAATAGTCTCTGCCTTCATCTCTTTAGCTATTTTTTCGGTATATCTTTGCCACTCAATAACTTTCTGTTTCTGATAATCTGTTTGCCCCATCGGATTTTCACGACTATGATGATCGAGCCTTTCTACAATAACTTCTTCTGGTACATCTAAGAAGTAAACTTTATCGAATAAATCTTTAACTTCTAAAACATTTCCGGAATTTCCAAAAAAATATACATCTTTATATTGTTTTAAAAAATCTTCTAAGAATTTCTTATCCCATAAGAATTCGTGATTCTCAAGAAACTCTGGGCCTGCATTATCAGGAAATCTAACTCTTTCCCTTTTCCAATTATACCAACCATGAAGCCCATCTATTTCATCTGCATCAAAAGCGTTAACCCCTTTTTTGCCAAACTCATTTGCTAAGTATGTCTTTCCTGTCCCAGAAGTACCAATTATTAATATCTTCATGAAAAAATTATACCACTGCCTAGCAAAATATTGAGCCCGAATCTTGTTTTAAATTCCAATTTCAGCTATAATTAGCATATGAAACAGCAAATTCATCCACAATATTTTGAAAACGCGCAGGTTATTTGTGCTTGTGGAAACCAATTTACAACCGGCAGTACACAGGAGTTAATTCGTGTGGAATTATGCTCAAACTGTCATCCATTTTATACAGGCGAGCAAAGATTTGTAGACTCAGCATCAAGAATTCAGAAATTCCAGAAAAAACAGGAAGCAGCAAGACTTCATGTAACAAAGAAAAAAGAAAAGGAAGAAAAAAAGTCTCAAGCCCCAAAGACTTTAAGAGAAATGCTTTCAGAGATTCAGTAGCTAACTCTCCCCTACATGGAAGATTATAGACAAATTCAATTGGCAGAACTCGATAGAAAAATTGAAGAAACTAAAAAACTTCTTTTAGATCCTCAAATGGAAGACTTGGCTAAGACTGAAATCGCAGATCTTGAAAAACAGAAAGAAGATGTTCTTACTACCTATCAACAAGCCTCAAACGAAGAAAATTCAGAAGATTTGGATCAGCGAAACGTAATTATAGAGGTAAGTGGTGCGGCAGGAGGAGATGAGGCAACTTTATGGGCTAAGGAACTTTTAAGAATGTATACCAGGTTTGCAGAAATTAAAGGTTTTAAGACAGAAGCTTTAGATGAAGATGTAATAAAAATAGAAGGAAACGGCGCTTTTGAAAATTTTAAATTCGAAGCAGGAGTTCACAGAGTTCAAAGAATACCTGCAACTGAAAAACGCGGAAGAGTTCACACTTCTACCGCCACAGTTTCGGTACTCCCCGAACTTGAAGACATAGATTTGCATATAAATCCTTCTGACGTCGGTTTTGAAGCATTTAGAGCTGGTGGACATGGCGGACAAAATGTAAATAAAGTCTCATCCGCTGTAAGAATAATACACAAACCTTCAGGTATAATAGTAACAAGCCGCACGGAGCGCTCACAGTTGCAAAATAGAGAAATAGCCATGGAGCTACTTCGCGCTAAGCTTTGGGAGATTGAAGTTGAAGCGCGCCACGGCGAAATTGCAGGATTAAAATCAACACAGGTCGGTCGTGGAACAAGAGCGGAGAAAATTAGAACCTATAACTTTCCTCAAGACAGAATGACGGATCACAGAATAAATAAATCCTGGAGAAATTTAGAAGGAATTTTGGATGGTAATTTAGAAGAAATAGTAAAAGAACTAAGCTTAAATCTTAAAGCTATGTAAGATACTTCTTGTCCTGTTCTCTTAGTTTTTCCAAATTGGATAACCCTTCTTCAGTTAAAAGTTTTGCAATCTGTCTCCCACCTGCCAAATGTGGCAATATTACATAGTCCGCCCCATCTTTATATAGCGCTTTTGCATCTTTGATGTCATATGCCATCATGACAATTTTGGCTTTTCTATTTTCATTCTTCAACCCATTAAGTAAAAATTTATTATCTTCTAAATCAGGTATCGTGGATATCACAAGTTTTGCGTTGTCTATTTTTGCCCTCTCTTGTATATCTAAATCCGAAATGTCTCCAAAAATAAAATTTAGATCGTCCTCATTAAATTTTCGAATATATGAAGGGTCAAAATCTATTACAACAAATTTTTCTCCCATTTTTTTTAGTGCTTCAATTATACTTTGCCCCATTTGTTCCGCCCCAACGATAATAACGTGGTCTTCTATATTATCCAGCCCAGCTGTTGGAAACTCATCTGTTTTTGTCTTACCTCTTTCAAAAAGATTAAGATAAGGGCTCAAGTGTTTAAATAGGGTTTTTCCGTTTATTATCATATAAGTAGAAACAGTAAAGGTAATAATTCCTGTTAAGGTAACAATAGCCACAACCTCCTCGGTTAAATGACCGAGTTTATAACCTAGGAAGACTAAAATTAAACTGAATTCAGAAATCTGAGCAACCGTAAGGCCTGCCAAAAAGCTTGTTCTTTTTTTATATCCGAAAAGCCCGAGTAAAATAATTACTATTAACGGATTTCCAATTAGTATGAATGCGGAAAAAATTAGAGCAGGAGTCAAAATTACATAAAAATTTTCAAATATTAATCCGCTTCCTAGGCTTACAAAAAATAAAACAATAAAAAAATCTCTTAGAGATTTGACACGCGCTGAAATCTGCAAGCTCTCGGACGAATTAGCCAAGGCAAGTCCAGCTAAAAACCCTCCTATCTCAATAGAAAATCCGATAGGAGGTGAACTTATCAAAAATGAGACACCGAATGCCCAAGCTACGCTAAAAAGGAAAAGTGTTTCGGGAGAATGAGGAATTCTCTCCATTATTCTTGGTAAAATACTTCTGCTTAAGTATCCTACTAATCCAAATATAATTACACCTTTTAATAGTAAAAGTAGGAGTCCTATGGGATTGATCGATGTTGCATTTTGAGAAAAACCAGATAGAAAAATAAGGGCAATGATTGCTACAAAATCCTGCACAAGAAGAAATCCTACCGATATTTTGCCGTACAAACTTCTTAGATCTTTCTTGTCCGAAAGTAGCTTTACTATAATAATTGTGCTGGAAAAAGTTAAAGCAATAGAAATGTACAAAGATGCAATTATAGAAAAGCCAAGAAAAATCGAAATCAGAAAGCCTATAAGAGATGTAAAGACAATTTGCCCAATTCCAGTTATTAAGGAAATTTTACCTACTGCTTTTAAGTCTGAATATCTTAATTCAAGACCAACCATGAAAAGAAGTAACGTTATGCCTATTTCAGATAGAGATCTTACTAATTCTGGGTTCTCAATTTTGCCAAGCACAAGAGGCCCAAGTATAACCCCTGTTAATATATAAGCTAATATCTCTGGCTGTTTAAGAACTCGGAAAACAATTGAAAGAATTGAAGCAAGTCCAATAATTAAAGTTATTTCAAGGAAAAAATTTCCCATTAGTTATTTATAACAATCTTTTAATAAAGCGTCAATTCTGATATAGTTCCCCCTATGAGGCTCGTTTTAATTGATAAAAAATCGGAGCAAAGAAACATTTCTACTTTTATTTTTAAACCTGAGAAAAAAATTAAATGGACTTCCGGACAATATCTAATTTATTCACTTCCCCATCAAAAAAACGATTTAAGGGGAAAGCAAAGATTTTTTACTATTTCATCAGCTCCGCATCAAAATTATCCCTCAATTACTACTAGAATTGAGAAAAAACCAAGCTCTTTTAAAACTGCATTAAATAAATTAAAAGTTGGAGAAGAAATTTTTGTTAAAGGCCCGGATGGAGATTTTATTCTTGATAAAAAATCAAAAATAAATATTTTTATTGCAGGAGGAATAGGAATAACTCCTTTTATTGCTATTTTAAGAGACTTAGTATTTAAAAAAATGAAAAATGAAGTACTGCTTCTTTATGCAAATAAAAATAATAATATTTTATTTAAAAAGGAATTAGATAAAATAAGTAAAAAAAATAAGAATATTCAAATAAAGTACTTTATTGGTTCTGCAAAAATTGATAAAAATGTTTTAAAAAGAGTGATAAAGAAAAATATAGATATTTTTATTTCTGGTCCGGATCCTATGGTTGCTAAAATGGAAGAAACTGTCAAAAAACTCGGAGTAAAAGAAGAAAATATAAAATTGGATTATTTTTCCGGCTACAAAAATATTTAATTAAGATAACAAATTTCCTCTTCTAATTCCACATTGTATAAATTTTTAATTTTAGCTTTAACTAAGGTAATTAACTTTTTAACTTCTTCTGCTTTTGCATTTCCCAAATTAATTATAAAATTGGTGTGTTTTTTGGAAAGTTCTGCATCCCCTACTCTTGTCCCGGATAGACCTGCTAAAAAATTAAGCTTTGCTGCAGGAATTAGAGGAAAAGGATCATTTTTTATATATTGCGTAAGTTGTTCCATTTGTTTTTCGCTAAATTTATTAACCGGGACATTTTGAAAAGTACTTCCTAAGTTGGGATATTCCAAGGGGTGTCTCAATTTTCTTTTATTAATTTTGTCCTCAATTAAAGATTGGATTTCTTCTTTATTGCCTTTTTGCAGCTGGAAAGTAACATAAGTAATTACTTCTTTCCCTTCCAAATCCTTTTTAAAAATACTTATTCTGTAACCAAACTTGCATTCTTCTTTATTCCTTTCTAAGGTATTAAGCGCATTTATATCAAGACTTTCTACTTCTAAAATTTTATCCTTTATCTCTCCGTTATATGCACCCGCATTGCCTCTTACAGCACCTCCTACTGTTCCAGGAAGTCCTCCTGCCCATTCCAAACCCGAAAGCGAGTTAGCTATACAAAATTCAAGAAGTTCAGATACCAAAACCCCTGCACCAACTCTTATCGATTGGGCGTTTGCTTCTATGCTTTTAATATCAACTTTTATTGCTATACCGTCAAAACCATTGTCGCTAAATAGAATATTTGTTCCGCCGCCAAAAACAAACACTTTAGGTGTTAAATTTTTAGAATCTTTTAGTATTTGGCTTAATTCCTCTAAATTTTGAGCGATAGCGAAAAACTTTGCAGGACCCCCAATTTTAAAATTGCTGTAAAGCTTAAGTGGAATATCTTTTTTTATCATAAAAGGCTATTTTAAAAGCTCAAATACCGCTTTTTCAAGCTGACTATCAACATCCGGTTCTTTTTCAGAAAGTGAAATTGTTACATCTGGAGTAAGCCCTTTTTCATTAATCCAAAGACCATTTGGAGTTAGCCATTTAGCAATTGTTATGTGAATTCCGGCTCCGCTTCCTAGATCTTCTGCTGTTTGAATTGTCCCCTTACCAAATGTCGTTTCCCCTACCAAAATTCCCCTATTATTATCTCGCAAGGCTCCCGCAACTATTTCACTTGCAGAAGCGCTTCCTTTATTAATTAAGACGACAACTGGTATTGATGTAAGCTCTCCCTGTCTCTTAACTTTACAGCCTGAATCACATTCTAGGCTGGAAGAAGGATCCTCGATCACAACAGTTTTACCTTTATCCAAGAATTCCGAAGCAATAAATATTGCATCCGATAAATATCCACCTGGATTGTTTCTTAAATCAAGTACTATGCCCTTTACATTTTTATTAGCATGGACTTTTGCTGCAAAACTACCGATTAAGTTAGTCCATTCCTTCTCTGTATTGTCTCCGAATTGCGAAAGCCTAATATAGGCAAAATCAACACAATTTGATGTGCAGCCCTTTGCATCTGTAATAACTTTGCATGAATTACCACTACACTCTGCCTTGTCGAACTTCATTTCGACACTTTTTACTGTAATTACATCTCTTGTTATTTTTATTTCTTGCTTTTCTGTTGAGCCTTTGTGAAAAATAGATAGCGTAACAGTCGTACCCTTTGGTCCTCTTATTTTTTCGACTGCTTGTACTATGGTCCAGCCTGCTGTTGTCTGACCATCAACCGCGGCAATTATATCCCCTGCTCTTATCCCTGATCTTTTTGCAGGACTTCCATCTAAGGGGGAAATAACAATAATATTTTTGTCTTTTACACCAAGCTCTGCACCGATGCCTGAAAATTGCCCTGCTAAACCTTGTTTAAAGTCGGAATTATTGGCTGGAGGCAGATACACGGTAAAAGGATCTCCTATGCTTTGAACCATTCCCGAAATGGCGCCATTAAGCATTTTTTGAGGGTCTAGTTTGGTTTTATCATAATAACTTGCATACAGCTTTTGCCATACGCTCCAAAAGGGAGTAAAGTTTATATCGGTAAGGCCTTGCGGAGGTTCTTTGCTAACAACAGATAAAAGAGGCTGATAATTTTTCCACTCAACATTTACTTTGTTAACGCCAAAAAAATATCCCGCTAAAAATGCAACAGCTATTACTAATAAAACTTGTATAGCTTTTATTCTTTTCATAAATAAATAATTTTCCCTGCGCTGTCAATGGCTACCATCTTGCCTTTATATTTAGCTAATTTTTTAAAGTCATCCTCAGACACCATTACTATAGTTTTTTCAAAATCTTTTTCCAAATCCATAAAATCAAAGTCCGATAAGTCCTTAGTAATTAAGCCTAGTGCCCCAAGTCCAAAAGACTTAAAAGCAGATAGTTTATCAAAAGTTTCCCTAACTATTATCTTGTCGTCAACTGCATTATCAATTTCAAAATCTCCTGCAAGGATTTCTCCTTTAACGCTTGGGCCTAATATGTCTTTAGCCGAAATAACCAAAGAATCTGTTTTAATTGATATTTTCGTATTATCGCAAAATTCAACTACCCCATCAACTGGAGAAAGGATATCTTTTTTTTCTTTAAAATCCTTGGGTTTTATAAATAAATCCTGATTTTGTTCATCAATTTTAACCAATATTCCCGAAAATGGACTGTAAACTTTTATGCCCCCTAAAAGCCTTTTTTTAACTGCAACTATATCACCAGAAGCAACTAAGTCTCCTAGGTGTTTTTTTAATGATTCTGCAAATTTATTCGAGGCAATATTATATGAAGAAAGATGTATTACTTCGTTGTCTTCTAAAACAACCTGGGCTATTATTTGACCTTTTTTCACTTCATCTCCAGCTTTAACCTTAGGGGTTCCTTCTTTTGGGAGATTTATTGGCAGTACATTCATTATTTAACGTTTACTGCAAAGGGCAATAATGCCATATATCTTGCGCGCTTTACTTCTTCTGCGAGTCGTTTTTGATGTTTTCCACACAAACCCGATCTGCTTTTTGGAATTATTTTAGACCTTTCAGTCAGAAACTTATTTAATGAAGCCACATCTATAAAGTTCGGTTCTTTTTTTTCAACATGGAAGTAACACTCTTTTGGAGCATTATTTTTCTGTATTCGTCTGATTTTTCTTTTTTTTGCCATTTGTTAGTGAGAGCTAGAACGGGATATCGTCTGCAGCTATGTCCTCAACCGGAGGAGCTTCTTCTTGCTTGTCCTGAGCTTGCTGAATGGATTCTTCTTTTTTCGCTTGTACTGAGCTTGTCGAACGTGCTTTTTTAGGAGCTTCTTTTTCTTCCACTACAGGCTCGGAGGTTTGATCCCCTTCCGTTCTTCGGTTGTCCAGTAAAATCATGTCCGAAATTACTATTTCTGTAGTGTTTTTTTGAGTTCCGTCCTGCGCTGTCCAGCTTCGAGTTGTGAGTCTTCCTTCAACAAAGACTTTTCTTCCCTTTGTTAAAAACTGGCTGCAAATTTCGGCGAGCTTACTCCATGCAACAATTCTATGAAATTCAGTTTCGTCTTTCTTTTCGCCGCTGTCAAGCGTCCAACTTCTGTTTGTTGCAACGCTAAAAGAACAAACGGCAGTGCCGCTTGGCGTATATCTAAGTTCAGGGTCTCTTGTTAAATTTCCGATTAATTGTACTCTGTTTAGTGATTTTGGCATTTTTTAAAGTTTTATAACTAAAAATCTTAAAACGTTCTCATCTGCATTAAGTCTTTTCTCAAATCCTGCAGGAAGACTGTCTGCACTAAATAAATAATTAGTATAAAATCCCTTTGTTTCGCGCTTTATTGAATATGCCAAGTCCTTTTCTCCTAACTCTTCTTCTTTTTCAATTTTTGCGGCTTTTAGCATTCCCTTAACGCTATCTATTGCTTTTTTCTTGGCTGAATCGCTTGATTTTGTAACAAGCGTCAATTGATATTTTCTCATGCAGCTATACTAGCATACAAGCCTATTTTAAGCAAGAATCATATTGCGCCAACCTTCATCTCCCAGAAATTTATTTCCGGGACAAGTTGTTTTATTATTCATTTCTCTATGGCCAATTATTCTATCTTTTTCAACATGCGAATACCTTTCCCTGATTACTTTTTTAATTGTAGAAATCTGTTGTTCAGAAGGAAAGCTATTGCTGTAATCACCTGAGAGACTAATTGCTATGCTTCTAGTATTAATATCCCAAGCTCCCGATTGCCAGCCTATTTGATGGTCTTCAAGTAACCTCTCTGCTCTTCCATCTCCTCTTATCAACCAATGGTAAGCAAAAAAAACCATCCTTCCATCTTTAAAATGGTTCGACCATATTGGCTTGCCTTTTACGTTGTAACCTAGCACATCATTTTTTGAATAATCTTTACCATACTGCCTCACAAAGCCGATTGCAGAAAGCTTGGAAAGTCTAATATCTGGCTCTTCTGAAGTGTGATGAATAATAATTGTGTCTACTTGTTTTCTTTCTTCATCATAGTTTGGACCTTTATTGGCGAGAGGTATTTCATGAGCGACAAGCATTTCCTCAACGGTTTCATAAAAAACATGTCTTTTCTTTTTTATTTCTTTGTCATTAACGATGGGAAAAATTTCCTTTTCAAGATAACCTTTTAATCTTAAGTACCAATCAGGATGCCATAAATTTTGCCTCCAATATTCTTTCTCAGTCATTTTAAGCTCCAATTTTAAACTCTATAATATCCCCGTCTTTTACAATATAGTCTCTTCCTTCCAGCCTTGTTTTTCCGTGTTCGCGACTTCCCTTCCATCCATTGAACTCTATGAAATCCTCAAGCGTAACAACTTCTGCTTTTATAAATTTTTTCATAAAGTCTGTATGAATCTCCCCTGCCGCAGTGAGCGAGGTGGAACCGAGTCGAACTGTCCAAGCCCTAACCTCTTTAACGCCCGCTGTTAAAAATGAAATTAAACCCAATTCTTCGTAAGCTTTTTGGATAAGACGTTCTAGCCCTGATTTTTCCAATCCAAGATCTTTTAAATACTCTTTTTGTTCTTCTTCGTTAAGCCCTGCAAGCTCTGATTCTATCTTTGCAGAAATAACAATTAATTTATGCTGTTCTAATTCTAAAAACTTTGAATAATCATCAACTATTTTTTTAATAGAATCAGGATTGTACTCTCTTTCCGAAACGTTGAGTACAATAATTTCCGCCTTTTTAGCAATTTCTCCGCCTTTTTCTAAATCTGCAAGCTCGAGTTCTGTTTTAACGACTTTGTAATCATTGAGCGGATCTATACTTCCCTCTTTTATAACATTACTATCTTCAAAAACTCTTACAACGTGAGCTATGACTGAAGACTCACGAATATGAGATAAAAATTTATTTCCTAAACCTGCTCCTTCATTTGCCCCTTTAACCAAACCTGCAATATCTACGAAATTTACGGTCGCGGGTTTTATCGGAGGAAGATTTGTCATTTTATATTCTGACTGCTCGATCTCGGCAAGTTTCGCAAGTCTTTCATCGGGAACCGGAACAACGCCTACATTTGGCTCAATTGTTGCAAAAGGATAATTAGCAACCAAAGCCTGCTGCCGCTTTAAAAGCGCATTAAAGAGTGTACTTTTACCAACATTTGGAAGCCCGACTATTCCAATCGAAAGATTCATATGAGGCTAATTATAGCAGAAGTATATTTAACGAGCCCTATTGCCGGGCGGAAGGCCTTGGAGCGCTAATTGAATTTCTGAACCATAACGAAGAAGAACTGAATCGCCAAAAGCATCAGCAGCTCTTTCAGTTAGCGTTCTTTTCCAGTCCTTGGCTTTAAGATCTGCTCTAACCGTTGTATAGTGATCCATTAATTGTCTTATGTGAAGCATCTCATGAGGTACTACAAAATAAAAAGGCCGGTCGCGATACATTCTGACTACAAATCGCATTAGAAAGCCCCTGATAAATATTATTTCTCCTCCTTTTTCCTCACTCCAATCAGAGTATGCAATAGGTCTCCCATCTTCCAATTGCCTTTCAGTACTAAGAGATGGAATCGGTATTCCAAGCTCCCTACTCCCGAGAACTAATCCTATTGAGACCTCTCGCGTGAGTCTTTCTTTTAGCTTTTCATTCCCTTGCATCTTATTTAATCCGATGCTAGCTCTAACAGAGGTGTCTAAACGCATGGCTTCCGCCAACAGATCAAAACCACCACCTTCGTGCGGCAGATCGAGGTTGCCATGTGGAGTAATTTCTGGAATCATAGAGGTAGATTTTAACAAAATTAGATTAAACTAGCAACTACAGGCCTATTGGAAAAACGAGGCTAATTATAGCAGACTTAATTTAACTAGGAGGATTTTCATCCAAAAGTCTCATAAGTAGACTTGAAAGAGATAAATATTCAATTGTTTTTAAGGGATCGTTTTGAATAAAATTTAGATGTGCTTTTCTATCTCTTACTCCAACAATGCCTTTGAATAAATTCATTATACCCCTCTGTTCAGCTTTATCAAGACCATTGCTTAAGCTATTAAACCTAATCATTGGAATATTCTCCCCATCACAACCAAATACACGATTCATCAAATCATCTCCATCTAAATCCTTCTTTCTACCATTATTTTCTACTGTGGGGTTATCGGTTCTATTTTTTACCTGATCAATTACCTCAACTAAGGCGTTTTGTATCGCTGTTTTATAATATCCATCTTGAAACTCTCTAAACGCCACCCGTTTTATTTCTGGATGAAAATCGTATTTACTAAAAAGTGACGTGTTTTGCGATTTTTTTTCGTTTCCATCTGGACTGGTATTAGAGAATAATTCAAGTGTTAAGGAACGATCCACGCTGGGATGAATTGCATATCCGCCTATTTTTTTGACTAAAGCAGGAACCTTTCCTTTGGTTAAGTTGCTGAATTCCTGTGATAAATGAGATGGTACTACAAGATTAAACTCTTCAAACAAATCCTTAATATCTTTTTGTGCAAAAATAGGTTGGTTATTGTTCTTGGAGTAGACAAAACAAAGATATTTTATTTGCTCTCGTTGCGTAAGTTCATAAAAATCTGGTTTCTTTTCTAGAAGATAATTAAAATCTAGCTGCATGATTAAGACTTAGGGAGCATTTGATCTTCAACATAAATTTCTCCGAGCCTAGAAAGAGTCCATCCTCCATCCGACAACTCCTCTAACCATTTTTTCTTGTTTTTCATATCAATAAATGCCTGCCTTAAATGGAGAGGCCGCTTATTTAAGCTTAGCGCCTTGTAAGCAAATTCAACATTTCCTTCAGTGAAATTAGCTTTTTGCAATTTATGTGTTATGTAATAACCTACAACAACTATTCTATTCCATGCATTTTCTCCTGGATTTTTACTTTCCATAAATTTAGCTAAAGAATCATCGCTATTATTATTTATTTCAAACTCTTCGGGCTCAATATTTTTGCCTTTTGATTTAGCTGGTCTAACAGCTGAGACTTTATTAGCTGAATCTTTTTTTTGTTGTACTACCTGTGCGGAGGGTTGGTGATTATTGAGAGTAGGCATATGCGAAGGAAAACTTAACTTATTTTTAAACTCTATTAGATATTTTTCAACAAACTCCTCTGACCCCTCAAGCTCTATTAGGCCTTCGTTTATTGATATCTTTACTCGTGCCCTTTTTTCGTTATTCATAAGTCAAGCAAGATATTTGTATCACAAACTTAACTTACTTGTCAAGTTAATCTTTCAAAAGACACATGAGGCAAAGTTAGGGCCCTCCCCTTTTCCCGCGGTGTCAAGCTTGGAGATTTTAAGGTTGAGGTTCTTTTGGTTGACTAAAATGGAGTAATTCAAATTTGTCTTTTCCTTTGGAAAAAGAAATTGTTTTTATGTTATCTTCCATAATTCCAAATACATTTCTCATTTTTTCAATACCCATCCTTTTTTCATCGGCTTTGCCCTCGTTAAAGGATGTTGCTCCCGCAGGCAAGACTACTTCTACTCTTTTTTTACCTTTTCCTCGAAATTCGGCAATTACAATTTCATTAGGCCTGACATCAACTAAAGTCCCCTCTCTGGTTCTATACCATGTTGCTGTGTCTGCTATTCCAAAATCCATATAGGCATCCGTTTCCGTTCCTACCCTAACTTCTTTACCTACTGCCGTTTTTAATATATCTATTGCTTCCCTGGGAATATGCCATTCATCGAAATCTGATGCGTCTTGACCTTTATCTAATAAAACTTCGTACATATATCGCTATTATTACATGTTTTCCCGCGGTGTCAATACTTTGGCAAGTCATTCGACCGTGAGCTCAGACCGAATCGGCTCAGCATAAAGGCTGGAAATGAAGTGTTAAAATAAAAATGTGGAATTAAAAGATTTATTAGTTGAGCAAATTGAGACTTTGGGACAAATTAGATTTTCCAATTCTTTTGGCTGGATTTGTGTTTATACGGGAAAAAATCTTTTTGCGGGATATAAAGTTGTAGACAATAATATTCTGCTTTTATGGTTAATACTCTCCCCTGATGAGTTTAAAAATTCACTGGATGAAGGATTTATAAAATTTGACTTTGGAAAAACATGGGCGGAGATAGAAATAACAGGAGAGGACGATATCCAAAGAATTATACCGTTTCTTAAAAACGCTTTTGATTATTCTAAAGAAAGAGAGCAAATAAAAAAATTAAAGTAACTCCATTTTTACCCCTTGTCAATTTACTTTAAATATTTATTAAAAAACTCTACTGTGTTTTGCATTGCTTGAGTAAAACTTGCACCTGTAAAATTGTGTCTTCCGCTTGCATATTCATAAAACTCATGAGGAATTGATGTTTTATCAAGCAATTCATTTAAATCTCTGCTGTAGCCAATATCCACAACAGTATCGTCTGTTGCATGGTTTAATTGTATTGCACCCTTAATGTCGGATAAATAGTTAGTGGCTGCAACCTGTTTCCAAAAAGAGCTGTTTTCATCAAACTGTCCGTATGTATTAAATAACTTTTGTCTTTGTCCTTGCCTTTGTGTAATTAGTGCAGATGGTCTATAGCTTTGGTCGTTTAACCTATGTTTTGCTAAATCCATGTAAGAATAAACCGCGCCTGCCCAAATAACAACAGCAGGAATTTCCGGTTTTGCAGCAAGACTTCTTAATACTACGTTACCCGCCATAGAATGTCCCCAAAGTCCAATGCGGGATGAGTCTACAAAATTAGAAGATTGTAAAGCAGCGTAAGCATTTAGAGTATCAATTATATAATCCGATGAATAATATGCTCCACCCGGCTGTCCTTCGGACTTTCCATGTCCTCTTAAATCTATTTTAAATACTACAAATCCATTTCTTGCTAAATAATCAACGTAATCAGCATATCTTGATGTGGTTTCATACAAAGTAGGAGGAATATATCCATGAATAAAAACAATCGCAGGCCACCCTCCTTTAGGTGATTTTCCCTCCGGTATTGTTAAAAGTCCATTAATTTTAAGTCCTTCGGAATTATAACTTGCTAAGTAAGAAGTGTAGTTTGAGTTTTTTGAATATTCTTCTAAGTTACCCAGCGTGCTTTTATATTCCTTTTCTCTAAGATATGGTATTGTTAGTTCTTCAAATTCAAACGCTTGTGAATTATTTATAAACCCTTTTGGTGTTATCAAGCTATAATCTTTATTAGAAAATTTTACAGCTATAAAAACTAACGAAATAAGAGATATAAATAATAAGAGTATTAAAATTTTCTTGGATACCATTAGAGTTTTTATTTTACCCTATTTTACCGATTGTGGCTAATTTGACATGAATTCAGGTTCTTGTGCTTTTCCTAATTCTTCTACTTTTCTTGCTACGTCTGCAGAATCAAGATCGGACAAGTCTACTTTTTCTTTATCTGCAATCATAAGTCCCATTATAATTCTTTTTGCTTTTATTGCTTCGCTTCTCCTAACAGGCTTTAAATCTAATTCAACTCCTGCACCAATCATTCCCTCAATTATCTTAAGCGTTGTAAAAAGAGGAGAAGTTTCAATTATTACTTCTCCAATATTTTGTATTGGAACGCTTCTTACCTGGCCGGTTGAAAAAAATTCATGAAAATAAATGTTAACATGGTCAAATTCTATAATCAGCTTGTCGGGAAAAAGATCTAGGGGAAAAATTGTTGAAAGTTTGTACAAAGGTTTTTGTGAACTTTTAATTAACTCGTCCATTTTTTGCTTGCTTTTTTCCTCTCTTTTAGCTGCCTCGTCTTCTATTTCTTCTTTTATGCTCTCTTTTAATTCCTGCTTGGAATCCTCTATGGAAGGAAGAGGGCTTTTTACTCCCGAAGCTGTGTCTTCAAATATAATAATTTCCTCAAAATCTTTTGGTTGCATAATATTAGGCGAATAATACTATTTTTACCGTTAAATTGCTAGTTAAAAAGTCATTATAAGCTTGAATTTAATCTTATAATATGATAATATACCTCACTGCCGAATATGGTTATGTCAGAAAAGGAAAGATTTCCACATATTCATAGATTACCGGGACAACGCTTGCCGAAAGAAAGACTTACTCCGGAAGGTGTTGACTTTGAGGAAATTAAAAAGGCCGTAAGAACAACTTTTGCACAAAACGATAGCCTTCTGAATCTTTTTAATACAAAACGGGATTATTTCTTGGACTTTTTTCTTGGAGTTCGGGATATAGAGCTAGGAAAAGGTCGCGAAATGTTTGACCTAGTAGTTAAAAAATATCATATGGACGATATGAATTTACGTAAAAATCACCCTGTAAGGCAAGGAGAACCAATCACAAAACTAATTAGAGCAGAAGCGCATAAGCTCTATCAACAAAAACGATTACAGCAATTATTAAGAACTAAACTTCCTTAAGCCTTACTTAAAGAACTAAAAAGGATAGCTATCTTAACTCAAGTCTTATAATTCCCTCAAAATATATCAGTCTTCCTTCTTTATCGCTTCTTTGTCTTATATTTATATCCAAATGCTCTCCTTTTTTAATAATCATAGGAAGATTTTCCGTTAAATTATCATCGTAAATAGCAAACTGTCTTGGATTGTCTGTAATAACCATAGGATAGATTGTATGAACTGTGGCCAAAGAGTCGTCTTCCTTACACTGAACTTCATAGATTTTCTCGTATCCACCCAAATCAATACTGGGTATATGACGTTTTTCTCCTGGTTGAACAATTACGTGCTTTTGTTTTTCGGGATTATGAACTGTTAACTCGTAAGCTTCTATTGGCATATGGCGTATTATAGGATATTTTAAATTGATGTCAAGTAAATTAAAATTAAATTGATGGGTTTTATTAAAAATTACCAAGAATTAGCTTACACGCAAGAAAGAAAAATAGTTCTTGATTTAATTGAAACAGGACTTTCTTCT
This sequence comes from Candidatus Levybacteria bacterium RIFCSPHIGHO2_01_FULL_36_15b, assembly GCA_001782045.1. GTDB lineage: Bacteria > Patescibacteriota > Microgenomatia > Levybacterales > UBA12049 > 01-FULL-36-15b. The sequence goes on along the minus strand of MFNK01000003.1, from coordinate 48,422 downwards.
ATTCAACCTCAAAACGTAATGGATAAAAATTTTGTATTAGCTGAAAATAAACTAAAAATCTTAGACAACGAGTTTAATTTACAAAATTTTGAAAGAATTTTTTTAGTAGGATTTGGAAAGGGTTCCGCGACTATTTCAAAAACTATTGAAAACGTTTTAGAAAAAAAGCTTACTAAGGGATTCGTTATTGATACAAACAAGGAAGAATTCAAGAAGATAGAGTTTACGCAAGGAACCCACCCACTTCCCTCTGAGCAAAATATTAATTTTACAAAACGAGTAGTAAATGAACTTAATTCGCTAACTTCAAAAGACTTAGTTTTGGTAATAATCTGCGGAGGCGGATCAGCAATGTTTGAGCTTCCATTTAAAATAACCTTAGATAAATTAATTGATGTAAATCACTCTCTTTTAAAAAACGGCGCGGACATTTTTGAAACAAATACAATAAGAAAACATTTGTCTAGCGTTAAAGGCGGTGGCTTAGCAAAACTGTTGTATCCTGCTAAAGTAATTTCTTTAATATTTTCCGATGTTGCCGGAAACAATTTGTCTACTATTGCATCTGGCACAACCGTAAAAGACGAAACAAACATTAAGGATGCGCTTGCTGTTATAGAAAAATACAAGATGAAAGATTTGGATTTAAAAAGCGAAGATTATACAGAAACTCCAAAGGAAAAAAACATATTTGAAAACGTTAAAAACATTCTTATGTTAAGCAACGAAACCGCACTTTTGGCAATGTCTGATAAAGCAAAAAGTTTGGGAATAAATTGCAAAATTTTTTCAGATAAGTTTCAGTCGGAGGCAAGAAATGCACCTGCAATACTCTTAAAAGAAGCGGAAGAAAATTCTGTTCTTTTAGCAGGAGGCGAAACAACCGTTAAGGTTAAAAACCTTAAGGGCGAAGGTGGAAGAAACCAGGAGGTCGCACTCTCTGCGATTTCTGAAATTGATGAACGTACTGTAATTGCAGCATTTGACTCAGACGGATGGGACAATAGTGAGGCAACTGGAGCTATAGTTGATTCGAATTCTCTGCAAAATGCTAACAAACAAAATTTAAATCCAGAGGAGTATTTAAATACTAACAATAGTCTTGTGTTTTTCCAGAAATTAGGCGATGCTATTATTACAGGAAGACTTTCTTCAAACGTCTCAGACTTATTTATAGTTTATAAAAAATAATGGATATACCTGCCCTAACAGATGAAAAATTAAAAGAGCTTGAGCTAAAAGCAAATCAAGCACGGGAACTTCTTATAAAAATGCTTCTTGAAGCCGGGTCGGGGCATTCTGCAGGACCTTTGGGAATGGCTGATATTTTTACCGCATTATACTTTCATGTATTAAATCACAATCCTAAAAATCCGGATTGGGACGACCGAGACAGACTAGTTTTATCAAACGGCCACATATGCCCTATTCGCTATGTAACTATGGCTCAAAGCGGGTATTTCCCGATTGAAGAACTTAAAACTTTACGAAAAATAGATTCGCGTCTTCAGGGACACCCTCATAGAGACTCACTTCCCGGACTTGAAACAACTTCGGGTCCTTTAGGTGAAGGAATTTCACAAGCCATTGGTATTTCACTAGCTGCAAAACTAGACAACAAAAAATATCATACTTACGTAATTGCTTCAGACGGTGAGCATCAGGAAGGAAACACTTGGGAAGCTTTAATGTTTGCAGGAAAACATAAGTTAAACAACTTAACTTTAATTTTGGATAGAAACAATATCCAAATAGACGGCTTTACCGAAAACATAATGCCACTTGAACCCTTAAAGGAAAAATACACATCTTTTAACTGGGAAGTTTTTGAAGCGGATGGAAATAACATATCCGAATTTATAAACGTTTTAGGACTTGCAAAAAAGATTTTTGAAAAACCATCCGTTGTTATTGCTCATACAATTCCAGGAAAAGGAGTTACATTTATGGAAAAAGATTTTCACTGGCATGGAAAACCACCAAATCAAGAAGAGGCAAAAAAAGCATTAAAAGAATTACGTACTTTACAAGGAAGAATAATCTCGGAACATCAATAGAATTATGAATTTAGAATCTAGAATTAAGAAATTTGCGAGGGGTGACACAACAGGAAGGGCTTCCGACAGCGCACAGCGAGTTATTTCTGAAAGAAATATTCGAGTGAGCACTGGCGGGAGGGAAAGTTGGGGCAGGACCCCGAGCAAAATAAAACTTACGAGGCGAGCAGTCTTTCATTATGTTAAATCCTGATTTACACTTAAACCAAAAACTTTTTGACAAGGATGTTGAGCAGAAAGCAACAAGAGACGGCTTTGGTGAGGCTTTGGTTGAACTTGGTGAATCAAATCCTAATGTAGTTGTTTTAACCGCCGATTTATCAGAAAGCACAAGAACGGACGGATTTGAAGCAAAGTTTCCGCAACGTTTTTTTGAAGTTGGGGTTGCCGAACAAAACATGGCAGCAATCGCGGCCGGTCTTGGATTGAGCGGAAAAATTCCATTTATTTCTTCTTATGCGACATTTTCGCCCGGAAAAAACTGGGAAACAATTAGAACTACCATTATTTATGGCAACTCAAATGTAAAAATAGCAGGACATCACTCAGGTATTATGACAGGACCTGACGGCGCGACGCATCAGGCTACCGAGGATATTGCAATAACAAGAGCTTGGCCTAATATTTCTGTTTTTGTTCCCTGCGATGCTATTGAGGCAAAAAAAGCAACCTTAAAATCAGCAGAAATTAGGGGTCCAGTTTATTTAAGATTTACCCGCGATAAAACACCGATAATTACAACAAAAGACACTCCGTTTAGTAAGGAAGTTGAAGTTTACTGGATAAATGAAGCTCCAAAAACTGTTATTTTTGCAACCGGTTACATGCTCTATTATGCTCTTCTTGCCGCAAAAAATTTAGAAGAAAAAGGAATCAAGGTTCAGGTTGCTAATGTCTCAACAATAAAACCTATTGATTCAAAAACCATAATTAAGCTCGCCAAAGAGGCTGGAAAAGTGGTTACAGTAGAAGATCATCAGGTTGCCGGTGGACTTGGCGGTACAATTGCAGAGGTTTTAGCAAAGCATTACCCTACTCCAATGGAATTTATTGGTTTACAAGATACATTCGCAGAATCGGGAGCGCCTTTTGAGTTAATTAAAAAATATGGAATGGACGAAGTAGCTATAGAACAAGCAGTTACCAGGTTGATTGGTAATCAAAATGAATAAAAATTTGTTTAGCAAATTAAAAGAAGTAATTAAAGGTGAAACATACGAAGATGAAGAAACTCTAAAAAAGTTTGACCACGATGCAAGTATTTTTGAAGTTAAACCAAGTTTTGTAGTTTTTCCGCAAGATACAGAGGATTTAAAAAATATTGTTAAATTTGTTAAAACAAATAAGAATCAAAATCCTTCGCTTTCAATAACCGCAAGAGCCGCAGGCACGGATATGAGCGGAGGACCCTTAAATGAATCAATAATCGTCTCTTTTATGGAGCATTTTAATAAAATAATCGGAATTGAGGGAAATGTTGCAACAACACAGCCAGGCGTATATTACCGTGATTTTGAAAAATTTACTCTGCAACATAATCTCATATTCCCCTCTTACCCCGCATCTAAAGATATTTGTGCAATTGGCGGAATTGTAAATAATAATTCCGGCGGAGAAAAATCGCTAGAATACGGAAAAACGGAAAAGTATGTTAAAAAACTAAATATGATTTTAGCGGACGGAAACGAGTATGAGTTTAAACCGCTATCCGACAGAGAACTTGCAGAGAAACTTCAATTGAGCTCATTTGAAGGCGAGGTTTACAGAGGCATACATGCCTTGATTACTAAAAACTTTGATCTTTTACAAAGCGCCAAACCCAAGGTTTCTAAAAACAGTGCGGGATATTTTTTATGGAATGTATACGACAAAGAAAAAAATATTTTTGATTTAACTAAGCTTTTTGTAGGAGCCCAAGGAACTCTAGGGATAATGACCCAGGCAAGTCTTGAGCTTATTCCGGTTAAGAAACATAGCGAAATGCTTGTTGTTTTTTTGGAAGAAAAAGACATGAATAATCTTGGGGAAATTATAAATACAGTCTTGCCGCTTGAACCAGAAAGTTTTGAAACCTACGATGATAATACCCTTAAGCTTGCTGTTAAGTTTTTTCCGGAATTTGCAAAGAAGATGGGTGCAGCAAACATAATCTCTACTGCATTTCACTTTATTCCAGAATTTATGATGGTATTAAAAAATGGGGTTCCAAAACTTATTTTACAAATAGAGTTTGCAGGAAATAATTTTGATGATTTAATAGATAAAATAAAGACTTTAAAGGAAAAGCTTAAGCCGTTTAATTTGAACACGCGTGTTGCGGGAAACGAAAAACAATCTAAGAAATACTGGCTGATAAGAAGAGAGAGTTTTAACCTTTTAAGAGAGAAAATAAAAGATAAGCACACTGCCCCGTTTATTGACGATTTTGTTGTAGAACCAAAGTATTTACAAGAATTTTTGCCAAAACTAAATGAAATCTTATCGAAATATCCTAGTCTTATTTATACCATTGCAGGACACTTAGGAGACGGTAATTTTCATATTATTCCACTTATGAATTTACATGAGCAATCTCAAAGGGAAATAATTCCAAAGCTCGAAAAAGAAGTTTATGATCTTGTATTTTCATATAACGGTTCAACTACGGGCGAACACAACGACGGATTGGCAAGAAGTTTCTATTTAAAACAGATGTACGGCGAAGAAGTTTATGCTTTATTTGAAAAAACAAAACAAATCTTTGATCCCTTAAATATTTTCAACCCGCTAAAAAAGACTAATTCTTCTTTGGAGTTTGGAATGAATCACATTAGGCAGAATTGGTAGAAGATTCTTCTGTAAACACATTATAAAACTTTATAAAATTGTCCGGAATACTATTTAAGGCTTCTTCGCTGTCTGCTTCTTTCTTATAAAACTTTTCCCATGCATTCCAAAAAACTGTTCTTCCCACGGCAAAACCTATTATTCCCTTAATTCCCGATCCTGCTTTAAGCCACTCTTCCACATGCTGTTCATCTGCGCCCCTACCTAATATAACCAATCCTACATTTTGCCTATGTTCTTTTTGTATAGCAGAAATAATTTTAGTGTAGTTTTCTTTTTCGGAAAAGCCTTCAAGCTTCCAAACGTCAGGCTCAATTCCATAATCCTGCAGCTCTGAAATAATATTTACTGTCAAATCTGCTCTTAAAACCTTATCATAGTCTACATTGCTTCCCCCTACTTCTGCTAACTGTTTTTCTGTCGGCAAAACAAGTACTTCTAATAAAAATTTATAGTTATTTGTATGACTAAAATCATTTAGAATTTTTATGTGTCTTTTTTGCTTTTCTCTTGAATCGGGTAAATCTTCCGGATTAAACTTTATTAAAGTTTTTGTAAATTCAGGCTTAAATTTTTCTATATGTCGCTCAAAATCCTGTCCATATTCAAACTCAACTATATTTTGTCCGCTTTTCTCTGTAGTTAGAATGGTAACAAAGCCATCACCTTTTGCTTCTCTTAAAACCTCGCTGCCAAATTCTTCATCGCATAATATTCCGGCATAGCCAAGTGGGATTTTCCTATGAACTATTTCCTTAAAATGATTATAAACAAGCATTTTAAAATCTCTGATTAAGTCTCTTTGCTGCAATGATAAATATTGAGTAGAGCTATAGCCAAAAGAAACTGCAAAAGTAGCTCTGTGGTCAAATGGCAGAATATAAAGAGGTTTGTTGTATCCGATTTCCTGCATGGAAAGTATTAATAAAGCATTCTTGAAACTAATAAAAGTGAAACCAAAAGAACAAACGCCAAAAGCAAGAGAAATGTTAAGGAATTATATTCAATTAAGGACTTGCTCTTAGTACTTGGTTTTCTATTATACTTTTTTCTTTTCGCCATTAAATTTCACCCCTAATTTATTATGGCATAGATACAACTTATGTCAATTAACATTTTGCAGAATTGATACTTGACAAGGCTATTATTCTAGGATACGCTTAAAAATGTGCTACACCTTATCGCAGATTTGCTAAGAGTAAAAGGTGCTCAAAAGGAAGAACCACTTGCTGTAGTTACAGCTGTACAGTCGGATCCAAATAGACGAAGAGAAATTTTAAGAAGAATCGCAGAAATCTCCAAAGCTAGACAGAGTTAAGACCAAGTCCCAGCATTTCATCAAAATTCAATAAACTTCTTTTTTTGGCAGAACTTGGATAATCCGAGTTGACTGTTTCCCATGCTACTGCTAATGCCTGCGGCATATTCAGATCATTGTTAACTGCTGTTTTGAATTTTTCCTCAAGCTCAGCGCAGCCTATTTTAGGATCGTCGTATTTTGAAACTATTCTCTTGAGTCTGTTTAGAGCGTTTTGAGAAGCAGATAGCGCCTCCCATGTAAAATTCATTTCCTGCCGCCAGTGAGTCTGAAAATATAAATATCTAAGAGCGAGGGGCTCTATTCCTTTTGCAATTATGTCATCCAGCGTGTAAAAATTTTTTAAAGATTTACTCATTTTTTTGCCATCAACAAGCATGTGAGCTCCATGCACAAAAAACCTGGAAAATTGCTTTCCCGTTTTTGCTTCTGATTGAGCTATTTCATTTTCATGATGCGGAAAGATTAAATCTACTCCTCCCAAATGAATATCAATTGTATCTCCCAGTTTATCCTGACTCATAACAGAACACTCAATATGCCAACCGGGCCTTCCCCAACCTAGGCTACTTTCAAAACTGCCTAGTTCTCCCTCGGGAACATGTTTCCATAAAGCAAAGTCTTGCACATCGTCTTTTGTATATTCATCTGAAAGAACTCTTGTACCCGTTTTTAAACTTACGTTTTTTATACCGGAAAGTTTACCGTAATCTTCAAATTTTGATATGTCAAAATATACCGAGCCGTCTTTTTCATATGCAAAACCTTTATCCTGCAAAACTTTTACGTAATTAGCAATTTTTTCAATGTAATCACTTACCTTAGGTTGATTTTCAGAATTCCAATTAATATTTAGTTTATTTACGTCGTCTATAAAATATTTAGTAAACTCATCAGCTATTTCTTTCAAGTCTTTTTTACTTTCAATCGCTCTTTTTATTATTTTGTCGTCAACATCAGTAATATTCTGAACAGATTCAACTTTAAATCCTTCTAGCTTTAAAGCTCTTTCCAAAACATCTGAAAGCACAAACGTTCTTAAATTTCCTACGTGCATTCTGTCATACACAGTAGGTCCGCAGGTATACATTTTTACCTGATTATCTATAAGGGGCTTAAATTCTTCAATAGATCTTGATAAGGTGTTATATATTTTCATCCTGCACTTGCTCTTATTTCCACGCCTCTTTGTTTTCTAAAAGTATCTAAATCTTGCTTTTTCTTTTCAGCTTGCTGTAATTCTTCCATCTTCTTCTCCTCTTCTTGATATTCTTCTTGCTGCTGTGATGCCTCTTTCTTTTTTTTCTCATAAGCAAAGAGTGGTTCGTAATAGGTTGTTTGATGCAGAGAGGATTTAAAACCCTGAAGTTCTTTTCTTACTTTAGCAAGTTTTTCTTCTTTATCTTCTAAATCTTGCGGCGTATTTGTGTTTTGTGATGGTGCGTAAAAATCATTTATAATTTCCCGAGAATCATCTGACAATTGCGCCTGAAGTTCGTTATTTTGAAGGTTGGGCTGGCTTTGTGCAGGCTGACTTCCTGTAATTTGTTGTTTTGTGGCATCTATTACATTAGAAGCACTATCGTCTATTGCTGACTTCCCTTGCTCAAAAAGTTGACCAAATGTTGAGTTTTTATCCATTAAAAATCACTTCTCCCCTCCATTGCGCGTTGCAGCGTAACATCATCTGCATATTCCAAGTCCCCTCCAACAGGCAAGCCTCTTCCAATTCTGGTTATTTTAATTTGAGATTTGAGATTTGAGATTTGATTTTTAATTTGCTTTGCAATATACATTGCTGTTGCTTCACCTTCCATAGTTGGATTAGTTGCAAGAATAATTTCGCTAATTGCATGAGTTTTAAGTCTTTTTAGAAGCGGCGATATATAAATTTCGTCCGGCCCAATATTATTAAGCGGATCAATTTTACCGTGTAAAACATGGTATAAGCCTCTGTACTTTCCATTTTTTTCCAAAGCAAGAACGTCCAGTGGCTCCTCTACTACACAAATCAAAGATTCATCTCTTGATTTATCGGAACATATGCTGCAGGGATTTTTTTCGTCCGTCATAAAACAGTTTGTGCATATTAATGTATCCTTCTTTAAATTTGAAAGACTTTGGGCAAATGTATCAAGCTGCCCTTGCGGAACATGTAAAAGATAAAAAGTAAGCCGCTGTGCGGTTTTAGGACCAACACCGGGAAGCTTTTCAAAAGACTCTGTTAGTTTTTTAATTGTTGTTGGTATTGTCATAAATTAAGATGATTTTAAAGCCTTTGCTGTTATATCTGCAACAGATAAGACCTCAAGTTTTGCAAACTCAGAATAAGCGGGAATATCAATGGTATCTGTTACAACAATTCTTTCAATTTTGCTATGTTGTAAAAGCTTATCCGAATGTCTTGCAAAAACCGGGTGTGTAGCATAAGCATAAACCTTACTTGCCCCTTCATTTATTAAAAGTTCTGCGCCCTCAACTAGTGTTTTTCCAGTTGAAATCATATCGTCCACAATTATTGCAACCTTCCCCCTTACATTCCCATTTAACCCCTTATCTTCAATTTCACCGTTGCCAAGGTCTCTATTTTTTTCTATCGTTGCAAAAGTGGCATTTTCTAAAAGCTCACTTATTTCTTTTATTCTTCTTATTCCGCCCATATCCGGCGAGACGAGAACAAAATCCTTGTTTTCAAAGTTTTGTTTTATATTTTCTGCAAAAAGAGGAAGAGCTGATAAATGTTCAACCGGTACGGAAAATAGTTCTGGAATCTTTATAGAATGAAGGTCAAAAGTAATAAGCTTGCCCATTCCTAAGGTTGTGAGTATTTTTGCAATCACTTCTAAAGAAACTGCTTCTCCATCCCTAAATATATGATCTTGCCGCTGGTAGCCAAGATATGGAATTACGGCTTTAATTGATGCAGCACCAGATCTTTTTAGAGCATCAATCATAATGAAAAGCTCCATATAATTTTCATCGGGTGGTATGCTTGCCGACTGAATTATTACACAATCCTCGTTAACAACATTTTCGACAATTCTTATTCTTTTTTCTAAATCGGGAAATACAAAAATCTCAACTGGAGAAAGAGTTAGGTTTAATTTTTTAGCAACTTTGGTTCCTAAATTTTTACCTGCTTTGCCACAAAAAATCTTCATAATTTATTTTACTTTTTTGTAAGCTGCGTAGCAAGGCGATTATTGTCCTCCCAGAAGCCCCGAAAGACCGCCCTGCATAGTAGAAAGTTTTCTTGCTGCTACTTCCTGTGATTTTTTAACAGCTTCGTTAATAGCCTCCATAATGTCGTTGTCTGATTTTCCGTTTGTTGAAATGCTTTGAATTTTTTGATCTCCTGTTATAACTATTTGAACTCCGTGGCTATCAACGTTTACAATTTCTGCTTGAAGTTCTTTCTGAATCTTCATCGCCTGATCTCTCATTCGCTTTAATTCTCCTAATTTTGAAAATGGATTATCCATACATAATTCACCTCCCCTGGCCCGTTAAAAGTGCTCCGTGAGCCGTGTTCGAATAGAACTGAAAAGGCGAACGGTAAACTTAACTGGGCCTAAGTATTATATCTAATTTAACTTTTTTTCCAACTAAAGCCTCTGCTACATCTTGTAGAATTTTAAATGTTTTTGATTCCTCTAGTTTTTCTTTATGAAACTTTGAAATTGCAATAATTTGCATACTTCCGTTTGTCTGCTCTATCTCGCAACTTCTAAGTACGCCAGCTATTAAATGATTATGCACTTTTACCTCGTTTATAAAATCGTTATAAAAACTATCTAATTTGCCAGCGGAAGGTAATCGACCCGCAGCGACCTGATTACCTTGTGAATTCTGAACTCTGAACTCTAAACTCTGAGCTCTTTCGCTCCATTCAACAATCATGAGTTCGAGTGGTAATTGTGGTAAAACCGCATATTTAGTTTCCGAATGAGCCTTTGCTAAAAGCTCAAGTATTGTTTTTATCTCCGAAATCTCAAATTTATCTTCTAATGTAGGCCCTACTCCTAATTTGCCCAAGAGCATTAAATGAAATTTTTCTAATAGATTCTCGATAAAGAATTTAAAATCAATTCCTTGTTTGGCGAGCTTTGAAACTACTTCAAAACCCTTTTTAGTATCTTTTGTGTTTAAGCTATTTATAAATTGCTCGATTGCCAACTCAATTCCCAAAGTGTTAAATTTTTCGGAAACATAATCTTGAGTAATTGTTTTTTTGCCCGAAGTTAAGCTTAATTCCTCAAGAATCTTTGCAGCATCTCTAAAGCTTCCGTCGCTTATTTTAGCAATTGCTGATATTGCTTGCTTTTCAATCTTTATCGATTCTCCCTTTATTATTCTTAAAAGCGATCTTTCAATTTCCTCATCCGTTGCTTTTTTAAAATCTACCCTAAAGCATCTTGAAACAATTGTTTGGGGAACTTTATGCAGCTCTGTCGTACATAAAATAAAAACAGCGTGAGCGGGAGGCTCTTCTAAGGTTTTCAAAAGAGCGTTAAAGGCCTCAGATGTCAACATATGCACTTCATCAATTATGTAAACTTTTCTTGCAGCTTTACCGGGAAGAAGATTTATTTTCTCTTTTAAATCTCTTATTTCATCAATTCCCCTATTTGAAGCACCGTCTATTTCTAAGACATCAAAATTTGTCCCCGATGTAATGGATGTGCATTGCCAACATTTGTTATCGGGTTCGATTTCCGCTTCGGTAAGCTTTGCTTTCTTAAGTTTTTCGTGTTTTTCACAATTAATAACCTTTGCAACAATTCTTGCAGCCGATGTTTTTCCAAGGCCCTTGGGTCCGGAAAAAAGATATGCATGTGCGGTGTCAAAATTTTTAGTAAAAATAGAATATAAACGTTCTCTCAAATCGGCGCTATCTAGTTCCGAAATTTTTTGAGGTCTGTAAGTTCTGTAAAATACCATAAGCAATTTTACTCGTGATGTAAGCCTAAAAGATGCATCAAACCATGCTCTATTAATTCGTCTATTTTATCATCAACCAGCATTTCATCTCTTGACGCCTCATTTATTACAACCGGAAAAGATATAACAATGTCACCAAGTATTAACTTTTCGCTTGGACGCTTAATAGCCTCCCCTTCTCTTTGCGAAAATGAAAGAATATTTCTTGTTTTATCTTCGCCTTTATAAGTTTTGGAAAGTTTTCTCATTTTTCTGTCTCCTACAATTGCGACAGAAATTTCAACCGGACCTAGTACTGAATTTTTTTCCAAAACATCAGTAATTTTGCTTTTTATTCTTTTTCGGTTTATCTTATAACGGCTTTCAACAAATATGGGAATCGATAAATTAGCCATTTTTAAAAAGCAGGCGTCTTCTTAGCTCTTCTTGCATCCTCTTGCTTTTGTTTTTTAGCTAACGAGGGCTTAAGATAAAATTCTCGTCTTTTTGCTTCTTGTAAAATTCCCTCATTTATAACTTTTCTACTAAATTTTCTAATTAATGCCTCGTCTGAGTCTCCCGGCATTTTTTTAACTACTACCATAAAAAACACCCCCTTTTATATGCTTCATTTTACGCTTTTTTTATCCTTTCGGCAATTTCTTCTCGTGACTGTCTAGGAACATTTTTAACAATACTTTGAATTATTCCGCCTTTATCATTGTCCCATCTTGGAATAAGATGAATATGCAAATGCGGAACCCCTTTTTTTTCTAAATGATTTATACCAATAGTAATTGAATCCGAACTTAGTGCTTTTTCTATTTTTTTGGCTACTTTTGAAACGGTATCCATTAAAACTCCCAAGTCTTTTCCTTCATAATCAAATATGCTTTTGCCATGTTTTTTAGAAATTACCATAACATGGCCGGGTGCGGAAGGAGTTGCCTCCATAAAAGCAATCGTATTTTCATCTTCATACGTCCTAACTGAGTTAACTTGATTGTTTACAATTTTACAAAAAATGCAGTCTTCCATAATTAAATTTCCTTTAATACTCCTATAATTTCTTGCAAAGAAAGCTTACTTGGTTTCATTTTTGGATTTTTTGGAGTACCGTTTAAAAGCATTTTGCCGGAAACATGCAAAAACCAAGTAGCGGCAGGATCCATTTTCTTAAGTTTTTCGGAAACAAGTGTTAAGTCTATTCCTTTTTCCCCATTACTATTAGGTCTTGCTTTAATTCGAACGTAGCCTTTTCTTGGGTCTTTTCTAACAACTATTATATATCCCATAAGCTGCGCAAGCTTTACAACAGAATCATTTATGGTTTCTATTCCAAGGCCTTTTCCCCATTTTGTTTCAAAATCAATTCCAATTTCTTTTATTTCCGTTTCTGCCCAAATTCTGTTTTCTATATCGTGGAGTATTGCATCAAGGCAAATGCAAATAAAATCAACATAATATTTGTCATCATTTGGATGCTGAAATTTTAATCCATCTAAAATTTCCGTAATAGAAAAATTGTTGTAATTTTCCAGCGCATCTTTTCTAAATGCTTCTTTAAAATGGTCTACCTCTACTACAAAATCCGATATTCGCTCTAAAGCCTGCAGCTTTACGGGATCAATGTCTAGATTCTTTTGTAAAAGATGTTTTTTAACGTAATCGAAGGTTAAAGAAGCGGCACATGTATTTGTATCTTTAATTTGATGGTGATCAAGCGGCCCCATTCCGGTATCTACGTGAATTACTTCGTGCCCGCTGATTATTTCAATCGGGTCTTTTAGCTCCACCGCTTTTTGGTCTGACAAATTTCCTATTCGCTGTCCCGCCGGCACAAAGCGAACTTCTGCGTCTTCCCAACCGGACAAATATCTTTTTATAAACCATACGGACGTAATAGCGTCCATATCAGGCGATGTGTGTGTAACAATCCTTTTCATAGATTCGATAAACTCACTACAAGTTCGGTCTTTAAGTATACCTTTTTTGAGCTGATAATTAAAGGGTTTGGTATAATTAGCGTATGTCAGAACATAGGGAAAATGAACTGCCACCATTGGAAAAGACCAAAAACAAATATCAGAAACCCTTTCCTAGGGAAACTGTCGTAACTTTGGTGGAAACAGAAGGACCAGCTCACGTCGGGCCATTTCGAGGAGCAATTGATTATGCCATGAAATTAGGTACGCCGGTTATTGCACCTTTAGACGGAATAGTAAGGGATACCGACGATAGCCATAGCAGATTTGGTCCTACCGAAGAATTCAAAGACGACGCAAATTACATAACAATTGGCCATCAAAATGATGAATTTTCTCAAATGGTTCATCTTGCCAAGGGATCTATAAAAGTAAAAAAGGGAGATTTCGTCAAAGCTGGTCAGCAACTAGCTGTAACTGGAAATTCGGGATGGATGACCGAACCTCATCTTCACTTTTTAGTTTTTAAACTAGCCACCGATGAAAATGGTTTTAAAGGATTAGATCCGCAGCTTGAAGATAGATAGCTTGACAAATATTCCCCCAAAACAGATATAATTAATTACTGCCCCCTTCGACGGGCTCAGGACAATTGCATGAATCCAAAAAATGTAAATGATTTAGACCCAAAACTCAAAGAAGCATACGATAGGGTTATGGGAACTAATTTTAACCCACAAGCTACAGCTGCAACGCAACCTCAACCACAGCAGTCACAAAATCAACCCGTTATGCAAACTCAACCGGCAGAGGAACAGCAGCCCGCTATTCAAAGTATTCCCGTGCAACCGCCCCAACCCGCAAATCCGACTCCTTCTCCCCTTCCTACCCAAAATCCGTTTGTTCAAACACCACAACCTCCTCCTACAATTTATACGCAAACAGACGGCAACATGCAAAGTATGCAAAAGCCTAAAGGGCACAGCTTTATGGCTATTGTATTCTTGCTTGGGGGAACTATCTTTTTTGCGGCTTATGCAATAATTTGGGCTAAAGTATTTGGCTTATTTTAATTTTTCTAAAACTTCTTCTAAACTAAGCAGTTCTTCTTTTTCAGAATTTCTTGTCTTAAATTCTATTTTACCTTCTGTTCTTTTAGAAACAACCAACCTTATTGGAATTCCAATTAAGTCCGCGGTTGCAAATTTTTCTCCTGCGCTTGCGTCTTTTCTATCATCCCATAAAACATCAACCTTATTCTCAACAAGCGTGTTATAAACTTTTTCTGCTGTTTCTTCTGTAGAGGGATCTTCTATATGAACCAGATGAACTTCAAATGGAGAAACGCTTTTTGGCCAAATTATTCCCTTTTCATCATTGTATACTTCAACTAAAGTTCCTAAGGTCCTAGTTGGCCCTATGCCATAGCTTGCAAGCCAGACTGGCATTTGATTTCCTTTTTCGTCTGTATATAAAGCTCCCATTTTTTCGCTGTATTTTGTTCCAAGCGGAAAAATATTTCCAACTTCAATTGCTTTTGAAGTCAAGATTTTTCCATCGCAGTTTGGGCATTTGTCTCCTACTTTAACTTTTGCTATCTCATCGTTTTGAGCAAAGTCACAAGTGTCACAGTAAAAAATGGTATCTTCTCCAACGCTTGATAAAACTTGAAATTCGTGGCTGTTTTTATCTGTAAATACCCCACCTGATGCTTCTACAACCTTAACATCAAGTCCAATTCTTTTAAATATTTTTAAATAAGCGGAAGTTACGTCGTTGTAATATTTATACATATCATCCTCTGTTAGATGAGCGCTGTATAAATCCTTCATTAAAAATTCTCTGCCGCGCAAAATTCCGCTTTTGGCTCGTAATTCGTGCCTAAATTTTGTTGAAAAGTGGTAAAGCTTAAGTGGAAAATCCGAAAGTTTTATATTGTGCTTTCTTATTAAGTCAACAATTATTTCCTCATGTGTAAAAGACAGAGCAAATTCCTTATTATCCTTTTTAAACTGATACATTACTTCTTTGGCGCTTTCCCATCTTCCTGTTTCGTTCCAAATTTCTCTAGGATGCATTAAAGGCATTAGCATTTCTTGCGCACCCGTTGTGTTTAATTCTTCGCGGATTATTTGTTTTATTTTTTCAACAACTCTAAAACCAAGTGGTAAAAGAGTAAAACTTCCTGCCATAAGCTGGTCTATAAAACCCGCTCGTACTAAAAGTTTGTGATTTTCCGCCTCTGCCCCCCTGGGTGCTTCTTTTTGCGTTTTTGGAAAAAGTTGACTGTACCTCATTTTTTTGAGTATAACATATTTTTCTAATTTGCTAGAATTGGATAATGGACAGTACACAACAAAAACTTTTAGCAATTGTTGAGACATGGCAACCTAACGAGCTTCCTGAGTATCGAGGATTTAGGTGTGGAAATTGTCAAAAAAATATAAATGAGGCATGGCATCACTTAGTCGATACAGCTGGTTACAAGCTTCAGGTTCATTTATGTAAAACGTGTGAAAACCTATTCAGATCCCAAACAAATAGTAATTTATCCAAAACAGAATTCAAAGCTTTTACATGCGACGCGTGCAGTAAAACATTAGATATAGATAAAGTAGATAAACAAAGAAAAGGATATCATGTCTGGCTTAAAACTAATGGTATTTTGGCCGAGCAGCATTTTCATAAAAGTTGCTTCGTCAACAATAATCTTTAAACAACTAAAGTTCCCTCTTTTACGTCTTCGGCGGGGATAAGAAGAACTGGTTTTCCTGGCTGCGCCCAGCCTGCGCTGGCAGGAGGCAGGTCTTCCGTGTCCATTGCAACCAGCATTCCCTGAGATTCTTCTCCCCTAAAGTTTCTTGGCTCCAAATTTACTATAAAAGGAAGTTTTTTTCCTTCTAAATCCTCCGGTTTGTACCACTCGGCGATAGCTGAAATGATTTGTCTTTGAAAGTCGCCAAAATCAACTTGCAGCTTTAAAAGCTTATCCGCATCTGCTACTTTTTCGCAATGTACTACTTTACCAATTTTAATTTCAACCTTTTTAAAATCATCAAGCGTTACATTTTCCATAAAAGTAATTATATCCATTGACAGAATAATTTTCAAAGAGTATAAATTATTTTTGTATAACTAATGAACGAAAACAGCATTTACCAAAAATCAAGGCAGGAAGTTTTCGAAGTCGGAGAAAAATATAATATCTCAGAAGAAAAACTGGAAGAATTTTTAGAACCCGATAAAATTTTAGAAATCAAAATCCCCATTAAAATTGATGACGAAACAATTACATTTAAAGGATTTCGAAGCCAGCACAACAATAATCTTGGCCCTTACAAAGGCGGCCTCCGTTTTCATCCAAACGTAAATAAAGATGAAGTTATGGCGCTTTCGTTGTGGATGAGCTTAAAAACAGCAGTAGTCGGAGTGCCTTTTGGTGGAGCAAAAGGCGGAATTGCGGTTGATCCAAAACAACTTTCCGAAAAAGAACTGGAAAACTTATCTCGCGAATATGTAAGACGGGTTTACGAAATACTGGGTCCCCAAAAAGATATCCCCGCCCCCGATGTTAATACAAATCCTAAAATTATAGACTGGATGGTAGATGAATACGTAAAAATAAATCAAAAATTAAAAAATAAATCTCAAATCTCAAAAAATGAGTTATATGCAACTTTTACGGGAAAGAAAAAATTAGGACTTTCCGGCCGAACCGAAGCAACCGGCTTTGGCGGAGTTGCGATTTTAAAAAAACTCTCCGAAAAACTAAAACTAAAGCCTGAAAATACGACTGTTGCCATTATGGGGTTTGGAAATGTCGGATACTATTTTGCGGATTTTGCATCCAAGGCTGGCTTTAAAGTAGTTGCGGTGTCAGATTCAAAAGGCGGGATTATAAAAAGAGATTCGAAGGGAAATTTTATTCCGCTTGATATTCCTCTTGTTTATGAGTGCAAAATGGAAAAAGGCAGCTTAAACGGATGCTACTGTGCCGGAGGTGTTTGCGATACAAGAGGTGGACAACTAATAACAAACGAAGAACTTTTGCAGCTTCCCGTTGATATTTTGGTTCCTGCAGCTCTTGAGAATGTTATTACAGAAAACAATATGCAAAATATTAAAGCAAAAATAATTGTTGAGATGGCAAATGGTCCTGTAACGCCTAAAGCCAAGCACTATCTTATTAAAAAGGGCGTGTTTATAACTCCTGATATATTAGCTAATTCGGGCGGAGTAGCCGGAAGCTATATTGAATGGGAACAAAACTTAAAAAATAAAACTTACAAAAAGGACGATGTTTTAAAAAGATTAGAAAAATTAATGTTTAGCGCTTTTGAAAACGTTTGGAAAACAGCAGAGAGGGAAAATACAAATCTTCCCGAAGCATCATATCTTGTAGCACTGCAACGAATCCTCAAATAAGTATTTTACTACGCCCTATAGTTGACAATTGCCAACTGACTATAATATAATTCCTACTCGCTGCCCCATTTATTAAGTTTTTATAAACTTAATGTAAAGAAAATTTCAATAATTTAATTAAAATAAAACCATGATTGAAAGAAAACAACAGATACAAGAATCGGAAAGAAACATCAAAAGACTTGGTAGCTTTGTCGAAGTAAGAACAAGAGTTAGAAGTGTTTTGGTTGAAAAAGCTCATCAAGCTACTTCCAGCGTTGAAAAACTTAATTTAGCAAACAAAATAATTGGAAACGACGCAAAAATTGCACTGGATAATGGAAGAATTGAAGAAATCGCAACCCAAACGCTTTCGCTAATAAATTTCGAAGAGTTGATTTCCGGACCACTTCCTACCCAACAGCAAATAGAAGTATCTGTTCCGGAGCTTCATGAAGTAGTCAAAGAACAAACACCCGCAAAACCGGAAAAACATAGAGAAAAACTAACACTCCATTTTCGAAACGGTATGGAAGCTACTGTTAACAAAAGCAAACACGCTAAAGTGATTGAGCAATTGATAAAAAGAAGAAGAACTATTTCTTATTTAACTAAAGGGGCTTTCGGTGAAGATACCCCAGAAAATCGAGATGGGTTTACAAAACATGTGCTTTCAAGAGCCAGACAATTAGCCAAAGAAAACCAACATGAAATAAGTCGAATTGTAATAGAAGGAGAATCTGTATATAAAATCAATCCAAAAAAACCAGTTGAATCAATAAAACAAGATAAAAGACCGACCGAAACTTATATTCTTTTTACAGGTAAAGAAATCAAATTTACGAAAATAAGATTTAAAATTCTTGAAAAGCTCAGCCAAGGAGAAGCTTCTGGAAAAGAGCTAAGAGAATATTCTGGAGCAAAAAATGTTCAAGCGGCAATTTCAGAAATTAATGAAATTTTAGAACCTGAAAAACTGCATATAATTAACCTTAACAAAGGCAAACGTGGAGACGGAGCATACGTTTTGAAATCAATTGCCTCGCAAGAAAAAAAAAGCGGAATAACAATAAAACAAGTTCCACCTGAAAGACTGGACGAGGCAATATTAGCTGAAAAAAAATCTAAAACCAAAACTATCGAAAAACACCTAAAAAGAGAACTTAAACCTAAAGAAACAAAAGACTTTACAATTCTAGGGAGACAAATAAAAATTTCAGGTGGAAAAAACATAGAAGTACTTGGCTATATGCTCGAGGGATTCAAAACAAAACCAGAGCTAGCTGAACTCACCTACCCAGGTATTGAAATTAAAGTAGCTATTAACAGGATAGCTCCTATACTATTTTCTATAAATAAACAACTGTCTGAACAAGGAGCTCAGTTAATAAATACTGTTTCTCTTAAAGAGTCTCACATGAAAAATGCAATTCCTGCTTCCTACGAATTTAGAACTTTAGAAAGAACTGAAGTTGGAGAAACATTGCAAAGCGCTAATGAAGAAACTTTGAAAAGATCTACAAGAACAGCAGATGCCGCAAGAGTACCCTTGCGAGAAACTCCATATGTTCCATCCGAAGACGAAATAAGAAGCGAAGAAGAGACAAAAGTCATTCGATGCGTAATTGATCAGCTTTTAAAAAGTGAAAAGATAGATTTTGCTTTGCTTCAAAGACCTCTAAGGACCGAATCAAGAGTAAGAACTCTTAGACATGGAAAAAAACAATACAGACCTTATCAGGTGAAAGATTTAAAAAGCTTATTCGCAGTAGGAATAAAAAAAATGCGGGAAGAAGCACTTGTCCCAAGTCTAAGAGAAAAATGGACAGAAGATGAAACAAAAACTTGGGAAAAAGTAGAAAGACATGCAGCAAGAATTGCTGATTCGGATTTTGCTGAATATGTAAAGGTAGTAAACAGAAAGCTAGATGCCGCCGAGAAAGCTTTTGTTGCAATAGTAAGAGACGCTGAAGGACATGTGCCAGCATGGATAAATCTTAATTAATATGAGCCTCGAAAGAAGATCAAGCCAAGGACAGAAAATTATAAAAGAAAGAATAGACCCAAGGGCTATTGATGCTCTTATGTCTACTTATCGCGATGCTCAAGTTGCGGTACTAGATCTTGTTGACAACGCTGTTGATAACAGAATTGAAGGGAAACCTTTATCGGTTAGAGTTAGAATACAAAAAGACGAGCTTTCAATTATCAATCAAGGCGGTTATGGATTGGATTTTGAAGGGTTAAATAATTATTTTGTCTGGGGACATTCTGATAAAACTGAAGGAAAAATTGGAAAATTTGGAGTAGGAGGAAAAGCGGCAATGGGATTTTTAGGAAGAGGTATGGAAATTACCTGCTCTGCAGCAAATTCTAATACAGAATATAAAGTTTCAGACACGACTTGGGAAACAAGACAAGGAGAATTAAAACAATATACGCCAGAAGAGAAAACAGCTTTTTCAGAGGACGGATATTTTAAAGTTAGAATTACTAATTTAAAAAAGGATATAAGCGCAAGAGCCTTAATTGCAAAACTTGCAGAAACATATAGACCATTAATATTGAGTGGTGATATTAAAATATCTGTAAATGGTATTGAAGTAGAACCGGCAGAGATAAAATACATCGAAGAAGAAGGAATTTCTCCAATTGGTGAGAAATTGCAGACAAGATTTGGCGATTGGCTTGTTTTAAGAGCAGGAATCCTTGCTGAAGGGCAAAAAGTAAAGCCGGGTATAAGATGCTATTACAATGGCAGATTAATTGAGGAAGAAGAGTTTTTTGGTCACCGCACCCCGGCTCAGATGTCTAGCAGCTCAAGACTTTTTGGAGAGGCGGATTTGGATTTTGTTCCGGTTACTACAAATAAATCGGATTTTGATAAAAGCAGCGTTCAATGGGAAATGGCTTCAAGAGCAATACATAACAAGCTTACACCTATTGTTGAAAGGCTCGCAACTATGAGAAGCGAAAGTACAAAAATTGAAAGATGGGAACAAGATTTGGCCAAAGAAGCAAAAAAAATTCTTGATTCTGTATTAGCAGAAACGCAAGCAATAGTAAAACCTGATTTCAGAGGCAAAGGCTCTGCCAGCGGAAGAGAGAAACCAACGGGAGAAATAATTACTGATCACCCCAAAACCGGAAAAACTCATAAGTCAACTGAGGGGGAAACCGCTCCAAAATTGACTGCGGAAGGAAAAACAAAAAGATGGGGATCAGCTGATGATTACGAAATTGTTTCAATGGGAGTTACAGATAAAAGAGCTGAATATGTTGAGGAAAAAGGAAAACTTATCTTAAAAATAAATGCGGAGCATCCTCTATACCAAACGGCTAAAAAATTAGGAGATGATGCAATACGTGTATACAATACTGAAACCGCCACTATTTATGCAGCAAGAAAATCAATAAACGAAGGAAGTGTTCATGACTATTTTGCATTGGTAGATACACTTTTAGAAAGGTGTGGACGCATACTTCAAAATAGAGTAAGATTTAAAAAGTAATTACTTCAATTGCGGCAGAATAGGTTGGCCGGAGAGTGCTCGAAATATATCATGAATTGTAATTAAGGCAATTAAACCCAGCAAAAATGCCATTCCAATGGTATGTGCCATACTTTCTGCTCTTGGACTAACTTTCTTTCTCGTTACTCCCTCAATTACTATAAATAATAGTCTTCCCCCATCCAAAGCAGGAATTGGCAAAACATTAATTATTGCCAAATTAAGGGAAAGCAAAGCCATAAAAGAAAGTACAGCAGAGGGCCCAATTGAAACGATTTTTCCGGTAATTTGGGCAATTCCTACAGGACCTGCTACGTCGCTTGGTATTTTGCCTTGTGTAAATATCTGCACAAGTGTGTTTGATAAGCCCTGAAGTATTAAACCGGTCTGATTTAAAACTTCTCTTGTTCCAACAAACGGCGCCTCCCAAATAGGATATTTTTTAGTTTCAAAATTAGGTTCTATGCCTACGCCTAAAGGCCCTTGATTTTTGGGATAAACTTTTCTTGGAGTTATTTTTATGATTCGTTCTTTACCTTGGTTTTGAATTCGTAGAGTGATCTCTTCCCCCAGATGTTTTTTGGTCAAAGAAATAACTTCTTGCGGACTTTCAATTTCATCACCATTTATATTTTCTATTATATCTCCAGCTATAATTCCAGCTTTTTCGGCGGGAGAATCATTCAATACCTCCCTCACTAAAACGTGTTTTGCCGGAACTGAAACTCCGACAATTGAAAAAAGCACAGAAACAATTGCTACAGCCAGCACAAAGTTCATAAAAACGCCAGCAAAAACTACCGCAAATCTCTGCCACACGGGCCTACTGTAAAAAGCCCTACTTTCATCTTTGGGTGCGGGTTTTGGTTTTGAGCTCGAAAGGCTAACTTTACCTGCTCCTGCTTCGTCCTCGCCGTATAACTTAACAAAGCCTCCAATCGGAAGCCAGTTAATAGAATAAAGTGTCTCCCCTATTTTCTTGCCGAATGCCCTTGGCGGAATACCAAAACCAAACTCTTCTACTTTAATATTGAAAAATCTTGCAACAAAAAAGTGCCCTGCTTCGTGGATTAAAACAAGGATTGAAAGAATTACCAAAAAAACTAAAATTGTTACTATCATTATATTGCCATTAGCTCTACTTCTTTTTGCTTACCTAAATTATCAATTTGCAAAATCGTATCATCAGTTAGCCTTTGAACTTCTTTTTCTAGTCTGTCTTTATCGTCTTCGGAAATTTCTTTGTTTGCAAAAGCTTTTTTTACTTCTTCCATTGCTTCGTGTCTTACTTGCCTTATCTGAATTTTTCCGCCTTCAAGTTTTTGGTGTACCAAAGCAACTAATTCATTTCTTCTTTCTTCGGAAAGCGGCGGAATAGAAATTCTAATTAACTGTCCATCAATTACCGGCGTAAATCCTGTTCCGCTATCCTGCACAGCTTTGTGAATTTCTCCTATTATTGAAGCATCGTATGGTGTAATTACGATTGTCTGAGGATCAATTGCTGAAATTTGCGCAAGTTCTACTACTTTTAACTTCTGTGTCCCGCCGTATGCGGCAACCACTATATTTTCAACAAGCGCGGGAGTTGCCTTACCAGCTCTTACTGTTCCAAGGTCGGTTTTTAATATATTTAAAACCGCTTGCATGCTACCCTGTGCTTTATCCAAATCCATAATTAAATTTCAAACCTTTTGATTTCGGCTATTGTAATATTTTCGCCAAGTTTTGCAATTGTCTGTTTTACTAAATCAGAAATTTTAACGCTCGCATCTCTTATGTATTCCTGTTCTGTTAAGTCTTTTACACTTTTAGGATTAAGTGCCGCAACCTGCATTGCAAGCTCGTGTGCCAAGTGTTTAAAATCTTCTGTTCTTGCAACAAAATCCGTTTCGCATGTCAAAACCACAACAGCGCCTATTTTTCCATTTTGATGAACATAAGCTTCTACCAAGCCCTGACTTGTTTCTCTTTGTGCCTTTTTATCTGCCTTTTCAATGCCGTGTTTTTTAAGCCACTCTATAGTCTTTTTTTCGTCATTTCCCGTTTCCTCTAAAGCCATTCTAATATCCGCAATCGAAACTCCTGTTTCTTCTCTTAATTTTTTAAGTAATTTTAAATCAGCAGACACTATTTCTTCTCCTTTTTTGGTTTCTTGTCCTGAGTTGGTCGAACGGATGGCTCCTTTTTAGATTTTACAGGTTTTGTCTTTGCTTCTTCCTTTTTAGCCGGTGTCTTTTCTTTAGCCTCTGTTTTTACAGCTTTTTCTTGCTCTTTTAGTTTTTCAGCTTCTGTTTTATAGTCTTTAAGTCCTTCTGCAAATGCATCAAGAATTTGGCCCACAATTAAAGTAATGCTTCCTACTGCATCATCATTTGCAGGAATTGGGTAATCAATAACAAACGGGTCTGCATTTGTATCTACAATTGCAACTGTTTCTATTTCTCTGGCGTTTGCTTCTCTTACTGCCAAATCTTCCAAATGAGAATCAACAATAAACAAGGCATCCGGCTCTTTAATTAGACCCTCTATTCCAATATAAAAAGATTCAAGTCTAATTCTTTCTTTGTCAAAAAGTCCAAGCTCTTTTTTTGTGTATTTTGCTCTTTCTTCTTCACTTTTAAGAAGTTTTTTAATGTCGTCGAGTTTTTTTAAATTTTTGTTAACTTCTGTAAAATTCGTTAGCGTTCCGCCAATCCATCTTTGAGTTACGTAAAAAAGATTTTCGCCTTCTGTTTTTTTAGAAGCATTTATTTCCGCTCTTTTTTGTTTTATTAATTCTTCAACCGTTTGCTTTGCCTGTTTTTTTGTAGATACTACCAAAAGCTTCCCGCCTCTTTTGCCCAAATCTCTTACAAATTGGGCCGCTTGGTCCAATCCTTCTTTAGTTTTTACCAAATCAATAATTTGTATTCCTTCTCTTGCTTCAAATACAAAATCTCTTGCTTTTGGGTTGCTTCGAATAACCTGATGTCCAAAATGGCATCCGGCCTCAAGAAGTTCTTCGAGTGTTATTTCTCTCATATTTGTTATTCCTTATTTCCCTCGACTCCGCTCGGGACTCGAAAGACCGCCATCCGGATGAGGTTTTAACCTTCAGGAATAATATCCGAATGTGAGTAATAGAAGCATTATATAAAATCAGGCTCGTGTTTGCAAGAAGTTTAACTTAGTTATAAAATGAGGTAATGAAATTTATACCCGTTAAAACCGCGCTTCTTATTATTTTCTTGGCGGCAGTTGCAGGTATACTATATTATATAGCGCTTTTACCCCAAAAACCCCTAACTCAAACAAACAGTGCAACCGTTAATATAGCAGCTACTGCGCTTTCTATTGATAACACGAAAAAAGACAATACGGGCAAATACTTTTCCGAAGTTCAAATTAATACAAACGGAAATAAAGTAAGTTCTATACAATTGGAACTTTCATACGACAGCGCAATACTGACAGATTTAGAAGTAAAGCAAGGAAGCTTTTTTGAAGACGCAGTTGAGTTTATTAAAAAGATTGATGAAAAAAACGGCAGAATTACCTACGCGTTTGGGCTTCCACAGGATGCGGATGGAAAGATGGGCAAAGGAGTTGTTGCTACCATCTACTATAGTCCCGTTACTCCTGAAAAAGAAATAATTACGTCTTTAAATTTTTTACCCAAAACCGAAGTTAGTGCCAGTAATTTTTCCGGGAGTGCCTTGTCGGGCACATTTGACGGCCTGGTAAGTATAAAACCTATAACACCTACTAAAACGCCAGCCAAAACTTCAACTTCAAGCGGCAGCTTTGTTCCTCCTCCAGGATTTAAAGAATAGAAATAGATAATAGGAGCTTCCAGTTTCTATCCTCAAATAAATGTGTGCTATTATTAATGTATGCCGGATTCTGCCCAAACCGAACAAGAACTTCGACAAAGACAAGGTGTAACTAAGGAAGACACCCTTCCTCCTGTACAAAATGTAGATTTGCAATATGTTCCGCCTGTTCCCCAAGTTTTATACGCACCTCCAAAATTAAGTTTTTGGCAAAAATTAAGTAACTCCCTAGCTCCAATCAAGCACTATATGCTTGTTTTTTTGCCGGAAATTTTAATATTTGGCGCGTTTTTGGTTATTTTAGTCTATGCCATGAATTACTTTAACTTTCTTCCGCTATCTAGTATGTATCCAAAAGTCTTCGGAGTTCTTCCTCACAGTTATGACGCTGCATCAAATAATAAAGCGTTGTCTGATATTAAGTATTCCTCCGAAATAGAAGGCTACCAAGTAGAAGCAACATTATATAAGGTAAGTAGGGATAGAATTATTATAGAGTATAAGGGCAAAACCGCCGAGCTTCTTGTTGGACCTGATATAACTTGCGCTTACGAAACAATAAGAAAGATTTCTGCAACAGAAGAAGAATTATTAAATAATTCAGCTTTTTGCAGCGATGTTTTAACGAAAAGCAGTCAGGGTAAAAAAGCAACCCTTCGCTTTTTGCGAAGCCAGTCTGGAAACAACGTAATTAACTCTATTTATCTCGAAAAGTAAATCCTTACTCTTAGGCTAATCATTTCACTGGGTATACTGTATAATACACTAACCTATTATGCAGTTAGGGCTTAACGTAGCCACCGGAGGCCCGAATGGTATATTTTATCAAACCTTCTAACAGACTTTTAAACTCGCCCATTAGTTTTTCGTTTCTTAATATTTTAAGAGCGATATCATATCCTTTTCCCCTTGCTTCTAAGTAATATCTCATTTTGGAAACGGTTATGCGCGTTAAATGAAGAGAGTTTGCGATTTGAGAATCATTTAACCCTTCTTTTATCAAAACTACAACCGCAAGTCTTTTAGCAAGCATTAACTTTTCCGTCGGAGTTAAAAGCGAAGACAAAAATGTTTGCATTTGTTCTTTGTTGTCAATTTTGGAAACGACTGTTTCTAAGACTTCAATTAGTTTCTTTTCTGTTTCGCTATCAAGTTTTATTCTAGATACTTGCGGCATACAACTGTATAATAGACTAACCTATTATACAATGTCAAGGGCGCGAACGCAGTGAGCGCCCAATATTGTCAAGAATATCCAAAATGTCTAAGAAAAGTAAAAATGGTAGGGTAAGAAATATGTTCGGAATTTACTCTTTTAGCTTCAAACTATTATAACTATGAGCCTATTTGCCCACTTGACAAGTAATTTTACTTATAGTAATATGGGATAGATATATGCATAAGGAAAGATTATCACCTTGGAAAGCAGCGGCTGGAGCAGCTGTTTTTTTATTGGCCGAAGCATGTGGAGGCACAACTCCTGCAACACCAAATCCAACAAGAACACCAGATATAGTTCCAACAAATACTCCAGCACTAGTAACGCCTACGCCTGAAGCAACTCGTACCTTGGCTCCAACTCCATCAGCCTCACCTGATGTCACTCCAACGCCTACTCCAACAGTAGAAGTTACACCACCACCAACAGAAAAACCACTTATTTTGAGCGATATTATCGACGAACTTATACAAGAAGCTGAAAAAGACGGCTACACAAACGTATCGGCACAAGAAGTTAGTAACAAACTCGCGGTTGTACTTGAAGACCCAAATATTGCAAATGCTCCCGCCCCATCTCCGTTCACTGAAAAACTAAGCTATTATATTGAACAAAGCTGGAACATGCTAAAAACTGGATCTCCTGAGGATAAAGAAGCAGGGGCACTATCATTAATCTCAAACTTATTTCAAGCTTTAAAAATAGATAATAACGAAAATATCTATAAAGATCCAGCAAGCAATGGCGCCATAGAGCTTGTCATAGATTATATGTACAACCACTTAAACCAACAATCATTTGATTACGTAATTACAGAAGCGAGAGATACTCAATAACCTCGAGTCATATATTGACAAAAATTCTAATAACTTCTAATCTTAAAGGGTGATGTCTTTAGGATCCCAAAGAAATAGAATTATTATAATCATTTCCCTTTTAGTTTTTGTTGTGCTTATATTAACCGCAATTTACTTCTTGGACAGTTTTTCAGACAACTCTTCCAATTCAACAAGCTTGAAAAATTTTGACACAATAAAAAATCAAGCTAAATCTCTTGCTTCCGATTCCCAAATTAATAGTAATGCAAGTTATCAAAAAATACTTTCACAATTGGCAAGAGCCGAAAATAAGAATTTATCTAATAAAGAAAAGGCTAAAATTTTAGATGTTACTGGGTCTTACATATTAGACGCATATTATTATACAAATAACCATAAACTGTATTTATATGCTCAAGCTTTCAACAACTTTCTTATAGAAAATATAGGAGAGAAAGCTAGGCTTAATATACCCTGCTATGATCCAGAATGCGCAGAAAATCCACAACCTAAGGAAATACTAAATGTAATAGAAGAAATTAAACAAAGTCAATTGCCCCAAGGTCTTAAAGACAGCGTTATTTTAGATTTAACAAATTTTGGATATTTAAGAAATGGTTATGGTTTGCCAACCTACAATATTAAGATTGGAAGTTATGCATCACTTGCGAATACGATAAGAAAAGACCCAGAGTTTATAAAAGCGGGTATTAATGAAAAGATCTACAACGATATAGTAAACTACTTAAGAGTTGAATATCCAGACGAATATGCAGAATTTATAAAAAGATGAAATTATTTTTTAAAATCTACTCTTTTCTTTTTTTCTTAATATCTCTATCGATAGTCAGCTTAACCCTCTCTGCCTCCCCTTCCTATGCTGCGGTTTGTAACAGCACAAACTATACAGGCGGTGTTTATTGCCAAGGACCAATCGGAAGCATCTCTGGCTCTAGACTTTGTCGAAATGATGGTGGAACAGTAGTTTCTGGTGGCACTTGTAGCTCATCGAGTTCTGCATGCTGTTGTCCCGCTGGGAGTACATGTAGCTTAAGGAGTGCTTCAACCCCAACACCCACAACCCCACCAGCGGGAAGCTGTACGAATGTCACAGCAATCTGCCCTGACAACAGTAACTCTGGCACTACATGGGGTGTTAAAATTTGGTATTACATAAATGGTAGTTTATTTAGAGAAGGATTAACCAATACTAACGGTTGTTTCGAGATTAGTAATTATAGAGGAACTAGCAACGACAAAATCAAATGGCAAACTGCTTGCGTAGATCCAGAACTAAATTTTGTTGTTGATCAAGATTATGCTATAGCAACTAGAGCATGTCAAAAAACAGGCGACCCTTACAACTACTTCATCATGACTCCCGATGTTTCCTGCAAGAGTTACGATGCTGCAAGCGCTTCAACTTGTTTTGGTAAAAACTGTGGACTTATTTACGGTGCATGCGGAGGCCCGAACGATTATCCCAGCGCCGGAAGCAGTGGAAGTAATTCACTTTACGCAAGAAATCTTGGTAACGTAGCATTCGCAAGTCTCTGTCCTATCCCAAATGACAATCCTGGCAGAATTGGACAAGGCGGAGAGAATAAATTTAGGTGTGCATATGCGGGTAACACAAATAGTGGCGTTGATTTTGTAGGATGCCGAGGAACATGTAATTATCGCAGCTGTACTTCATCGGGTGGATACGGAGTTTTTACCACAAACAGCAATGACTCAAGATGCGACAATGTTTCTGGCTGCAGTGCGACTAATACCCCAACCCCTGCCCCACCTGCGGCACCGGTAGTAACCGCAACTGCTACTTGTAACGCAAATGATAATCCAGTAATTGGCTTGGATTGGGCTGCAGCAGCAAGGGCCAACTCTTACGACGTTGACTATAAAAGGTCAAGCGCTTCAACATGGACAGTTGGCGCAAATAACACTACAAATACTGCATACAATATTACAGGAATTGTCGAAGGAGTAAATTATGACTGGAGAGTAAGATCTGTAAATGGAGCTGGCAATTCGGCTTACGATACAGGCACAACCCAAAGCCGTGATTGCACGGTTACACCAACAAATACTAGAACACCGACGCCAACTGCCACGCGCACACCTACTCCTGCGCCTTCAACAGCTGACATTGACGTTAACGTATTTGACGACCCAAATGGAAATTGCTCCGGAAATTCAAGAATTGGAGGCTCGCAAGTATGCTTGGACGGAGGCACTTGTCAGTCTACATCCGCTTCAAATCCCGGCGCTAAATTCAGCAACGTTGCTGCTGGAACTCATTCTATTAATTTGACGCCTCGAAACAATTATGTACTTTCTTCCTGCAGCAGCAACCCGAAATCAAGAACTGTCCCGCCAGATGCAGTTGCCAACTATTATATCCAGGATCAGCCTCCAGTTTGTACTTCCTTGACAACAAATAGAGCTACTGTTAACCCGGGCCAAAATGCGACATTAACCGCTAATGGCTGTCCAAATGGAGTCGATTATATTTGGTATACTCCTGGGCCGGGAAGCTATCCTGGTAACACTCCCTACTCAACGGGCACAACAAACACTGTTACTTGGAGGTCTCCCAACCCTTATTCCATAGACACTTATGCATATCCGACTGTTCAGGTTTGCAACAGCGGTGGCGGCTCATGCACAAGCTATGCCCTTTCTAACGGATCTGCAACAAGCAATCCTCCAAATCAAGGAATTCATATCGTTCCCTTGTATAGAATAAGCGGCAACGTTTATGTAGATGAGGATAACGACGGAGTAAAAGACGCAAACGAAAACAATTACAGCGGCGGAATAACTATAACAAGAAACCCGGCAAATGGCGTTGTATCATATGGTACCGGAACTTTTGACATAACCGGACTTTCAGCTACAACTTACACAATTTCTTACACAAGCTTGCCTGCAGGATATCAAATGACAGTTCCATTAAACGGGCCCCCTCCATCTTTTAGCGTTGCAGTAGGCCCAGATGCAAGCAATATCAACTTTGGAATTACAAATACAACCCCGTGGATTCAGAGCGAAGGATCAGACGTTTGGTTTAACAGCGGATTTAACAACGAAATTCCAGCCGGCGCATCCTGTGGAGGAGCCGGCGCATATTCATCTATTGTTGGCGCTTCCGGAAGGCCTGGAATTATATTTTCAGGAGTTGGCACTCAAAGTCACGGAGGAGGACAGGCTTCGGCTAATCCGTATAACTGGAAAGTTGGAGGAACAGGCAGCGACGCAAATAGCTTGCCTCCCCCACCGCCAAGTCTAAAAACTTCTTATGATTATGTAAACAGCAAATTATCTAACTATGCAGGAACACCTGTTGATCTTCCGTGTCCAAAAACAACTACCTATAACTGCAGCTTTACTTCTCTTGCTACTGGAGTTTACAAAGCAGATGGAGATGTTAACTTAAATGCAAGAGTTGATTTTGCTCAAAATGTAAAAGTCATAGTTTTAGTTAAGGGAGACTTAAATATAAATAACGAAATTCATCTTCCATCGCAGAAAAATTCATATGTATCCTGGCATACAACCGAAGATATAACAGTTGCATCAAGCGTAGTTTCCCCATCTAATGTATCTAGAACTGCTAACTTGGAAGGCTGGTTTAGCGCAGGCAAAAACTTTAATACAGGAACTGGCGCAAGATTAAATATAGAAGGAGCTGTTGTTGTTAATGCCAGCGGAGATGGCGGAACATTTAATCAGCAAAGAGATTTAGCCGGCGGAAATGCAAGCTGTCCAGCGTTCTTTATAAAAGAAAGACCCGATTTAATACTAAATTCCCCACAATTTGTCCAAACAACCAGAAGAATCTGGCAAGAAGTTGCGCCGTAGCGCAACAATTTAAAATTGAGAATTTAGACTTCAGAATGACAGATAAAACTCAATTCAAGCAGGAATTTAAGTTACGGTGTTTCAACTTCTCAATCTCCGTACTTAAAATCAGCGAAAAGTTAAGAAAAGAAAGAATAAATTGGCCGTTAATTGATCAGTTAGTACGATCTACAACCTCAATAGGTGCAAACGTTGTTGAAGGAGGAAATAGTAGTTCTAAAAAAGAATTCATTAACTATTTTCAGATTGCTCTTAAATCCGCATCGGAAACTCTTTACTGGCTCGCATTATTAAAAGAATTGAATGAGGGCCAATCTAGGCAAATTGAATTGCTTATTCAGGAGTGTTCTGAAATTAAGAAACTAATTTCAACAATTATATTAAATACAAAATCTAATTCTAAACTTTGAACTCTAAACTCTAAATTGGTATAATATACCCTACTGTGCAACTACACCAGACAGCTCAAAATTTTGCAATAGAAAAACTAAATAGCCTCAAACTTCCCAACTCTATCCTTGTAATTCCCGATGGAAACGGCAGATGGGCAAAAGAAATGGGACTGTCTGTTTATGAAGGGCACAAAAAAGGTGCTGTGTCATTTGCCAAAATCATTGAAAATTTTTTGAAAATAAATACAAAAATTTTGGGTGCATGGGGTTTTTCCGAGGATAACTGGAAAAGGCCACAGGATGAAGTAGATAAAATAATGCTGGTAATAGAAAATGTTATTTCTGAAAATCTGCAAAAAATGATTGATAACGACATAAAATTTGTGGTTTTAGGACGAAAAGAAAATATAAAAGAAAAATACCCCTCCCTTTTTAAAACAATAGAAAACGCTGTTTTAAAAACTTCCGGAAACAACAGCAAAATTATTGCTTTGTTTGTAGACTACGGCGAAAGATTTCAGCTTGAAGAATTTGCAAAAGCACGAGAAAAAAACCCAGACAAACCCACCTATGAACTGTTGTCGGAAATAAACGAAGGGCTTCCCTTATTTGACATGATACTTAGAACAAGCGGAGAGTTGCGACTTTCGGGCTTTGGGCCCTTAGCATCGCTGGCTGAATTTGTTTCGGTTAAAAAGAACTTACCCGATTTGACAGAGCTTGATTTTGCAAACGCTTTAATCGAATATACCAAAAGACAACGTAGACTTGGCGCCCGCCCATCTTAACGACCCCTAAAGCCAGATTGTCCACCGCTGACCCTTCGAACGCGAGTTTCCGGAATTGTGTTGTAAGGAATCATTGATTTATTTGTATTTATGCTTCCTATTGGCATTTTGCTTTCAAGTTTTGTTACTGTCCAAATTTCTGCCGTTGGCAACTTTTTAGGTATCGGGTCGCTTTTATATTTTACATCTGTAAAAAACTTTTCAATTACTAATGCGTGCTTTGGATTTCCGCTTCCCTGCAATATTTCAAACGTAATATCACAGTCAAGTTTGGTATTTGGAAAATTTTTCCTAAATTCTTTTAAGGTTTCTGTTAAGGGAGGCGGAACTTTTTCAATTGAATCGGAAAAGATATTAGATCTGTTATCTTCTCTATTTATTCTATTTGGTAAAAAAATTCCTTGAGAATCCATTCTAAACAATTCGTATTCGGGCTCTGCGTAAGTAATTGGCGTTTCAAGAACAATTTTTTCATGAATTTGTCCTAAAACAAAGTCTACCGCAAAAATCACCCTTTGTCTTTCATAGCTTTTTAAAAAACCCTTATATTTTGTGCCTACGCCATGCACGGCTGCTTCAACCGCAGCCTGCTCTGAAATTCGATTGCTTGGATTTTCGCGGGAGAGCTTTAAATTCTCAAAAATGTTCATTTAAGTCTTAGAAAGTTTGTAGAAGCTTCTCTTAAATCTCTTCCCGAAAATGGAGTTTTTAGTACTTTTACATCATGCCGGTCGTCAAATTGGTCAGTTTCAGCATTTTTTTGAGTAACTAAAATTAATACAGCATTCGGAGAAAAAATTTCTGAAAACCGTTTCTTTGTTGCGTTAAACCTTCTAACTTGCGAGTGCATAGAGTCCTTAAATGGATCAAGTGTATATTCCAATCCAAATTCAATAAGTCCTGTATTAGTATTTACAAAGTAACCATCAGGCACGTAAGCTCTTTCATTATCTTTTATATAATTTTGTTCTAATTGTCCTTCTACAACCTCTCCGTTGGGATAAAACGATTTGGCTAAAATATAAGATTTTTGAGGTGAAAGTAAAATACTATCTTGGGTACTTGCAGATGCTAGAAGCCCAAAAACGATATCTTCAAACATTTTACCAATAGCCCTTCGCGATACTTCGTCTCGCCCTTTTCCAGTTGCAACGCTTTTTTTAATCTCTCGTGCTGTTTGCTGATAAGCCCTGGTTTTTATGTAAGAAGAGAATATTTCCTCTGAGGTACTTCCGGCAACAACATGTATGCGTTCCACGTTTTCCATTTCCTGTTTTCTTGCAAGACGAATTAGCTCTTTTCTTGCAAAGTCAACTAATTGCTCGTGTCTTTTTCTTGCTTCGCTACGTTTCATTTTATGTCTATCAAAAAGAACTATATTGCCGGGGACTTCGGGATAAAACGCCTCAGATGGTTCGCCCATCATGTGACCCATAATTTGATTTTCGGCATCATTATATTTTTCACGTTGTAGTTGTAATCTAGCCGGAATAGAGGCTAATCTCCTGTAATATAGCCTTGGATTTGTTTTTCTGTTTAATCTTAAATGCTCTATTTTGTTCATGTTTTTTTATTTTAAGGTAGTGGGAATTTTGAAGTCAACTGCTTTACCTCTTTAGCAATTGTCAAAAGCTTTTTATTTTTATAAACTTCTGTTTTAAAATTTTTCCAAAACAACTTTCTTTCTTCCTTATCTTTTGGAAAATTTTGGTTTTGAACTTCCGAAATAGCTTTGTTTATCCAACTTGCTATTTTTATCATTTCTTTTTCCTTCATTCCTCTTGTTGTAATCGCAGGAGTACCAAGCCTAATCCCCGAAGGATAAAATGGCGGTAAGAAATCGTTTGGAACTGCATTTTTATTAACCACAATTCCTGCTACTTCCAAAGCCAAGGCCGCAACCGCACCGTTTACTTTTTTGTTTGAAAGATCAATAAGAAGTAAGTGGTTGTCTGTTCCGCCTGAAACTAAGTTGAATCCGTAATTTGTAAGCTCTGAAGCCAGTTTTCTTGCATTAGCCACAATACGGGCGCCATATGCCTTAAACGAGGCTTTAGAGGCTTCTTGTAAAGCTACAGCAATAGCTGCGGTTTGGTTATCATGTGGACCTCCCTGAAGCCCGGGAAATACTGCTTTATCCAATTTTTCACCTAGCTCCGGATCTTTTTTTAACCCCTTTTCCGTTACCATTAACATCGCACCTCTTGGACCTCGAAGTGTTTTATGGGTTGTAGTCATAATAATATCGACATATGGAACCGGAGACGGATGTACGCCGGCAACAATTAAGCCTGTGATATGCGAAATATCTGCGAGCAAGTATGTCGGAGATCCAGTAAGGACACCGATTTTGTCTGCAATTTCTGCAAATTTTTTAAAATCAATTATTCTTGGATATGCGGTAAAACCACAAATTATAAGCTTTGGTTGTTCTTTTTTTGCTAACTGCCCAATAACTTCATAATCAAGAAGTCCTTCTTTATTTAACTGGTAAGGTACTGTTTTAAAGTATTTTCCGGAAAAAGAAACAGGACTTCCGTGAGTTAAATGTCCCCCAAAAGACAAAGACAATCCCATTATTTTATCTTTTAAAGGTTCTAAAAGTGCCATTAACACCGCAGAGTTTGCAGGAGAACCACTATACGGCTGTACGTTTACATATGGAACCCCGAATAATTTTTGTGCTCGTTCTTCTGCGATTATCTCTATTTGGTCTACTACTTTGTTTCCCTGATAATATCGTTTTTTGGGGTAACCTTCGCTATATTTGTTGGTGAGTACTGTTGCTAGTGCCTCCATTACAGCTTTGCTTGTATAGTTTTCCGAAGGGATCATTTCTAAAACATCTTGCTGTCTTTTTCCTTCTTCTGCTATTAATTTTGCAATTTGCGGATCTATCCTTTTTAAATTTTTCATAATATAGGCTTAAATTCTACCAGAAAAGGGAAATATTATCAACCTAGGAATTTAATTCCTTGAGTTTTTTCTCAATTTTTTTCTCTGACTCACGTCTTGATATTGGATGGCTATCCCAATCAATTTTGATTCCCGAAAAAAGATTGGGAGCAGCATCAATTGCCTGCCGCGCTATGTCCTGACATATCTGCCTGTAATGTTCCCTTCCCTGTGGCCCAGTTCGAAGTTCGGAAATCCAATAAATTTCTCTAGCTGTTGCATTAATATACCAATGCTGAAGATAAGCAAACGGTATTAGATATTGCGCGACCCAAGGATTTTTTTCAGAAATTGCTTTAAACGCATCTGCAGCATTTTCTAAAGCAGAAGTTATTTGCTCTTTAAAGGGAGAATTAATTACTTCATCTTCCAGATCATATCCCCATTTAGTAGTAAATTTCTGCCTTTCCTGGGTCATTTGTCTGTGCCTGTGTAAATCCCTAAAATCCCCTGCTCTTCCCCAAACATCGTATACAAATTCTGCGTTTTCAAAAGCTCTTGGCACTTTTCTAAATCTTACCTCCTGCCTAGGTGGATCATCTTTTCCAAAATTTCTTTCGGCAAAAATTGCATCAAACGCCTTCTTTATTTTTTTTTCATTCCAGTTTGATACCTGTTTTTTAATTTCTTCCAAAGTAAGACTTGTTGATGCTTTAAATAAAAATGCAGATAAAACCTCTAATTCTGGATCTTTCGTAAATCTGTCAAGTTTTACCCATCGCGAATTTCTGTTTTTCTTTTTTTCTTTAAGTTTTCCTGCCAATTCTTCCCTTAGAACTTCCATGTTTGTTCTATAAAGCTGCATTTCTGCGCCTCTTTCCGACGCGGGTCTGGTTACAAAAGAAGGTACAATTTTGGATAACTCCCTGTGCATTTGCTGCCCTACCCATCTTACTTCTCCTATCGGATGCGCAGCCATGCGATTTATTAAGTCCTCAAAAGCTCTTCCGTTTCCATGCAAAGCAACTGAGGTTTGTGTTGAAAAAGGAAGCAAATCCCTTATATCATCAAATCTTTTGGCAGAAATAGCTCTATCATAAGGCCTTTCTTCCTCGTCTTCTGCTTTAGGATAAGTTTCTCTAATGTATTCTTTGTAACCGTCGGATATGCCCTTGTATGTTTCAAAAAGCCGGTCCATTGCATCTTTGAAAAGCTCTTCTTCGGGTGTCCCTTTCAATTCCCCGGGAATAACGTATTGAAACTGTCCATCTTTTCTTTTTTCCCAAAACTGGACATAGCGAGATGATTTCTCAAGCGGCGAAAGTCCGATTCTTTTAGACTCTATTTCATTTACAGCAATATTTGATGCTCCTTCAATAAAAAGATGTACTCCTCCCATTTCAGCTATTGAATCATCACCATATTCTGCAAGCCATTTTCCAAAAAAATCTCTTCCCCGCTGAACATTTACTACATCGTCTATTCCGCCTGTTTGATTCATATGATCAATCCATTCTTTAAAATTATCGCGGGTTCTTAAAGATCTTTTTTTCTGCGACCATTTCATTTTTTCCCAATCCTTTTGTGATTCAGGTTCTACTATTGCCTTTATATATTCGTCAATAAACATTCTTCTCAAGGATTTTGTAGCCCTACTGTATCTAGATGAAAGAGCCCCAGTTACTTCTTCCGGAAGATTGTGTGAAGCATAAATAGGTTTGTCTACATTTGTGAAAAAAGGCTTTAAATATTTTTTTTCTTCTCTTGTAAATTTTTCAGGTGAATAAGGAATTGCAAATTTTTCTAAATTAGCATCGAGTGGCAGCTCTTCTGTATTATAATTTCTTTCAATCATTTTCAAACGCTTTTGATATTGCAGTTTTTACTCCTTCATTCCTAAACAATGGACTATTTAAACTTTCTTTTCCTACCCATTCATGACTTGAATGCTCATCGCTTAATTGGATGTTCGTTACGTCTGCCTCTACTCTATAGAAAATAAGCATCAATTTAACCCCATCTTGGTCGTAGTCCTGTCTTTGTTGAGCATGCAAAAGTCCAGCTACTCTAAAATTATCAAGCCCCAACTCTTCTTTCAATTCACGCTTTAGAGCTTGCTCGATTGTTTCTCCTTTATCGATTTTTCCTCCCGGGACATCATATCCCTCATATCTATTTGTATCTCTTAAAACCAGAGCCTTATCATCATTTACAATTACTGCTTTTATTCCAATGTGAAAAAGTTTTTCTTTCATCCTGTACTTCCGTGCCCTCCCCTGCTTTTTGTTGACATCCTTGAGACTTCTTTGAACTTTGCAATTCCTAGTTTTACAAAAACTGCCTGTCCAAGTCTTTCTCCTTTTTCTATTTTTTGGCTCTTGCCCGAAATATTTAAAAATTCAATTTTAATTTCGTCATCTTCACCGCAGTAATCCTGATCAATTAATCCCACACCGTTTGCAACAATTAAGCCTTTTTTTATAGGAGTAGAACTTCGTGAAAGTAAAAAAAGTCCATATCCTTTGGGTGTTTTAATTATTACATTTAGAGGAACAAGTTTTATCTCATTCTTTTTAATTACGGTGTTTTCTCTTGCAACCAAGTCGAAACCAACCGATCCTTTTGTATGATAAATAGGCAAAGGTAAGCTTTTATCTATTCTTTTTATTTTTACATTCATATTAGATGTCTTGAGGATAATTCCAAAACAATTCTTTTGTGAATTTCGTTCTTTGGCAATATTTTACCCTTCTCATCGACACAATCTATTTTTATCCAGTGATCAAACCTGTCAGCTAAATAAAGATATCCCTCCTCTGCCCCACTCAAATATTCTTGGTCATTCTCTGCAATATCTAACCCTCTTCGTTGTCTTTTTTTTAAAAGCTTTCTTGCGTTTTTATGCGGAACGTATAAAAAAACGACAGCATCTTCTCTTGGAAGACCATTTACGTAGTATTCAAGCTCAATATTCCAGTCTATAAAAGACCTTCTTTTTTCTTTTGGTAGTCTTCCAGATTGATGAGCAAGGTTAGAGGTGACATATCTGTTTGAAAGTACTATTTTTCCCGAATCAAGTGCTGCCTTTATGTAAGGAGTCGCTCCTAGTCTATCTAGGGCATAGGGAAATGTAACCAAATACGGGTTAATTTGGTCTAGGTCTCCAAATTCTCCATTTAATAGCCTCCCTAAAAACTCTCCATGAAAAGTCTGATATTGCGGAAAATCAAAAATTTGGACCGGAGTTTGTTTTTTTGTGAGAAAACTTTTTAGAAGCTCGAGCTGGGTGGTTTTGCCCGATCCATCGTTTCCTTCTATTACAATAAATTTGCCCTTGTCGGCTCTTCCTGCCATATCTTTTGAAATATAACACATTATAATAAGTTTTCAAACACACAAAATCGGCTAAATTAGTCTATTTATGCTAAAATAGCGCCTTGTTATGGAAAAAGAGCAATTAAACGATATTGACCAGTTTCACTTTGGAAGAGAAAGATGGATACAAAGAGCTGGTCCTGTTATTCGGCTTTCAGTTGAAAAAGGTATAACGGGTACAAGATTAGAAATGTCCCAAAACTTTAACTATTTTTATACCTCCGCAATAAAAGAAGGGTACGCTCCCCTAGTTATAGCAAGACACGAGTCTCATCCGGATGGATTTATAATCGCAAGGCTTGCCTTAGACCTTACCGTAAAAACAGGAGAATTGGATCCGGAATTTAAGGGATTTTTAATGCCCCTTGCGCAAAGCCTTGAGGAAGGACAACAGGATAGACCTATTATGCGTGTGTATCAGGAAATAAAACCTACTATGAGAAAATTCACCCTGGTTCCCGCTCCAATTGTAAGAAAAAAAGATATGCGAGAGGATGTATACGCTATGAAAAAAGATGCTGATGAAGAACTTAGGATGAGAAATCTTTTAAAAGAAGGGTATCAGGGCGTGGTTCTTTTCCCGGAAGGAACAACCACTGGCGGAAAAACAAATGAAAAGGGACAGGTTAACGGCATGGTCGAATTTGAAGAAAATTCAATTAAAAAAACATATCTTTTCTTAAAAAGGAATCTAAAAAGAGAAGTTATTTTTATTCCCGCTGCAACATTTGGCGGAAGAAGAATTTTAAACCCAGATAACAAGTGGGTTTCACCATTATCCCTTTTAGACGCACTTGTATCCCCTTACCCTACCGTCGCTAGAATTGTTGTAGGTGATCCAATCAAATCGGACGACGAATATATAAAAGATCTTTTAAAAGGAAAGGATCAAACGGGAATAAACAAATTTCTTGGAAGAGAAATTGCATCGCTTATTCCTGAAAATGAACGCGGCGTTTACGCTTAAACGGGATTTTTTTGATATTTATATTTTGCTGTTTTCTTTTTTGTATAAGGCACTTCTGCAGGAGAACTCAATTGTTCAAAGGTCATAGCACAAATGCGCTGCCCTACAGTTAGGGCAACTGCCATTCTGCCCATATTTCCAAGCTCCAAAACCGGTTTTCCGTCCCACCCCGGGTCAAAAACAGAAGCAGTGGAGTGAACTACGATTCCTAGTCTTCCTAGGGAAGATTTTCCCTCTAGCCTTCCCATCAAATCATGGGGTATTTTTACGATTTCATCCACAATTGCAAGAACAAAATCTCCCGGCTGCATAATAAATTTTTCGCCATTTTTTAATTTAATTTCCCTTGTGATTTCTTGCACTGAATTTATACTCGCTGCATCAATAAAAGCACTTTTGCTATGCTCTAAAACTCTGAAAATTCCTCCTAAATGTAAATCTATGGAGCATGAACCTAATTGCTCTTTTAGATTTGGCTGTGGGGTAATTTTAATCTTGCCCACTTTTAGAGCTAATTTAATATCTTTGTCCGATAAAACCATTCAGGTTAGTTTATATTGATAAAAAGTATTTTTCAAGAGGCCTTTTTCTTTGGAAGTTGTTCCATTACAAAATGTCCATTGTTATTAAAACCAACTTTATATGTGGGTAATTTGTCTGCTCCTAAAAGTTTTGCTGTCGCATCCTGCTGCATTTCATAGCTATCTTTTATGTCTTGAGGATCAAGTGGTACTTCCAACCCTTGAGAAAATATTGGAGCTAGCGTGTCTATTAAATGATCTATCATATCCGGGGTGACAACAAAAAACATATTCTTATGCTTTCTTGAATTTAAGGAATGCGATTTCCCCTCGACTTGAAGTACTCCTTTTTCTTCATGATGTCCATTTAGAATGGTGATACTAGAACTTGGGTGTCTTGCGAAAGTTTGATAAAGATTTTGTGCTTCTAGGCTTCGCACCCCATACATTCCGTCATTTGCAGCATCGGTAGCTTTTTCAGCATGTCCACAACCTATTTTACCTTCCGCGTGATTGTGTTCATCTGTATGATAATAAAGCCTTGTATCTTCTCCTCTAATCTGTTGTATGGCATTATAATATCTTTCTACTATTTGATTTGGCAACAAATGCGTTCCTTCTTCTCTTAACGCCGCGGCGAATGCCAAAACAAAACCAAAATCTCCTCCGAATGCTCTTATCGCACCCTGAGACTGTTCGGGCATATATCTCCCGTCCGCACACTCAACTCTTTTATTGTTTACCGGAACTAAATTTTCTTTCACGAAATTATATACGTCTCCTTTTGTTATTTTTGCCATAAATTAGCACAATTTTGAATTATATAACCATTTTATTATTGTTACAAGAGGCTTACTAAAGAATTAGAAGAATTAGGCCTCCGAATATTATTAATGCTCCGGCTACAATTGCACCAAGTGTGGTTAAGCTTCCTCCTGTTGCGGGAAGAGTTGGAATTGGCGTATTTGTTATAACAGCAATTTCTGCAGGTGTTGGAGTAGAACTTATTTGCGCAATTGGAGTTGGCGTTGCTGTAGCTCCTTCGGGTGTTGTAGGAGTTGGATTAGCCGTTGAAACAGGTGTCGTTGGAGTTGCGGTAATTGGCGTTGTAGGGGTTGGAGTCGGCGATTTTGTAGGTGTAGGAGATTTTGTAGGTGTTAAGGTTAAAGTAGGAGTTGCGGTAACTGTTGCAGATGGAGCGGAACAATTTACCGTTTTTGAATCTTTATCTCCTGTGCCACAACTGTTTTCCGCAAAAACTTCGCAGGTATAAGTTGCTCCCCTATCTGCTGCGAATGTCTTTTTAGTGCCTGTAACATAATCGTCAAAAATTGGATCTGCAACTCCCGCTTTTGTTATTTTTACGTGATATGTTGTAGCACCAGTTACCGAATCCCAGCTACACTCTGCCTCCCCCACCGCTGGACAAACTTCCGCGCCTATACTAACTTGCCCTCCGTTTAAAGCATATCCTGATATTACCGTTCCTTCGCCATCTTTAATCTCAGAAAGGGTTGTGTCGAAAGTTATTATCGCTACGCTATTTTTATCGCCTATAGCTTTAAATTTTAAAGTGCCAATTGTCGTTTCATTTTTAATCCAATCACCCAAGTTGGAAGAACCATACTCTAAAACTACTTTTCCGTTTCCAATATTTTTGTTTTTCTTTTCAAGCTTTAAATTAGGATCTTTTTGAAAATCATCTTCTTGAGCCCTAAGCTTATCATTTGGATAGTTTAAAACTAATTTAAAATGCCTTACTGCTGTGTTAAGAGGTTTTATGCTTAAAGTAAATTCTGCTATACCATCTTTTTCCACCGATACATTAGTAGGATTTAGTGAAACAGATTTTACATCTTCTGCTCTTTGCTGTAAATTCTGCTGTTGTCTTACCAAATAAATTGTCACAGGAAGCGCGATAAGAAAAAGCGCTATTATTCCAAAAACTAAAAGTCTTTTTTTAAACTGTTCTATTTTCATGTTGTTCCTCCTACCGGTTGTTCAGGTGTTGCAGTCGGTGCTTTCGTTGGCGTTGGCGTAGCTGTTACAGTAGGAGTAATAGTCGGTGTACTTGTTGGAGCAGATGTCGGGCTTGGCCCCGCGGTTGGAGTTGTTTGAGGAGCGCATTCCGGGCATTTTATTCTTATTCCTGTCACTTTCGCAGGAACCGGACAAATGGCGGTGGTAGGTGTTGGGGTATTTGTATTTGTAATAACCGGTGTCGTCGGAGTTGGAGTATTTGTATTAGTAACTGTTACCGAAGGACCAGGACAAGTTATTTGAATTGGTATAGGAATTTCTGTTTTATTTAATCCGCAAACATTTTCCGCGGTTTTATAAAAACCACTACTTATTTGTGTAAATTTGTTTGTATTTATTTCGCAGCTTGAATTAATAGGAGTTTTTAAGCCAATCCCTGGCCTGTTATTACTGTCTGTTCTTTTTATTATTTTTAGTTCTTTTGCGACATATAAACAGCCATCGGCCCACCCCTTAAAGACAGTTGGACTCAGTTTCGTATTGTAGGGACATGCACAATTGTTTAATGTTTTTGTATTACCCGGCCTTATATCAATAATTCCCCCTACACAAGTTCCTGAATTTAAACCTTGGCAGCCTACCTGAATTTTGCCGTAATTGCTTGCATTATATGTAACTTTAAACGACAAGCATTGGCTATTGTTAGGTGCGGCACTTGTTACATTACCGATAGATGCGACCAAAACAAAGATTATTCCTATTAATAAAATAAGTTTTTTCATAATCCGTTAATAACTGCCGTACTCTTCTTATCTTTTAGCCAATCCTCGTAAGTATTGAAATTTGAATTGTTTTTACCAACAAGCTTAACTGCATCTGCTCCGCTTCCATCCAGGGGATTATTAAGTTTAACCTCCCCCTCGTTTTGCAAAGAATAAATAGTGTCATAAAGAGGCTGTCCAACGGCTTTTAGCTCATAAACATACGTTTTTGGATTTTCCATTTCTGGGGTCGCTTCCGAATTAGGAGCAAGTTGAAAACCGTTGACTGCTAATGTACCCTGAAAATTTGAGTATTTGGAAAGCAAGCTTTTTGCTATAGAAAAAGCAGATTCATCATTTTCTAATCTTGTTTTTGCCTCGTTAATCATGGTCTTGCCCATAGATAAAATTGCCGTTCTTTGTGTTTTTTCTTCTGCTGTAAGCTCTGAATTTGTTGCAGTTGGTGTCCAGAAACCAATTGTATATACTTGCCAATTTTTTGTATTAAGCTCTGTTACTTTTTCTCTTAAAACCGAATATCTTGCCTCTGTTTCAGAAAATCCATCATTTTCAACCTTTGCCTGAATTTCTTCCTCGGAAAGGTTTATATTTTTAATAGAAGCCTCTTTGTCTAAGATTTTTCTCTCAAGCAGCGTATCCATTGCATCCCGCAAGGCTTGGTTATCAATTTCATTAGTGGGATATCTTTCTTCAGCTAAGGCTTGCACTTGTGCTCTTGTAATATTTTCTCCGTTATAAACTGCAACTATTTTATCCCCTGTTGCAGTTGGTGCTGCTTGTTGCTGGACGGTTTGCTGTTGCTGCGTTAAGTAAACAGTTGTGGGAAGTGCAACAATTGCCAAAACTATAAGAATTCCCAAAGCAAGTTTCTTATTAATTTTTCTACCCGACGGCTCCTCCGGTGGCATTTGATGAGGAAGTGTTCCGGTCTGGGGAGAATTCATTTGCGAAAAAAGCGACTGGCCCTCTTGCGGTTGCTGAATTGGAGGCGTATTCGGATTTGGAGTATTTTCCGCAAGAGCTGCGTTTATTTCGCGCTGAGGATCTAAAGAAGAAGTTGAGGTTGAATCCGAAGAGCTTGCGGTAGGCTCTAAAGGCGACGGCACAATTACATGAGAAGTTGCATTGTCTGTCTTTTTAGATAAGTTCGGATCCATCCCGTTAGAAAACCCTCCTTAAAAATTTATTTAAAGAATAATAGTTA
Organism: Candidatus Levybacteria bacterium RIFCSPHIGHO2_01_FULL_36_15b; assembly: GCA_001782045.1. GTDB lineage: Bacteria > Patescibacteriota > Microgenomatia > Levybacterales > UBA12049 > 01-FULL-36-15b. The sequence goes on along the minus strand of MFNK01000003.1, from coordinate 4,840 downwards.
CTTACTTCTGTGTAAATTTTTCTAACGGGATCCACATACTTATAATAGGTATTTTTTGAGGCTTATGTCAACTAGCTTTTATCTATAAGATTACTTCAAATTAACCCTTTATTTTGGTATACTTGAGCTGCGGCGCGGTGGCGAAGAGGTAACGCAGCTGTTTGCAGAACAGATATACAGGGGTTCGATTCCCCTTCGCGCCTCCAAAAGGGTCGGTAGTTCACCGGTTAGAACGCTTCTCTGATAAAGAAGAGGTAGATGGTTCGATTCCATCCCGACCCACATGTTTGATTCACCAGAAAGAATTAAAGGTGATATCCCTGCACTTGAATATGCAGATTTAATCAACCCTACATCAAGGTACGAACCCTTACTGTATCCATCCAGCATACCTATTCATCCGCAGGTTTATAATGCTGAAAAAACATATACAGATGCTTTTGCAGATGAGGTTTACGATGCATTATTAGGTTCAATTAGAAAAGACGATGCAATTATTAGAAATATGCTAAAGCGAGACACAGAATTAACTATCGAAAACGATACTCTGACGTGGAAAGGAAAACCCTTTTCTCTGGAAAGTTTTTATTTTGATATTGACCCTAATATGTTTGCGGTGGATATAGTTGGAAGCGCTAATGCCCAAAATATTCGAATAGATAAAAGGGATCCGTCTATGTTACATTCACATCCTGGCCTCACAATACCTATGGAAAAACAAATTCAGTATAGATCTGACCCAGATGAGCCTTATATGCTTAGATGGCATACTCATAATCTAGCTAATTTAGCTTATCCTGAAGAATTAGTTTTTAGAAATATTGCAATATTGGTAAATAATTTAGGTCTTAGAAAAATCACCTGACTACGTTTTGCTTCACAGGAGGAGGTTTTCTAAGCCAAACAGTGTAAATATAGCCATTTAGATAAGTCGTAAATGTTTTCCACGCATTTTCTTCCCAGCGCCTAAAAGAAGTTATTACTTTTAGCTTACTGGAGAAAACAACTTTTCCCTCTCGTTTAATTCTTAGTCCTAAATCTACATCAGGACTCATTGTAAATGCCTCATTTATTCCCCCAACTTTCTCGAGTGCTGATTTTCTAACAACTAAATTAAATCCCGTTAAATGAGGCTTTCCTAAAAACGAATTGAATCTTAAAAATAGTTCGTAGAAAAATTCTGATGTTATATTAAATATCTTGCTCCTGGTTAAAATATCAGCAGTTCCGGTTGCGGCTACAATTTTTTTATCTTGAAATAACTTGTCAATTTCCAAAAGCCAGCTTTTATTAACTATTGAATCAGCATCGGTCATTGCGATTATTTCGCCTTTTGCGGCCTTCATTCCTGTTGAAACCGCAAAAGTATTCCCCTGTTTAGTTTCCTTAATCACCAGTGCACCGTATTTAAGGGCAATACTTGCGGTTTTATCTGTTGAGTTATTGTCAACTACTATAATTTCGTATTTTTCCTGTGGGTAATCAGAATTTTTAATTGAATCAAGGCAAAGAGGTAAATCTTTTTCTTCGTTGTATGCGGTAACTAAAACGGAAATGTAAGGTCTATTTTGCATTTAACTATTCTCTGAATCTAGTATATATAGTAACATTTCCTTTACTCTTTTTTCTAAGAATTTTCCAAAAATAATATCTAATAATTTATTTTGAAAATCAAATTCTACAGTTAAGTTTACTATTCTTTCCAAACCCTTATCTTCTATTTCTACTCTTTGTTTCATAAAACCGAAAAGGGGCATTTTTACAAAAAATCCAATTCTTTTATTTTCCTCATAGATGTCTACCTCGTGAGCTATTTTAATAGGTATATATGCAATCGTTGTAATATCCGAAAAACTTGAGCCCATTGATAAGGGTTTTTCAAATTCAATTTTTTTTAAAAACTTAACGTGGTTTGGATAATTGTTAAGATCTATAATTAAGCTCCAAATTTTTTTCGAAGAAAGTTTCGTTGCGCGCCTTACCGTTACTTTTCTCATCACGTTAGAAATATAAAATTTGAACTCATTAAAGCGGAGCTAGAGTGATTTCTGACGTGACTCATAGAGAAAAAGACTTTGTAATTCTTTTTATAATTCCGCCTCTTTTTTTATAATTATTTATTGTTTCTTGATAAAAGTTTATTAATTCTTCTGTCCATGTTTTTGGATCAAAATTTTTCTTTGCTACATCGACTGAGGCTTTTGAATAACGTTCTCTAAGAGATTTATCCGAAAGAATAATATCTAGTTTTTCTGCAAAAGAATTTATATCAAAAGGGACAACAAATGCATTTACGCCATCTTGTGCCATTCCCTTATATGCAGCATCATTTGTAACAACTAAAGGAAGACCCGATGCAGCAGCTTCCAAAACCACTACTCCCTGTGTTTCGGTTTTAGAAGAAAACGCAAAAACATCTGCGTCTTTATAAACATAAGGAATTTCTGTGTATTCAAAAGCGCCCGGAAACAAAACCCTCTTTTCGATATTTAATTTTTTGGCAAGTGCACTTAAGTGCTTATGCATTGGACCTTTTCCTGCAAAAACTAAAAGCGCAGTTTTATTTTTTAATTTTGAAAACGAAGCTACCAAAAAATCAAAATTTTTTGCTTTATCAAGTCTTCCAACCGTTAAAACAATAGGAGTTTCCTTTTTTATACTTAGCCGTTTTCTTAATATGTTTTCGTCTTTAACACTAAATTCGTCAAAATCAATAAAATTAGGAATTACCTTAATAGGCCTTTTTACTCCGTAGTCCAAAAGTTCTTTTTTCATTTTTTCCGATGGTGTAGTTGTTGCATCACAAATATTCCCAAAAGTTTTTAAAAATAGTTCAGCCATTTTAGGCTTTATTAGCTTTCCATCCATAATATAATGAGTATATTCTTTATGCATTGTGTGGAATGTTAGAATGTAGGGAATTCTTTTTAATCTGGCTGTTGCAAGACCCAATGCGGAAAAAGCTCCATTGCCATGCGCATGAACAATGTCAAATTTTAAATTTTTTATTGTTTTTAAATTATCCGCGGATAAATACTTTGGCATCATAATGTCGGGCTCTGCGTTTAATGCCTTAAAAGACGGAATTCTATAGATAAATTTGTCTTTGTCCTTATATCCTTTAATAAGTGGTGCAAAAATGTAAACTTCGTGCCCGTAGCGCCTGAGTTGCCTTACAGTCTGATCGACAGATACTACTACCCCATTGTACTGCGGATAATAAGTATCCACAAAAAATCCGATTTTCATTTATTGAATAAATACCTCAAGATGAATTATAACAGAATTTCAAGAGCCTTAGAGCTAGGCAGCTTGTGAAGAAGGCTTTTCTTTGGGTTGAAACTCAGGTAAGGCTGACAATTCATCTAGCAACATTATGGCGAATCTTTGAGCGGCTTCTTGGTTTCTAGGTGATCCTGTATGTATATTGTTAATATATAACCGGTTTGACTCCGAACGGACTTCAGGTATTATAACTTTTCCAAAATTATCTTCAATCGGGTTTATTCCAATTCTAAGCGCTTGAATTTCATGATACGCAATTCTACCTAATCTTATTGCTGAAGCTTCTCTAATCTGTTTCGACCTTCCAAGGTTTTGCACGATAATCGTAAGATATTCAAGATCTCCTCGCCCCACCGTCACAACGGTTGAATCAGTCAAGACATAGTCTTTTGCCGACTCATCCTTATAGTGATTTGGCACAGCATGCTTAAAGCTTGCAATATCTAAGCCTTTTATACCGGCTTTGAGTTTTACGTAACGGTCTCGGTCTGCAAAACCATGTTCCTCAGCATGCGCCAAGTCTTTCTTGTACTCTTCTAAGGTTATGGAGTATGGCAAGTCCGAATCTCCAATCAGACTTCTGAAAGCCGAAGCAGTTCCCATGTTTCCTAGATCTTCTGCCCTTGCTGCCAAATGATCAAGCTCTAACATATCGCAGTTTATATCATAACTTGGATTATCTTGTCAATCCAACAAAAATACATTCGACTTAGCTCAGTATTTTGTGCTGAGGATTTTACGAAGGCACAAAAAAAGCACCTCATGGTGCTTCAAAAGTTGATAAATGTTATTTCTGATTTTTGGCAATCACTAAATATCTATTCCCATTAATTTCATTAGGAGGAAAAACTCGTAGTTTTTCATTAGCACTTAGTATGTCTCTATACATGTGTTCAGCCACACCAGTTCGAGCTTGAGAAGAATACCACTGATTAACTATTCCTCTTATTAATAATTCAGATATAGCATCGCTGACTATTCTATGAGCATATTCTGGCGTTCCGCGTTTTTGATTTCGTGAGTTAGAAACTTCGAATTTTACTGTATCCCCTTTTTTAGTTAGGACGCCATACATAAGCCCATGTTGTACTCCAAACGAGTCTTTAATATAAAAGCAGTATTGCATATCTGTATCATATTCCGGAATAGTTGAAGAACCTTCTACTGTAAATTTGTTAGTAGAATGCTCATTTCTGGTTATCTCAACAGCAATCCCTTCCATACAAAAATTATAGCAGAATCGCGATTATCTCGAATCCAACAAAAAAAGCACCGCATGGTGCTTTTTTTGATACTGGTAAGAATTCTTTTCAACCAGAAAGTGGTAGGAAAAAGTAGTGTTATTTTACAAGCGCTACTCACGCTTGGGTGTCTGTACTATTCCCTCGCTAGTAAATCTAAAAAGATTTTAGCGGGTTGCCGTACCTTCTCTCTTTCCCTTTTTAATCCTAAGATTAAAAATTTTAGAAAGGAGGTGATCCATCCCCACCTTCGGGTAGGGATACCTTGTTACGACTTAAGCCTTATCGCCGATCTCTATCTCCACCCCAAAAGG
>MFNK01000002.1:48235-79032 GCA_001782045.1 Candidatus Levybacteria bacterium RIFCSPHIGHO2_01_FULL_36_15b | reverse complement strand
AGGCGTTCCAAAAGCTTGGGATAGGCAAGAGTTTTATAGTGGATTGGCAGAAGGTCTTAGAACCAAAATCTCCGAACAAAATCCTAAGTAAAACCCTCGAAATCAAATTATTTGTTTTTTGCTTCCCACTCAGCTTCGGTCCATAATTCTGGTATTTTGTAGATCTTTGATTCCCCATCTTCAGTTGTAACCCTTACTCCATCATCCCATGGCTCAGAAATAACACAGCGTTTGTGAGTTGCTTTATGATAAACAATATCCCCTGGTTTCATGATTAATCACCTCCATTCTGCTTTTCTTATCAAACATTTTTCATGAACGATCAATAAGTGTCCAAACTTGTCTCCCAGCTGAATCTTTTTATATTCATCTGTATATTCAGGGTGTATTTTTACTTTGCCATCATTTACAACTAATTCTAATTCACCTGCTTTAACAAGTTTTCCGCAAATTGCACAGACACGATGATAATCTGTCCAGTGAAAATGTCTACCCCATTCTATAACTTCTTTCTTATAATCTTCCCCACGTTCACTACGTGCAAATTTACCACCGAAAACTCGTAATAATCTTTTTTTCCTGCAAAGCTCACAATAATATTGTGTAACAAAAACAATTTCTCGTCCGAACATTTATTCCTCGCCTCCATTAATTTTTTCTAACCAAAATGTTGCTTCTTTGACTATTGCCTCGGAAACTTTATGCGGTTTTTCTATATATCTAGAAAGGGCTTTACTTAGTTTGTCTTCAATAGAGCTATCAGATAAAATTCTCAAAGACGGATTTCCTAATTCATTTTCTATTCTTCTTTGGTTCCTTAAAATAACATCAAGCTCTTCTACCGATAAGATAGAGGAAGAAAGCCAAGCGATATCACCTGCGGTAATGATATCGCTTATAGCGAGACGGTCTATTTGTTCATCCGTAAATACATCTTCAACATTTAATACTTCACCCAAAGTATGATGCTTTGGATCTTTCTGAATATAAGGTAGATAAGTTCCCCAGAATGCAGATTTTTTTAAATCGAACATAATTAAAAATTTAATCTTACAATAGCGGCCCTTTAATATTTTTCTTTCAAACCACCTTTTTAAATCTTCTTGGGTTTGTAAGCTCCCGGGAACGAAGGCGGGGGGGATCAAAGCGTCGGATCCTCCTAAATATTTAGAGTTGTAACGAGCTAATTCTTCTCTTAAAAAATGGGATCTTTTTGTTCCTTTTCCAGAACCTTCGTGTTGCGAGGCATAGGAAATCAGAATTGCATTTAGAGGCTTACGATACTGTTCAATCAACTTCTCCGTTGCTATACTTCTTCTTTTTAGAGATCCTATTATTCTCTTTTCATTTTTTTTAAATCGTTTCTCCTGCGTTAATTTTGTCTTTTCCAAACGACTTATTTCTTCATTTTTCTTCTCTATCCTACGTTCATAAATCTGTATAATTTCTTTTGTTTTATTTTTGAAAACATTAGGAAAAAAATTTTCTAAAAAGTCTGAGATTAACTTACCAAAGGCTGTTTCCCCTGTTTTTTTTAATATCCAAATAATAATTGCTTCCATCTAGTCAAAAAAAACGAACCGATTAAGGTTCGATGTCTGGCAGGCATTTCTGTCCGTCAAGGCTGTTAACCTTTCGGTGATTTCTTTTGCTGTATTATAAGCTATTTTGAGGCTGAAGTCAACAATGCTTGATCGAATCAGTTTACTAAAAAAGGGCTTCTTGATCAGGATTTTCCTCTACAATTTCTGCCCGTTTTATGAAATCTACTTGCAAAGGAATATTGGGTCTTGCATTGTTTTCCAAAATTTCTTTTACGGTTAGTATTTGAATTTTAGGTATCCCTTTTTTAAACAATCCCGCTCTTGCCGATTCTTCCAACATTGGTCTCGTTGGGCTTTCTAAAGTAATAAATACACCAATCAGTGCTTTCTCGCGCTCAATTACAGATTGTAATTCTCTTATGTCCTTAACCTGTACTGACCCACTTTTTACCTGAACTATTGCCTTTTGAAATTCATCGGGTTTCTCAGAATCTATGAAATAAATGTATCCATCTATTCCAGTATCTGCCCCCTTTTTCTTATCTGCATATGGTCTTGCGTCAACTAAAGAAAGAGCCCAATATTGAAAATCATATCTGTCAGGTTTTTTAGCCAACTCTATTGCTCCTTGAAGATCTTTTGGCTCTCCTATAACTTTATAGTCTTTATTTTGTTCAAGGCCATATTCGTCTTTTAATCTATGCTTCATAAGATTAATGGAAAGATGGGTTACATCGATTCCAATCCAAGAAAATTTAAATTTTTTAGTTTGATTTAAGAACTCACAAGCCGACAAAGTCGTTCCACATCCGCAAAAAGGATCCAATATTACTCCTTCTGGAGGTCCTGATGCTTTTATTATTCTTTCCAATAAAGCTCGCGGTTTTTGTGTTTGATAACCCAGCCGTTCTGAAGATTGTGCAGATAGTGGCGGAATATCAGTCCAAATTTCTTGAGCTGGTGCTCCTTCCATATCAGAAAGATATTGCTTGAATCTGGGGACTCCATTCTTGCTTAAGATTATGTACCCATTATTAAACAGTAAATCCAGTTTTTCTGAGGTAGACATCTTATTTGCATTTTCTTCCCCAACAATTTTATTAATTATTCTCTTGGGAATTGACCAACTTCTTCCTGATTGAGACGGATTATAGCCTTTCCATGCAGGATCTTTAGCATTAGTATGAGGACCAGTTAAAACTACTGACTGGTATATTCCTTTTTCATCCTTACCCTTAAAAAAATCCTCAACATATGATTCATCATATTTAACTAAAACTGGATTGAAATAATATTTATCCGTTTTTGTATAAAACAAAATTCTATCATCATTTCTTCCAAATCTTGCAGGGTCATTATGAGCAAAAGTTCTCTTCCATACTACCTCGTTTCTAAAGTTGTCTTTACCAAAAATCGCATCCATTACTATTTTTAAATAGTGACTTGCTGTTGGGTCACAATGTAGATAAATGCTTCCAGTTGATTTCAAAACCCTGTGTAGCTCTAGCAATCTAACGGTCATCATAACTAAATATGCCATCATGTCATTTTTCTTTATTAATTTATCAAACGCTGTAATCATATCTACAACTTCGGAAGGTGCTTTTTCCAAAATTTCTTTGAGTGCTTTTTCAGCTTCCATTCCCCAATGCCAAGAGTCTTCGAATGCATGAATTTGCGCTACAGATTGCTCACCAGAAGGTTCGTTAAATAAAATATTATAAGAACTTTTTGAGTTAAATGGAGGATCAAGATAAATTAAATCTATTGTGTTAGTGGGTATGTGATCTCTGAGAATTTGAAGGTTATCACCAAAGAAAAGTGTCTTCTTATTAACATTCATTACTCGAATTATACTGCGGATCGTCTTTCGCGTAAAGCTTTGGAAGGCCTAGATCCTCTTTCCTCCTTTTTAACTCTTCAGTCTTTCATTCCAATATTCTTAAGAATTTAAGAATAACCATTCACCACACAAAAACATTCTTACAATCTTGAGAATGTAAGAATGATAATTTTGTTTTATTTCTTGGGCTGTTGACATATTCTCAATGGTTTCGGATTATACTGCGGGGGGGGAGCAAAGCTCAAGTTATAAAGTCGAAATTCTGCAAAGTTACGATGAAGATTTAAGAGATATGAATTATGAGTGGGAGGCGTTTTGGAAGATAGTACTATATAAAAGAGCATTTTCAGCTGCTTTATCTTTTTTTTCATTTTGTAAGCTTTCCATCCTTGATAGAAATCTAGTTAAATAAGGTTTCAGGTCCTTTTTATCCAACTCATTTCTTCTTTTAAGTGCTTCTTTGTAAAAAACTTCTGCAGTTTTATCAGAGCCTCTATAATATGATAAAGCGACTCTTTTAAGATCCATTGCAAGAGCTCCTAAAATTTGTTTATTCCTTTTTTCAATTTCTTCTTTTGTAAAAGGAGTGGATTTTGTGATTACCATTTATCGAATTATACAGCGGAATCCTCGGGGTTACAATCCGTTCGACTTGCTCAGGATTATAAATTAGGGTCTGTGTTTTTTGATTCTTCCCAAAGCAGCAGCTTGCAAAAGATTAAAAGTTTGATCAACATTTAACCCGTATGCTTCTACTAAAGTTGCAACAGTTCTAATTCTTGGCATTCTTTCGTTTCTTTCTAATCTTAATACGTCTCTCCACCCGACTCCGTAATTTTCCTCTACGTCTCTTGCTGACATTTTTCTTCTTTCCCGATATTGTCTTAACTGCGCTCCGACATTTCCTTGGGCTATAAAATTGTCTGCAGTAAACAAAGGAATTTCGGCAGAAACAGTATCTAGCAAAATTTCGTATGCTCTTACTTTTCCAAAATGAATTAATAGTTTTGCAGCAACTTCTATTCCGGGATCTACTGTTTTAGATTCTGCGACTCTATAAATTTGTACAGAGTCCGCACCAGTTCTTTTGGACATTCCTCTATAAGATAGTCTTTCTTGAAGCATTGCTGTCTTAACATTTTGTGCAAGAAAGGATTGTGATCGTTCTACCATAAGCGCCAATTATACAGCGGAATCGATCAACAATCAAAATTAACTCAGAAAACATAAATCAAACATAAATCGCATCAACACGAAACAATCCAACATTCTTAAGAATATTAGATTGATTGGGGTTACAAATTTAGTTTATTGATTGCTTTGGATTTGCTTCCTGCCAATTAGGTTTATGACCTTTTGGCTGCCACGGTGCACTCCAAATTTCAGCAGAAAAATAAAAACTCTTTTTCCCAAGAGGATTTCTTTCTTTATCTAATTTTTGCGAAGACCAAGAATTTACCCCTCTGTTTGTAAAATACACTGCTGCGGCATCATCAGCCATTTCATCGTCTGTGGCAATTTCTTCATATTCAATTTCCGCTTTTTCGTTATCGAGCATCGTTACGCTAACCGGCGTGATAAGCGCAAATCTCGACCCTTTTTCTTCTATTGAATTTGCCATAACGGGATTATACTGCGGAATTCTCTTTCATGCAAAACTTCAAGAAGACAACAAACCTCCTACTACAAAAGACAATCCAACATTCTTAAGATTATTAGATTGACTTTTGTTGAAATGATTTAAGAAAGGTTACAAATGTTTTTCCGTAAGGAGATAGTGAATGCTCAACATATTTGCCTTTATAGTTTTTATTTATTAAGCCTGCGATAAAAAGCCTTCTTGTATGTTCGCTAATAGTTTTTTCATTAACTTTTAATTTTTCAACAATTTTCTCAAGCGTAATTCCATTTTCTTTTGCAATAAGAAGTAGAATATCTATTCTTCTGTGGTTTGCTATACCTTTTAAATGTCGCTCCATCTGTTTTGAACTCTTTAACTTATCCATAACTTCATCATACGAAAACATTCTTACATTCTCAAGATTGTTAGTATGTTTGTATATGTATGAGTCTAAAATTACTACTTGTAATTTATCCTATAAATGTCTTACAATCGCTGCAATGGCAAGGACAAAGTCTTCTTCTAACACATCCGTAAAACCATCAGCCGCACAGGCGGAAGCTTCCGGAAAAATGGCAGCAGTTAATCTTGCGATGGAGCAAATTGAAAAACAATACGGAAGAGGCTCCATTATGCGCTTTGGCGAAGTAGGCCAAAAACTGGATGTTTCGGTTATCTCCACAGGCTGTCTTCCCTTAGATTTGGCACTCGGTGTAGGTGGAGTGCCAAGAGGCAGAGTTATCGAAATTTATGGTCCCGAGGCTTCCGGCAAAACCACAGTTTGTCTTTCGATTATTGCACAAGCGCAAAAACACGGAGGCGTTGCAGCCTTTATAGACGCGGAACATGCACTGGACCCGTTATGGGCGGAAAGAATTGGAGTAAAGCTGGATGAACTTTTAATTTCCCAGCCCGACACGGGAGAACAGGCTTTGGAAATTGCGGAAAGTTTAATTCGAAGTGGCGGCGTTGATGTTTTGGTAATAGATAGCGTTGCAGCACTTGTGCCAAGAGCTGAAATTGAGGGCGAAATGGGAGATGCGGTAATGGGTTTGCAGGCAAGGCTTATGTCGCAGGCCTTAAGAAAACTAACAGGTGTTATTTCCAAAAGTAAAACGGTTGTAATATTTACAAATCAGCTAAGACAAAAAATCGGAATAATGTTTGGAAATCCCGAAACTACAACAGGAGGACTTGCATTAAAATTTTATTCATCCGTTAGAATTGATGTAAGAAAAATAGAAACATTAAAAGAAGGAGATAGAGTTGTTGGTTCGAGACACAGAGCAAAGATTGTAAAAAACAAAGTATCTTCTCCTTTTAGAATTGCAGAGTTTGATGTAATGGGCGATACGGGAATTTCCCGCGAGGGAGGAATAATGGATGTCGGAGTAGAAATGGGAGTAATAGGAAAAGCGGGAGCATTTTTTAGATACGGCGAGACAATGCTTGGACAGGGAAAACAGGCGGCAATTATTTACTTAAGAGAAAAACCCGACATGGCAAAAAAAATAGCTGAGGAGATAATGATTAAATCCAAGAAATCTCCCGGAAGAGTAGAAGTCGGCGTTGAAGAAGAGAAAGAAGAATAACTCCAGTGGATAACTTCACTAAACTGCTAAATAAAACCTACAGGTTTCTGTCGTATAGACAAAGGAGCATAAAAGAAGTAGACGACTATCTTGCAAAGAAAAAAGCATCTTCCTTAGATTCAAAACGAATAATAAATAAACTTAAAGAGCAGAAGTTTTTGGATGATTTTGAATTTGCAAAATGGTGGATAGAACAAAGAAGCAAAATAAAACCAAAAGCGCATCGAATTATTAAATTTGAGCTAAAGCAAAAGGGAATTGATAAAGAACTTATTGAAGATTTATTTGAAGATGGGGAAGATTTAAAGTCTGATCTTGAAAAAGCACTTGATTTGGCTGGGAGAAAAATCGCAAGATATAAAAATCTGGACAGGCAAAAAATATACGAAAAAATGGGAAGATTTTTGGCTTCTAAAGGTTTTGACTGGGATACAATTAAAAAAGTGGTTGACCAGCTAATTCCAAGGGACTATAATAAATAAAGACAAAAAGATAATATGGAAAGAAATTTGTTCACAAATTCTTCTATTAAATAAACCCGCAAGATTAGGGTCCTCTTTTTGTTATAAAAAATATGTCACAACAAGATTTAGTATTACTTGAAAAAAAGCTTCTTGAGAAGGAAGAAAAGCTAGAGGCGGAAAAAGAAAAGCTAGAAAGTTTAAAAGAAAAACTGGAAGAGGCTCTTGAGAAAGTATCTTCCCTAACCGCAGATGAAGCAAAAGAACAGCTTCTTGATTTAATGGAGCAAAAGCAGGCAAAAACCGCTGCAAAAATAATCAAAATTAAAGAGGAAGAAGCAAAAGCAACCGCAGATAAAAAATCCCAGGAAATTTTGGTAGATTCGATGAGACATGGCGCAATTAACTACATTCCCGAATACACTTTATCCGTTGTAAAAATAACAGACGAGGATGTAAAGGGAAGAATAATTGGAAAAGAAGGAAGAAATATAAGAGCTTTTGAGCAGGCAACGGGAGTAGATGTTGATTTGGACGAAGAAGGAGTAATTAGACTTTCCTCTTTTGATCAGGTAAGAAGAGAGATCGCAAGAAGATCTTTGGAAAAGCTAATAAAAGATACAAGAATTCAGCCTTTTAGAATAGAGGAAATTGTAGAGCAGACAAAAAAAGAAGTAGAGCAAATAATGTTTGAAGAAGGCGAAAAACTTGCTCATGAAGTAGGCGTTTTTAATCTGCAGAAAGATTTACTGTCGGTGTTGGGGCGTTTTAAATTTAGAACTTCTTTTGGACAGAATTTGGTAGTGCATACACTGGAAGAGACAAAAATTGGAATGCATATAGCGGCCGAAATCGGCGCAGACGTAAATGTAGTAAGACTTGGATGTTTGTTTCACGATATAGGAAAAGTGGTAGAAGGAGACGGAAGCCACGTAAAGTTGGGAGTAGAGCTTATTAAAAAGTTTAATATTCCGCAGCCTATTATAGACTGCGTTGCACAGCATCACGAGGATGAGCCTTTTACATCGGTAGAATCTGTAATAGTGCATATTGCAGACCAGATTTCCGGCGCAAGACCCGGGGCAAGATACGAGGATATAGAAGAATACGGAAAAAGACTTACACAGATGGAGGAAATTGCAAAGAAGTTTGACGGAGTTGAAGATGCATATGCATTTGAAGCAGGACGGGAACTGCGGGTAATTGTAAATCCGGGGCAGATGGACGATGCAGAAACTACAGTACTCGCTTATAAAATTCGCGATGAAGTAAGCAAAGCATTGGCAGTACCCGGGGAAGTAAAAGTAACCGCAATTAGGGAATTTAGAGCAATATCTACAGAGTCTTCCTAATGAAAAAGCCGCAGTGGGTTATTTTTGACGTTGGAAATGTTCTTTACGATTTCTTGGGTTTTGCAAAAGACATGGCAAAGCTTTATGGAGTAACGCAAGACGCGATGTTAAAGGCCGTTAACGATGCAACTCCGGGGACAATGGACGGAGAAGTCACAGATTATAATTGGTGGAAAACGGTTCTCATTATTTTGAAACTCGAAGATAAAATGGAAGAAATCTGGAAACATTGGCAAGAGGACCTAAATTATTGGCTTTCGGACACTAAAAAACTCATGTCCGAATTGGATATTGCAGGATACAAAATAGCAATTTTAACAAATAATTGGGAAAATCAGACCGAAGATCTGAAAAAGAATCTTTCAAAATATGCAAATATCCAATTTTATTTTGAGTCGTCGGTACTTAAAATGAGCAAACCGTCAGAAAAACTATATAGATATGTAGAAAAAACAATTAAAGCAAGCGGTGATGAAATATTTTTTATCGATGATATTCAAAAATACCTTGAAGGCACAAAGAAATTAGGATGGCAGACTTTTTTATATTCCAGAGGAGACGACGAAGGTAAATCCTCGAATGATTTAATAAGAAAACAGCTACTCTAGTTTTGACCCCTTTTGTTATATTGACAAAGTTTTATTTAGATTGTATTGTAGGTCTAAATTAAAGGGGGTGATAATTTTGACAAAAAAAGATTTAATAGAGCTGGTTGCTAAAAAAGCAAATCTTACAAACAAAGCCGCAAGAGAAAGTGTACAGGCAATGCTAAATGGAATTAGAGATTCACTAAAGCGAGGAGAAAAAGTAGTAATAACCGGTTTTGGCACTTTTAGTGTTAGAAAAAGAGTAGAAAGAATTGGAAGAAATCCAAAGACAGGCGAAAAAATGACAATTGAAGCAAGAAAAGCGCCGGGATTTACACCGGGCAAGACCTTAAAAAGAATTGTAAGATAAATTTTGCTATAATTGCCTAAATGTCGCTTCGTTTAAAGTTTTTATTCTTTATAGCCGTAGGAATACTTTTTATCTGGTTTTTGTATATTCAAAAAGCCATAATAACCCCATTTATTTTCGCCGCAATTTTTGCATATGTATTTAATCCTGTTGTAAATTTTTTGCACAAAAGGGCTAAAATTCCAAGAACCGTTTCCGTTATTGTTATTTACCTTCTTATTATTTCAACTGTTATTGCGTCAGGATTTATTTTTTCCAAAAGAGTAATAGATGAATCCGCTGCGCTGCAGTCTCATATTACTCAGTTTGCAAAAAGTGCAAAAAGCCAAATAAATTCCCTTCCTGATTTTGTAAGACCAACGGTTGAAGACAGCTTAGCAAGTATTACAAGTTCGAATAAAATTATTTACCCTTCGGTTTATTCTTTCCTTCCGCAGGCATTTTCGCGCATTATCGGATTTGTACTGTTTATGTTTGCAGCTTTTTATTTTCTTAAAGAAGGAAATACGATGTACAATAAATTTCTCAATTGGATACCGCACAGATATAAGCTGGAAATGGAAATTCTTCTAAAACGGATAAATATTGTTTTGGGAGGCTACCTTCGAGGAATAATATTTTTGGTAATACTTGTTTCCATTATTTTATTCATATGTCTTTCGGCTATTGGCGTTAAGTATGCGCTTATTCTTGCAATTTTTACGGGTTTTGCAGAAATAGTTCCGATAATAGGTCCAATTTTGGCAACAATAGTTGCAGCATCCGTTGCTTATATTTCGGGAACAAATAATTTTGGATGGGATCCTACACAAACCGCTCTTGCAGTTGTAATAATTTATTTTGTTGTAAGACAGGTGCAGGATTATTTTGTAAATCCCCAAGTTTTTGGAAAAATAACAAAACTCCACCCCTTAGTTATTTTGTTTGCCGTTTTAGCAGGAGAACATACAGCAGGAATTACAGGACTATTACTTGCGGTTCCAATTGCAGGAGTTTTGAAAATAGTTTTTGAATATACGTTTGATTTTATAAGCGATAAGGAAATAGAGGAAAAATACAAAAAATAGTGTTCTTCGGAAGATAGTAAGCCAGATTCTGTTTTTAAATTGCAATCTATCTCAAAATGATGTTTTATTCTCACTTTGTCCAGATATTATCTGGATGCCCTAACTTCGATGCTTGGTATTGTACAAAATGCATCTTTCGTAGGTTACAGCAGGTAGGATTGCCCGTTTCACTCCCACTCGTCTCTGTTGCTCTCAAATTGTGTTAATTCACAATCTGTTCTAAAACCATATGTGGGTAAAATTTTAGAAACTAGCGCTTTCGCGTCGGACCTTACGTCCCGTCCCTTACAATACTGCTGTCTGGACTTTCCTCAGCTCAAATTTTTCAATTTAAACTGTAGCAATTCATCTTCCAAAGAACGCCTATATTATAGCAAATTTGAAGCTTAAAAACAAGTTTACTTGTATACCGAGCAGAGCATTTTAAATTCGCAGGTTTTGCATATTATATTATTACTGCATTTAAAATCGCTTTTTTCTATCTCTTCTATTTTGTGGGTAAGTTCGTTTTCCAAATCGTCTAAATCTTTCTTTTCAAATTCCAGGGGTTTTTTGGTATTTTGCTCAAGAAAATAAAGCGTTAAGGTAATGTCATTTGAGTTTTTACCATATAAAATATTTTTAACCCTTGTGGCAGCCAAGGCATATATTGCAAGCTGAAGTCTGTGTGCTTTATCGGCTCTTGGATTATCCAAACCTGTTTTGTAGTCTATTATTTCAATGCCATTATTTTTAGGATCAATCCTGTCTATTTTCCCAAAAACTTTTACCCCGTTTTTAAGAACAAAATTAAAAGGCTGCTCTATTGCTAAAGGTTTAACAAAAGGGCTGCCTTCTTGTTTGTAAAATTTATCCAGCATTTTTTTTGCCTGAGCAAATCTTTCAAACTCGTGTTTTTTGCTGTCGTATCCCTGGTTTTCCCAGTTTTCTTCTAAAAGTTTAATTAATGAGCTTTTTGCAGGTGTTTTTTTATCCATTATTAGTTTATAAAATTCGTAAAGAGTTTTGTGCATTGATATTCCAAAGGATAAAACACCAGAAGGAGGGGTCGGCAAATTAAATATAACCTTTGCTTTATAATGCAAGGGGCATATGTCAAACATTTGTAAATTAGAGTAGGTAACATAGTCAACTTTAAGCGGAGTTTTTACATCTTCTTCTTCTTTTACATTTTGATAAGGAGCCAAAACTTCAAGCAAAGACATTTGCTGATTTTCTTCTTCCCTTGTTTCTTTTTCTTTTAGATCGGGAAGTGCTTCATATACAAAAGGAGACAATTTTTTTTGTCTCTTGCCTGTTCCGTAATAATTTGCAGCTGTAAAATAGAGCCTTTCTTTTGCCCTTGTCATTCCGACATAAAAAAGCCTTCGTTCTTCTTCCAAATGAAAATCGGATTCTTTGGGGAGCTTCTCTTTTATGATGCCCTCGGGCAATGGTATTTTTTCGGAACGCTCTCTGGTTGGAAAACGCTCTGTTACAAGATTAGACATAAAAACTACAGGAAACTCAAGTCCCTTGCTTGAGTGAACGGTAAGAATATTTACGGCGTTTTCTTCTCTTAAATCAATATCCGCAGCGAGAGGGCTGTCTCCCATCTGCATCATTAGCGTAAGCCATTCCACGAGAGTAAAAATATTTGCGTCTTTTCTTTCTGTTTCAAAATTTTTAATTCTGTCAAAAAATTTTGCAATATTTTGCACTCTCTTTTCATCTTGAATAGAGTCGGTATTTTGCAAAGTATCAAATAGTTTTGTATCAACCAAAAAATCATACAAAAGCTGTCCTGCCTGATCTTTTCTGCTTCTTCTTAAATGCTCAAGTACCATTTTTTTAAAATTTTCAAGTGTATTAACTGTTTTTGCACTTAAGAATTCCAGATTTTTTTCCAATATCGCATCAAACAGAGTAATATTTCTTTTTTTTGCAAAATTTAAAACATAGTTAAGTTCTACAGCCGATATTTTAAAAATATCCATAGATAAAACCCTAAATAAGGAAACGGAATCGGAAAGGTTAGTAAGAAAAGTTAAGTATGCAATTAAATCTTTAATTTCTTCCTGCTGAAACAAATAACCCGGTCCCAAAAACTGAAAAGGAATTTTATTTCTAAAAAGCGCCGCGGCAATACCGACTGCGTGGTCGTTTGCCCTCAAAAGAATTGCAATGTCTTTGTATTTGTATTCTTCTTTGGATAATGTGTTTATTGTTTGTGCAATTTTATCCGCTTCGTCTTCTGCGCGCTGTTGTCTAATTAAAGTTATTTTTTCGTTTTTTTTGCTTGAGTGACTTTTTAGTTTTTTTGCAATTTTTTCTACAACTTCCAGTCTGTTTGGATTGTTATTCTGAATAAGAAGATAAGAAGAATCCAAAATTTCCTGAGTTGATCTGTAGTTATCTGTTAAAGTAATAATTTTTGCTTTCGGAAAATTTTTTTTAAACTGGAGTACGTTGGATACCGCTGCGCCTCTAAATCTATAAATTGACTGATCATCGTCTGCTACGACGTTAATATTTTTATCATCTCCGGAAAGCAAAATTGCCAATTCATTTTGTGCGTAATTTGTATCCTGAAATTCATCGACCAGAATAAACTTAAACTGTTTTTGATATTTTTTTAAAATATTTTTTCTGGTTCTAAAAAGCAGCAAGGAGTTGGATATTAAATCGGCAAAATCCATTACGGATTGTTTGGTTTTTAGCTCTTCATATTTTAAATAAGCGCTTGCTAGCTCTAAATACTGCAAATTTTCATCTGTCGGCTTTTGTTTCCTTGCCCAAATTAAATATTCCCTAGGCGTTATGTCTTCGTCTTTAAGGCGCGAAAAATGATTAAGAAGCGCTTCTAAAAATTTGTTGGGATTGCCAAGCGGTCTGAATATATTTAATCCCAAATCAAATATATTTTGTCTTAAAAGCAGTATAGATTCGCTCTCTGAAATTAGTTTATAATTTGGATCAAGTCCAACTGCGTGCGCCTCACTTCTTAAAATCCTATCGCAAAAAGAGTGAAACGTGTGAATCCAAAGGTTTGTATAGCCGTAGGGCAAAAGAATATCAACCCGCTCCTGCATCTCGTGCGCTGCTTTTTCCGTAAATGTTAATGCCAGAAGCTCGTCGGACAAAATATTTTTGTCGACAATTAAGTGTTTTATCCGCTCGGTGATAACCGTTGTTTTTCCAGTTCCCGCTCCTGCAATTATTAAAAGAGGACCACTTCCATGCTTTACAGCATCGAGCTGATTTTTATCCAAGCTTAGACTCGAGTTCATTTAGGTAACGTATTATAACAAAATTTATTTAGCTCTTGTTATTGTACGGTTACTGTTCCCGTCTGTTCCGGACGTAAATGATTATGGTATGTATAGGTTCCTATCTTTTCAAATACGACCGAAACTGTTTGTCCGTTTTCAAATGTGCCCAAGTTTAAGAAAGGGAATCTCAAATGAGTTGGATGATTATCCGAACTGACATTTGCCGCATCACCGCTGCTGTTTGTCCATACAACATTTGTACCCACCCTTACAGTAAGAGTTGCTGGTTCAAAACCATTTGCTGTAACTGAAACAGCAGCTTCTTTACTTTCATTTGCGCTTTCTGCAGCAGCTTGCGTAGGATTTGCATTCTGAGTTTCTGTTGGCGTTGTTGTCGATTTGTTTGAAAGAAGCAGTGCTCCCGCGACTACTACGACTAAGACAACAGCACCTATTAATAAAAGTTTCATGCTATTCATAAACTCACCCCCTTTCAGTCTAATTTTTCTTCTAATTTCTCTAACGCGTCTTTTTCTAAAGATTTTGTCGTATCCAATTTACTTCCTATTTTTTCAAACGAAGAAGAGACATTTGTAAATTGAGAAGACGCGTTTGTTATATGTCTTCCCAAAACGGATAATCCGTCGTTAACCTTTTGATAGTCTACCTTAAGTGCGCGAAGAAGTGCAAATACCTCCTTAGATTTTGTCTCTATTTTTTTACCCTCAAATGACAATAATATTGTTTGCAAATGAGCATATAAAGTAGTTGGAGAAACTACGTAAACCCTCTGCCTTCTTGCATAATCCATAAGATCTACTTCGTCTGCTACTTCATAAAAAACAGTTTCGGACGGAATATACATAAAGCAAAAATCCATTGTTCCTTCTTCGGGCAAAATATATTTTTTTGCAATTGTGTCTATGTGTTTTTTTACGTCTCTTATAAACTCCTTTTTAAATGTTTCCTTATCCTGAGTTTCTTTTGCTTTTACCATTTTCTGAAAATTTTCCATAGGAAATTTGGAGTCAATCGGTAAAATTCCGGCGTCTGTTTTTAAAGCAGCATCAACTCTTTCCCCCGATTTAAACTGATATTGAAGATGAAAACTATTTTTGGGAAATATTTGAGAAATTAAATCTTTTAATACCTCTTCTCCTATGTTTCCCCTTAACTTTGGACTTTTTAAAAATTCCTGAAGCTCTCTCATGTTTCTTCCTATTTCGCTCATTTCCCCGACTCCTTTATTTACGTCTTTTATGGCAATAGCTGCTTTATCTAGCCTTTCGTTTAGCTGCTGCGAATTTGCCTGCAGTGTTTTTACGACACTTAGACTTGTTGAATCGAGTGAGTTTTGCATTGTTTTTAGCCATTCAACGAGTGTAGTTTCCGAGGAATTTTTGGATTTCCGAAGCTGCACAAATAGGATTAAAGAAAATCCTAATATTAAGATTGCGGCAATTATTGTATTATCGATTTGCATTAGACAGTATTATATTCTACCAAATTAGTCAAAATAAAGCTCCGGATTTGCTTCTATCTTGTCCCAACTCTTTGGTTTTCCTAAGAATGCGGCAGCTGCTCCAATCATCGCGGCATTGTCTGTACACAGCCGCTTTTCTGGAACGAAAAGCGGAATTTCTAATTTCAAATTTTTAATTTCTAATTCAAGCTGCTCTCGCAATTTGCCATTAGCTGCGACGCCACCTCCAAGAAGAATTGATTTAGTTCTAAATTCCTTTGCTGCTTTAAGAGTTTTTTTAATTAATACATCAATTATTGCCTGCTGAACCGAATAGCAAAAATTTTCAAGACGGGGTTTTGCTCCTTTCTCAACCTCTCGCAACACTGCGGTTTTAAGACCGCTGAAACTAAAATCGTAATCACCTGATTCAATAAGCGGTCTTGGAAATTTAAAGGTATCAGTTCCTTTTTTTGCCAGGTCTTCGATTTTTGGCCCTGCGGGATAAGAAAGACCCAAGAGCCTTCCTGTTTTATCCAAAGCTTCTCCTGCCGCATCGTCTCTTGTTCCCCCAAGCCATTTAATATTGGAATGACTTTTTATTAAAACCAAATCGGTATGTCCTCCCGATACAATAAGCGCAATAGAAGGGAACTTTATTTCTTTTTCTTTTCTGCCGATGAAATTGGCGTAAATGTGGCCGAATAAATGGTTAACAGGAATAATGGGCTTTTTCCAGATATACGAATAGGCCTTAACTGTTTCAACTCCGACAAGAAGAGAGCCTATTAAACCCGGTCCAACTGTTACCGCAAGGCTATCAATATCAGAGTCTTTTGAAGAAGCTTCTTTTAAAGCTTGATTTATAACAGGGATTATATATTTTAGCTGTTCTCTTGCGGCATTTTCAGGAATTATCCCTCCTGTTTCCCGGTGCATGGGTAGGGAAGTCGCAACAACGTTTGATAGGAGTTCAACATGGCTTAATCCTTTTTCAAATTTTACGACCGAGGCAGCTGTTTCATCGCAGCTTGTTTCAACAGCAAGTATTTTCATTTAATAATTTTTATTTGGTCCCCCTCTTTAAAATTATATTTTTTTGAAAGTCCGGAATTTATTTCTATTACAATATTTGCCTCGTTTTTAGGTGTGTATAAAGGCAACTGGCCGTTATTATCGGTAGGGTTTGGAACATTTGAGTAAATTTGAATAATTTTGTAGTCTTTTACAAATATAATGTCTATTGGAAAAAGCATATCTTTCATCCAAAATACGGGTTTTGTGTTTTTTTCAAAAGGAAAAACCAGTGCAAAATCATTATCTATGCTTTTATATTTTGAAAGACCTATTTCTTTTGATTTTTGCGTTTCTGCAAATTCTGCTTTAAATCTTATCGTGTCTATAAAGACATAACTTTTTTTGCTTAAATTCTGAAACAGAAATAATCCAAATAATGTAAATACTAACATAAGCAAAAGTGTAATCTTTCCCATTTAAAAACTTTTTGAAATAATATCCGCAACTTTAGTTGTAGATTTATTTTTTATTCTTGGAATTACTTCCAAAACTTTTGCTCCTAATCTTAAAGCCTGCCTTTTTGCATGTTGCTTTGTAGAGCTTTCTTTGGTTAGTGCAATTAAATCGGGTTTAAGTTTATAAATAAGCCTGTCATATTCTTCGTTTGTTAAAGTGTTTTCAAGCGTTATTACATAATCTACAAAATTTATAGATGCAAGAATTTCAGCTCTTTCTTTTTGATTATTTATTGGTCTTGAACTTCCTTTATCAATTCTTGCTCTTTTATCAGATTCAAGAAGTACAAATAAATAATCACCACATCTTTTGGCTTTTTGTAAAAATCTTATATGGCCAATGTGAAGGATATCAAAAATCCCACCAACAATTACGACTTTTTTCTTTTTTAATTTGAGTCTTTGAGCAGCTTTAACTCCTTTTGAAGCATTAAGTATTTTATCCACTTTTAGTTCCTTGTAAAAATACAGCTCTCCAGGGCTGGTAATTAGAAAAATATTTCTCGTTTATTATTGTTTTTCCATTTTTTTCTACCGTATAATTAAAATATACGGAAGCGCCGCTTGCTGCAAAATCAACCTGCTTTATTGTTCCGACAGGCAATGTCGGATCTTCCTGGTAAAGCGGTGCAGGAGCAGGCCTTTGATTGTATATTACCGGTTTTCCTATCGTAGCTTTTCGTCCGTCTTTGGTCCCGTATAAATAAAACTTTAATGATAAATTACTTAAGTCCACCTCGCTTTGAACCAGAATATGTGAACCGGTATCATTTTTGAATTGTAAATCAACACTTGGTGAAAAAATTGTTGCATCATAACCCGGGGGTGAATCTTCTTCGTAATAACCTACTCTATATGCATGGGCATGTCTTTCAACAATTGGCAATCCTGCATTAAGAAGCGCCCTGAAAAACGTTGTTGATACTTGGCATACTCCTCCTCCGTCCCCTAAAACGGTTTTCCCGTTTTGAATTATATAAGCTTGTTTATAACCCGTAAAAGCAGAAATATCACCCAAGGCTTTGTTAAAAGAAAAAACCTCCCCGGGTTTTATAAGAACTCCGCTTATTCTTCCTGTAGCGAGTGCAATATTGTGAATTCTCGAAGGAATGGAATGATAAAATAACGATGAGCCGACTCCTATTAATTCTTTTATTCCCAAATTATTTACCTGTTCTGTTGTTACGTTTGGAGGAATTATTTTAATAGGTATCGTAATAACGACTGAAATTGGTTTCGGAGCAGATGCTACTGTTAATGTTTTCTCCCTTAACTGTTCTTCAAGCAGTTCGTCATCTACTCCCCGTCCGTTTTCCGATGGTTTAAATGTCGTAACTCTTCCATTTTCAAATTTGAACTGTGCATCGACCGGTTTTTTATCAATTTGTACTTTTATGGGTTTAAGGATTTCGCCTAACTTGGCTTCCGAGAAAGAGTAAGAAGTAGGCAGCCGAACACCTATTATATAAGCTTGAAGAAGCAGGCTGGCATTAGAAAGGAAATTTTCTGAGCGGCCCAAAAGATATACCTGTTCCGAAAGAAGAGTTGAGTTATATCCAAAGTCTATTTCCTTTGCCGATACAGTAGCAATTCCGTAATCGCTTTTGAAAACAAAACTGCTTTTGCCTATTTTTTCGTTTTTGGCATCGAAATAATTTTTTACATCTACTTTTGTTTTGCCACCGAAATCACGGCCCTCCATTATGATTCCGGGATAGATATAGTTTTTGTATATACCCTGATAAGAAAGATATCCGATACCCGACAAAAGAATTACAGTTATAAGAGCACCTGTAAAAAACCAAAATAAATTCTTTACAATCTTTTGCGACTGTTTATGATATTTAAATTTAAAAATAGTTTTGAGTTTGCCTATAGAGATATTCTTCATTGAGTAGGGAATTACATTGTATTATACTATAATTTGACCATGCAAAACGAAGAAAACACTATTTCTCAGGCTCAGGGCTCTGATTTTCCTTTTAGCCCGCCGGCTCAAAGCGTACAATATCAGACTGAAAATGTACAAAGTACACAAATTCCTCAAAATTCTCCCCCTGCGCCGCCACCGCCAAAACCAAAGCTTTCAAAATTTAAACTAGGCCAAATTATAAAAATTTTTATTGGTGTTTTGGTTTTTTTGGTAATAATAATGGTTCTATTCTTTGCAGCTTCAAAACTGCTAAATAAAGAGAGTAGCGGGGTTAATTTAACATTCTGGGGACTTTGGGAAGACGGAAAGACAATGCAGACTGTTTTATCCGATTTCGAAAGACAACACCAAGGTGTAAAAGTAAACTACAGTAGGGAAGACTTAAAACAATATAAAGACAGACTGCTTACAAGAACAGAGAAGGGAAACGGGCCGGATATTTTCTTATACCACAATACCTGGCGGACAGTCTTGTCCGATATTTTATTACCTCTTCCAAGCAGCGTAGTTTCCGCCCAAGAATTTAATAACTATTTCGATGTGGCAAAAACAGACCTGGTTAAAAATGGAGCTATTTATGGAATACCGCAAAATATGGACACTTTGGTCATGTACGTAAACACAGATATATTAGCATCCGGGGGTGTTAACATTCCATCTAACTGGAAT
Source organism: Candidatus Levybacteria bacterium RIFCSPHIGHO2_01_FULL_36_15b (assembly GCA_001782045.1). Classification (GTDB taxonomy): domain Bacteria; phylum Patescibacteriota; class Microgenomatia; order Levybacterales; family UBA12049; genus 01-FULL-36-15b. The sequence goes on along the minus strand of MFNK01000002.1, from coordinate 59,748 downwards.
GATTTTATTGATGCTTCAAGAAGCTTAACAGTCAAAGACGAAGAGGGCAAAATCGTAACAGCAGGTACTGCAATGGGAACTTTTGGTAATGTTACACATGCCCCCGATATTGTATCCTTGCTGTTTCTGCAAAACGGAGTAGACACAAAAAATTTAGATGCAACATCTGACAGGGCAATCGGAGCGTTAAATTTTTATACGGCATTTTCGATTGATGAAAATAATGTTTGGGATGACAGTATGGAGCCTTCTATTCTTGCTTTTTCTAAGGGAAAATTAGGAATGTATTTTGGTTATTCCTGGGACTATTTTACAATCAAAGCGGCAAACCCCTCTATAAATATGCAAATTGTACCCGTTCCTCAATTGGGAAATGATCCTGTAAATCTTGCAAGCTACTGGGTTATGGGAGCATCTGTAAAAAGTAAAAATCAAAAACAGGTTTTGGATTTAATAAAATATCTCTCTTCCAAGGATGTGCTTACAAAACTTTATCTTGAAGAAGCTAAGACACGACCATTTGGACAACCCTATCCAAGAATTGATATGGCCAGTAATTTGAAAGATACAATTATTTATCCTTCTGTTTTGCAGGGACAAACAGCAAATTCGTCTTTATTTGTTGATGCAGCTGGTGAGAATGGAATAAATCAAGAATTAAATACATATTTGGAAAACGCCATAAATACAATAAATGATGGAACCTCTGTAGAAAGTGCTTTTGAAACATTTAAACAAGGCGTTGCACAAGTCCTTGATAAATATGGAGCAAGGTAAAAATTCTATTACAAAAACTCTGCTCTACTTTCAAATTTTTGATTACCCTCTAAAAAAGAAAGAAATTTGGCAATTTTTAGACAAGAAAATTTCCTATAAAAAATTTGAAAACCTACTTAAAAATATTCATCGGAAAGATTCTTTCTATTTTTTAAATAAAAAGAAAAATAATATTGAAAAAAGAAAAAGAAGAGAAAGAATCAGCAATTCTAAAATTAATAAAACTCTAAAATATATAAAAAAAATAAGTTTTATTCCAAGCCTACAATTTGCAGGAATTAGCGGAGGTCTGTCTATGAAAAATTCCGAAAAAAATGATGACATAGATATTTTTATAATCAGTAAAAAGGATTTTGTTTGGCTGACAAGGTTGTTATTAGTATTGCTATTTAAATTCCAAGGAGTTTACAGAAGCAAAGGAGAGACAAATGTAAAAGATAAATTTTGCTTAAACTTTATAATCGGAGAAAACAAAATAAGCTTTAATAAATCAGAAAGGAATTTATACTTGGCGCATGAAATTGTTCAGCTTTTACCAATTTTCCAAAGAGATAGCACGTACTATGATTTTATAGAAAAAAATAATTGGATTGGTAATTTTTTACCCAATTTTAAGGAAAAAATTTCGGAAAATTTAATTCCCATAAATAAAACCACAACAAATGTTGACGGACTTTTATTAAAATTGTTTAATTTACTATATATAGAAAAAATAGTTATGTTTTTTCAATATATTTATATGAAACCTAAAATAACAAGAGAAAAAATTGAAAGTAATATGTTAGCATTCCATCCCAAAGATTATGAAAATATAGTTCTTAAAAAGTTACACTCAAGAGTCGCAGTAGATACTAGAGGACATTGACAAGGATTTATTTTTGGGTTATCATTCATTGAAATTTAGGATTCATTATCTATTTATTCCCTCGAGAAACTTGAGGGATTTTATTTTAAAAATATGGACAAAAAAATTTATTTAACAAAAGAAGGACTGGTAGAGCTTAAACAAGAATATAGTCAATTGCATGACGTACGAAGACCGGAAGTACTGGAAAGAGTTTCTCAAGCAAGAAGTATGGGAGATTTATCCGAAAATGCAGAATACGCTGCAGCAAGAGAAGAACTTTCTTTTATAGACGGAAGAATAGATGAACTAGAAGAGCTAATAAATCAAGCTGTATTGATTCAGGAGGATCATGCAAAAGGAAACCACACTGTTAAATTAGGTTCTAAAGTATCTGTAAATGTAAAAGGAAAAAAAGAAGACTTTATGGTTGTTGGTGAATGGGAAGCAGATCCTAATGAAAAAAAGATATCTCACGAGTCTCCTTTAGGGAAAGCGTTAATAGGTAAAAAGGTTGGAGAAAAAGTAGAAGTAGAAGCGCCCGCAGGAACTGTTGTTTACACAATTACCTCTGTAAGCTAAAATAAGAGGCATGTCCTCCATTGAAGATTTTTATAAGCAAATTAAAGAAATTAATGCTTCCGGTAAAGAGCCTTTAGTTATTGAATCAGGCGAAGGCGCTTATCTAACAATTGAAGGAAAAACAGTTCTTAATTTTTGCTCAAGTCACTATTTAGGACTGGCAGAAGATGAAAGATTGAAAAAAGCCGTAAAAGATGCAGTTGATAAATACGGTGTAGGAACAGGATACCGGACTCTAGCCGGAACCCATAAACTTCATTTGGAACTAGAAGACAAAATTGCAAAATTTAAAGGAACAGAAGCAGCTGTTGTTTTTTCAAGCGCTTATATGGCAAATGCAGCAGCAATCCAAACAATAATCGGTAAAGAAGATATTGTTATATCCGATGAGCTAAATCACGCATCTATTATTGACGCAGTAAGGCTGTCAGGTGTTAAAAATAAGTTTATTTATAAACATACAGATACAGCTGATTTGGAAGATAAGCTTAAAGAGGCACAGGAAATTCCTTTAAAAAGCGACGGACAAAAACCGCTTATTTTAATTGTAACTGATGGAGTTTTTTCCATGGATGGAGATCTAGCCCCGCTCCCTAAAATAGTCGAGTTGGCAAAAGAATACGGAGCCCTAACAATGGTAGATGATGCGCATGGCGAAGGAGTTTTGGGAAAAGGAGGAAGGGGAATAGTTGATCATTTTGGATTAGTCGGGCAGGTTGATATAGAAATCGGAAGTTTATCCAAGGCGTTTTCGGTAATCGGAGGATTTATTGCGGGAAACAAAACACTTATTGGTTATTATAATTTAAAAGCAAGACAAAGACTTTTTTCAATTGCCCTAACTATTCCGGATACTGCTGCAGCACTTGCGGCAATTAATATTTTATTAGAATCGGATACCCCGGTTAAAAAATTGTGGGAAAATGTTGAATATCTAAAGGCAGGATTTAAAAACTTAGGTTTTGATACCGGAAATTCTCAAACTCCAATTACTCCGGTAATGTTAGGGGATGAAAATAAAGCTCAAGAATTTAGTACAAAATTATATGAAGAAGGAGTTTTTGCTACTCCTATTGTTTTTCCGATGGTTGCAAAAGGGAAAGCCAGAATAAGAGTAATCCCTTCGGCCTCTCATTCTAAGGAAGATTTAGATAAGGGAATTTCCGCATTTGAAAAAGTTGGTAAAGAGCTTAAGATAATATGAAAAAGATTTTAGTAACAGGAGCATTTGGCCAGATAGGGTCAGAATTAGTTCCGGCTTTGCAAAAAAAATTTGGAAAAGATCAGGTTGTAGCAATGGGACATAAAACCGTAACTTCCAACTTTGATGGAATTTTAGAAAAAGCTGATACAAGAGATAAGGACATTTTAGCTTCAATAATTAAAAAATACGACATTGTTGATGTCTATCATTTAGTTTCACTATTATCAGTTGGGGGAGAAAAAGACCCAAAAGTTACCTGGGATATTAATGTAGGGGGTTTAAAAAATATTTTAGAGCTTGGTGTGGAATTTGGACTTAAAATTTTCTGGCCAAGTTCAATTGCTGCATTCGGATCTACAACTCCAAGAGATAACACTCCACAGGAAACCATTTTGGAGCCAACTACAATGTATGGAGTAACAAAGGTTACGGGAGAAAATCTCTGCCGCTATTTTAATATTAAATACGGACTTGATGTTAGATCTGTTCGCTATCCCGGAATAATTTCCTGGAAAACACCGCCAAGTGCCGGAACAACGGAATATACAGTTGCAATGCTCTATGACGGCGTACAAGGAAAAGGAAACACTTGCTGGCTTGGGCCTGATACGATGCTACCCATGATGTATGTTAATGATGCTATAAAAGCAACGATAGATTTGATGGATACTCCGGTTTTAAAAATTAAACTTAGAGGAAGCTACAATCTTGCTGCTGTAAGTTTTACTGCAAAACAGTGGGAAGAAGCAATTAGAAAACATATACCCGATTTAAAAGTTTCCTATAAACCCGATGAGCGACAAAAAATAGCAGATTCCTGGCCAAAATCCATTGACGATTCACAAGCACGAGCCGATTGGGGATGGAAACACGAATATAGTTTGGAAAAAATGACAAAAGAAATGGTAGAAAATCTTCGAAAAGAGTTTAGTATCTCCTAATTTATTTTCAGCTCTAAAGCTGTATAATATCTACATGTTTTGGGCAGATAAATTGCTAGAAAATATTAAAGGAAAACAAGTAATAAACGATTCTTTTACTCCATCGGGTATCGTACATATGGGTTCTTTAAAAGGACCGGTGATTCACGATACTCTGGCTAAGATTTTAAAAGAGAAAAAAACCGAAGTTGAATTCCGTTATGGATTTGACGATATGGATCCAATTGATGGTTTACCTGCAAATCTTATGGATTCCCATGGTAAGTATTTAGGGGAGCCTCTTTTTATGGCACCGGGGTTAAAAAAAGATGAGACATTTGGAGATCATTTTTCAAAAATGATGGAAAATTTATTAAAAGATTTAGATATAAAACCCGATATTTTATATAGAACGAGTGTACTTTATAAAGAGGGAGTTTTTGACAAAGCAATAAGAATAGTTTTGGACGACGTTGAAAAAGTAAGAGCTGTTTATGAAGAAATGTACAAGAAAAAGCTTTCGGATAGTTGGTATCCTTTTCAGGTGATTTGTCCTAATTGCAAAAAATTAGGAACGACTAAGGTTACAAATTGGGACGGGAAAGAAGTTGAATATGAGTGTTTGTCGAATTTAGTCGTTTGGGCTAAGGGGTGTGGAGAAAAAGGAAAAGTCTCACCGTTTAAAGGAAACGGAAAAATGGTCTGGAAAGTAGAATGGGCCGCGAAATGGTTTACCTTTGGCGTAACAATAGAGGGTGCCGGTAAGGACCATGCTTCTGCAGGAGGATCATATGATATTGCAATGGAGCTTGTTGAAAAAGTTTTCAATGCAAAAAAACCCATGAAGCTTGCATATGAGTTTTTTCTTGCAGGTGGTAAAAAAATGTCTTCATCAAAAGGATTAGGCATTACAGGAGACGAGCTTTTAGAAGTTATAGGGCCACAAAGAACAAGATTTCTTATGGTAAAAACAGAACCAAATATTGCGGTAGAGTTTAGCCCCAAGGATTCACTTGCAATCCCTTCACTTTTTGACCAATACCAGGCTTTTTCCAAATCCGATGAAGAGGATCACAAAAGAGTGATTTATCTTTCTCAAGCCAATGAGCAAGAAGATATTCCGCAAACACGTTTTTCAACAATAGCCCAACTTGTACAAATGCCAAACACCCAAAATGAATTAAAGGAAGTAAAAGATTGGGTGCAATATGCAAAAATATGGATAGAAAAATACGCCCCAGAGAGTGAAAAATTCATAATTCAAAAAGGTGTTCCACAGCTGAACTTTTCAGATCAAGAGAAAAATTATTTAAAGATTATTTCTGAAAGACTTGCTAAAGTTTCGAGCGAAGTTGATCTCGCAGCAAAACTTTACGAATGGTCAGCCGAAGGCATGTTGACAACAAATCAAGCCTTTGCAGCAATATATAAAGCTTTGCTCGGGAAAGACCACGGACCCAAAGCAGCAGCTTTAATACGCTCTCTTGATCAAAATTTCGTAAAAAAAAGATTCGAAGAAATTTCAAAATTATGAAAGCGGGATTGACCTTTGTTACTGGTAATAAAGCAAAAGCTGAAGATACTAAGAGGTTACTAGGTTTTCCGATTATTGTCGAAGAGGTTGAATTAGATGAAATTCAAGAACTCGACTTAGAAAAAGTTGCTCTACATAAAGTCATGCAAGCTTATAAGAAATTTAAAACGCCAGTTTTTATAGATGATGTAGGTTTTTATATTGAAGCTTGGCAAGGCTTTCCTGGACCTTTTATAAAGTGGATTCTTAAATCAGATGAGGGTAGTTCAAGTCTTCTTTTAAAAATGCTTGAGGGAGTAAAACAAAGAAAAGCAACAGCGAAATTAGCAGTTGCTTACCACGATGGAAAAAAAGCTCATATTTTTATTGGGGAAGTGCAAGGAAGCATTGCAGAAACCATTAGGGCTGGAAATAATTTTGGGTTTGGATGGGACGCAGTTTTTATTCCAGATGGCTTTAATAAAACTTTTGGTGAAATGACTTTCGAAGAAAAACATAGCGTTTCTCATAGACGAAAAGCGCTTGATAAATTTAAAGAATATTTAGATAGTCAAGGAAAATAAAAAGGAATATAATTAAGTTATGATTGACATTAAATTATTAAAGGAAAATCCTAATAAAATAAAAAAATCTTCTGAAGATAAGGGAATAAAAATTGATGTAAGTCATATCTTAGAAATTGAAAAAAAAGCAAACGAACTGTCTCAAACGGCCCAAAAGTTAAGAGAAGAAAGAAATAAAAATACCTCAGAAATAAAAGGAAAACCAACAGATGCGCAAATCAAAAAAGGGAAAGACTTAAAAGACAAACTTGAGAAAGAAGAATCTGCTTTAAGAGCTGTAGAAGAAGAACTAAATACTTGGCTTTCTAAAATTCCTAATCCCGCAAAAGACGATGTGAAGGTGGGGAAAAATGAAGAAGACAACGAAGTATTAAGAAAAGAAGGCAATTTACCCAAATTCGATTTTAAATCTAAAGACCATTTAGACTTGGGAGAAAAACTTGGATTAATTGACGTGAAAAGCGCTTCTAAGGTAAGTGGTGCCAGATTTACATATTTAAAGGGCGATGCTGCTTTATTAGAATTTGCTCTTATTCAATTCGGGCTTGAGACTTTAATAAAAGAAGGATTTACTCCTATTATTCCACCTGTTTTGATTTCTAAAGATGCTATGAAAGGCCTTGGATATATGGAAAACGGCGGAGAAGAAGATATGTACCATTTAGAAAAAGACGATTTGTATCTTGTTGGTACGGCGGAACACTCAATTGTCCCCATGTATAAAGATGATATCTTAAGCGTAAAAGACCTACCAAAAAGATATGTAGGATTTTCGAGTGCTTTCAGAAGAGAAGCGGGAAGTTACGGAAAAGATACAAGAGGAATTTTAAGAGTTCACCAGTTTGATAAATTAGAGATGGTTTCTTTTGTCAAAGAAGGGGACGACGACAGGGAACATGAATATCTGCTTTCATTAGAAGAAAAATTATTTAAAGCTTTGGAAATTCCCTATCAAGTCGTAAAAATGTGCACGGGTGATTTAGGTTTTCCGGCAGCAAGAAAATATGATTTAGAGGCATGGATGCCCGGACAAGACACATACAGAGAGGTAACCTCTGTTTCAACTGTTTCTGATTTTCAATCAAGAAGGCTAAACATTAAATATCAAGACGGAAATGTTAAAAAATATGTAAGTATTTTAAATGGAACTGCTTTTGCAATTGGAAGAACAGTAATTGCAATTTTAGAAAATTACCAGCAAGAAGACGGCAGCGTTAAAGTTCCTAAAGTTTTGCAAAAATATACGGGTAAAAACGTAATAAAATAGTAGAAAATCCCCATTTAATTTTGCTTTTCAAATCAATCTAAATTATTGCTTTTGAAGCTGATAAAAAAGCTTGACAAACTTTAATAAAATATTAGATTATTAAATCAATTAGAAACGCTTTTACACGACGTAAAGGAGGTGAACCGAATAATGGCAAAGAAGAAAAAGAAGTCCAAGAAAAGAAAGTAATTGGTAAGCTATTTGGAGCATTATCAATTACCAATTGATCAATTGGAATCCCTCACGTTATTAAATGTGAGGGATTTTTTTATTGAAGTACCTCAAAACCCTTGCCTAAATTATGGTAAAATTAATATATGTTAAGTATTTTCAGTAAATTTTTTGATACCAATGAAAAAGAGATACAAAAACTTTCTCCGATTGTTGAAAAAGTTAACTCTTTTGAAGAAGACTTTAAAAACTTAAAACTCTCAGATTTTCCAAAAAAGACGGAAGAATTTAAAAAGAAAATTTCAAGAGGTGACTCTTTGGAAAGTCTTATTCCGGAAGCATTTGCTCTTGTTAGAGAAGCATCAAGAAGAACGATCGGGCTGCGGCATTTTGACGTCCAGCTTATTGCGGCAGCTGTTCTTGCAAGCGGAAAAATTGCCGAGCAAAAAACAGGAGAAGGAAAAACCTTATCTGCAACACCTGCTTTATATCTGCACGCTTTAACGGGGAAAAATGTACATCTTGTAACAGTTAATGATTATTTAGCAAGACGAGACGCAGGATGGATGGGCCCGATTTTTAATCTTCTAGGAGTTTCCGTCGCATCAATTATAAATGAAGAGTCTTTTATTTATGATCCAAAACATGAAACAAAAGACGTTTGGGATACCAGGCTTTTGCATCTTAGACCAATAAGCAGAAAACAAGCATATGAGGCGGATATTGTTTATGGGATAAATTCCGAATTTGGATTTGATTATCTAAGAGACAATATGGCCCAGGATGCAGAGCAGGTTACTCAAAGAGATTTTTATTTTGCAATAGTTGATGAAGTAGATTCTGTTTTAATAGATGAAGCAAGAACTCCTCATATTATTTCTGCACCTGATGAAGCCCCAACCCAAAAATATTATGAATATTCTAAATTGGTTGAAAAGTTGTCTCCCGAAACCGATTATAAAATTGACGAGAAGCTTAGAACGGCACATTTAACAGAACACGGGATTGAAAAAATCGAAAAACTGTATGGAATTTCAAATATCTATGAAAAAGACTTTGATACCGTTTACCACTTAGAAGCAGCATTAAAAGCAAGAACCTTATTCAAACGAGAAAAAGATTATATTGTAAAAGACGGAGAGGTTATTCTTGTCGATGAATTTACCGGAAGATTGATGATTGGACGAAGGCTTTCCGAAGGACTGCATCAGGCGATTGAAGCAAAAGAGAACGTTACAATTCAAAGAGAATCAAAAACCCTGGCAACTGTTTCTTTGCAAAATTACTTTAGGAAATATGAAATCTTAGCGGGTATGACGGGTACTGCGGTAACAGAGGCGGAGGAATTCCATAAGATTTATAAGCTGGATGTTGTTGTGGTTCCAACACACAGAGATATGGTAAGGCGCGATTTGTCAGATGCAATTTATAAAACAGCAAGGGCAAAGTATAGTGCAGTAGCAGCAGAAATAGAAAAAGCCCATTCTAAAGGTCAGCCTATTTTAGTCGGAACTACATCTATTGATAAAAACGAAATTATCAGCGAACTCTTAAGAAGAAAAGGAGTAAAACATGAAGTCTTAAATGCTAAAAATCACGAAAGAGAAGCAGAAATTATTGCAAAAGCCGGAGAAAAAGGAGCTGTTACAGTGGCCACTAATATGGCAGGAAGAGGAGTTGATATTATTTTGGGTGGAGATACGCCAAAGGATGCAGATGGATCAGAGGACAAAAGCTCTAAGAAATGGGAAGATTGGGAGAAAAAACACAAAGAAGTAGTTGAATTAGGTGGCTTGTATGTTATAGGAACTGAAAGACACGAATCGCGAAGAATAGATAATCAGTTAAGGGGAAGATCCGGAAGGCAAGGAGACCCTGGTGTATCTCAATTCTTCGTAGGCTTAGACGATGATATTATGAGACTTTTTGGAGGAGAGACTATTTCGGGTCTTATGACACGTTTTAATATGCCTGAAGATGTTCCTTTGCAGCACCCACTTGTTTCACGGGCAATCGAACAAGCTCAGGTAAAAGTAGAAGGATATAACTTTGATATTAGAAAACATCTAGTTGAGTATGATGACGTTTTAAATAAACAAAGGGAAATAATTTATTCAAGAAGATTTGATACTTTAGAATCGGATGAAAAATCCAAACTCTTAAAAGAAGAAATTTTCAATAAGATTAATGAAAACATATCACAAACTGTAATTATGTATTCGGAAAGTTTCGAAGACGGAAAATCACCTTCGATGCAAATAGCTGAAAAATTTGCAACAATAATTCCTTTTGATGAAAATTCAATAAAACAACTGTCTCTTCAATTAGAACAAGCGAAATCTATAGAAGAAAAAACAAAGTTTCTTGCAAATATTGCAGACGAACTTTACGAAAAAAAAGAAAAAGACTTAGGAGGAAGTTTGATGCGTCAAGTTGAAAAATTTGTAATCTTATCGGTAATAGATAATTTATGGGTAGACCATTTAGATGCGATTGAAAATTTAAGACAAGGAATTGGACTACGAGGTTATGGGCAAAAAGATCCTTTAGTTGAATATAAAAATGAAGCTTTTTCGATGTTTGAAAATCTAATAAACACAATAGATGATGAAATAGTACATCGAGTTTACAAAATTCACGTACATCAGGAGCCGCAAGTTGATAATCCGCTTAATAAAGCAGGTGTAGTTGAAAACGCTGCCGGCGCAAATATAGTTTCTGAGGTTTCTCCTGCTGAAAAAGCAAAAGCTAAAAAGAAGTTAGGAAGAAATGATCCTTGTTGGTGTGGAAGCGGGAAAAAGTACAAGAAATGCCACTGGCCGAATTAATGTGAATAAAATTGTTTTAATTGTTTTGGGCACACTAGCTATTTTGATGGTTGGTTCAGTATTTATTTTCAATTCGAAAAAAACAGAAAAGAGAGAATCCATAGTTGCTACCGTAATACCTACTCAAGTTATTTCTAGATCTGGTTCTAACTATGTTGAATATTCGAAAAAAATTTTTGAGGTTTCAAAAAATAAGAGGAGAGTTCTTTTCTTTTATGCTAATTGGTGTCCGACTTGTATTCCGGCGGATGCGGATTTTCGAGCAAATTTAGATAGGGTACCAAATGATGTCATTTTAATAAGGGTAAATTATAATGATTCGGAAACCGACGCGGAAGAGAAAACCTTGGCTCGAAAATACGGAATTACTTATCAGCACACTTTTGTACAAATTGATTTGGGAGAAAACGAAGTCGCTAAGTGGAACGGGGGGCAAACAAAAGAATTGCTGGAAAGAATTAGATGATAGCTTTAGCTGTTTTTGCTTTTATTGCGGGAATTGTTACAATTCTTTCTCCGTGCATCTTACCAATACTACCTGTTATATTATCTTCCTCCGTTGATACGTCTGGTAAAAAAAGGCCATTTGGTATTGTATTAGGCTTTATTTTAAGTTTTACTTTTTTTACCCTATTTTTATCAACAATTGTAAAAATAAGCGGAATTCCTTCGGATTTTCTTCGAAACTTGTCTGTCGCCATAGTCTTGTTTTTTGGATTGTCACTTCTTATTCCGAAGTATCAGATTATTCTTGAAAAGTTATTTTTAAAAATAGCTGTTTTTGTCCCTTCGGGTTATAGAAAGACAGGAATAACAGGCGGGT
>MFNK01000002.1:0-48228 GCA_001782045.1 Candidatus Levybacteria bacterium RIFCSPHIGHO2_01_FULL_36_15b | reverse complement strand
TGGTTTATCTTTGGGACTTCTTTGGTCCCCTTGTGTCGGACCAATTCTTGCATCAGTTATCTCTTTAGCGATTGCCGGGAGTGTTACTTTAAATGCATTTTTTATTACCTTTGCTTTTTCTTTGGGTACTGCAATTCCTATGTTTTTAATAATGCTTGGTGGGCAAAATGTTTTGAAAAAAGTTCCTTGGTTGCTTAGCAATTCGGCAAACGTCCAAAAAATATTTGGAATAGTAATGGTGTTAACTGCATTTGCCATATTTTTTAATTTTGATAGAAAATTCCAGTCATTTATTATAAACAAATTTCCAAATTATGGTGTCGGTTTAACTAAGATAGAGAACAACAATTTTGTACACAACGAGCTAAGTAAGCTTAATGCCCCGGAGATTAAAAAGGAAGATATGGGAAAACCCATGTCCGACGTCGTGCAAAAAGGACCACAAGCCCCGGAAATAATTCAGGGTGGGGAATGGTTTAACAGCAAGCCACTTAAGGTATCAGAGCTAAAAGGAAAGGTAGTTCTAATAGATTTCTGGACATATTCGTGCATTAACTGCCAGCGTACCTTCCCATATCTTAAAAACTGGTATACGAAATATAAGGATAAGGGCCTAGTAATAATTGGAGTGCATTCTCCCGAGTTTGAGTTTGAGAAAGAATCAAAAAATGTAGCAGACGCAATAAAGAACTTCGGCATTAAGTATCCTGTTGTCCAGGATAATAATTTTGCAACATGGCAATCTTATGAAAATCAATACTGGCCTGCCAAGTATTTTATAGATAAAGATGGGTTTATCCGTTTCGCTCATTTCGGGGAGGGGGCTTACGATGAAAGCGAAAGAGTGATACAGAAATTGCTTTCAGAAACCGGAACAAGCGCAAGCTTACCTATTAAAAATTTGAGTTATAAAATTGATTCTAATACTCCAGAAACCTACTTAGGATATAAAAGAATTTCTAATTTTTCATCTTTAGATTCAATCGCCCAAGATAATCTTAGTGAATATAAGGCCCCTGAAATGATCCCTGATAATTCCGTAGCGTTTAACGGCATGTGGACGATAACAAGTGAGTATGCAGCTCCAGTAAAAGGAGCTAGTCTTTTTCTAAGCTTTGAAGCGAAAGACGTATTTTTAGTTATGCGACCCAAGGAAAATACAACTGTGGCGGTAAATGTTTATCTGGATGGCAAGTTTATAAAAACCGTTATTGCAGATGCAGACAAATTATATCCATTAATCAATTTAAAGGAAGCAGGAAGACACATTCTTCGTTTAGAATTTTTAGACGGCAATGCAGAGCTTTATGCTTTCACTTTTGGATAGCTAATTTGATAAACTTTAAGTATGCCCAATAAAAGTAGCAGGTCCTACGTTCATCTTAAAAAACTTTGGACAAAAAAACATGAGGATCTTCAGAAAGAATTATTTACTAAACACAAAGATGCATTTGACTGGCTTGAAAGTAATTCAAAACAGCTAATTGTAGGATCAGCTGCAGGGCTTTATCTTCTAACCTCGCCAATACTCTCTGAAATTCCTCATACCTTTGAAGCAGCTGCGCAAACTGTGCCCTTTGATAAAAAGGTTTTTTTGATTTATGATTTAAAAAATGTTTTGCCTTCTGAAGTTCGACCTCTTAATTTAGAGGAAGAGCAAAAAGTTATGGAAGTTTTAGATAGAACCTTTGGAATGAGCGTAAAGGCAGAAATGTCTGGAATAAGATTAAATACGCAATATGGTTTTATAGGACAAGAACAGCATTTAGCAAGATTTCCCGGAGATAATATTTATTCCCATTTTGATACACCGGAAGATCAACAAAGATATCTAAAATATGGAATGGCTCCGGGACTTTCGGCTTGGAGATATTTTGCAGACTCTAAGGAAACAATGACAAAAGAAGACAGTGATAGGGAAAAATACTACATCGCCGTACAAACATTTCTTGCTCCAGGTTTTAATGAAAATAGATCAAGATATGTAGAGTTTTTTAAATACAGGAAAATGTTGGTTGTAAATCCGGAAAATGGTAAAGCAATGATTGTTGATGTTGCTGATGCAGGTCCGGCAGAATGGACAGGAAAACACCTAGGTGGATCACCGGAAGTAATGAGCTATTTAGAAAGGTACGACGGATCCCAAAAAGGTCCTGTTTTATATTTTTTTATTGATGATCCTGAAAATAAACTTAAACTAGGGCCAATAAGCCTATGAAACATAAACATTTTTATTCACATCTAATTCAGTCAACAGATATAACTTTGGAAATAGCAGAGCTGGACATTCAAAAACAGGAAAGAGTAAACTTACTTTCTCTTTTTGAGGTTAATATTCATGCGAGTGTGGTTTCTGCTGTTCTTGATGAGCTAAGCCCGGAAGACAAAAAAATATTTTTAAAACATTTATCTGAAGGCAATCACAAAAAATTATGGCAGCATTTAAATCAAAAAATTAAAAATGCCAATAGAAAAATTGAAAACACTATTAAAAGAGTAAAAAAAGAATTATTGGAAGATATTCAAGAGGCTAAAAAGTTAAAGAAAAAATCCAAATCTTTTTAAATCTACTTTTCCTTTTATAAAATTAATTCCTTCCTTTTCCAACATCTTCTGCTGAACTTGCGGACCGCCAAAGGCGAAACCTACTGCCACTTTTCCATCAGATTTTATTACTCTGTGACACGGAATATTTTCTGGGTCTTTATTTGAATGTAGTGCATAACCGATAACTCTTGGATCTACTCCAACAATTTTAGAAAGAGCCCCATAAGTTGTCACTTTTCCTTTTGGAACCTTGGCTACAAGTTCGTAAACGCTGCCAAAAATATTCATAGATTCGATTTTACTCACTATGACCCTGAGCCTGGACATTCGATTGAGCTCAGTCGAAGTATCGAACGGGTCATTTTATTAATATATACCAAAAAATCAGGGCAACTAAAATTCTATAGATTCCGAACGCAATAAAACTATGATTTTGGATATAAACAAGAAACCATTTAACTACAAGTAAAGCTGTGATAAAATTTCCTATAAAGCCAACAGCAAGTATAACCCATTCGTTAATAGAAAAGGTAAATTCGCTTTTTATCAAATCCAGTCCGGTTGCTGCCAGCATTGTTGGGATAGCTAATAAAAAAGAAAATTCTGCAGCGGTTTTTCTTTTAGTACCTAAAAACAGCGCAGGAATAATTGTTGCGGCGCTTCTTGAAACTCCAGGAACTATCGCAAGCGATTGAAAAAGCCCAATAATAAAAGCCTTAGAATACGAAATTTTTTCTATTTCCTCAACGTGGTTGTCTTTTTCCTTATAAATTATTTCCAAAATAATGAGTAAAACTCCTCCAAGTAAAAGAGAGGTTAAAGTTAAATATAAGTTTCCGAGTAAAAAATCTTTAATAAATTTAAACAAAATAAATCCAACAAGAGCTGTCGGAATAAATGCAGTTAAAATTTTTTTCCAAACTTCTTTATTTTTTATTAATTTGTCGAAATAGAGGTAAATAATTGACAATATGGCGCCAAGCTGAATGATAATTTCAAAGTCCTTTACAAAAGTACTTTGGGGGATTAATAAAATTTTCGAAGTAAGAATAAGATGTCCAGTTGAGGAGATTGGCAAAAACTCAGTAATACCTTCTACCACAGAGAAAATTATTACATCTATTAAATCCACGAATTTATTATAACAATTTTAGTTTGCAATAGCGTGGCTTTTTGCCTACAATTGTTTCATGAAACCCTTGAAAGAAGAAGTGAATTGGGACAAGAAAAAGATCATTGTTTTTTCAACAGTTGTAATTTTTGTTATCTTATTTCTATCCTACCGCCTCGCAGGTTTTAATTCTGACGAACCCCTGCAAAAACCTAAGACGCAAATTGAAGGGATTGGTGCGCAAGATGTATCTAAAAACATTCAGGAAACAGTAGAAAATTTGCAGGAGCAGGCAGAAAGCTTAAATATTGAAGAAGTTGCATCATCTTCCCCTCAGATTCAGAAAGTAATTAATGATTTAAAGTTCCTTAAAGATGTTCCTAAAAACGAACTTAAAAATACATGCGAAAGGATTTGTAACGGACTTTAATGAAAAGAATAAGAAAGATTTTTAAATTATTCGGTCCGGGATTTATTACTGGAGCATCTGATGATGATCCATCTGGAATTGCAACTTATTCCCAAACAGGAGCGGCTTTCGGTTATAGCCAACTTTGGACGGCACTTTTTTCTTTTCCCTTTATGACCGTAGTGCAAGAGATGTGCGGAAGAATTGGCGCCGTAAGCGGAAAAGGGTTGTCTGGGGTAATAAAGCATAACTATTCTAAAAAAGTTTTGTATTCGTCGGTATTGCTGCTGCTTTTTGCAAATGTAATTAACATAGGTACTGATTTGGGAGCAATGGCTTCGGCAACCCAATTGGTTATTGGAATTCCATTTATAGCAATTTTAATAATAATAACCGCTATAACTCTTATTCTTGAAATATTTGTTTCCTATAAGGTTTATTCTAAATACTTAAGATATCTTACGTTTTCATTATTTGCCTATATTGCTGTAGCTATTGTTATAAAAGGAGACTGGATTAAGATTTTTTCTTCGACTCTCATTCCAACCATTTCTTTTAGTAAAGATTATGTATTCAATATTGCAGCAATTCTTGGTACGACTATATCGCCTTATCTTTTTTTCTGGCAAACAAGTGAAGAAGTAGAAGAGGAAGTTAAGAGCGGAAAAATAAGGATGATGGGGGCTGGGGTTCCAAGAATAACAAAAAAAGATATCCGGCTTATTAGGTTAGATACAATAATCGGAATGTTTTTTTCTAACTTGATTATGTTTTTTATTATTCTTACATGTGCGGCTACTTTAAATAAAAATGGAATTCTAAATATAGAAACAGCAAGTGATGCCGCATTAGCTCTTGAGCCATTTGCCGGAAGCTTTGCAAGCGGGATGTTTGCCCTGGGAATACTTGGAACAGGACTTTTGGCCGTGCCGGTTTTGGCAGGATCAGCTTCATATGCCATGTCAGAGGTATTTGGATGGAAGGAAGGCTTATACAGGAAATTATCCCAAGCATGGGGATTTTATGGAATAATTGCCGTTGCTACTTTAATTGGACTTTTAATTAACTTTACATCTATTCCACCTTTTAAAATGCTTTATTATGCAGCTATACTTAATGGAATTGTGGCGCCGCCGCTTTTATTTATGATAATGATAATTTCTAACAATAAAAAAATTATGGGAGAATATACCAATTCTAAATTCACAAATATTTTTGGCTGGATAATAACTGCAATTATGTCGGTTGTTGGAGTAGCCATCTTAATAACACTCTTTTTATAATGGAAAACTTACAGAAGCGAGCTAAAAAAATTTTAGAAAAAGCAAACTTGGAAGAAAAAAGACTTACAGCCTTTCAATTAGAGGCGTTATCTTCAGAACCAAATTTCTGGAAAAATCCACAAGAGGCAACTTCCAAGATGAAAGAGTTGGCAAAAATTCAGGAAGAAATAACAGATCTTCAGTTACTTTCCGAAAAAATAGATGGCAGTGACACTAATGGCTTAGAAAATTTAGTTGAAAAACTTGAGACTTATTTATATTTTTCGCATCCCTTTGATAAAGATGGAGCAATTATGTCTCTTCACGCAGGACAAGGAGGCGTAGAAGCAATGGATTGGACCCAAATGTTATTTAGAATGTATAGCAGATTTTTTGAGAAAAAAGGCTGGAAGTTTGAAACCATCGATGAGACTCCTGGTGATGAAGCTGGCATGAAAAGCATAACCATAACGGTTGAGGCAGAATTTGCATATGGGTTTTTAAAACACGAAGCGGGGGTGCACAGATTAGTAAGGCAGTCGCCTTTTAATGCAGATAAATTAAGACAAACATCTTTTGCGCTTGTTGAGGTTTTGCCTAATTTAGCAAAGAACGGAAGTGTTGAGATTAAGGAAGAAGATTTAGACTGGGATTTTTTCAGAAGCGGAGGACATGGCGGACAAAACGTAAATAAAGTTTCAACTGCTGTAAGGCTAAAGCACAAACCTACAGGTATAATAGTTACTGCTCATAGCGAAAGATATCAAGGTAAAAATAGGGAGTATGCTCTAAATTTACTTAGAGGCAAGCTTTGGTTAATGCAAGAAGAAGAAAGAAAAAAAGAAGAGGTAGCCGCAAAAGGCGTTTATAAAACACCGGGTTGGGGAAACCAAATTCGCTCTTATGTGCTGCATCCTTATAAAATGGTGAAGGACTTAAGAACTGGATATGAAACATCTAACACTGAAGCAGTACTCAACGGTGAGATAGATGTCTTCATTGACGAGGCCTTAAGGAAGCTATAGTTCATTTTTGTTATAATACTCTTATGCCTGAACCAAAAAAAGATGATTTTCAAAGGCCAGATGAGTGGGTAGATCAAGATCCGTATAATGTGCGTGGTAAACCAACGCATAAGGCTGCAGAAGAGCTTCTTGCTGAAGATGTAGAGCTTCAAGCACCCGAAACAAGGGAGGAAGGTACATTCACTTCAGAACAGACAAGATTACTCGAAGAAGAAGGATATCAAATATATACTCTAACTGGAGAATCAATAGCAACTCTTAAAGCTAAAGGTTTTAAATTTTGGTCAACCTGGCATGAGCAAAATCCCCAATTCGAAACCCTGCAGTCTAGAGTCGGACAAGTTGCAATAAAGACTGACCCCGATGAGTTCTTCATTCCTGACTCCAACAATAAAACCTTAGACAAGCAGCTTGAAATGGTAGAAGAACAAAATAAAGCTCTTTCCCAAAGAATATCAGGGGTAAAAGCTATACTCGGAGAAGCAGCAGACTACATAGAGCTAGCTTTTCAAAACAATGAATTATTTGGAGAAAAATACGACTACAATTACACAAGAACTCAGACTCCAACAGTTGGGTCCCATGTTGCCACTGTCGGCGACTTCAATCCCGATAATGGCCTTAGCGTCAACTACTGGCATCGTGCTCATGGCCATGGCGATGTTTGGGCTTCTCCTCTGGTAGTGCCAACATCTGGAACTAAGTAATTGGATTCTTGGATTTTTGTTTTTTTTGTCTCTTGGAATCCGTCCAAATTTTTGGTAACCTCAATTAAGATAAGCAGTGTAGGCTTAAACAAGTTTTATTCCTCGTTTATCTCTAGAATTTTTAAAGTCAGAGTCTTTACTTTTTTTGGTGAGGAGAGTGCTTAATGAAAATTTACTAGACACTACGTATATCTTTCTTTGCCCTTCGGCAATACTTGGGGCGGATAAAATACAAAAGAAACTGTAATAGAATCTTTGGTGAGTTTTCTTAAAACGGAGAGATGTATAAAAGTTGAGTCCAATGTTGCCAATGTCGGCAACTTCAATCCCGATAATGGCCTTAACGTCAACAACTGGAATCGTGATAATGGCAATGACAATGTTTGGGCTTCTCCTCTGATAGTATCTGGTAATAAATTTATGGCGAGGCTTGCTTGGAGGCTTTTATCCATCCTCCAAGCATTTTGCCAATTTCCTGTAATATTTCCTGAAGTTTTAAGTAATTATTATTGCTTAGCACTTGAGAATCCTTAGAGAGTCGTATCAAAACTTTTAAGAGATCGAGTTTAACACTAAATTTTTGCAAAACTAGGAGTTTATTTGAGCTTGCAGGAATAGAAAATAAGAGCTCGAAAATATCTAGAGTTATATTATCGAGCCTTTGTCCAAGAGTATATCTTTTAGTTTTAGGAAAAGAGGGAATTATAGCAGTTAACTGTCTATAAAACTCGTAAGTTTTGGTAAAAATCGGAATATCCTGCGCGCCATCGCTACGCTCAGACGTTTGCGGGCGGGCTAAATTACTATCGGTGTGTGTGTGTGTGTGTGTGTGAACAGATTTATTGTTGTTACTCATATGAATTATCAACAGCTTATAACAATAGAAAATCTTTTTCAAGCCTACGCTGAATTTAGGAGAGGAAAGAAGAAAAGACTTGATCTTCAAATTTTCGAGCGTAACCTCGAAGATAACCTATTTTCTCTTCAGCATAAATTGAAACACAAGACTTATAGACACGGAGACTACGAGGACTTTTTCGTTAACGATCCGAAAAGACGGCATATCCATAAAGCAAGTGTTGCAGATAGAATTCTTCACCATCTCTTATACAAATTCCTTTACGACATTTTCGATAAATCCTTTATTTATGATTCATATTCCTGCCGATTAAACAAAGGAACACATAAAGGAGTTAAAAGGCTTTATAAATTTACCAGGATTGTCTCGAAAAATTATTCAAGAGACTGTTTTGCTCTAAAATTTGATATTAAAAAGTTTTTTGCAAGCGTAAACCATGCAATAGTAGTCCAGTTTCTAAAAAAGAAAATAGACGATGAAAATATTCTGATGTTATTGAAGGACGTCATTAATAGTTTTGCTTCAGAACAAGGTTTAGAAAAAGGAATTCCTCTTGGAAATTTAACAAGCCAGATTTTTGCAAATATTTACCTAGATGAATTAGATCAATTTATAAAACATACATTAAAAATCAAATATTATATCCGATATGCAGATGATTTTGTAATCTTATCTTCAAACAAAAATCATCTACCTAAGTATACATGTATACTTGGCAAATTTATAAAAGATAAACTTAATCTTGAACTACATCCGGATAAAGTTATCTTAAGAAAGCTTTCATGGGGAATAGATTTTCTGGGATATATTATTTTGCCTAACTATATTCTGCCAAGAACCAAAACTAAGAAAAGATTGTTTAGAAAAGTAAACGAAAAAATTGAAGGGCACAAAAAAGGAAAAATTTCTAACTATTCTTTAAATCAGAGTATCCAGTCTTATCTTGGATATTTATCACATGCTAATAGTTACAAATTGAAGACAAGATTAAAAGTTGCCAAAAGTTGGAATTTGTGCTTAACTAGATATGGGTGATGAATATAGATGGAAGAAAATAATACACAACAAAATTCTCAAGAAAATATTTCTGGTTCCACTAGTAAACCCCTAATTCATAGCTTTGGTCAAGGCAAAACATTCACTCCAAAAATAATTGCATTACTAGGCTTAATTGTTGTTTTAGGCGTAATTAGCGGATATATGCTTTCCGGAAAGGGTATAAATACATCGGTAAATACATCTACTTCAAATAAAGAGAATCAGGCAGACTCCGGAACAATAGTTGGTTCAAATGATATTAAAACCTTCAAAGATACTGTAGAAGGCGTACTAAAAGAAGGTGGAATAGAAGATGAGGGGGCATTTCATTTAGAGCGTTCGGGTGGGGAAAGTCAAAATGTCTATTTAACTTCATCGATTGTTGATTTATCTCAATTTGTAGGTAAAAAAATAAAAGTTTGGGGACAAACCCAAAAAGCACAATACGCAGGTTGGTTAATGGATGTAGGTAAAATTGAGGTATTGTAATGATAAAGCTTGAGGGCGTATCCAAAAAATTTGGAACTGGTTCGTTTGGACTTTCTGAAATAAATCTCGTAATAGACAAAGGGGAATTTTTATTTTTGGTTGGAGCGACAGGCTCGGGAAAGACAACTCTTTTTAGAATTCTAATAAGGGATTTACTCCCAACAGAGGGAAAAGTTAAAGTTGGTGAACTTGATGTTGTAAATCTTGCAAGACCTAAGCTATCTACGCTCCGAAAAATGATAGGGGTTGTTTTTCAAGACTTAAAACTTTTAAACGACAGAACAATTTTTGAAAATGTAATGCTGCCGTTAGATGTTTCTGGTGAAAATGCTATAAAAGCGACTGAAAAGGTTGAAAGAATTTTAAGAAAAGTGGGGATTTATGAGCATAAAGATAAATTTCCTATTCAATTATCAGGAGGAGAACTTCAAAGAGTTGCTATTGCAAGAGCCTTAGTATTATCCCCAGAAATAATACTAGCTGATGAGCCGACAGGAAATTTAGATGCTGCAACATCTTGGGAAATTGTTAAAATTCTTTCGGACATTAACAAGGAAGGAACAACAATTATTATGGCAACTCACAATACGGATATTGTAAAAAGCATGGATAAGCGAATCGTTCACATAGATAAAGGAAAAATAGTTAAAGATGAAAATAAAAAACACACCGGAGTAAAAGATAAAGAAAAAAAAGAAGAAGAAAAGGAGGATAAAAAAGAATGAAATTTTTTAATACGGCTTGGAGAAATATTAGAAGGTCTCCGTATCAAGCGTTTTCCGCAATACTTATTATGACTCTAACGTTTTTGGTAATTTCGTTTTTTGTTTTTATTCTTGTTGGATCTTCAACTATAATTAATTTTTTTGAATCTAAGCCTCAAGTTACGGCATTTTTTAAAAACGATGCTAAACAGGAAGACATAAACGATTTACAAAATAGATTATCGCAAAGCGGAGAAATAGCTTCAATAAAATTTGTTTCAAAACAGCAGGCACTAGAAATATATAAGCAGCAAAACAAAGATGACCCCCTACTTTTGGATTTAGTCACAGCCGATGTTTTACCTGCATCATTTGAAATTTCTGCAGTAAAAATAGAAGATTTGGGAGGTATTTCGGACACATTAAAGAAAAGTACAATCGTATCTGAGGTAATTTATCAAAAAGATGTAGTTTCTGCCTTAACATCTTGGACTAACGCGATAAGGCAAATTGGCCTTGCTTTAGTTATTCTTCTTTCTGCGGTATCAATTTTTATAATGGTGACAATAATTGGCATTAAGATATCGCATAAAAAAGAAGATATCGAAATTATGAAGTTAATAGGGGCTACTAGCTGGTACATAAGATGGCCGTTTATTATAGAAGGAGTTACTTATGGAGTTGTAGGTGCGCTAATTGGATGGACCATAGCTGTTGGAACGCTTTTGTATGCCACACCCTTTTTAGAGTCTTTCTTAAAAGGAATACCGGTTCTTCCTGTTTCTTTTATTTCGTTGTTAGAGCTTCTTATGATAGAGCTAATACTCGCAGCTCTTCTTGGTATTATTTCAAGTTATTTGGCAGTCCTTCGTTATCTAAAAACATAATTTTATGTTTCTTAATAGATTTTTTAGACATCTGAGTATATTATTAGTTTTAGGTTTAGTTCTTATTTTTGCATCTTTTTCAAATGCGCAAACCTCAACACCCACGCCTACTCCCGATAATTCGCAACAAGTTTCAGATTTGCAGAAAAAAATTAACGACCTTCAATCAAAAATAAGCGATTTACAAAGCCAAGAGAGAACTTTATCATCGCAAATTGCAGTAATGAACAATCAAATTAAGCTTACGGAATACCAAATTGCTTCAACCGAAGAACAAATAACAAATTTAACGCTCGATATTGATACGGCAACAAAAAAAATATCCGGACTCGAGAATTCTTTAAATGAATTAGTTTTGGTGTTGATGAATAGAGTAGTTGCTACTTATGAAATTGGCACTATTCAGCCTTTGCAAATATTACTCACATCAACCGACGCTTCAGATTTTTTATCGAGACTTAATTATTTAAGAAGGGCTCAGGCACACGACAAAAAGCTTATTTATGAAACCCAGCAGGCAAAAATCGATTACACAAACCAAAAAGAAATCTATGAAGATAAAAAGAAAGAAATAGAAAAATTGAAAGCACAGCTTGTTGCTTATACAAATCAACTTGATCAAGAAAAACAAGCTAAACAACGATTGCTTTCAGAAACTCAGGGGAGTGAAGCGAATTACCAGAGGTTTCTTGCACAAGCTAAAGCCGAATATGAAGCCATTGTAGGGATTATTGCTGGTAAAGGAACAGAAAGTGAGGTAAGAAAGGTAAATCAAGGAGATGTAATTGCCACGATTATTCCAACTGCTTCCTGTAATTCAACGGGCCCTCATTTGCATTTTACCGTAAGTAGAGATGGATCTGCGCAAGACCCGTTCGGATTTCTAAAATCTATTGAATACACGGATAATTCAGGAGGGGATACGTTTAATCCTTCTGGAAGCTGGGATTGGCCGATAGATTCGCCAATTAAGTTTAATCAGGGATTTGGTGATACATGGTACGTTAGAACTTATCATTTTTATCCCACCCATAACGGTATTGATATCTCTGGTCCATCTTTAACAGTAAGAGCTGTTAAATCCGGCACTATGTTTAGAGGTAGCTATGCAGGATATAAAGGATGTACGTTGCCTTATGTTAGGGTGGATCACAACGATGATGGTTTAGATACTTTCTATCTTCACGTCTATTCCAATTGAAAATTTAATGAATTTTTTGTTATGCTCTGAATAATGAGAAAAGCTCTTCTTACAGGAGCTATTTTTATCTTATTTCTACTCTTTGTGCCGAAGACAAATTCGGTTTTGGCAGTAACGGTTACAATAAATAATTATCCTTCTTCTGTGGATGAGTCAGGGGAATTTGGGGTTAATGTAAATTTAGTGTGTTCAGGTTGTAGCGACTCTTATATTCGTGGTATTTTTTATCCAAGCGGAAGCAGTTATTTTGGCTATACGCAAGATAATAACGGAAACTGGAGTAATGAAACAGGAGCAAATTGCACTACATTTTTTAAAATTGCACAAAGTGAGTTGCAAAGTGGTAGTTGGAGTGGAACATTAAAATTCAAGCCCGACAAAGAAAATTCGAATTACAATGGCCCGGGTGAATATTTGTTCAAAGTCGGACGTTATAGTTATACCTCAAGTTGTGGTTCTTCTCCAACATGGTCTTCTGAAACAATAATTGCTATATCGGGTCCAACGCACACGCCAACTCAAGCTCCAACTTCGTCTCCAACAAATTCTCCAACCCCAAGCAAAACTCCTACGCCTACCAAAACTCCAACTCCGACCAAAACCCCAACACCGACTAAGTCAACTACCCCAACACCAACAGACAAAATTGCACAAGCTTCTATTTCTCCATCCGGCACTAAATCTAAAAATCAGGGAATCCTAGGAATTTTTACAAATAAAAATGAATCAGAGGATAGTCCAAAGAATACTAAATTGGCTTCAATAAACTTTACAAACTGGATTGGAGTTATATCAATTTTGCTAGGAATTGTTTTTATTGGTCTTTGTGTTATAGTTGTTTTCTGGCCTAAAATAAAGACTTTATTAAAGACAAATGGAGACAATAATAACCAATAGCGTTAAGCAAACTCAAGAAATCGGAACAAAGCTTGCAAGGAAACTAAGGAAAGGCGATATAGTTTGTTTATATGGTAATTTGGGTAGCGGAAAAACCTCTTTTGTTCAGGGCCTTGCAAAAGGACTAGGAATATCAAAAAGAATTATTTCTCCCACTTTTATAATAATGAGAAGTTATGAAATAAAAAATTATAACTTTTATCATATAGATTTATATCGTATTTACGGAAAAGATGATTTAATACCTTTAGGTATAACAGAGCTTATAAAAAGCAGAGAAAACATTCTTGCAATAGAGTGGGCGGAAAAACTGAACGAAGTTCTGCCTCAAAAAAGAATTGATTTGCACTTTAAACAAGTAGATGAAAATACAAGAAGCATACTAATGGAAAGACATGAATAATCAAATACAAAAAGCAGTCGAAGTTTTAAATAAAGGAGGAATAATTATTTTCCCAACTGACACTGCTTACGGAATTGGCTGTAGGATAGATAAGGTTAAATCAATTGAAAAACTTTTTAAATTAAGAAAAAGACCGTATACTCAAGCTACACCGGTATTAATTTCAAGCACAAAAATGGCTAAAGACTATGTTTTGCAAATTCCAAAAGATGTAGAGTCTGAATTAATCAATAAATTTTGGCCGGGAGCACTTACAGTAGTGTTTTTAGCAAAGATAGATAAAATTCCAAGTCTCGTTAGAGGAGGAGGAAAAAATATAGGAGTGAGAATGCCGAATAATTCAATAATGCTAGAAATTATAGAAAAAGTAGGAGTTCCATTACTTGGTCCATCGGCAAACTTTCATGGAGAAAAAACGCCATTTAGAATAGAGGATGTAGATAAAAATCTTTTAAAACAGGTAGATTTTGTTGTCGTGGGAGAGTGTAGTTTAAAAAATATTTCTACGGTAATTGATTGCACTACAAAACCTTGGAAGACATTAAGACAAGGTGCCTTAAAGATTAAGAATTTGTCTTACAAAAAAGCTTTGCTTCTAATAAATACTTCAAATAACAAGGAAATTGAGCTAGGACTACAAATTGGCGATAAAAATATAAAATTTAAGAAAGCCTTAACTGAACAAAAAAGGGAGATTGTTTTGAACTTAATAGATGAATTTTTGAAAAAAAATGAAATTAGCATAAAAGACTTAACAGGTATAAAAGTTGCTACAGGTCCAGGTTCTTTCACTGGAATTAGGGTAGGAATTACCATTGCAAACACCTTGTCGTCTCTCTTAAAAATCCCGGTTAATGATAAAAAGATTGGAGATTTGGAAAATGCCGTATATAATTAAAATATGCTTAAATTATTGCGTCATATTTTAACCCCACAAGTATCTAATAATTATAGGGCAAGAATTTTGCATCCTCAGTTATTGGCTTTTTTCATACTTATTTTCTTTGCCTCCGGCATTTTAATGTCTTTTACAAGGGCAAATTTTCCATCAGTTTTAGGTATTTCGGCAAATGTTTCTACTGATGAGCTCTTAATATTAACCAATCAAAGGAGGCAAGAGAATGGACTCCCGCCTTTATCCTTAAATAGTCAGTTAACTTCTGCTGCATATAATAAGGCAAATGATATGCTTAGTAAAAACTATTGGGCACATATAGCTCCGGATGGGACCACGCCGTGGTATTTTATAAAAAATTCAGGGTATAGCTACATTTATGCAGGAGAGAATCTGGCACGAGGCTACAATAGTACGAGTGATGTTTTAAACGCATGGTTGGCAAGTCCAACTCACAGAGATAATATTATGTCCAGCAAGTATAGCAATGTTGGCTTTGCGGTTGTTACAGGAAATTTAACCGGTGAAGATACTGTTTTGGTTGTTGAAATGTTTGGAAATACAGGTGCGCCAGTTGGAAATAAAGTAGCCGTACAGCAAGCTGTTCAAGCAATAAGTCCAACCCCTGTAGTTACTTTGCAAACAACAAGTCCAACTCCAACCCTTGCTTTGGTTAAAGAAGAAGTCAAGGAGCCAGTTCAAGAAAAAGCAACCCCTTCCGCCATAGCAAATGCGCTTGCTTCAAATTCACAAATAAAGCCATTAATTAATGCGCAAACTTTTTCTTCCAACATAGCTGCTTTAACTGTTACTTTATTTATGTTTGTTCTTATTCTTGATGTAGTAATTATCGAAAGAAAAAAGATATTAAGATTTGTAGGTCACAATCTGGATCACGTAATATTCTTAGGGATGATACTGGCTATAATTCTCTTTTTATTAAAAGGAAGTGTTATTTAGAATGAAAAAGTTTCTTAAACATTTTGGGTATTATATTTCAATGATTTTAATATTTGTTTTAGGATTTTTTGCATCAATTGTTTCTTATCCAAATTTGCCGCTTGTTTTTTTGACTCTAATTTTGACTGTAGTATTTTACGTTATATGGGGAATAGTTCATCATAAGATAAATCACGATCTAAGTACAAAAATATTGCTGGAGTACCTACTAATTGGTCTTCTTGGTATATCTATGATCTTTTTCATAATAGTGGGGGGAAGAGTTTGATGCTTCTTTCAATAGTTTTAATTAATTATAAAAAATATAATTTAACTATTTCTTGTTTAAATTCATTAATAACCAATTTTAAAAAAGAATTTTCAGAAAATATATTTGAGGTGATAATTGTCGATAACGCATCAAATGATGGCTCTTTAAAGGTTTTAAATTCCGAAGTTAAAGATAAAAAGTATAATAATGTTCGGATTATTGAAAATAAAAAGAATGACGGATTTGGTAAGGGCTGCAATATTGGAGTCTCATGCTCAAGCGGAAAATTTTTACTTTTTTTAAATAACGATACTGTAGTTAATGATAGAGGTATTTTAGATATGGTTACTTATATAGAACAAAGTCCAAGTGTAGCCATTCTTGGCGGACAGCTCAAAAATATTGATGGCAGTTTGCAGCCAAGTTCTGGTAGTTTTTACACTTTAGCAAAAGCCATTATGTTACTTTTAGGTCTACAAAAATATAGACTTTTAGATAAAAGTCCTGACAAAATTTCTGAGGTAGATTGGGTAAAAGGAGGACTTTTAATGATAAGAAAAGAGATATTCAACTTATTAAATGGATTTGATGAAAATATGTTTATGTATATAGAGGATATGGAACTTTGTTATAGAGCAAAGAAAATGGGATATAAAACTTTTTTCTTTCCCGATTTAAATATACTCCACAAAGAATATGGTACCACTAATAGAACCTTTGCAATTGTAAATATATATAAGAATTTATTATATTTTTATAAAAAACACAGATCATATTTAGAATTTTTTATTTTAAAAACGGTTTTAATAACTAAAGCAATAATATTAATCTTAATAGGTTACATAGTCGGCAATTCGTATTTAAAAAATACATACAAAGAGGCTCTATCTGTCATTAAATGAATACACCTAAGCTTTCAGTAATTATTCTTACTTACAATACAAAAGATATAACCCTTGATGCTATAAAATCTATAGAAAAAAACTATAAAGATAAGGTAAGTGATGGCATTTTCCAGCTTATCGTATGTGATAATAAATCAAAAGACGGAACGATAGAAGCGCTTAATGAATATAAAAAGACATCGAGTATAAAATTATTTCAAATAGTTGATAACGGGTCTAATTTAGGTTTTGCAGCAGGAAATAATAAAGGGATTTTTTATGTAAAGGGCGAATATGTACTGTTTTTAAATCCAGATACGGTAGTATACAAAGACACTTTAGACCATATGATTGATTTTATGGATAAAAATCCCAAAGTAGGCGCTTCTTCATGTAAATTAATTAACAAGGATGGTTTAGTTGATTTTAATTGCCATAGGGGTTTTCCGACTCCATGGAACGCGTTTTGTTATTTTTCCGGATTACAAAGAATTTTTCCAAAAAGCCGGTTATTTTCAGGCTATACCCAAGGTTGGAAAAATTCAGATTCGACTCATAAAGTCGATGCAATAGAAGGTGCATTCATGTTGATTCCCTACAATATAGGTGAGAAAGTGGGATGGTGGGATGAAGATTATTTCTTTTACGGAGAGGATTTGCAATTATGTTTTGATATTCAAAAATTAGGTTATGAAATATATTATTTAGGGGAAGTTAGCATTATGCACATAGGAGGAGCAGCTAGCGGCATAAAAAAAGACTCCGAAAATATAACAACAGCTAATCTGGAGACAAAAAAAAGATTGCAGATAGCAAGATTTAAAGCAATGAGAATTTTTTATGAAAAAAATTATAAGAATAAGTACTCATTTTTTATTTACTACTTGGTTCAACTGGGAATAAATGTTTTGGAGCGAAAAACTTTAAGCGCCTTGTAGCCAGGAAAATTTTGAGAAATCCACAAGATTTCCAAATTTTTCTTTTAGTGTTGGATAGTTTTTATCTTTTTCGGAAACAATAGGATTATCGATTGGCCAGCCCCCAAACTGTTTAATAATTATCGGATCGTTATAAAATACTGCGGGTGTAGGTTTTCCTTCAAAATAATTAGTAATGTAGTAAATATATTCAACTGTTTTATCCCCAATTACACAAAAAGAATTTCCCATGCCCTCAGGAAGATAGATAGTATTGTGATTTTTTTCTCCTAACATTATTTTTACTGCTTTTCCAAAGGTTTCCGAGTCTGTCCTAAAGTCTACTATTACAGCCATTGCTTCTCCGCTCGCAACATAAATTATTTTTTCCCATGGCTCTGCGTGAAAGCCTCTTATTACATTAGGATATGACCTAGCATGATTACTTTGAACAATATTTATTTTCTTTCCAAGAAC
This sequence comes from Candidatus Levybacteria bacterium RIFCSPHIGHO2_01_FULL_36_15b, assembly GCA_001782045.1. Classification (GTDB taxonomy): domain Bacteria; phylum Patescibacteriota; class Microgenomatia; order Levybacterales; family UBA12049; genus 01-FULL-36-15b. The sequence goes on along the minus strand of MFNK01000002.1, from coordinate 30,306 downwards.
TTTTTCTATATCTTTAAGCTCGATAATTTCATGAAAAAACCCTCTGTTATCTTCAAATACTTCCCTTTGATAAATTAAAAGACCCGGAATTTCTGTTGTTTTTATCATTTTAGGCCATGAATCATCGGTCGGGGAAATGATTAAATCGTATTTAGACATGACATTAATATAGCAGAAAAATATTGTGTTAACAAACAATAGATGGTAATATAAATAGATAAATATGAAGCTATTGGTCACTGGTGGTGCGGGTTTTATTGGGTCTCATTTTATTAACCACTGGTTATCTTCCCATCCAGATGATTCAATAACTAACCTCGATAATTTAACTTATGCAGCAAGTTTAGCAAACTTACAACAGGTTCAGGATAGCCCAAGATATAAATTTATAAAAGGTGACATTTCAGATATGTCTTTAGTTGAAGAAGTTATAGAAGGAGTAGAAATCGTTGTTCATTTTGCTGCAGAAACTCACGTAGACAGATCAATTCTTGATCCATGGCCATTTGTACAATCTAACTTAGTGGGTACATATACTTTACTTGAGGTTGCAAGAAGAGAAAACATTAAAAGATTTCATCACATATCAACAGACGAAGTTTTTGGAACGTTAGATTTAAATGACAAAAACAAATTTAACGAGAATACGTTATATAACCCAAGGAGTCCGTATTCTGCCACAAAAGCAGGATCAGATCATCTAGTTAGAGCTTATTACTATACTTATGGTTTGCCAATAACAATCAGCAATTGTTCAAATAATTTTGGGCCCGCTATGTATCCTGAAAAACTTATTCCTTTGGCAATAACTAACGCATTGGAACATAAAAAAATTCCAATTCATGGAGACGGAAAAAACGAAAGAGATTGGCTATTTGTTAATGATCATGTTTCCGCAATTGACCTTATTCTACAGAAAGGAAAAATTGGGGAAACTTATTTAGTTGGAGGACTTAGAAATGGTATTTCAAACTTAGATATTGTTAAAAAAATTCTAGTCCTGGTTGGTGAAAGCGAAGATTTAATAAAGCTGGTGCCTGATAGATTGGGAAACGACAGAAGGTATGATATAGACTGGAGCAAGATTAAAAACGAATTGGGCTGGGAGCCAAAGCATGACTTAGATGAAGCCCTCAAAATTACGGTTGAATGGTATAAAAAGAACGAAAGCTGGTGGAAAAAGATAAAATCAGGTGAATTTAAAGATTATTACAAAAAACAATTCGGTAATTTAGACGCATAACAAAACCTCGATATGAAATTAATTGGAACCGGACTGAATGGTTTAATAGGAACAAGGATAGTTAAATTATTGTCGGAAAAATATACTTTTAAGAATCTTAGCAGAAGCAATGGAGTAGATATAACCGACTATAATTCAGTTAAAAAAGCCCTTTCAGCATCCGATTCAAATACACTAATTCATTTAGCAGCTTACACGGATGTTAAAGGTGCTGAAGAAGAGAAAGCTCTAAAAGAAGATAGTCAGTCTTATAAAATTAATGTTTTAGGAACAAAAAATGTAGCTCGAGCTTGTCAAGAAACCGGAAAAAAATTAATTTATTTCTCAACGGATATGGTCGTTGGCGGAGAGAATATGCCGGATGGCGGTTTTAAAGAAGATGCAAATTATAATCCCTTAAGTTGGTATGCTCAAACTAAATATGAAGCGGAGAAAATTGTGAGGGAACTTCCTACACCCTGGCTTATCATGCGGCTTGCTTATCCGTATAGAGCGTCTTTTGAGAAATTAGATTTTGTGCGTCTTTTTATTAAAATCCTTACAGATGGTACGCAAATAACTGCTTTAACAGATAGAATTATTAGCCCAACTTTTATCGATGATATTGCAAATGCGCTAGATGTTTTAATTAAGAAAGATTCAAAAGGCATATACAATATAGTGGGAAGTGAAATTTTAAGTATATATGACGCAGCAATTTTAATTACGAAGATTTTTAATCTTGATAGTTTACTGGTCCACAAAATTACAAGAAAAGAGTTTTTGATAGGAAGGCCGCCTGAACCCTTTTCATCAGCACTTAACAATGATAAAATACAAAAGCTTGGAGTAGGCATGAATTCTTTTCAAGCAGGTTTAAATATAATTAAAAAACAATTATGACTTTAACATTTATTGGCCACGGTTATGTTGGACTTGTAACAGCCACTGTTTTTGCCGATTTTGGAAATAAAGTTTATGTTATTGGACATACTCCGGAAAAAATAGAAAAGCTGAAAAAAGGAATAGTACCCTTTTATGAACCTGGTTTAGAAGAACTTGTCAAGAAAAATGTAGTAGCCAAAAGGTTAATCTTCACTCTTAGTTATAAAGAATCTGTTCCAAATTCTGATATAGTTTTTATTGCCGTAGGAACTCCCTCGACAAAAACCGGTGACGCAGATCTCTCTACGGTTTTAGAGGTAGCAGAAGAGGTAGGAAAATATCTTGAAGGATATACAGTTGTTGCTACTAAAAGTACGGTACCTACAGGCACAAACAGAAAAGTCAAGAAAATTTTGGAAGATTCAAAGTCAAAGGGGGCGCAGGTGGATTACGCTTCGGTCCCGGAGTTTTTAAGAGAAGGAAGCGCAATTATGGATACAACAAACCCCGATAGAATTGTAGTAGGTACGGAAAGCAAAAGAGCCCAAGACTTACTTGTTAAAGTTCATGAGCCTATTAAAGCACCGTTTGTTTTAACAAATTTTGAAACAGCAGAATTAATAAAGTATGCGGCTAATTCATTTTTGGCAATGAAAATTTCCTATGCAAATGTAATCGCTAAGCTTTCGGAGCTTTTGGGAGCAGACGCTTTAAAGGTTTTAGAAGGTATAGGAAAGGACAGAAGAATTGGAGACATGTTTTTGTCACCTGGACCAGGATACGGAGGAAGCTGTTTTCCAAAGGACGTAAAAGCATTAATTTCAATAGCAAAAGATGCTGATTATTCGTTTTCGCTTCTTGAAGATGTTGAGAATATAAACCATCAGGCAAAGCGGGACATTGTTAGAAAAGCACGAAAAATGCTAGGTGATTTAAGAGGAAAAAAGATAGGCATTTTGGGTCTGGCTTATAAGGCAAATACTGATGATATGAGAGACGCTCCCTCTATTGATATTATTAACTTGCTTCAAAATGACGGTGCAAAAATTTCTGCTTTTGACCCTAAGGCAGGGCACAATGCAAAAACAGTGCTAAAAGATATTGATTATAAAGACGACGCATATTCCGTTGCAGATGGAGTTGACTTATTAATTGTTTTAACAGAGTGGAGTGAGTTTAAGGAACTTGATTATAAAAATATTAAAAAGAGAATGAAGACACTAAATATAATTGATGCTAGAAATCTTTATGATCCGGAAAGTTTAAGAAACGAGGGATTCAACTACATAGGTATTGGTAGATAATGAGTAAAAAAATCTTAATTACTGGAGCCACCGGATTTGCAGGAAGACATTTAATCCACTATCTTTCCACAAAAAAAGAGTATAACCTATTTGGTACATATGTAAGCGAAAACAGTAAATTAGTGCTTTCTGATATACCTGGACCAAGTTTTATTAGATTGAACCTTTTAGATGCTGATTCGGTTTTTAACTCTATAAAAGAAATAAAACCCGATGAAATTTACCACCTAGCCGCACTGTCAGCTCCAGGGGAAAGTTTTGAAGATCCAGTCAAAGTTTTAACTAACAATATTGAAGCTCAGGTCAATCTTTTAGAAGCTGTTAGAAGATTGAACTTAAATTCTAAGATTCTTATTGTTTCTTCAGCGGAAATTTATGGGAAGGTTGTCTTAAAAGATCTACCAATAGATGAAGAAACTCCTTTAAATCCGACTAATCCTTATGCGGTTTCTAAAATAGCACAAGATTATTTGGGTTTGCAGTATTTTCTAACTTATGGTCTTAAAACAGTAAGAGCTAGACCATTTAATCATATAGGTCCTGGACAAACTGAAGCCTTTTCTATTGCCGCATTTGCAAAAAAAATTGTAGAAATCGAAAAAGGACTAATAGAGCCTGTGTTAGAAGTAGGAAATTTGGATTCTAAGAGAGATTTTACGGATGTTGAGGATATGGTTTACGCATACTATTTACTTATGCAGCATGGAAAGGACGGAGACGTATATAATATTGGTTCAGGAAAAAGCCTTAAGATGTCTGAAATTTTAGACATGCTTCTTTCTTTGTCCAACAAAAAAATTGAAGTAAAAGTAAACCAAACGCTGCTTCGGCCAATTGATAATCCTGAGCTTGTCTGTAATCCATCTAAGTTTCAAAAACTTACAGATTGGAAGCCTAGTATTCCAATAGAAGAAAGTTTAAAAAGAATACTTGATTTTTGGAGAAATAAATCTTAGTGGATTTTGAAACGCTCTAAATCAGCATCAACCATTATTTTCATAAGTTCTTCAAACGAAGTTTTTGGTTCCCATCCCATATCTTTTTTTGCATTTGTATAATCACCTCTTAGTTCTTTTATTTCTGTAGGTCTAAGTAAATGCTTATCTGAGACAACATGATCTTCCCAATTTAATCCTGCGTATTCAAAGGCTATTGTACATGCGTCTTTTACAGAATAAGACGTATTTGTTGCAATTACATAATCTTTAGGTTCTTTATTTTGTAACATAAGCCACATTGCTTCAACATAATCTTTTGCATAACCCCAATCTCTTTGGGATTCTAAATTTCCAAGATGTAGTTTCCCATTGCTATCTACTAGTGGTTCTCCCAATTCATTTAGGGGCGGGTTTTTAACTCCATTCTTTATACACGCTACTGCTGCAGTAATCTTTCTTGTTACAAAGTGAAGACTTCTTCTTGGACTTTCGTGATTAAATAAAATACCTCCGCATGCAAACATATCATAAGATTCTCTGTAGCATCTTACCATCATGTGGGCATATGCTTTTGCAATGCCATAAGGATTATTTGCATCAAGAAGCGTTTCTTCATTTGCTACTTTTGCTTTAACATTTCCGTAAATTTCTCTGCTTGTTGCCTGATAAAATCTAGCATTTGGTGCAAAGTGACGTACGGCTTCCAATACACGAACAGGCCCAAGTCCCGTTACTTCTCCTGTATAGAAAGGATGAGACCAACTGTCATGAGGAACGCTTTGAGAGGCAATGTTGTATACTTCGTCAGGGTTAGAATCTCTTATGACCCTTGAAATAGACTCTCCGTCTATTAAATCTGCGGCTTCAATTTTTATTTTTCCGTATAACTGAGTTAGATTTTCCTGATAAAAGTTAGTAGATCTTCTTATTGTGCCCGTTACATTATATCCCTTTTCGAGCAGTAGTTCTGCAAGATATGACCCATCTTGCGAAGAAACCCCAATAATAACTGCTTGTTTAGCCATCATTTAATACTTTAGCAAATAGTTAAACCATGCACAATAGGTTTTTTTAAAAAGATTTGATAGAATAAATTAGATGGAAACTTGCTTAGTCGCAGGGGGAGGAGGGTTTATCGGTTCGCATTTGTGCAAAAGTCTTCTTGATGAAAATTTTAAAGTTATTTGTGTTGATAACTTTATTACAGGGGATAAGGCTAATATAAATTCATTAACTTCTAATAGTAATTTTAAACTTCTTGAAAAAGATATTATTAAAGAAAAAGATTTTGAAGCAGAAAAAATTGATTATATATTTCATCTTGCATCTCCCGCATCTCCGAATGCGAAAAGCAAGAAAAGCTATATTAACTTTCCCTTAGAAACTCTTCTTGTTAACAGCGTTGGAACTTACAATCTATTAGAGCTTTCTCTTAAAAACAATTCTAAATTTCTTTACACGTCGACTTCAGAAGTATATGGTGATCCAGCTGTTTCTCCACAAAACGAAGAGTATTTCGGAAATGTCAACCCAAATGGGATAAGATCTCCTTATGATGAGTCGAAAAGGTTTGGTGAAGCAATTACTCAAACCTATTTTCGAAAATTTAATTTAGACACACGAATTATAAGAATTTTTAATACATACGGGCCAAATATGCAAAAGGACGATGGTCGTGTTGTTTCAAACTTTATAAATCAGGCGATTGAAGGCAAATCTATTACAATATACGGGGACGGGAGTCAAAGCAGAAGTTTTTGCTATGTAACAGATATGATTGAAGGTATAAAAAAATCTATGTTTTCGGAAAGATCAAAAGGAGAGGTAATAAACTTGGGAAATCCAAATGAAAGGTCTATTTTAGATTTTGCAAAGCTTATTATTAAGCTTACAGGTTCAGCCTCTGAAATTGTTTTTGAAAACTTGCCCGAAGACGATCCAAAAAAGAGAAGGCCGGATATAACTAAAGCCAAAAGCCTGTTAGATTGGGAGCCTAAAGTTGGACTCGAAGATGGAATAAATAATACAATAGAATATTATAAGAGCTTATGAATGCAGTAATTGTAATACCTACATATAACGAGAAAGGCAATATAGAAAGATTAATTGAAATATTAGAGGAAGAGATTTTTCCTACAATACAAAATCACAATATGTACATACTCGTAGCAGACGATAATTCCCCCGACGGGACAGCCGAAGTAGTTAAAGAATATATAAAGAAGTATAAAAATATTGAGATTACAACAGGAGAGAAAAAGGGTCTTGGCGCAGCCTACGTTCGGGGAATGAATTATGCAATAGAAAAAATGAATGCACAAATTCTATTTGAAATGGATGCGGATTTGTTTCATGATCCTAATAAAATTTCCGATTTTTTGCAAAAAATTGATGAAGGCTACGATTTTGTTGTAGGAACACGATATAGTGGCGGGGGTTCAATTCCAAAAGATTGGGGATTGCATAGGAAAATTATGTCAGTTTGGGGAAACATTTTTATTAAAGTTTTATTTGGAAGAAAAGGTATTCACGATTGGACTGGAGGATATAGAGCAGTTAAAAAAGAAGTATTTTTGAAAGAAAAAGAAAAACTGGGTGCATTTACGGGATATACATTTCAGGTAGGTTTTTTATGGAATGCTGTAAAAGACGGGTTTAAGATTGCCGAAGTTCCATTTAACGCAAAAGATAGAACTCATGGGAAATCAAAAATTCCCGGAATGCAAACAATTATTAAAACACTGGCGTTTGTGTTTAAAGTAAGATTTCAAGAAATTGCTACTGGTTCTTTCGGAAAGTTTTTGGTAGTTGGTGGAATTGGTTTTACTTTGCAATTTATTATTTATTGGTATTTGGCACATAATACGAATTTACTTCTTGGTGTGGCAAGTTGGATTGCTGCTCAATTAGCAATTTTTTCTAATTATAATTTAAATAATCTCTGGACCTTTAAAGAAAGAAAGGCTCATTCATTTTCAGAATATGTAATTAAAATGGTAGGGTTTTTCTTATCATCCAACATTGGAGTTATAGTTATTCAGTCCGGAATTGTCCAGTTAAGTGAATATTTATTTGGGAGAAAATATCCACTTGTATATTTTATAGTGGCTACAGGAGTACTTCTTATTTACAATTTTACAATGTATAGCAAGGTAATTTGGAAAAGAAAACCCCATTAATGCAATTTCAATTAAATAATTTTAAATCTCTAATTTTTAGAAATATTCCTATTATTTCTATTCTTATCCTTGCTCTAGTCTATAGACTTTATAAAATTGCTGATTATATGACTTTTTTAGGAGATGAAGGAAGAGATGTTCTTGCAGTTTATAACATTTTACATGGTAAATTAACTTTACTTGGCCCAACCTCTTCTGTTGGGGGATTTTTCTTAGGACCAATCTATTATTATTTTATGGCACCATTTTTGCTGATTTTTAATTATAATCCCGTCGGGCCAGCAGTTATGGTTGCCCTTTTTGGTATTGCAACTGTTTGGCTTTTATATAGGGTTACATCAGAAATACTCGGTAAAAATGCAGCAATATTTGCAAGCTTGCTTTATGCGATTTCTCCTTTAGTGGTTTCCTACTCCAGATCTTCTTGGAACCCAAATTTAATGCCCTTTTTTACACTCCTGTGCCTATACACACTTTATAAAGGAGTTTTAAAGAATAAATATTTATATTTTTTAATCACAGGGGCTTTATACGGTATATTAATGCAGTTGCATTATATCGAGTTTTTTGTTGGTGGAATAATATTTTTATACTTGTTAATTACACAGTTTTTAAAAAAAGATGATTTTAAAAAGCAAATATTCTTGCTTTTTAAAAAATACTTACTTATTTTAACCGGCTTTGTAATTGGATTTTCTCCATTTCTTGCTTTTGAGGCAAGACATGGATTTCCCAATACTCAAAGTATCGTTAAATTTATTTTTAACTCTCCCAACGTAAGCAGTAACGGGGGAATAATAAATATTATAGGAGAAGTATTCTTTAGGCTATTTGCTCGTTTAGTAGCTAATTTCCCCCCTCCAGAACAGATAGTGAATTATAGTAAGGATGCAGTATTGCTTTGGACAATGGGAGTAATACTTCTTGCTGTTACCTCATTTGGTTTTTTTCTGTATAAATTTTATGAGAGTCTAAGAAAAAACGACGAAAAAAAACCATTGTATCTTTTAATAGTTTTATGGTTTATTGTTGGAGTGCTCCTTTTTGGTTTTTATAAAAAACCAATTTATGATTATTATTTTCAATTTCTTTTCCCCTTGCCGTTTATTTTGGTTGGAAATTTAATAGGTGGTATTTATAAATATAAAAATAGTATAAATTTTAAAATTATCGCCTTATTGATATTTGGTATAATATTTGTCTTAAACTTATACGGCATTCCTTTTAGATACCCACCGAATAGACAATTAAATCAGATGAAAACAATAGCTGATTTTGTAATGACAAGAACAGATGCTAAGCCTTTCAATTTTGCATTAATTACGGGGGGAAATAGCGACCATGCTTATAGATATTTCTTTACAATCTGGAACCATCCCCCTATTACAATTGAACATGGTTCTGAAAATAAAACAGTTACAGATCAGCTTTTTATAGTTTGCGAAAGCCTTCCCTGTGAGCCCTTGGGGCATTCTTTATGGGAAATCGCAGGATTCGGCAGGGCAGAAATTGCAGGCAAATGGAAAGTTTCTGTTGTAGAAGTTTATAAGTTAGTCCACTATAAAGGTCAATGAAACCCAAGATTGTTTTTTTTGATTGCGATGGAGTTTTAATTTCTGGAAATGCATGGTATAGGTTGCATCGTACAATGGGTATTACAGACTCACTCGATAAAGAATGGGCGGCTGAATATAGTTCTGGAAAGTTAACTCATGCTCAGTGGACCCAAAATGTCGTAAACCATTATAAAAATAACAAATTAACAAGAAAAATATTTGAAGACATATTGGACGCGAAAAATTTTCTTTTTAACAAAGAAGCGGGCAAACTTATTGACTCTATAAAAGCGCAAGGTATAGATGTTGCGATAATTTCAAGCGGAATTGATTATTATGTAAAAGAAGTTGCAGAACATTTTGGAATTGAAAAATGGAGATGTAATGCTTTTTTCGATTTTGATGAGAAGGGAAATTTTACAAACATCCGTTTTATTACAGATGACCATCTAGCAAAAAATATAGAGATTAAAGATATTTGTAAAAAATTAAATATAAATCCAGAAGAAACATTTTATATAGGAGATTCTGCAAATGATATAAGAGCTTTTGAATTCACTAAGCATGGGATATTATATTTAACCGATTTTGAAGATCCGTGGCGAAAGGTAAATAGCGACCTTATTAAATCAGCTTGGAAGAAAGTGAATAATTTAGAAGAGGTTATTGATATTATTAAAACAAATAAAAAGGAAGAAAATTAACTTGAAGAAAAGTTTTTACGATAAATTTACAAAAGAAGAACTTATTTTAAGAGACCATTTGGCGATTGATAGAACTGTTCTTTCAAATGAATCTACTTTTCTAGCCTACATTAGAACATCTCTTGCAGTAATTGCAGCTGGTGGAACCCTAATTCATTTCTTTTCTGAATTTTACATAAAATTATTTGGTGCTTTTTTAATTGTATGTGGGGTTTTCATTTTCGTTTGGGGTTACAGAAGATTCAAAAAAATGGACAAAGAGATTAAGTTGATAAGAAAAAAATAAGACTTGCTTATTCACTATCGCATTCCGCAGTTATTCTTACATGTTTGTTTTCTTGATAGTCAGGCAACCCTTCAATTAAGTAACTCGCTCCGTTTACGTTTATTAAAACCGAAGAAATGCTATCTAAATGAATTCCATTTTCATCAATTCTGACATCCATTGGATTAGCAGGATTAACAATCTTAAAAGGTTTAGCTGTTTTTACTAACATTTCATTATTCATAGCAGACGCAAGAATGTCACCCTCACCGATATTTAATTTAATGACTGGTTTAGTAATGTCAGCAGTATATCCGGCTTCAGTTACGATGCCACAGTCTAATTCAGGATAGAAATTAAAAGTTTTGGCATTCTCAATATCTACATAAGTTTTCGCCGCAGCGATAGCTAAAGCTATAAGAAGTGCAGCTATTATGGGCTCTATTAATACGCCCACATCAGAACTATAATTTTTCTCTTTTTGAATGTCTTTTTCCATAACTGCGGGATTATACACCTTTATAATTTATATATATTTATATATTACATTTGGCCTTAAAATAGGCTATTTTTGCCTCTTGACAAATTAAATATAGGCCTAAATCTGCCTCTTGTATATAAATATTTAAAATCTACAATGGACCAATGAAAGCAGTTAGGCAAGAGCATTTTTCAGGTTGTGCCGTAGCTTGCGTTGCTTTTATATTGAAAACTAACTATCGAAACGCACTCAAAAGTTTTGACGAAGGGGCTGAAAGAGCAAAATTTAGAGGATTTTATTGTAGGGAAATAATTCAAGCCCTAGAACGAAACGGGTTGAAATATTTCTTTAAATACGTAAAGAGAAGAAAAAATCATGAGTACCCAACTGGAACAATAATTTTCATACAGAAAGATTCAAAACACCCGGCCGGCCATTTTCTTTGTAATGCTCGCAGTGGTTGGATGGACCCATGGATAAATTTTCCGAAATTGAGCGCCAAAGCAGACTTTAGAAAAAGACTACCAGGAAAACCAATATATGCGATATTAAGTATATAAAAAACCCCTCCAAATTTAGGGGTTTTTTATATCTCTTAAAAATTAAATTAAGCCGCACCGATTTTAAACATTGTCGTTCCACAATCCGGACATTTTGCTTTCATAGCTGGTTTTCCATTCTTCATTGTGACTCTTTCCGGATCATTAACCTCTTTCTTTGCTCGGTCTTTTACGCAATACATTGTAACTGTCATATAATTCACCCCCTTTCAATTAATACGAAATTCCTGGAATTTTAATTAAATGATTTTTAAGAATAAAAAACAAAATAACTTGAAATGCAATTATTGCGGATGACAAAAGTGCGGTCTTGCTTAAGTCTTTCATTAAATAAGAATGAGTTATAAGATTTTTTTTTGGCTGCGTTTGGGGCATCGATGGTTTTACTTCATATATTAGCGGAGATGCTTGATGATGGAACGTGTGTCTATTGTCGGCTAATTTTTTCTGGAATTTAGTCTTTCTTTTTTTAGCCATGATAGAGGCTAGACTACACTATTGACACAAGGCCTGTCAAGAGGCTAAGATAAATTGATATTATGCCTGACAATATACTGTTCTTATTCTTTGCAACGGTTGCAGTTTGGCTTATAACATTAACATTTTTTTTTGCAAGATTATTGCGGCACTACAATACCCTTTCCAGGGGAGTAAGTCAGAAAAGCCTAAAAACAATTTTAGAAGATTTACTAAAAGATGTTGACTTAAGCAAAAAAAATATACAACAATTAAAGGAGTACACATCTAAACTAGATAAAGAAGGATCTTTGCATGTGCAAAAAATTGGATTGTTAAGATTTAACCCTTTTAAAGATACTGGTGGAGATCAAAGTTTTGTTTTATCATTAGTAGATAGTACCAATACCGGTGTAATTATCTCGGCACTCTATTCAAGATCCGGTACAAGATGGTATGCTAAAAGGGTAGTCGAGGGAAAAGGAAGCGAATACGAATTATCAGACGAAGAAAAACAAGTTCTAAAAGAGGGAGAAACAGTAAAAAATTAGCTCATGAATAACAAAAAATTAATTATACTTTTTGCGGCTTTTGCCTTATATTTTCTTTCAACCGGAGTATCATATTTTCTATTCGGTTCCGTACTTGGCAAGAATCCCCTAGCTACTTCCGTGCCTCTTCCCAAAGTAGGTCAAGACGGGCAAGTAAATTTTGATGAAAAACTACCCAAAACTCAAGAGTGTCCTATTAATGGTGCAAAATATTCTAAACAACAGGAAGCTTGGTGGAATACACATGGTCCATTGGCCGTTATGATTGAAAATCATCAAGAAGCAAGGCCCCAATCAGGTCTTTCTAAGGCAGATGTTATATACGAAATAGTAGCAGAAGGAGGCATAACAAGATTTCTGGGAATATTTTACTGCCAAGACCCTGGACAACTTGGTCCTATCAGATCAGCTAGAACTTACTTTATAGATTTTGCATCTGAATATGGGGATTTTCCCCTATATGCTCATGTTGGAGGTGCAAATCAGCCGGGACCGGCTGATGCAATATCACAATTATCAACTTATGGCTGGACTAGTCATAATGATTTAAATCAGTTTTCTATAGGTTTTCCTACATTTTGGCGAGATTATGATAGACTGGGCCACACCGTTGCTACGGAGCATACAATGTATTCAACTGCATTAAAACTTTGGGAATATGCGGCAAAACAGAGAAAACTTACAAATGTTGACGAAGACGGAAAATCATGGGACTCAAGCTTTACTCCTTACAAATTTGTAGACGATCCAGCAGCGTCAGAAAGAGCTTCTGCTCAATCAATAAATTTGGAATATTGGAATAATTCAGAATATTTTGTGGATTGGAAATATGATCCTAAAAGTAATTTGTACAAAAGAGAAAACGGTGGCGCCTCCCACTTAGATAAAAATACAGGAAAACAAATAACTGCTAAAAATGTTGTAGTTTTATTTATGAGAGAGTCAAACGCGAATGACGGATATGAGAATAACGTTCATTTACTTTACGGCACAAAGGGAAGCGGTAAGGCAATTGTCTTTAAAGATGGAAAAAAGATTACCGCAACATGGAAAAAACAATCAAGAACAGCAAGAACAATTCTTACAGATCAAAGCGGCAAAGAAATAGTTTTTAATAGGGGTTTGATTTGGTTTCATATCCTAGCCACAGATGGAACAGTTAACGTAAAGTAGTTGCAATTCCCCCATCTTTATGATAAAAATTACTCACTTCATTTGAATAAATTATGTTTTCAGATTTAATTACATCTAAGTCACGGGTTAAGCTCCTTTCTGTATTTTTATCCAATCCCAATGACATGTTTCATGTTAGGGAATTGGTAAGAAGGACAGGAGATGAAATTAATGCTGTAAGAAGAGAGCTTGCATTTTTAGAAAATAAGGGAATTTTAAACAGAGAGCCAAGAGCAAATAGAGTTTATTATTCCTTATCAAAAAATTATCCTTTTTATTTTGACTTACTTAGAATAGGCTCTAAAAATATGGGTTTGGGAGGAGATATACTTAAAAACAGAGTAAAGCTCGGCAAAATAAAATACGCAATGTTTTCGGGTAAGTTCTTGCGAAGAATTAAAGAAAAGGCAGACGAAGTAGACCTACTTCTTGTTGGTACGGTTGTGCTTCCGGAATTGGCACTTTTAGTAAGAGAAGAAGAAAAAAGACTAGCAACCGAAATAAATTATACCGTGATGACCGAAGAGGAGTTTAATTTTAGAAAGAAAAAAAGAGATCCGTTTATTTTATCAATTCTTTCAGCATCCCGAGTTATGCTCCTTGGAGATGAAGAGACCATGCTTACATGAAAAAAAACCCGCGAAGACTGCTCGCCCTCATAATTTTTCTTGCGATTTTATCTTTATTTATTAACTTTCCTAAAATAGGACAGTTTGACCCCAATATTATTTTCCAAAAGCTAAATTTACAAAAAGAATTAACTTTTCGGAAAGGACTAGACCTGGAGGGAGGAACCAGCCTTATTTTAAAAGCAGATATGAAAGACATAGCTTCGCCGCAGCGTGTCTCTGCTTTGGACAGTTCAAAGCTCGTAATTGAGAAGAGAGTTAATCTTTTCGGAGTATCAGAGCCCGTAATTCAAACATCGATTGTTAACGAAGACTTCCGAATAATCGTAGAGCTTCCAGGCCTTACGGACATAAATCAGGTTCGAAATCTAATAGGAACCACTGCGCAACTTACTTTTTGGGAGGAGGCAAGCTCTTCTGCTAATATCGCTACAAATTCCGCAACAGGGGCCGGTTTTATCAAAACAAACTTAAGTGGTGCTGATATTAAGCAAACCAGTGTATCTTTTGATACAAATACCGGAAAACCTCAAGTGCAGCTACAATTTACCAGTGAGGGTGCAAAAAAATTTGCGGACATAACATCAAGGAATATTGGAAAGCAAGTTGCAATTGTTCTTGACAATCAGTTAATTGAAAATCCTGTTGTAAATCAAGCTATTCTTACGGGAGATGCGGTTATAACTGGCAATTTTACTACAGAAACCGCTAAGCGACTTAGTACTCAGCTTAATGCAGGCGCCTTACCAGTTTCTCTTAATGTTCTTTCAACAAATGTTATCGAACCCACCTTAGGATCTGCTTCGCTTGCTAAAAGTCTTTTTGCAGGAGTACTGGGCTTTATAATTATTGTTGTCTTTATGATAGGTTTATATGGCAGGCTCGGGGTTTTTGCCTCTCTTGCCTTGGTTCTTTATACTTTATTTGTATTAGCAATTTTTAAACTAAGCTCACTTACTCCTTACGGAATTACGCTTACGCTTTCTGGTATTGCAGGCTTTATTTTATCTATTGGAATGGCAGTTGATGCAAATATTTTGATATTTGAAAGGATGAAAGAGGAATTAAGAGGAGGGAAAGATAAAGCAGTTGCCATAGAGCTTGGTTTTTCAAGAGCTTGGACGTCTATTAGGGATTCAAATATTTCAACATTAATTACAAGTTTTGTGTTATACCAGTTTGGAACAGGAATAGTTAAGGGATTTGCGTTAATTTTAGCACTCGGAGTATTAGTATCAATGTTTTCAGCAATAGTTATTACAAGAACTCTTTTGAGGTATTTTTATAAATGAATCTAATTGGTAAAAAATATTTATTTTTTGTAATTTCGGCAATTTTAATTATTCCTGGAATTGTTTCGTTATTTCTGTATGGTTTAAATTTATCAATTGAATTTACAGGTGGGTCAAGGCTTACTTTCGCATTTTCAAAAAACGCTACCAACGACCAAATTATAAAAATAAGAAATGTTTTTGAAGAAAGCAAAATAAAAGTCTCTACAATTGAAAAATCAGAAAAAAATGTATTTGTAAGAACCCAGCCTCTGGATCAAAAAGAAGATTTGCAATTGCAAAGTAAGCTAAAAAGTGAATTTTCAGATTTTAAGCAATTAGAATTTGAAACCATTGGACCAACGATTGGTAATGAAATTACTCTAAACGCGATTAAGGCAATAATTATCGCGTCCTTTTTAATAGTTTTGTACATAACTTATTCCTTTAGACAGGTTCCAAAACCCGCAAGCAGCATTAGATTCGGAATAGCCGCAATTATCGCGCTTATACATGATGTTTTACTGCTGCTTGGAGTTTTTTCCATTTTTGGTCATTTTTTAGGAGTAGAAATTGATAGTCTTTTTGTAACTGCAGTTTTAACTGTTATTGGATTTTCAGTTCATGATACCATCGTTGTTTTTGATAGGATTAGGGAAAATCTCAAACGGCAGGGCGGAGAACATTTTGCGAATACAGTAAATGATTCAATCCTGCAAACATTAGACAGATCGGTTAACACCTCGCTTACTGTAGTTTTAGTTTTATCATCTCTTCTTATTTTCGGAGGAGAAACAATACGATGGTTTGTAGTCGCTTTATTAATCGGAATAATTAGTGGTACTTATTCCTCGATTTTCAACGCAGCTCCCTTGTTGGTTGTTTGGCAAGAAATAATTTCAAAAAGGAGATCATAAAATGCCAAATTCTGCAGAATGTGAGGTTAGGGTAGATCAAAAAATTAATAAAAGTCCGGACTTTGTAATGTCAGTTTTAACTTGTGAGAGGTGCGAGTTGTTTGACATTGGACTAGCTGAGCGAGGAGCAGGTTTAAAAACAATTGCGAGCAACAATAAAACCGTAGAGCGTTTTAAAAAAGCTACATGCCCAAAGGTAACCGGAATACTTATCTAAAGCAAATTTTAACTATTCAGCTTTTCTCTTACTATTTGGCTTACCATTCCCATATCTGCTTTGCCTTTAAGTTTGGGACCAAGAGCTCCCATTACCTTTCCCATATCTGTAATTGAACTTGCTCGGGTTTCACTAATTGTTTGTTCAATAATCCTTATCACCTCATCTTCTCCCATTTGCTCAGGTAAATATTCTTGTAAAATTTCCAGTTCTTTTTTTTCTTTTTCTGCTAACTCCAATCTTTGTGCTTTTTCAAATTCAGCAATAGAATCCCTTCTCTGTTTTGCCTGGGAACCAATTACGCTTAATACATCCTCATCTGTTGCACTGTATCCTGCTCCACCTTTTTGAATTTCGTAATAATTAATAGCAGAAAGAAGTATCCGCAATACCGATGTCTTTAATTCATCTTTAGCAAGCATCGAGTCTTTAAGTTTGTTTTGTAGATCTTGTTTTGTCATAGCTTAATTATAGCTCTTTAATTCTTTTTTCCAAATATTCTTTTTTATTTAGTTCCAAATTTTCATCTACTTCTTCAAAAAGCAAATGCAAGACTTTTCCTACCCTTGGACCCGGCTTAATGCCCAAAATTCTTATCACATCATTTCCATCTACAGCCAGCTCATTTATAGAGAATGGTTTAGGAGCAAGTTCACCGGCAACTCTTTCTTTAAATTTTTTTAATCTCCAGCTTTCTGCGGTTTGCGTTCCGCCGCCAAGTCTATCTCCAATTCTTAGGTCCATCATGTCCTTTACATTTTCAATTCCTATTTTTCTTATAAATCGTCTTATGCCGGCATCTGTTAGATTTTCATTTACACTAAACATATGCCATCGCACAAGAGTCACCACCTTATCCTTGTCTTTTTTTGAAAATTTTAATCTGTCACAAATTTCTGCTACAATTTTAGCCCCTGCGACTTCGTGATTGTAAAAGACTACCAGTCCATTTTTATCTTTTCCTACAACTGAAGGTTTACCAACATCGTGTACCAGAGCAGCAAATTTAACAATGGGGTTTGTCGAGGGACAAAACTTTAAAGACAATATATTATGGGTAAATACATCTTCCGTATGGTGCCTGCCGGGTCTTGCTTGTGAAATTCCAACTCCATCCAAAAGCTCGGGAATTATATATTTTAAGAGTCCGCTTTTATATAAAAGCATAACTCCATCGTATGCAAATTCACTCTTTAAAATTCTTAAAAGTTCTATTTGTATTCTTTCTTTTGAAATGTGCTCTAAAAGCTTTGCATCCTCTTTTATACTTTCCCACGTATTTTCTTCAATTTTAAATTGTAATTCAGTTGCGATTCTAATAGCTCGCATTAACCTTAGCGCATCTTCTTTAAACCTTAGATTTGCATCTCCCACCGCTGCAATCCTTTTGTCTTTTAAATCATTTTCTCCGCCGAAAGGATCAATAAGCTTAAAATTTTTATCAGAAATTCTTAATGCGATTGCGTTAATTGTGAAGTCGCGTCTTGAAAGATCATCTTCTATTGTTTTTCCCCATTCAACCCTTTCCGGTTTGTGTGTAGGGGAAAAACTTAATTCTTTCCTATAAGTTGTAATTTCTGCAACTTTTTTTTCTCCATCAAGTTCATATGGAATTCCAACTGTGCCAAATTCGTTATCATAGAAACCATTTGGAAAAACTTTTAAAACTTCTTCAGGTTTCGCATTGGTTGTTAGGTCCCAGTCCTTAACATATGTATTTAGAAGTATACTTCTTACACTTCCTCCCACAAAATATACTTCAAATTTTGCATTCTCAAGTTTTTGATAGATATCAATAACTTCTTTAGGAATATTTTTTAACATAACTTGTTGCCTAATGTTTACTTTGCTATAGTATAGCAAACATTAATGAAGGAATATAACAAATTAGTCAGGAATAGGATACCTGAAATAATCACCGGAGATAATAAAAAACCAATTACTCATGTTGCTTCAGAAAAAGAATTTGAAAATGCTCTAGTTGATAAATTAACCGAAGAAGTTAATGAATATAAATCAAGCGGAGATTTAGAAGAATTAGTAGATATTATGGAAGTTGTTGAGGCGATCGGTTATCTAAAAGGCGTAAGCTTGGGTGAGTTGAATAAACTGAAAAGGAAAAAGGCTAATAAAAGAGGTTCTTTTTCAAAAAGAATAATCCTCGAGCGCGTTGAGTGAAATGAAAAAATGGAACTTGCTTTATCAGAATAAGAGTTTAAGCCTCAAAGATGAAGAGATAGTCAGTATACTTCTTGAAAACCGTAATATTAAAACGAAAAAAGAGAAAGAAAGTTTTCTAAATCCTAATTTTAGGCAAGTAACATTAGACTCAGTAAGAATTGATAAGAATAATCTCAAAAAAGCGATAGAAAGAATAAAAGAAGCTATTAAAAATAAAGAAAAAATTATAGTTTTTGGCGATTATGACGTTGATGGAATTTGCGGAAGCGCTATTCTCTGGGAAACATTAAGTAGTTTAAAAGCAAACTGTCTTCCATATATTCCCTCAAGGTTCGAAGAAGGTTATGGATTAAGTGTTAAGGGTATAAATAAAGTACTTTCGCAAGATCCGGATTTGAAATTAATAATAACAGTGGATAACGGGATTGTTGCAAGCGAGGCGGTTGACTATGCTAACAAAAAGGGAGTAGATGTCATTGTTACAGATCATCATGTAAGACCTGAAAACCTTAAGCTTCCTAAGGCATATACAATTGTTCATACAACTTTGCTTTGCGGGGCAGGGGTTGCATACATGCTCTCACAGGAAATGAAAGATAAAAAATCAAATCTCAAATCTTATGATAACCATTTGGAGCTTGTGGCTTTAGCAACAATTGCGGATTTAGTTCCTCTTAGGCAAGGAAATAGAATTTTTGTTTATTACGGACTGCAGGCCTTGCAAAAAACAAAACGTCCCGGACTTTTAGAGCTATTTAGGGAATCCCGTATCGAAAAAGAAAACATTGGTGTGTATGAAATAGGACATATTATTGCTCCAAGGCTCAATGCGATGGGTAGAATTGGAAGTGCAATGGATAGCCTAAGGCTAATATGTACCCGTAATAATGAAAGAGCAAAAATTCTTGCTAATTCATTAGGAAAAACCAATTTACAAAGACAAGAACTTACAATTGATACTCTAAATCACGCTTTACACGGAGCAAAAAAAAATTTGCTTAATAATCTAATTTTTATTGCAGATAAATCTTATCAGGAAGGAATAATAGGCTTAGTAGCCGGAAGACTTGTAGAAGAATATTATTTACCATCAATTGTTATTTCAAAGGGTAAGGTTTATAGCAAAGCTTCCGCTCGAAGTGTTTTTGGTTTTAATATTGTAGAATTTCTAAGAGAAGCCTCGGATTTGTTAGTTGATGTAGGCGGGCATCCTATGGCGGCTGGTTTTACTGTAGAAACAAAAAAACTGGAAGAGCTTGAAAAATTTTTGTATAAAAAGGCTTCCAAGCTTCTTAATAAAGACCATTTAGAAAGAAAATTAAACATAGATTTAAATTTGCCGGAAGACCTTATTAGTTTAGATCTATATTCTGCAATACAAAAACTATCTCCTTTTGGCATGGCAAATCCAGAACCCTTGTTTCTGACAGAAAATTTGAATGTTGCCGATATAAAAACAGTAGGAAAAGATGGAAAACATCTTAGACTCGGACTTAAATCAGAAAAGGGTAAATATTTTGAATCCATCGCGTTTGGTATTGGAGAAAAAAATTCACTTGTAATTGGCGATAAGGTTTCGGTTGCATATACGTTGTCGCTTAATGAGTGGAATGGAAATAAAAAACTCCAGCTTAAAATTAAGGATATAAAGAAAAACTAGCGGTGCCTAGCAAAAACGGGTTCTAATCTAACTCCACTTCTAACACGATCAGTATTGTCATCTTCTACTGGTTCATTTCGAGAAAGATAGTTAGAATTATTAGCAGTTTCAATAGCCTCTCTTAACTCGGAAGGCAAAAGATCTGAATTTGAGGCTAAGCTTGAAAAGTTTATTCTTATTCCACTGTCCTTTAAAGGCACAACCTTTTCCAAAAAATCATTTCTATGGCTGTATTCATACCCTTCCAATCTTAATCCTTCAGTAAGATCTCTAGTGGATCCAATATCACATCTTTTCATCGATTTACTTGTTATCCTAAGTTCAATATTTTCTACCATAAACAACAAAAAACTTCCTTTTTGAAGCACAGAAATGGCTTCATTGGGAAGTCAATCTATAATTTCAAATAATTTCATAAGTATTTTATCCACATCAAATCGTATCACTGCTAAAATAGCTTGTCAAGTAGGCAGATAGAATGGTATTATCAGATTAAATGAGTAGAATTTTAGTTTCGGATGTAAAAGATTTCGTCGGTAAACAAGCTACGGTTATGGGTTGGGTAAGAATTAGAAGAGATCACGGAAAGCTTATTTTTTTAGACATACGAGATCGAAGCGGAATTATTCAGGTTGTAGTCAATCCTCAAGTTTCGGAATCTGCATACAAAGTTGCCCAAGAACTAGGAGTAGAATACGCAGTTTCAATTAAGGGACAAGTGAACCAGCGCCCGGGAAAATCGGTAAATAAAGATTTAGAAAGTGGCGGATTTGAGCTTGAGGCAACAGAAATTAAGATATTAGCAAAAGCCGCAACCCTTCCTTTTGATATGGGCAGCGATGATTTAAAACTGGAGCTCCCAACTTTATTAGACCATAGGGGAATTACGCTAAGACATCCTAAAATTGCTGCAATTTTTAAGGTACAAGCGGCAATTATCGACGAGTTTAGAAACTATCTTAAAACCCAGGGTTTTGTAGAGTTTCAGGCTCCCGCTATTGCGCCGGCAGTGGCCGAAGGCGGAGCAGCTGTTTTTGAGGTAAACTACTTTGGACACAAAGCATACCTTTCTCAGAGTCCTCAGCTTTATAAACAAATTGTAATGTCCGCTTTTGAACGAGTTTTCTCCGTGAATAAAATTTTTAGAGCCGAGCCCTCTGTTACCACGAGACATTTAACAGAAGTAGTTTCATTAGATGCTGAAATGGCATTTATTGATTCATGGCTTGATGTTAAAGATATGGCAGAACAAGTAGTAAGAAGTATTTTAAAAAGAGTTGAAGATACTTGTGCAAAAGAGCTTAAAATGTACAAAGTAGAATTGCCTAAAATGATTGATAAAACCCCGTATTTAAGCCTAAAAGAAGCTCAAGAAAAGATATTTAAAAACTCAGGCAGGGATGTACGAGAAGAAAAAGATTTAAATCCTGAAGATGAAAGAGAAATTTGCGAAATAATCAAAAAAGAAACAGGTTCCGATTTTGTGTTTATTTACGGCTATCCTACTAAGCACAAGCCGTTTTATGTTTACCCCAATCCTGAAAATCCGGAAGTTAATGAAGGAATGGATCTGCTTTGTAAAGGCTTAGAGTGGCTTTCAGGAGGACGTAGAGTAAATGATTATGATCAGTTAACTAAGCAGGTTAAAGATTGGAAATTGGATCCAAATAAAATTAAGTTATTTTTAGAAGCGTTTCAATATGGCGTACCTCCGGAAGGTGGATTTGCCTTAGGAGCAGAAAGAATGACAATGCAAATTTTAGAACTTTCCAATGTACGCGAAGCAAGTATATTTCCGCGTGATATGGAAAGAATTGATGAAAGGCTTTCCACCCAAAAAAAATCTTAATGAGCCATACAAAATCTTGGCGTTTACCCTGTTTGCGCTATTTTTAGTATTATTTTCTGTAAGCGTAATGCTTAGGTTTTGGATAGTTAATAATGCCATTAATTCCTCTCCGTCAGTACCAAGATCAGATTTGGCATATCCGGTTCTTAAATCATCCTATTTGCCGCAGATAAGCGCAAACGGCGCGATAATAATGGATGCAAAAACAAAATCTGTTTTATATTCAAAAAATCCTAAGCTTAGATTTTCGTCCGCTTCAACTACAAAAATAATGACAGCCATTGTAGCACTTGATTATTTTAAAACAAATGACATTCTTACCGTTAAGGAAGCGACGAGAGAAGGCTCTATCTTAGGAGTTTATAACGGCGAACAATTTACTCTTGAAAATTTACTCTATGCGTTGTTACTTCCTTCCGCAAATGACGCGGCACTTACTATAGCCCAAAATTATCCAGATGGAATAAATAGTTTTGTTGAAGAAATGAATGAAAAGGCAGGTCTTTTTTTACTAAAAAACACTCATTTTGGTGATCCAGCAGGACTTTTGGATAAAGAAAACTATACAACCCCTTTTGATTTAGCAAGGCTAGCTTCATTTGCACTAGATTATCCTGAGTTAGCAAAAATAGTTTCAACTCAATATAAAACAATAACCGATGTTTCCGGAAGTTCGGTCTATACGCTCGAAAATTTAAATAAATTATTAGGTACAGATGGTGTCAATGGCGTAAAAACAGGATATACGGAAGAAGCGGGTCAGGTTTTAGTTACTTCTAAAAAAGAAGATGGAAATACAATTATTATTGTTGTTATGGGAAGCGATGATAGGTTTTTTGATACGCAAAAACTCTTATCTCTTATCAGCGGAAACCTTACTTATTTATCCATTCATCCCTAACCGCAGGCAAATAAGCAAAAAACCCATCGTTTCCCTCTAATATTATAATTGGATATAAATAATCTTGAATTTTGCTTCCTATATAGTAGGCAAGAAATACGTCTTTTATTTTAATATTTGAACTTTCTCCATAAAAAGATGCTATATAAGCCTTTCCTTCTTTTAGTTCTTCATATGCTTCCTTTGCGGTTTTTATTGGGTAAGTAGAGCTTTCCTTTGAGGGTTTTTGCAATATATAAGTTGCTCTTACAACATGAGAGCTTGATGAGTCTCCCGCAACAATAACATTTATATTGGACTCGTTTGGTTTTTCATAAAAAATAGGATAATTATTAACATTTTTTTGATAAAAATTGATTCTGTAGGCATGGGTAGAAGCCTTACTTATTGCTCCTACCAGCTGTCCGTCTTGTATTGAAATCAATTGGGTTTTAGTTTTAGATAAATCAAAATCTGTGCTTAGGTAATTCATATTGGAAAGAAATCTTTGTGCATAATTTACCGCTTCTTTTTCTTTTGGAAGATTTTTTGCGGATAAAATACCGGCATTAAAATAAAAAGGGGAGAACATTGTAAAATTTCCGTTTTGAATGTTCACTCTTATTGTTTTTAAGAAATTGCCACTTGAGTCTGTCCAGAAATATAATTCATCAGAAACCTTAAAAGGACCGTTCTCAAATCCAGCTGCGCCTACGTTTTCTCCTATGGTCTTTAGCGCTAAAAGGTCAGCCTTAGGGGTTTCAATTTTATAAACTTTTATCTGGTCCGTAAGATTTGGTAACTCTCCGGTTAAAGTATCTATAGAAAACTTAAGTTCTTTATTAACGCTACTTGCGGGAAATGAAGGTTGTGAAATCTTTCCAAATAAAACAGTCGGTTTTGGGGGAGGGGTAGGAAAAAAAGTGTCCTTAATCAATACAAGCGTTCTAAATGCAAAGACAAGCACAAGCAAGGATGCAAGAATTATACCCGCCCATTTTAATATTAGCTTGGTTTCTTTACTCGCGTCTGTCAAGGTGAGCATATATTGAGTATATGTAAAGTTTAAGCTACAATGCAAGAGAGATGAGCTCAAAAGTTAAAGTTAGATTTGCGCCTAGTCCTACGGGAATTGCGCACATTGGCGGAATTCGAACAGCACTTTACAATTTTCTGTTCGCAAAAAAAAATAAAGGGGAATTTTTACTTCGCATTGAAGATACCGACCAAAAAAGATTAGTCAAAGAGGCAGAAAACGCCATTTTTGAAATGCTTAAATGGCTTGAAATACAGCCTTCGGGCGAGATAATTCATCAGTCAGAGCGTCTTGAGATTTACAAAAAATACGCTTATGAGTTAGTTTCGAAAAAAATTGCCTATGAAAAAGACGGAGCTGTATGGGTAAGCTTGCCGGATGATAAGATCTTCGAATGGACAGATTTAGTAGGAAATAAAAAAATCAGATTCGAAGGCAGCACTCAAGAGGATTTTGTAATATTAAAGTCAGATGGTTTTCCAACTTATCATCTGGCAAACGTAGTTGATGATCACTTAATGGGAACAACACACGTATTTAGAGGAGAAGAGTGGATTTCATCAACCCCAAAACATTTATACCTTTATGAAAGCTTTAACTGGGAACATCCGGAATTTGTTCATCTTCCTGTAATTTTGGGAAGCGACCACACAAAATTATCCAAAAGGCATGGGGCAAAGTCTGTTTTAGACTATAAAAATGAGGGATATCTAAAAGAAGCAGTATTAAATTATATGGCACTTTTGGGTTGGAATCCGGGAGGAGATCGTGAGCAAATGAGTCTTTCCGAGATGGAAAGCTTATTTGAAATCAAAGATATAAATACTGCCAATCCTATTTTTGATCAAACTAAATTTGAGTGGCTAAACGGAGTTTGGATTCGTAGTATCTCCACACAGGAATTACAGGAAAGATTAAACGAATTCTATTCTGATGATAAAGAAGTAGTCAAAATTATTAAAAGTGAAAAATCAGAGGAATTGGTAAAAGCAGCGACTTCTAGAATGAGAACTTTAGCTGATTTTAAAAACTTAGTATCAAAAGATCCACAAAATAAAAAAACAAAAGAAGAGGAAAAGATTGCAGAAAAACTTAATAATTTTCTAGATAAGAAGCTTAAAAACTGGGATGATGAAGAACTGCTTTCTGCAATAAGAGAGTTTAGTAAAGAAGAAAACGTGCCATTTAAAACAATTTTTTTCCTCTTAAGCGGAAAAACGAGCGGAATTGGGATTTTGGAATTAAATCAAATCTATGGAAAGGATTTTTTTGTAGCCAATTTAAAGAGCAAATAATAAAACTCCAATACCAAGAAGAACGAGTGCTATTCCGCCAATACCAATTCCTAAAATTGTAATGTTTGGCCCTGTTTCAGGAAGACTAGAGGCGCTTGCTACGTTTGTGCTAATGGTAGTTGACCAAGGGCCTGCTGCGCATCCATTATTTGCTCTTACCTTAAAAAAATAGTTAGTTTGGGGAAATAAGTCATGAACAGTATATTTTACAGCTCCATCTAACACGCCTAAGTTAAACTTTACAGAATATGCGTCTGCACTTTGCGTAAGCCCGTATGAAATAGTATATCCGTCAAAAGCCGTAGATGGCTGCACAAAATAAAGGGTAGCAGAAAAAGAGCTCATGGATACAGAATATAAGTTTGGGGCGTCATTTGGAGGCTGGCTACTGCAATCATCTGCAAAAGAAGCTTTAGGAGCCAATCCCACAAAAATTAGAAAAAAAGTTAGAATAAAGCCAAAGGCGGCAAGTTTTAATTTCATGCCTTTAATAAGAATATGGTCTTTTTCTCAATTTTTTTCAAGTGGGAAATTAATATAAGATTTATTTTTGTTTGGGAAGAAGGCTTGCGGGTTTTTTTGTACATAATAAATACGTTTGCATCTGAGTCCCCTCGTATAACGAGGTGAGTATATCTTTTGCCATCTCTTCCCTTCTTGTTTCATTCACCCTTCCATCTATAATTGCTAATCTTTTTCCAACACCGTGTAATGGCATGTTTCCTTGCCCTAAAACCTCATTGACGTCCGGAGCGTTAGTTTCAGCATCTATTTCTAATACCGTAAACCCTACTTTTGCTAACTTATGAACGACCTCTTCTTTTAATTCTTTTTCAGTTAGCATCGGGAGCCTTAATCCACCTACTTTTAAATCTGGTCTTGTTTGCTCAAGTTTGTCTATCTCAGAAGCAAATTTTGTAGTCTCCTTCTTGGCATTTCTGTTAACATGAGTAACTACAACCAATTTGCCATCAGGCTTTAGCATATTGTAAATAGCTTTGAATGCTAACTCCCTATTTGTTAAAAGATGTACGTTTCCGGATAAAATTGCGGCGTCCGCTTTTTCGTGAATTAGGTTATCTACCGTATGAATATCTCCATGAATTAGAGTTGCATTGTTTCCAAGTAGTTCTTTTTGAGCAGCTTTCAGCATTGACGGGGAAGCATCGACGCAATAAAGCCAGCCAGTTTCATCTAGGTATTTACTTATATGTTTGGCTATAATTCCTGGTCCCATTCCAAGATCAACAAGCACTTGACCTGGTTTCAGTTTAAGCAAATCCTGAATATTTTTTGCTATATCCTCTCCCGCAGTTATCTCACCATTTTTTATAGATCTGTTTCTAGCTTTTTGCAGTGCTTCAGCTATATGTGGTAAATGAAACTCTAACCTACCAGCTCCAGCGCCTTTAATTTTTAAAGGAGACTCCTCCCATGGATTTTCCTGTGTAGTTGGAATTCTTGCTATCTTAGGAATAATAACTTCAACTCCACTTGCACTAGTAGAATTACCCAAGAAGTTAATATTCGAATCTTCATTTAATCTTTCAATCATGTCTGAAGTTTAACTGATCCTTATACAATATTCATTGACGATTTTGTCAATATTACTTTCCAATCCAGTGAATAAACTTTTTCTCCGTGCTTATAAATAATTTATTTAAGATATAACCAAGAATCCCAGTTATAAATATTGCAGCAAACAATTGTGCAGTATCATAAATTGCATAACTATCATAGATAATCTTTCCTAAACCGTATCTTGTTCCTATAAACATTTCGGCCACAATTGTAATAATTAAAGAAATTGAAAGACTTAAACGTAAACCTATTACAATTTGAGGCAATGAATCATAAAATATTACAAATCTTAGCAAATTGTACCCTTCAGCTTTATAAACCTTTGCAACTTTTAATCGCGTAGCAGGGATATTTTTAACTCCGTAATAGGTATTAATTAAAAGTATCCAAAAGCAGACAAAAACACTTATTCCTATTTTTGCCATATCTCCGATTCCTAGGAAAAGCAGAAAAATAGGGAAAAAAGCAGTTGCCGGTACAGACCTAAAAAAATCAATCAATAATTCCGTCGAAGTATATAAATTCTTATTTAGGCCTAGAATTAACCCGACAGGAATAGCAATAAGACTGGTAATAATCAAACTCGTGAAGGTTCTGTAGAGCGTAAATCCTACTGCATAGAAGCCGTCTAATAGAAAGATATTAATAATATTTATAGCTACGTCTTTTAGAGAAGGTAAAAATACAGGGTTAACTATTTTTAGTCCGTCAGCAATCATCCACAAAATTAATATTAAAATTGGTGCAAATATTTGAAGGGGAACTTTATTTGTAGTAAACATTAGATAAGTCCACCGCCTTTTCAAGAATACCGTTATCTAACTCTAATTGCATTTCATTTTTTATAGCAGTTTTATTTAGTTCAGTTGATTTTTCAAAAACACTTTCTGGCATTGCAAATATAATTTCTTTATCAAGCTTTATATATTTTTGATTAATCGACCTAAACTCTTTATCATTTTTTCTTGAATAATCAATTGCTTCATCGTTAGCTCTGGTAAATCTGTCTGCCAAGTCCTTATTCTTGGCAAATTTTGTACTAAAAGCATTTCCGGTTGAAGCATATGGATTAGTCAAATATTTTGGTCTTACGGCTTCTATTAATATTTTCCCACCAGCCTTTTGAACTATAGAGGTTGATGAGGGCTCGTTATCTATTGCTGCAGCAATGTCTGGCTTTACAAAAGTTTGAGCAGTTAGCGTTGAGCTTACCTGTACAATTTCTACTTCGTCTAAGTTTATTCCTAACCCTTTTAAAACCAACTCTGCCTGCATTTTTCCGTTTGTCCCCGAACGTGTCAGAATTTTTTTACCTTTTAACTCCCCAATAGAATTAATGTCCTTTTTGACGATTAAGAAGCTATAAGGTTTATCTAGAGTTTCTATTACCCCGGAAAAAATTTTAAATTCTCCCGGTACTGCATTTTCATATGCAAAAAATACTGAATAAGGGGCAGAGACCACGTCTATGTCTCCCTTTGATAACGCGTACATAGCATTGTTGGAGCTAGGTATGGACACCAATTCTGCCTTAATTCCGTATTTTTCGAAAATTCCTTTGTCTATTGCCACAAAAAAAGGAGAAACGTAGGGTGAAAAAGCAATTTTTACTCTTGTTAAATTGCTTTTGGGTTGCGGTTTATTGTTTGAGCTATAATTATTAAAAGCAACCAGAACCAAAAGTGAGAATACAAGAATTGTAATTGTTATAAAAATTCTTTTCATAATTAGTTTTTTCTAATCTCCTTTTCATAAAGCGATAAGATGTTTCTTTTTAAACTATTAAATTTGGAAGATCCCATAAAAGATAATTTTCTTGGATATTTTTCATTAACTTCAAAAATCTTAATTATTTTTGTTGGCTTATTGCTTAAAAGGATAATTCTTTGGGCAAGGAATATGGCATCATCAATTTCATGCGAAACGAACAAGGTCGTAATTTTTAATTCGTGCCATATTTTACTAAGTCTTTCTAGCCACAAAAGCGTAGTTTGGTAATCAAGGGATGAAAAAGGTTCATCTAATAATATTAAATCAGGCTCAATAACGATGCTTCTTAGCACAGCCACAAATTGCTGCTGACCTCCGCTAAGTTCATAGGGATATGATTTCAAATCAAAATTGCCTTTGTATTTTTTAAACATCCTTCTCACGATCAAATTTCTTTTTCTTTTGTTAAATCCGCCAACTTTTAGAGGAAAAGAGATATTTTCATCTGCGGATAGCCATGGGAAAAGAGATGTTTTATAGTCTTGGAAAACAAAACCGATCTTTAGATTTTCAATAGTCGAGTTATTAAACAAAATTTCCCCCTTATCAATATCCGTTAATCCCGCAATCGAGTTTAAAAGCGTAGACTTACCACATCCATTTGGTCCGAAAACAGCTACAAATTCTCCATTCTCAATTTCCAGATTGAAATTTTCGAAAACTCTATTTTTGATTTTATTCTGGTAAGATTTACTTAAGCTTTGAATCTTAAGCATATTGGAGTAAGCTTACCAAACGTTGACACTTGAATCATTGACAAAAATGTCAATAAAATGTAATATAAGCGCTAATTTAACAAAATGGGCAACTATTTGCATTTAAAAGATGTAATTGCAAAATATTACATCAGGGATGGAAATAGGGTAGTATTCAGAAATAATACCTCTCTTAATCAGATGGCTTTAAAAATGTGGGATAAGCTCCATTTCTCCGAGATAGACAGTAGCGTACTTTCGAAAGTAATAAACGGGACAAGGCTTTTTACGTTTAAACAGCTTAAAACATTCTGTGACATACTTGAGCTATCAAAAAAAGAAAGACGAAGCCTATTTAATGCTCTAATTAAAGACAAACTTGGTGAAATGAATGCGACGGAAAATACTGACAACATTCATCTTGCCTTGGCCAAGATAAGCTATTCTTCCCATCAAAATACTATAAAATTAAGCAATAAATCAAAGCGTTTATTTGAAGAAATTATGGCTATAATTGCTCCTAGGCTTAATCAAAAAAGCAAATTGGGAGTAAAATATTCAGCCTCTTGTTATTACCATTTTATTACCAAAGGAGTTTATAAATATAATAGCTTTGTCGAGAATAAATTTGCTAATTTTGATGTTGCTATTCCAATATGCGACTTCAATAAAACTGTCAAGGGATTGGAAAATAACTGCAAATGCGGTTATCATCTTGCTTTATACGGAATTATTAAAGAGTATTTAAAAAAGAGGATATTTACACATGAAAGAATACAAAATAAACTAAATAGATGGGTATCTTTTTTCTTTCCCAAATATGCAGCGTTAAGCTATCTGGAGAATCTAGATACACTTAGTAGCGACAGTAAGCTTCTTTTAAAAGAATTAAGAGCTTCTATTTAATGCTTTTTGGCTTCAAATCCTGTAAAATACAATCATTCCATTGCCGAGTCGCCTGCCTGCGCAGGCAGGTCTAATGGTAGGATAAAATGTGGCACGTTTACATTTTAAGAAGTAAAATCAAGAGATGGTATTACGTAGGAAGTAC
>MFNK01000001.1 GCA_001782045.1 Candidatus Levybacteria bacterium RIFCSPHIGHO2_01_FULL_36_15b | reverse complement strand
ACAAGGAACACATTGCCTCTTTGGGGGGTGCAAACGACACGTGGGGACGCGAATGGTCGGCTGGTGAATTTGCAAATGAAAACTTCAAGGTAAGGGTAACAATGAATTCAAGCGGTAGTGGTAGTAGCGGTCAGGACTTTTTCTTGGACTGGATTCCGGTCAGAGTTTACTACACGGAGCCGGAAGAGGATACAACGCCTCCCGTTTCCGAATTTTCCACACCGAACGATAATGACGTAACAAATGATCCTATTTATATTTCCGGAAGTTCGACTGATGTTCCAGACACAACAGTTCAAACAGTTAATGTCTACTCAAGACTCTCGGGTGATATAGATTGGGGCGACCCGATTTTGACTTTTGAAAACGAAGGCGGGGATGAACTGTTTAACTGGGCGGATTATTGGACGCCAGGCGCAGACGGCGACTACGATTTTAAAGTCTCGGCGATAGACGATTCGGGCAACATCGAAGAGTCCGATTACGTCTATAACGTTGTTTACGATACCATTGCACCTACAAGCGATATTACTTTCCCAGTAGACGAGATAACCTATACCGAGGAGAGCTGGAATGAAGTTGGTGAAATTCAGGGAACGGCGGAGGATAGTCCGTCTTCTGGCGTATCAACGGTTTATGTTTCCATTCAAAGAGATTCGGATAGTTATTATTGGTGTGATATAGCAGAATGTGGCGAAGAGTTTGGTTGGTACGACGAGAGCGAGTATGGGGAGATTTTAAACGAAGCTGATTTTAGCGATCCCGACTGGACATATGAAGAAATTGATTCTTCCGATCTTCTTCCCGAATCTGGTATTGAAGGATATACGGTACGTTCCCACGCACTTGATAACGCTGGTAACCAGGAAGACACAAGCGAGGTGCATTTCTATTTTTCTAACGATGTAACTCCACCGACCTCAACTATTGATTCACCGGAGGAAGGACTTATCACAAATGACCCGATTGAGATTTCTGGCTCCTCCTCTGATGAATCTCTGGATACTGTTGATTATGTCCGGCTTTTCTATAGAGAATCGGTAGAGGAAGACGGGGATTTTCTATGGAATGAAATTGATACTGATTCTGAAACAGAAGAAACCCAACCACTCGATAACGAAACCAGTGAACCCTTTGAATGGAACTTTACCTGGACTCCTCCAAGTGATGGGACTTTTGATATTAAAGCCGAAGCAACTGATACAGCAGGCAACACCGAAACAAGCCCGGAAGTTTATGATATTACTTATGACACCACGGCCCCCACAACTCCCGTTGCCGATCCTGTTGCAGGCGATTATACTTCCGATCAATCAGTTACTTTATCCTCAAACGATGCAACTAGCGGAGTGGCGGCGATTTATTACACAGCCAACGGGACAACTCCGGATAATACTTCAACAGAGTATACCGACCCAATTGCGATTGGCGTTGATACAACTCTTAAAGCTATAGCATATGATAACGCAGGCAATCCAAGTGGAATCTTAGAAGCGGTTTATGGAATTGCACCCGTAATCTCTAATGAAGCTCTTACAAGAGTTAATGATACTTCCTTGACAGCAACCTGGACTACAGATGATCCCGCTACAAGCAGAGTGATATATGATACAGTTTCCCATGCGGTACTCGGATCAGCTCCAAATTATGGATATGCTAATTCAACAGTTGAAGCGGATACAGCTCCAAAAGTTACATCTCATTCTGTGACTGTTACTGGCTTAACAACAGGAACTACATATTACTATAGAGTAATTTCCCATGGTTCTCCGGAAGCAGTGGGCGCAGAACAAAGCTTTACGGTTAATTACATACTTGGGCTTCCTGGAGATGGCATGTCTGATGGACGATCTGATGGGGGCTCAAGCGGAGGCGGTGTGGGTGGAGCCACATTGGGACTTACAACCGGGCCACAACTCGCATTTGCGTTCGCCCCAGAAAGTGTTCTGGCCGCAGAAGTTTCTCCCGAGCAGGAAAAAGAAGTTTTGGCAACAGAAAGCGCTGTGCCGGAAGTTGAAGAATATATCCCAGAGCAAGCTCCTACACAAAATCTATTAAATTCCCTATTTTCAAATAACTTACTGAATGTTTTAATACTCTTAATTGTAGTAGCACTTCTTTATTTCCTCTTCAAAAGGTTATGGAAGAAAGGAGATTAATATTTTCTTATATAGTAAGATATATTTGTATTTGACAAAATAAGAACCACACAATATAATAATGCCTCAAACTGCTTCAAGAGCAGTTTTTTTTATTTAAAATATGATAAGCAAATATTTAAAAAGCGTAAAAGATGCCGATGTTAATAATAAAACTGTTTTTTTAAGGGCGGACTTGGATGTTCCTATAAAAAGCGGAGAAATTTTGGATACTACAAGGTTAAAAACTTGGCTTCCAACTCTTGAGTATTTGCTGAAAAGCGAAGCGCAGGTATTTATTACTGGACACCTGGGAAGACCAAAATATGAGGATGAAAAATTTTCCTTAAAACCAGTTGCTGAGTGGATTAAAAAATCCCTTGGGCTTCATAACGAATTAAAGGTTGTTGATATAAAGGGGTTTAAGGCTTGGAAGATAACTGGAAATGTATTTTTGCTTGAAAATTTAAGATTTTATAAAGGAGAAGAGGAAAATGATAAAAAATTCTCAGAAAAATTGGCATCTTTGGCGGAAATTTATGTAAATGATGCTTTTGCATCCTCCCATAGGGCTCACGCTTCAATAGTTGGAGTTACCGAATATCTGCCTAATTTTGCAGGTTTCAGATTACAAAAAGAAGTAAAAGTTTTATCGGGCATTTTAGAAAATCCCAAAAGACCGCTTGTTGTTATAGTGGGTGGGGCAAAAATAGAAACAAAACTTCCTCTAGTTGAGAATATGTATTATTTTGCAGACTATGTTTTGGTCGGTGGGAAAATAGCTAAAGAGATGGGAGTAATTTTAAAAGTTATGCATGAAAAAACTACAGAAAGAAATTCCTCTTTTTTGGTTGCAGACTTAACTGAAGACAAAAAAGATATAACTAAAAATAGTGTTAAAAATTTTCTTCAAATTATAGACAATGCACAAACTGTTGTTTGGAACGGGCCAATGGGAGTAACAGAGGAAGAAGATTCCTCCGAAAGTACACGAGATCTCGCTTTAGGGATTTTAAAATCAAAGGTTTATAGCGTAGTGGGCGGAGGAGATTCTCTATCTTATCTTAGAAAACAAAATCTTCTTTCTAAATTCTCCTTTGTCTCTGTAGGAGGAGGCGCAATGCTTGAGTTTCTAAGTGGCAATAAGCTTCCCGGATTAGAAGCATTAGAAACCAAATAACTTGACTATTCTTTACCCTCTGGTCAGTGATTACTGATGTGTTACCGTTGCCTGATAAACAACCACCTCACCGTAGTTATTATCATTGCAAACAGAAGAAGAGCCTTCCCTACTACAATTTGACTGAGTGTAAACACCTGTTTTGAAATAAGCGTCTGAATATTTTTTGTTAAGCGTATACACGGGATTTGAGCTATTGTTGTAATAGACTTTGGTCTGACCATCGTTTACCACAAACTTAATCGTAAATCTTTTTCCAAGTATATAGCTAGAGTCTAGCGTATGAAGGTTTTTCCCATCAACCCTGATGTGAAGAATAGGATAGTCAAGTCGTATCGCAATAATGTCTTTGTTGGCATCATGAATCTGTCCCGCTACTATGTCTCGTTTGATTTTCGGCACAGCGGTAATTGCTTGGTCTAAAAACATAGTATGTATTCCAATTCCTGAAGACCAGCTTGCCTTTTTTCTACCATTGTTTGTCATCTCCCTAAGTTCTGAACGGGGGTAGTCTGAACCACTTGTTGTTGCACCATTTACTGCTGCTCTAAAGCGCACTCCATTGCCTTCCGGCACAACTATGAACCAAGGGTCAATATTGTAGGTTGTCAATTCCGGTTGCTCTATTTCTGTTGCATCTTTTTGCACGCCAGTAGGAAGTGTTATTTTCCAATTGGTGAGATTCAGTATTTGTGACGGGTATGTTACTCTAGCAGGTGGGAGCGAAGATGTCGGCATAATGGTAGGCTTTGCATCAACCACGGTTGTATGAGCCTTCACAGCAGTTGGTTCTTCCTGAAGTTTCGTCTGCTCTGTCTTTTTATTATTCACTTTTGAAGAAACAGAATAAACGATAAGTATAAAAAATAGTAAAAGAAATGCCTTTGCCATTAACCATAAAGGGGTTTGATACTTCTTCAGTAACCTTTTTAAGCGTTTTTTCATGTTGCCCTCTCGTAGAAAGTAGAAAGGATATATTCTTTTCTGGCGCATTTATTATGTAGAGTATAAACTGAAGCAATAAGTAATATCAAACAATATGTTTTATTATAAGATATTTTTGCTTTCAAAACCAAATTCATGAAGGCCCAATTTACTAATCAGCTTGTTATTTACATCAATAACTGTTCTTAGCAAAGACGCATCAAATCCACTTGCCTCCGCCCAATGAAAAAATGCCTGCGTATCTTTTGGGAGGCAACTTCCATCAAATGGACCCCTATCTCTTATGCCGTACTTTGGGTTCCACATGCCCTCAGCACTAATTGCAACAAGCTTGAACATCTTTTCAGTATCAGCATCAATCTCTTTTCCAATTTCTCTCATTTCATTGAAAAAGGTTATTTTTAGAGCATTGTAGAGATTGTGGACATATTTTTGCATTTCCGCCTCTTTAAGTTCGCACCTGTATATTGGACAATCAAACTTATCTTTATAAACTAACTCAAGCATGTCACCGGATTTTTTATCGTATTCTCCGATTAAAATTATCCAGGGATTTAGACTATCTTCATAGGCTGTTTCTGCCCGAAGATATTCAGGATTCATGCAGGCGCCAAAATCTTTTCCAACTTTTCTACCTGAGTATTTCTCTATTGTAGGAATAACCAGATCTTCTATTGTTCCAGGGGGCACTGTACTTTTAACTACAACTAGATGATATTTCTTAGAATACTTGAGACGTTTTCCCAAATCTGCCGACGCTTGTTTAAGAACAATTAGGTCAATTTTCCCTTTCACCGTGGGGGTTGGGACAGTGAATATAGTTATGTCGAAATCATAATTTCCGTCAAGAAGCTCATCCTTTGTAAATGCGTTATAACCTTCTTTTTTTAGGATTTCAACTTTTTCTTTTGTTCGTCCTAAAAATCCCACCTTTATTCCTTTTGCAACAAAGACTTTACCTGTTGCTTGCCCAACAACTCCTGGTCCGATAATACAAATGCTTGGTTTTATCATTTTTATTTAGAAAACATCTTGAGGCAGTAAGATGAATTTATGTGTTATAGTAATATACACTTTTATATTCAAAAATTCAAGTAGTATTTTAATCTAATTCTCCTACTAGTTTTCTGCCATTCCCATAACATCTTTACGGTTTCTTTGTAACTCATTAACACCTAATATGTTGCTTACCTGCGTAGCAACTTTTGTATAAACTCCATAAATACCACTTTGCTTAATTTGATTATCTGTTAAGCTATTGTTCGAAGCTTTATCCTGAAAATAAACTCCAACAGCATTATTTATTAAAGAATTTTTACTGATTTTGTTTGAGGCTGATTTAATATATATACCCACATTGTTATATTCAAAAGTATTATCTAAAATAGAATTGTTATTTGTTTTATCGTAAAAATAGATACCATATAATTTACTTCCTGTAATAGTATTGTTTTGCACCGTATTGTTATTTGAGCTCGCATTTGCCCTTACCCCATGCCTGTTATCTTTTATTGTGTTATTTCGAATAATGTTGTTACTTGAATGATAAAGAGCAATACCGCTTGTATTACCGGTTACGCTGTTATTTTCAATTATATTAAAGTCGGATGTTTCATGGAGCATGATTCCATGCAACTTATTGTTGTAGGAAATATTATTGCGGATTGTATTGTACATACAGCGTTTCGAAAGAATAATTCCGTGTGAACCGTTATCGTGGGCTATATTTTTCTCGATCATAAATCCGTTTGAATCGTCATGAGGATCAAGTCCATAGCGGATATTTTCATAAAACTCATTTCCCTTCCATAACATACCTGTTGCTCCATAGGTATAAGTACCAAAATAATTATGGTGGAATTTACTGTTAATAACTTCTCCTGTAAGAAGCACTTTTTTTAATTTCAGCTTATTTAACTTCCATGAAACTCCATAAGGAGATACGGAAATATCTGACGCAGTCGGATAACCCAAATAAGAAAGTTCCGATGAGTAAATATCCATTCTTGCATTATCTTTTACCATAACAAAACTTCTTCCGTCCGTTAGTGTTTTATCGTAATCGTTTTTTTCACTATCCCAGGAAGTTATTTTTACGCCGTTGATAATAATATCGCTATCTATAGAGCGAAGCATGGAAAAACTTTTTTTATTGCTTTCAAGTTTAAGCCATGTTACTTCATTTTTATCAAGCAGTAAAGTAACACCATTTGATAAGAAAATTGTAGCTTTTGCATGCCAGACTTTTGGTAAAATCTCTTCTAAATACTTTTTCCCTCCGTTATCTCTAATATCTTTTAAGGTTATTTGTTGTCCTCTTCCTATAATTAAAAGCGTGTTGGTTTTTTGGTCATAACTAATATTTAAAGGGTTTTCTGAAGTTGTTGGTTTAATAAGTTTTACATCTGGCTCTAATTGCATATCTTTCCCGGGTACAGATAAGATGGTTCCTTTTACGATACTTCTGTTTGGCGCCTTGGCCATATTTGCGTAATATAATTGATTTGCATCAACGCCGAATATTTCTGCAATTTGGGTAAAAGTTTCGTTTCCTTTTGCTTCGTAGCGCTTAGTGAATAACTGTTTTTGAGCCGATGTAGATGCTCCTAAAACTGTGCTGCTGGCAATAACATTTGTCGGAATACTTGGCAAAGCTTTTGTTAATAGCTGTTCCCTTTGCGATTTTGGAATTAAATATGTATGTTCTTTATAAATATAAACTCCATATGTAATAAGTAAAACAACACATGCAGTAGCAACATAAGCAGGAACTGCTAGAAGAAATCTAAACTGAGGAAGCCTTGATTTATCCCAGCGAGTTATCCACCCTTGTGAATTCAGAGTAAAAAATGCATAGATTTTAAGTAATCCTGCAAAAAACGAATACAACACATATCCGGGTAAGATAACAATGTCTTGGGGTTTATACGAAAAGTGGGAATACAATTTTATAGTTCTACTAATAAACCACCAACAAAGAATTACCAGTGCGGCTATCCATAGATGAAAATAGAGTGAAACAAAAAAATAAATAGGCGCTAATATAATCACAAACGACTGAAGGAACTTATCAATTTGAAAAAAAAGAAGAGCCGGATGCTTGAACGGCCATCCACTAAGAATTGCTTTCAGGTCAGCGCGGAGACTATTTCTTGTCCATCTGAGCCTTTGTTTCAAATATGCGCGTAAACTACTCATCCCCGGGGTATATACATGAGAAGTACTCTGGTATGCAACCTTCCATCCGGCTGCCAACACGAGATATGTTAACCGTTTATCATCGCCGCTTATAACCGGCCTCCCTAAAAACTTCTCATTTACTAAATCATCCACCATGGGAAGAATGACTTCTCTTCTATAAAAAGCGGTTCTTCCGGATAAACAGACAAGGGCATTACCCAAAGCGGCTAAGAATGGGTATTCATGTCTATATCTTAAATCAAGCTGTATATCAAAAATTTTCTGTGCGAAAGTTTTAGGGTTTAAAACGCTTTGATATGTTGCAACACCTGCAACGCGTTTATCATGAAAAGGAGGCAAACCATTTCTTAAGACATCTTCTGCCCAAATTGTATCGCTATCAACTAGTGCTACGATTTCGCTTTTTGCAACTTTAATTCCGTCTGCAAGTGCTTGGCGTTTTCCCGGAATTTTGGTAACAATAAGTACAGCTCCAGAAAAAGATTTTTTAAATTTCTTAAAAATTTCTATACATGTTAAATCTGTATAGTCAATTACTGCAATTATTTCCGCTGGATTATTTTTCTTCCAAGAATCAAGAGCCTGCACGAAAACTTTTGGATTTTCATTATAAACAGGAACTACTATGGAAACCTTAGTATTATATTCCTTTGTTTTGGGATGGTAATTAAGCCCCGCAATTTCTTTTATCATCCAAACAGACCATCGCCATATTCCAATTACTCCAAGCGGAACTAAAAATGCATATCTATCCAAATATTGCTGGGAATAAAAACCAATGTCGTTAAAAATAAGCTGCATGGTGTTAATTATTGCATCTAACATAAATTATTTTCTCCTTCTTTTCTTTATTTTTTTCTTGGTTACTTTTTTAAAGAAACTCTCTAGAAGATTAGTTTTAAAATTTATATATTTATTCTTGTAAAGAATTACAATAACCATAAATATAATTATATTAAGCTGCAGAAAATACTTACAGAAAAATCCTTCGCTAAAACATTGTCCGTTAATTTTCCAAAACATTATATACATCGCAATTGGAATTGCTATAGAAAAAATTTGTTTTAAGAAAGTAACTCTTCTTGCAAAATAAAGATACGAGATCAAAAGTATTGCTTCTGCTATTAATAATTGCCAGCTTACACATGTTGTGCATTTAACTTTCTCTTCACCCGTTATAACGAGTGGGGCGGGAACTGCTGTGTCTAATTCTGACGTTGGCGTTGCGGATACACTTGCTCCCTGAACTATTTTATAAATAGATAAGTTGGGCAAGCTAGTAGCTTTTTCTATAAACCCTGGTATCGCTGTAAGCGTATTTGAAAGCTTACCAGGCTTACATCCATTTACTGCCCTTACTCTAAAATAGTACTTTACTCCTTTTGCTAATCCGCCTACAGTGTAGGAAGTGGTTCCTCTTGGCCCTATATTGGGATTGCCATATTCAAGATTTTCTTTAGATAGACCATAAGCAACCAAGTAATAAGTTACTGGATCTAAAGCTTCTGTCCACAATAAAGAAACGCTATCTTCCCCAGCTTTTGCTGAAATAAGTATTGGAGCGCTGTTGGGTTTTGGGTCAGTACAATGATTAGCACTAGCCTGATTAAACGCCTGCGGCGCAAAGAAAAAATATGAAAACAATAATATAAATACAATAAAAAAAATCCTGCCCATAGGTCTTATAGTTGGAGATTATAGCACAAAACTTGTTGATGTGAAATAGAAGCAGTAAATTTTAGCTATTGACAAAATGAAATCTATCGAATATAATCCCCAAATTAACTGTCCGTAGGGCAGTTTTTTTATAGATGAAAAAATTACTGACGGTCTTATTCTTAATAGTTCTTGCGGCAGGTTTATTTTTCGTTGCAAAAAAATCTCCTACTACTGTAAATGCAGATACGGGAGCGCCTGTAACAATAACTGCAACTTATAATTCAAGTACAGGACAACTCGATGCTTCAGGCTCTTATGCTTGGGAAGAATGTGAACCAGGCGAAGAGACAAACATTTTAGGATTTGCTGTTTTCATAAATGACGGGACTCCTGAAAATAATAATAGTAATGCCTTAGACGGAGCAGGAATGCACCTTGCTAATGGCGGAAATCCTTGTGAAGTAACACCGGATAATTGGGTGGACAATAGTCATGTTTTATCTTCAGCCCCCACAAATGTTTGCGTCGTTGTTTATGACGTACGAGCTGATGATTCGGCGGATCCGGGAGGTATTCATTCGACAATCGGAGCAGG
Source organism: Candidatus Levybacteria bacterium RIFCSPHIGHO2_01_FULL_36_15b (assembly GCA_001782045.1). Lineage (GTDB taxonomy): Bacteria > Patescibacteriota > Microgenomatia > Levybacterales > UBA12049 > 01-FULL-36-15b. Next base: position 7,600 of record MFNK01000001.1, on the reverse strand, counting down.
TGGCAATTACAATACGGATAATTCTTGGGATGCAAATGGCGATTCCTATCCTGAAGGGTCTTGTACCGAACCGACTGTTATAACGCCAGAAGAACCTACGCCAACTCCAACCCAAACACCTAATGTCGGCGGACCTGGAGACGGTAGATCAGACAATCTTGGATGTTCAACACACGATTGTAGTAATCAACCAAGTGGACAAGTATTGGGTACGCAATCAGTATTAGGACTTTCTACAACAAGTTCTGGTTCAAATATATACCTTAGCCTTGTTCAAATATTAGCAGCCATGGGGCTTGCAGGGGTCGGGTTTAAGTACTTCAGAAAAAATGCCTAAGAAGAAAACTAAAGTTTCTTCTTCTAAAAAATTTTTAACCAACTTCAAGAAGAAGCTCAAGAAACACCAGGAAATAATAAATAAAATAGTTGGTCTTTTTTTGGTTATAATGGCTCTTGCCCTTTTAACTTTCCGCCTGCCTTCTCTCAAACTTACACCGTCTCAAACCAATTTGGAGAAAAACCCGATTGTAATTAACTCAAAACTTTTAGAATCTAAATCAGGAGATAGAATCCCTGTAAAAGTCCTTATTCCAAATTCGGATATAGACCTTCCCGTAACTCCTTCGAAAATAGTTAATGGTTACTGGGAGTTGTCCGAAACTACTGCTTCATACGGTTTAGGCAGCGGAACGCCGGGAACTGCCTCCAATACTGTGGTTTTTGCTCATGCAAGAGAGGAACTTTTTTATAATTTAAAAAATGTCAAAGTCGGGGACATAGTTTATGTTTTCACAAAGGACAAATGGTATAGATACAAAGTTAATAAAATTACACAAGTTTATCCAAACCAGGTCGAAGTTATTCAGCCCACAAAAAAAGAAACATTAACTTTATATACTTGCACTGGATATAATGATGAAAAAAGATTGATAGTTACTGCAGTACCGGTAAATTAAAATCGAAAAAACTATTCAAAATCCAAGGCGCAGGAATTAATACAGTAACGCATTCCCGTTGTTTCTTTTGGGCCATCATTGAAAAGGTGTCCCAAATGAGATTCGCAATTTTTGCAAACAACTTCGGTTCTTTGCATTCCATAAGAATTGTCATCCTTGAGCTCTATATTCTCGCGATTGAGGGGATTGTCAAAGCTTGGCCAGCCGGTTCCTGAATCAAACTTTGTGTCAGAAGAGAAAAGCTCTGCTCCGCAAGCAGCACATTTATACATTCCTTTTTCGTGATTATTATATAGAGCGCCAGTAAAAGCAGGCTCTGTTCCCTTTTCCCGTAAAACTTTATACTGCTCTGAGGTTAGCTTTTTCCTCCAGTATTCGTCCGTCTTATTTTTCATATCATTCATAAATTTATTATAACACTCTAAATTTTAAAGATATCTTTTCGAAAATATATCCTAAAATAAGACTTGGTAAAAATATAATTACAAATTGTGTTAACGGGTTTTGAAATAAATAGTTTTCGTTAGCTAACACTAAGACAAAATCCAAAATTATAAAATGAATAAAAAAGATTTTATAGGAATTTCTGCTGACAAAATAATATATATTTTTTATTTTTTGATTTTGCCAAATCTTTAATTTAGCAATTAATAGAATTACTAGAGTGAGAGAAACCCCAAACAAAAGATAATATAAATCAGGTGGATATTTATGATTATATAAAATTTGCGTTTTAGCCAAGTATGGATTTAGATAATATAGAATTCCGAAACCAAGAAAAAACACCGCTCCCCACTTTAGATATCTTAATTTAGTAACCATAGAATTTTTATCTTCTTTTTCTTTCTTATAAAAATAAATCGCCAAAAGCAAAACAAGCGACCATGGCACCCACATTGTCTCTCTGTATAAAGAATATGGAAATTTTGCAACTGTAAATATTAGAGTTATAAATATAGAAAAGAACAGATAAGTAAAAATAATCTTTTTCTTATTGAACAAATTTAAAAAAAGAGGAAATAAAATCATAAGTTGAATAAAAAGAAGGGGTAGAAAGTTAAAATTTGTTCCGCCTGTAAAAAGCGCTGATTTAATAAAATAGTCCACCGACTTTGAAAGGCCGAGTCCGGAAAAAAAGTCAGGGAACAAAAGCCAAAAACTATAATGAACTACCAAATAGATCCAGAATGGCAGAGCAATTCGGATTAGTCTTTTTTTATACCATTGAAATACTTGTCTAATTGTATTTAACTTTTCTTGGTAAGCAAGTGTAAGTACAAATCCCGAGCAAAAAACAAATGCTATAACAAAAAATTGTAGATAGTTCCATAAAAATTTATTAAGGGGATTGGTTAAATTATATGTAAGGATGTGGATTGCAATTACTCCGATTATTCCCAACGCCCGAGACACATCTACTTCATCAAACCGCTTTTTTCCCATATTTTATGTATACCACAAATTCTACTTTCTTTTGGATGTTTTTAAGCTACTCGAGGATTAGTTATTAATGAGTAGTCTGCTTATATATATTAAGTAGTTTAGTATTTAATTTATCCGATGATAATTCATTTTTCATATTATTTCTTATATTTTTATTCACGCTTTGATTACTAAATTCATTTACCTTTTCGAAAACATTTTTTAACGATGAAAAATCTATAATGAAGTCTTCAAGTCCTAAGGTTCTAAACATTTCGGCTATTCCCATATTATTACCAACTAATGCTGGAGTTCCTGATGCAACTGCCTCTTGGGGGACATTGCCATAGGATTCAAAAATCGAAGGACAAAGAATGGCGCCCATTGCCCCATAGAATTTACCCAGTTTTATGGGACTCATTCCTGAATGAAGCGTAACATACTTTAATCTTCTTCTGTCTTGTATTTTTATTGAGTTAACGTCTGTTACTAAATTAATTTTATATGCACCTTTTTTCCCATGATTATATTTGGCAAATTCAGTTACAAATTTAGGATTTTTAATAGCAGTCCATCTATTTACAATTCCTATATTTCTTGATGCACCTTTTGAATTAATTTCAAAGAAATGAGCAGGTATTGAGTTGGGCAAAATAGCACTGTGCGAAATTTTATGACCAAAAACTTGATCTTCAACTACTTCTTTTGCCAGACTGGATGGAAAAATATATTGAATACGGCTGTTATCGAAAGTCTGTTCCATCTGTTTCATCAGTAAATGAGAGTGTGCATCCCAACTTTCGGTTTCTTTAGTAATTATTCCATGATAATGTAGCAAAACCGGAATATTAAATGTCTTTGCTGCCAAATGTAAACACCAGGGTATAAAATATGTTCCGTTTAACACAATTAAATCTGGTTTTTCCAACAGAATTATTTTCTTAAATGTTTCAATTATACTCTGGTATTCTTTTTCTAAATCTTTTAAAGAATTTATTCCCAATAAAACACTGTGTATTTCTTTACAAAAAACTGTCTTGGTAATAGTAGTAATTTTATTACGGGTTTTACGGGTAGAAAGAATTTGATCATTAGGAGAGTATTTTCTTATAATATCTACTCCAACAACGTTAATGTCTGTATCATTGTTTTTTTCTATAAATTGTAAGAAAGAGGAAACTGATTGAGATATTCCACCAACTTGTACTGATTGAATATTAGTAAGTATTTTCATGCTGATTATTCCACAAAGGTCAAGGCGATTCCGGTTTTACCCGCACGGCCTGTCCTTCCAATTCTATGAATATATTCCTCATAAGACGAAGGCGCATCATAATTAATTACGTGTGTTACATTTTCTATATCAAGACCTCTTGAAGCAACGTCTGTTGCGATTAAAATCTGCAATCTACTATCTTTAAATTCCTGCAAGGCTCTTAGTCTTTGATTTTGAGATTTATTTCCGTGAATCGCTGCAGTTTTAAAACCCCTGTCAATTAAGGCTTTCGATAATTTTTCTGCTCCCCATTTTGTTTTTCCGAATACCAAAACTTTTTCGAACTCTGGTTTGATAAGTAAATTATGTAAAGTATCTATTTTGGATGAATTTTTGTTTATTTTAATAATATCCTGATTTATATTTTCTCCTGTTTCCTGTCTCTTAACCGAAATTTTTACAGGATTAGTAACGAAACTTTTTACTATTTCCTCTGTTTTCTTGTCAACCGTTGCAGAAAAGAAAAGTGATTGGCGAATTTTAGGAAGAAGGGAAACAATATACTTTATTTCATGTAAGAATCCTACATCCACCATTCTATCAACTTCATCCAGTACTACATTTTGAAAAAATAAAAGATTTATTTCTCTTCTCTCAATTAAATCCTTAAGTCTTCCCGGAGTTGCGACAACAAAGTGAGGTTTGTGTCGTAATGCATAAGTTTGGTTTTTAATATTTACGCCTCCAATTGCCGCTACGGCTTCAAGGTTTGTACCTTTGGCAAATATTTTAAACTCGTCTCTAATCTGAACAGCTAGTTCCCGTGTTGGAACTAAAATTAATGTTCTTTGATTCCTATCTACAAGAGATTTATTAATAAGAGTTATTAAAAACGCTGCGGTTTTGCCTGTTCCGGTATTGGCAATTCCAATAATATCTCTTCCTAAAAGGATATGCGGAATAGACTGTTCCTGTATTGAAGTAGGGATTTTATATCCGTGCTCTGCAATGTTTCTTTTTATTTTTTCGTCTATTACATAATCAGAAAATCTTGCTTGTGATTCTTGTTCTTTGGGCAATTCTACAACTGATGATTTTCTAATAAAGAGGTTTTGGTCTAATTTTTTAGTAAATCTCGGATGGGAATATCTCCGGCCATTTTGGGCAAAGTTTCCTCCTGATTTTCTATTCCAATGATTTCTATTTCTGTTATACATATTAATTACGAGTTTGCATACAAATAGCTCTGCTCAAATGAAGTGGTTTTAAGTTTTAAGAAGATGTTTTGTAGAAAATTGAAATCTTTCTATCTATTTAAAAACTAAATCAAATATAAGCAGATGTATTTATATACAATCTGCGCTTTCTATTATAGCATAATTAGTGCCAATTAGCTACTTAAAAGATGTTCGTATTTAAACACAAATTCCTGCGTAGAAGGAGATAGCAAAAGCTTCTGTAAATCCTTTAAAGCAAAAAAGTCTAGCAGCTGAAATTCCTCGCGTTGCATTTTGTTTATATTATCGTCTGTTAGAGCAGCATGATATTTAAACTCGGAAATACGCTCAACGTTTTGTATTTTTATACCTGTTTCTTTTTCTACACTTCTTATTATCGCATCTTCAAAAGATTCTTTATCCCTGCGTATTCCTCCTATTAAACTCCATGGGTGAGCATCAGTATCAAGTACTCCTTTTGTCTTATGCATAAGAAGAATTTTACCTTTATATGTTAAAAGAATTAAACAAGAGGAAGAATCTGCCATAGATACATTATAGACCCTTTGAGCGAGTAAATGGCGAGCAAAATGCTAAGGATCTTAATCTTAGTCTTGTTAAGTCATTAAAGCAACATCTAGTCTTTAGAGAATAAAAGCGGTATGAGAGACAAAATAAAATTTATTGATTAAATTGCATCATTCTGTTATTTCGCATTTGTTTATTGAGTCCCGGACTTGGTATATTATTCCCCTGAATATAGCGCTTCATAATCCCCTGCATTGGTCCCCTTTTAAACCAAATATTATCAATTCCTGTTGCGTCCATTAGCCAACCCGTAAAAACAATTGCTCCTATAAAAAGAATTACTAAAAGAAGAAAGTTCTTTTTATAGGAAAAGTCATATTTTCTTAAAATCCATATACCTAAAATAATTCCTAAAATCGAAAAAAGGGGCGCCCACCAAGGGAAATTGGAAATTAGAAGTTCTAATCTATATTGTCCCATTGGACCATGAGCCTTAAGAATAAAAAACATTATATTTATAAGAAATACCGACAAAATAAATAAAGCAATAAGTCCAACAAAAAGAAAAATTGAACCGATAACAAAATAAGCCTTGGAATGCATAGTAATTTTGCCTTCCTTAATTTGAGCCATTACATTATTTTTTATATTTATTTGTTTTTTTGACATATGTTTTTCATTATAAACTTTGCCCTGCTAATACGTGTTGCGACTGTACCCATAGGAATTCTTAATATATCACTAATTTCTTCATAAGATTTTTCATCTAAAAAATGAAGTGCTAACGGTTCAGAATATATTATCGGCATTTGATTTAAGCAGCTATGTGCTTTTTGCACAATTTCTTTTTTACTAAACTCTTCTTCTATATCATGGTTACTTCTTATATCAAAACTAGTATCCATAGATACTTCTTTTGTATATTTTTTAACTAGATTCATTGCTTGATTGTGAGCGATGCGATAAATCCAGCTTGAAAATTTTTTGTTGACATTAAATCCATTTAGATTTATATATGCTTTAATAAATGTTTCCTGAACACTATCTGCGGCTTTTTGTTCATCATGAATTAAATAAGTTATATATCTCATAAGTTTATTCTGATATCTATCAACTATATGAACATAAAGCTCCTTATTCTTTGAACGTATATCTTCAATAAGTTCCTCATCGCTAACTTTTTTATAATCACGCATATCTCACACATTATATTACAATTAATAACTCAATTTTCTTTCATTAGATTTAATATGCCAAAATCCCGATATTAATCGGGTTTTGACATTTGCATCTACCGCAAATTACTTGCTCCACCTGTACATACCCATGCCAGACATTTGTCCGTTTCCGTTTTGGAGTCCCAAACCTAAGCTTTGTCTGATTTGATTAGCTTCCTGAATTTTTCCCTGCTCTGCTAATCTATGTGCTTCGGCTAATTTTGCAAAATTATCCTTGTTAATTACCTGTGTAATTCTGCCTCGATTTTGCATTAAATTTTTCCAAACATTGTAATCTTTATTCTCAAACGCTTTTTCCATTGCCTCATGGCGTTCTTCCGAATAATTTGGGCCCTGCACTGAAGGATCCCCTCTGTATGCGTCTGCTATGTTTGGATGAGCTGCAATTAAACCTAAACCAATTGCCCCCAAACCTAAACTTAACATTGTTATTCTTTTCATATATTTCACCCCCTTTCTATTATTAATACATTACAGGAGGCATTTTTCTTTCATTTAAAATTTAGTACTTAAATTAATAGAAATTAAAATATGAGGTGTCCGGGCTAAAGTTTCTTCAATAAATTGTTATTTTCTGAGATCAGAGCTTCTTTCTTTACCCGAGGCCATTGCTTTAATTGCCATTCACGTTTCATTGCTTCCGAACGAGTGTCAAATGTTTCGGAATATACTAGCTCGAATGATTTGAAATAACGTGTATATTTAGCTGATTTTGAAGTTTTATTTTTGTGCTCAAGAATTCTTTTCTCTAAATTATTAGTTTGTCCAATATATAAAGTATTAGAAGATGTACGAAGAATATAAATAGTAAACATATGCGTTTTTCCCTCGACTCCTTCGACCCTGCTCAGGATCTTCGATTCGCTCGGGATGTTCTCCTGCTATAGCTGTGAACGCAGTCGAACAGCTACCTAAACAGGATACGTCCTGTATCCTCATTATTCAGGACTCTCCGAAGAGAGTCTAAGGCTCATTTTGTTTCCGATGATGTAACTGAAATCTCTCCTGGATTTTTCCAAGCGT